>NZ_JBFAHK010000013.1:0-163619 GCF_040802095.1 Nonomuraea sp. NPDC050783
GCGCGCCCCGCGCGGGCCCCCCGCCCCCCCCCCGCCCCCCCGGGCGGGGGGCCCGCCCCGACGCGCCGCGCCTCGCGGCGTGGCCGGGTCAGGCCGCGACGGTGGTCGCGACCTCGGCCGGGGTGAGCGCGATGTCCAGGACCTCGCGCACGTCGCTGACCGCGTGGATGGTCAGCTCGTTGCGGACCTCCTCGGGCACGTCGTCCAGGTCCGGCTCGTTGCGGGCCGGGATGAGGACGGTGGTGATGCCCGCCCGGTGCGCGGCCAGCAGCTTCTGCTTGACGCCGCCGATCGGCAGGACCCGCCCGGTCAGCGAGATCTCGCCGGTCATGGCCACGTCGCTGCGGACCTGGCGTCCGGACAGGAGCGAGGCCAGCGCGGTCGTCAGCGTCACGCCCGCCGAGGGACCGTCCTTGGGGACGGCGCCCGCCGGGAAGTGCACGTGCACCGACCGGTCCTTCAGCGCGGTGACCGGCAGCTCCAGCTCCGCGCCGTGCGAGCGCAGGTAGGACAGCGCGATCCTGGCCGACTCCTTCATCACGTCGCCGAGCTGGCCGGTGAGCGTGAGGCCGGTCTCGCCGGTCTCCGGGTCGGCCAGCGACGCCTCCACGTACAGGACGTCGCCTCCGGCGCCGGTGACGGCCAGGCCGGTCGCGACGCCCGGCACCGAGGTGCGCTGGGCGGTCTCCGGCAGGGACGACTCGGGCACGAAGCGCGGCCGGCCGAGGTATTCGACCAGGTCGGCCTCGCCGACGGTGACCGGCAGCTCGTCCTTGGCGGCCACCTTGCGCAGCACCCTGCCGACCGCCCGCTCCAGCGAGCGCACGCCCGCCTCGCGGGTGTACTCGGCGGCCAGCCTGCGCAGCGCGGCCTCCTCGACGACGACCTCCTCGGCCGTCAGCCCGGCCAGCTCCCGCTGCCGCGGCAGCAGGTGGTCGCGGGCGATGGCGACCTTCTCGTCCTCGGTGTAGCCGTCGAGGGTGACGATCTCCATGCGGTCCAGCAGCGGGCCCGGGATGGCCTCCAGGACGTTCGCCGTGGCCAGGAAGAGCACGTCGGACAGGTCGAGCTCGACTTCCAGGTAGTGGTCGCGGAAGGTGTGGTTCTGTGCCGGGTCGAGCACCTCCAGCAGCGCGGCCGTCGGGTCGCCGCGGTAGTCGGCGCCGACCTTGTCGACCTCGTCGAGCAGGACGACCGGGTTCATCGAGCCGGCCTCGCGGATGGCGCGGACGATGCGGCCGGGCAGCGCGCCGACGTAGGTGCGCCGGTGGCCGCGGATCTCCGCCTCGTCACGGACGCCGCCGAGCGCGACGCGGACGAACTTGCGGCCCATCGCGCGGGCCACGGACTCGCCCAGCGAGGTCTTGCCGACTCCGGGAGGGCCGGCGAGGGCGAGCACGGCGCCGCTGCGGCGGCCGCCCACCACGCCGAGGCCGCGGTCCTGGCGGCGCTTGCGCACGGCCAGGTGCTCGATGATGCGGTCCTTGACGTCCTTCAGCCCGGTGTGGTCGGCGTCGAGCACGTCCCGCGCGCCGGTGATGTCGTAGTTGTCCTCGGTGCGGACGTTCCACGGCATGTCGAGGACGGTGTCCAGCCAGGTACGGATCCAGCCGGTCTCGGGCGACTGGTCGGGCGTGCGCTCGAGCTTGTCGACCTCCTTGAGCGCGGCCTCGCGCACCTTGTCGGGCAGGTCGGCGGCCTCGACGCGGGAGCGGTAGTCCTCCTCCTCGGTCTCGGCGTCGCCGTTGAGCTCCTTGAGCTCCTTGCGGACGGCGGCGAGCTGCTGGCGCAGCAGGAACTCGCGCTGCTGCTTCTCCATGCCCTCCTGGACGTCCTTGCGGATCGTCTCGGCGACGTCCAGCTCGGCGAGGTGGTCGCGCGACCACTCGATGAGCCTGGTCAGCCGCTCGGCGGGGTCGGCCGCCTCCAGCAGCTCGACCTTCTGCGCCGTGGAGAGCCAAGGGGTGTAGCCGGAGCTGTCGGCCAGCACCGACGGGTCGTCGATCTGGTTGACCTGGTCGACCACCTGCCAGGCGCCGCGCTTCTGCAAGATCGTGGTGGCCAGGGCCTTGTACTCCTTGGCCAGCTCGTGCGCGCGATCGCCGGAGGGGACGACGTCGATCGTCTGCGCCTCCACCCACAGGGCGGCGCCGGGCCCGGTCGTGCCACTGCCCACGCGGACGCGGTCCACGCCGCGCACGACCGCGGCGGGCTCGCCGCCGGGCAGCCTCCCGACCTGCTCCACCACCGCGCGGACGCCGATCGCGCCGTAACGGCCGTCGATGCGGGGAACGAGCAGCACCCGCGGCTTGTTGCCACCGGATGCACGGGCCGCGTCGATGGCGGCGCGCACCTCGGAGTCGGACAGGTCCAGCGGGACCACCATGCCCGGCAGGACCACTTCGTCGTCCAGCGGCAGGACCGGGAGGGTCAAGCTCTCACTCATGCGAACTCCCAAGGGTTGAGTTATACCGACTCAATCAATTGGAGCCGCCTGTTGTTCCCTTCCTTGAAGGTGTTCGCTCAGGGCGATCGTAATCATGTAAGTGGTACCTAGGGTGGAGGAACAGGATCAGACCTCGGGGTGACGCCGGACGGGCCCGGCGACCGTAGCCTTTACCGCGTGATCTCCCTCCGGCGGCGACGCCCTGGCACCCTCGCCGCACCGCCCGACGCCGGCCCGGCCGGCGCCCCCGAGACCGGCGCCGGCCCGCCGAGGGCCCCCCGGTCCTGGGACGGCGGGCCTGGGGACGGCGGGCCTCGGGACGGCGGGCCCGGCGGGGGCCGGTGGGATCGATGGGGTGACGGATGGGGCGCGTGGGCGGCCCGGTGGAGCGGCGGGTGGAACGCGTGGGTGGCCCGGTGGGGCGTGCCGGGGGCGGTGCTCGTGCGGCCGTTCGCACTGGCGCTCTTCCGGGGCGACGCCGACCCGCCACCGCGCTCGCCGCGGCTGTCGGTCACCGTGCCGTCCTGGCTGCGGGTGCTCGTGCCGGTCGAGCGGGTCAGCCTGGTGCAGGTGGCGGAGCTGCTGCTGGCCGCCGTCCTGTTCGTCACGACCCAGAACATGGTGAGCGGCTGGATCGTGCAGGCGGCGGTGAGCGGGCGGACGCCGGTGCCGGTCCCGGCGGGGCTCTCCTTCCTCACCGCCGCGTCGGCCGCGCTCCCGGTCGCGCTGCGCGACCGGTGGCCGCTGGCGGCGTGGCGGGCGGCCTTCGTCCTGCTGCCCGTCGCCCTGTGGACGGCCTTCCAGGTGGGCGCCGGCGAGCCGCCCTACACGATGCCCACGGCGCTGTCCTACCTGATGGTGCTCTACTCCGTCGCCGTGCGCTGCGAGCGCCGCGTCACGCTGGCGGTGTGGATCCTCACGGTGCTGACCGCGTGGATCGTCCAGCCCAACTCGATGCCGATGGTGACGGTCGTCGTGACCGTGGCGGTGCTGCTCGGCCACAACGTACGGGTGCGGCGCACGGCCACCTCCCGGCTGGCCGAGGAGAAGCGGCGCAGCCGGCTCGCCGAGGGCGCGCAGGCGGTGCTGGAGGAGCGAGCCCGCATCGCCCGCGAGCTGCACGACGTGGTCGCCCACCACATGTCGGTGATCGCGATCCAGGCGGAGGCGGTGCCGATCAGGGCGGCGGGCGATCCCGCGCAGCTGGAGACGGGGCTGGCGGAGATCAGGCAGCTCTCGCTGGAGGCCATCGCGGAGCTGCGGCAGGTGCTGGGCGTGCTGCGCGACCAGGACGGCCGCACCGAGACCGCGCCGCAGCCGGGGCTCGACCGGGTGGACGAGCTGGTCGCCAACGCCCGGTCCGCCGGGCTGACGGTGCTGGTCGTGCGGTCCGGGGCGCTGGAGGGGCTGGGGCAGGCCGTGGAGCTGTCGGCGTACCGGATCGTGCAGGAGTCGCTGAGCAACGCGATGCGGCACGCCCCCGGGTCGGCCGTGCGGGTGGAGCTGGCGCGCGAGGGCGGGGAGCTGCGGCTGCGCGTGGCCGGCGGCCCCGGCACGAGGCCGGGCGGGCCACCCGGCGCGGGCCAGGGCCTGGTGGGCATGCGCGAGCGGGCGGCCCTGCTGGGCGGCGTCCTGGAGGCCGGCCCGGTGCCGGGCGGCGGGTTCGAGGTGGCGGCGAGGCTGCCGGTCGGGGAAAGGGGCGGCGGGTGATCCGGTCGCGCGGGCGCTGTCCAACCAGGTCGCCGACAAGCTGGTCGTGGCCGAGCAGACGGTCAAGACGCACGTCGGGCGGGTGCTGATGAAGTTAGGGTTTCGCGACCGGGCCCAGGCGATCGTCCGGGCGTACGAGACCGGCCTGGTGCGCCCCGGCGAGTAGGGTCTGCCGGGCAGGCGCCGGGGAGCAGGGCGGCGCGCGGTGGCGGGCCGGCGCGGCCCGGGAGCAGGGCGGCGCGGCGGGCCGGCGCGGCCCGGGAGCAGGGCGGCGCGGCGGGCCGGTGCGGCCCGGGAGCAGGGCGGCGCGGCGGGCCGGTGCGGCCCGGGAGCAGGGCGGTGCGCGGTGGCGGGCTGGTGCGGGGTGGGGGTGGGAGTCGTACAGTCGGCTGATGGACCCGGTTGAGCTCTTCCGCCAGGTGGCCGCGACCGTTCCCGCCTACGGCGCGTTCCTCGCCGAGCACGGCATCGACCCCGCGCGCGTCCGGACGCTCCAGGACTTCCAGCGGCTGCCGATGACCACGAAGGACGGCTACATCCGCCGCCACCCCCTCCCCGCCCTGTGCCGGGGCGGCGTGATCGGCGACCTGATCGCGGTCTCGTCGGGCTCGACCGGCGTGCCGTCGTTCTGGCCGCGCTCGGCCTCCGACGAGCGGGCCGTGGCCGCCCGCTTCGAAGAGGTCTTCCGCGACTCCTTCGCCGCCGCCGGCCGGCGCACCCTGGCCGTGGTCTGCTTCGCGCTCGGCACCTGGGTGGGCGGCCTGTTCACCGTGAGCTGCTGCCGTCACCTCGCCGAGCGCGGCTACCCGATCACGGTCGTCGCCCCCGGCACCGACCGCAGGGAGATCGCCCGGGTGCTGCCGGAGCTGGCCCCGTACTTCGACCAGGTGGTGCTGCTGGGCTACCCGCCGTTCCTGAAGAACGTCATCGACACCGAGGACCTGCCCTGGCACGAGTGGAACCTCAAGCTGGTCACCGCCGGCGAGGTCTTCAGCGAGGAGTGGCGCACGCTGGTGTGCGAGCGGGCCGGGATCGCCGACCCGCTGCGCGGCGTCGCCTCCCTGTACGGCACCGCCGACGCGGGCGTCCTCGGCAACGAGACCCCGCTCTCGGTCGAGCTGCGCCGCTTCCTGGCGGCCCGCCCCGCCGTGGCCAGGGAGCTGTTCGGCGAGTCCCGGCTGCCCACGCTCCTCCAGTACGACCCGCGGGCCCGCTTCTTCGAGGAGCACGAGGGCACGCTGCTGTTCTCCGGCGACAACGGCATCCCGCTCGTCCGCTACCACATCGCCGACCAGGGCGGCCTGCTGCCGTACGAGCGGCTGCTCGGCTTCGCCCGTGACCACGGTTTCGAGCCGTCCGCGCCCGGCCCGGAGCGCCCTTTCGTGTACGTCTTCGGCCGCAGCCACTTCACGGTCTCCTACTACGGCGCCAACGTGTACCCGGAGAACATCGCGGTCGGCCTGGAGCAGCCGACGGTGGCGGGCGCGGTGACCGGCAAGTTCGTGGTGGAGGCGGCGGAGGACGCCCGCCGCGACCGGCACCTCGTGGTGACCGTGGAGCTGATGCCGGGCGAGAAGCCCTCCGACGAGATCGCCCAGGCCGTCGGGCAGTCGATCCTGGCCCAGCTGCTGCGCCTCAACAGCGAGTTCGCCGCGTACGTGCCGGCGGGCCGGCAGATGCCGTTCATCCGCCTGCGCGAGAGCGGCGACCCGGAATACTTCCCGCCGGGCGCCAAGCACCGCTACACACGCGGCTGACCCGCCCGCCGCCGGGATTTTACCCGGAGAGGGGAGGCACTTGATGACACGGTGTCAGCAAAGGGTTGACGGGCGTTCCCAAGGTTTGTGACACTTCGTCATGAAAGCATCGTGTGATTGAGGGTGGACCGTGACGACGCCGTTCTCCGAGACCTTGAGGAACGCCACCTGGGGAGACCACCAGTCCGCCGAGTCCGAAGGTTACCTGTCCGAGCTCATGGCCGGCCGCCTGACCGAGCACGAGTACGGCGAGATGGTGGCCCAGCACTACTTCGCGTACGTGGCGCTCGACGGCGTGTCCCGCTCCCTGGCCGGCCATCCGGTCGCCGGCGACTTCGTCTTCCCGGAGCTTTACCGCGAGCCGGCCCTGGAGCGCGACCTTTCGACGATCTACGGCCCGTCCTGGCGCGAGCGCATCGCCCCGTCCAAGTCCACCCGCACGCTGGTCGCCCGCATCCAGCAGGTGGCCGACTGGCCGTGCGGCTACATCGCCCACCACTACACCCGCTACCTGGGCGACCTGTCGGGCGGCCAGTTCATCCGCATGGAGCTCCAGAAGATCTACGGTTACGGCAGGGGCGGCGGCGTCGACTTCTACTTCTTCGACGCCCTGGAGAGCATCCCCCGCTTCAAGAACGAGTACCGCTCCCGCCTGGACGCCCTCGACCTGGACGAGCGCGAACGCCGGCGCATGATCCGCGAGGTCAAGCTCGCCTACCAGCTGAACACGGAGGTCCTGACCGAGCTCCTGCGCTCCGTCAGAACCGCCGCCTGACCCCGGCCGGCCCGGAGCCGGCGCTCGGCACCCGTCCGGCTGCGGGGAATGCCTGGAGGGGGTGGCGGGCCTACCATGGGCGTATGCCCCGCATCTCGGCCGCCACCATCGGTGAGCACCGTGCTCAGACGCGTGACCGCATCCTGCAGGCCGTCTCGCGGCTGGCGCGGACGCAGGGCATCGACGCGATCTCCATGACCGACGTGGCGGGCGAGGCCGGCATCACCCGGACCGTCCTGTACAACTACTTTCCCGACAAGGCGGCGCTGCTGCTGGCGTTCACCGAGCGGGTGACGCGCTACTTCATCGACAGCTACGAGCGCGACCTGCCCGGCGACGCCTCGCCGGCGGACCGGCTGCGGGCGTTCGTGCGGCTGCAACTGGAAGGGCTGCTGGCCCATCCGCACCCCGGCGCGGCCGACCTGAGCGCGGCGCTCGGGCCCGACGCCTACCAGCAGCTCGCCGAGCACGTCGCGCCCATGCAGCGGGTGCTGGTGGGCATCCTGGAGAGCGGCGGCGCGGCGGGCGACTTCCGGGTGGCGGACGCCGAGGCCACGGCGCGGATGATCCTGGCGGTCATCGGGGCCGAGCGGGTGCCGCTCATCAGCGGGAGCGTCACCGTCGAGGAGGCGGCGGCGCTGGTGGGCGAGTTCGTGCTGCGGGCGCTGGGCAGTCACGCCGCGCGGTGATCGCGGACCACCGACATAGTGGCAGGATTACGGACATGACGTCCGAATCGGTGGGGGAACATCTGGAGCTCGCGTCCGCGCGCGGCCGGTGGGTGCTGGTCGCGACCGTGCTCGGCTCCGGGCTGGCGCTGCTCGACAGCACCGTCGTCAACGTGGCGCTGCCGTTCCTGGGGCGCGAGCTGGACACGGGCATGGACGGGCTGCAGTGGACGGTCAACGCCTACACGCTGACGCTGGCGGGGCTGATCCTGCTGGGCGGCTCGCTCGGTGACCGGTACGGCCGGCGCAACGTCTTCCTCGTCGGCACGGTGTGGTTCGCGGTGGCCTCGGCGCTGTGCGGGCTGGCGCCGAACATCGAGTTCCTGGTCGCCGCCCGCGCGCTGCAGGGCGTCGGCGGGGCGCTGCTGACGCCGGGCTCGCTGGCGATCATCCAGGCGTCGTTCGCGCGGGCCGACCGGCCCCGGGCGGTCGGGGCGTGGTCGGGGCTCGGCGGGGTGGCCGGCGCGGCGGGGCCGCTGCTGGGCGGCTGGCTGGTGCAGAGCGTGGGCTGGCGGTGGGCGTTCCTGGTGAACCTGCCGTTCGCGCTGCTCGTCGTGGTGGTGGCGCTGCGGCACGTGCCGGAGAGCAGGGACGAGCAGGCGGCCGGCCGCTTCGACGTGCTGGGCGCGGTGCTGGCGGCGCTGGCGCTGGCCGGGATCACGTACGGGCTGATCCAGAAGGGCGCGCCGTTGCCGCTGGTCGCCGGGCTGGCGCTGGCGGCGGCGTTCGTGGCGGTCCAGGTGCGCCGCTCGCCGGAGGCGCTGGTGCCCGTGGAGCTGTTCCGCAACCGCATGTTCGGGGCGATCAACGTCGTGACGCTGATCATGTACGCCGCCATGAGCGTGGCGTTCTTCCTGCTGGTCGTGCAGTTGCAGGTGGTGTCGGGGTTCTCTCCGATCGCGGCGGGCATGGCGATGCTGCCGGTCACGCTGCTCATGCTGCTGCTGTCGGCCCGCGCCGGGGACGTCGCCAAGCGGTACGGCCCGCGCTGGCCGATGACGATCGGCATCCTGCTGGCGGGCGGCGGGTTCGTGGCGATGAGCACGATCGGGCCCGGGGCGTCGTACCCGTTGCAGGTGCTGCCGGCGGTGACCGTGTTCGGGCTGGGGCTGTCGGCGGCGGTGGCGCCGCTGACCGCGACCGTGCTGGCCACCGCCGAAGACCGGCACGCGGGCACCGCCAGCGGCGTCAACAACGCGGTGGCCCGCACCGGGGGCCTGCTGGCGGTGGCCGCCGTGCCGCCCCTGGTGGGGCTGGTGGGCGAGGCGTTCCGGAGCCCGTCGGTGTTCGACGCGGGGTACCGGGCGGCGATGCTGATCAGCGCCGGGATGATGGCGGTGGCGGCGCTGATCACGTTCCTCACCGTACGGACGAACGTGCTCGCGTCCGAATAGACGAGCCGGCGCGGGTCAGAACGTGAAGGGCTGGCTGCGGACGCTGTTGTCGAAGTTGGACAGCAGCAGCTCCGGCTCCCCCACCGAGCGGATGTCGGGCAGCCGGGTCAGCAGTTCGCGGAACATGGTGCGCATCTCCTGGCGGGCCAGGTTGGCGCCCAGGCAGAAGTGCGGGCCGGGGCCGCCGAAGCCGACGTGCGGCTTGGTCTCTCGGGTGATGTCGAACGTGTCGGGATGCGGGAAGACCGACTCGTCGCGGTTGGCGGAGCCGTAGAAGAGCACCACCTTGTCGCCCTTCTTCAGCTCCAGCCCGCGCAGCGAGTAGTCCTCGGTGACCGTGCGGCGGAACTGCATGATCGGCGAGACGTAGCGGACCATCTCCTCGACGGTGTTGCCGATGTGCGCCTCGAAGTCGCTCATCAGCAGCTCGCGCTGCGCCGGGTTGTCGGTGAGCAGCTTGATGCCGTGGGCCATGGTGTTGCGCGCGGTCTCGTTGCCGGCGACCAGCAGCAGCGAGAAGAACGAGCCGAGCTCCTTGTCGGTCAGCTTCTCGCCGTCCACGTTGGCGTTGACCAGCAGCGAGACCAGGTCGCCCTTGGGGTTGGCGACGCGCTCGTGGCCGAGCTTGATGACCATGCGCTGCAACGCCAGCAGGGCCAGCATGTTCTGGCCGGCCATCTGGACGCTGCGCGCCAGACTGGGGCGCACGCCGGTGTAGGCGGTGGAGATGTCGACGTGCTGGTGGACCTTCTCCCGCAGCTCGTGCGGGATGTCGAGCATGTCGCAGATGACGTGGATCGGCAGGCGGGCGGCGACCTGCGACACGAAGTCGCGCGGGCCGTCCTTGACGACGTCGTCGACGATGCGGGCGCAGGCGGCCTCGATGTCGCTCTGCAGCCCGGCCAGCATCTTCGGGCTGAACGAGCGGGTGACGATGCGGCGCAGGCGGGCGTGGCGCGGGTCGTCCATGTTGACCATCGACTCGCCGAACACCTGCTTCACCCAGCCGGGCGGCTCGGGGTTGGTGACGGCGGGCTCGCTGGAGAAGACCTTGGCGTTGCGGCTGGCCTCGACCACGTCCGCGTGCCGGACGAGGGCGTAGAAGCCCTTGCCCGAGCGCAGGAAGGGCACCTTCTTCTCCGGGAAGAACACCGGCCGCTCCAGCTGCCGGAGCCGGGCGAACGCCTCGTTGCGCTCTTTGAGCGGCTTGCGCCAGAAATCGAGATCCGCGAGGTCGATGTCCACCCGACTATCCTGGCACGTTCCCACGGCGTTAAGACCGGGTTCGCACCGGGCGGACATCACTAGCGGTATGAACGCGCTGCTCGCCGCCTGCCTGCTGCTCCCCCTCGCCGCCGGCACGGCCCCCGCCGCCCGCCCGTGCGGCGGCCACCCGCTGGACTTCGACGGCGACGGCCGCCCCGACCTGGCCGTCGCCGCCCCCTACGACCGCGACCGCGCCGGCTCGGTGACCGTCATGTACGGCTCCGGCAGGCGGGTCACGCTCACCCAGGGCGACGGGGCGGAGCGGGGCGACTCGTTCGGCTCGGCGCTGGCCGTGGGCGACTTCGACGGCGACCGGTGCGCCGACCTGGCGGTCGGGGTGTCGGAGGAGTTCGTCGGCGAGCGGGTGCCCGGCGCCGACGGCAACGGCGTCGTCCAGCTCTTCCACGGCTCCCCCGCCGGGCTGGTCAGGGGCGACGAGCTGGCCCTCGCCGAGCCGTCCAGCGACCGCTTCGGCGCCGCGCTGGCCGCCGGCGACCTGGACGGCGACGGCAGGGACGAGCTGGCCGTCGGCGCGCCCGGCCACCGCTCCGGCGGCGCGGTGACCGTGTACTGGATGAAGGGCCGCAAGCCGTACCGGATCACGCAGAAGACGCCGTGGGTGCGGCAGGGCGCCGGCGTCACCGACCAGTGGGGCGCGGCGCTGGCCACCGGCGACTTCGACGGCGACGGCCGCGACGAGCTGGCCGTCGGCGCGCCCGCCGACAGCGTCACGCAGGACGGCCAGGGCTCGGTCACGGTGATCGACGTACGCGGCCGGCACGCCCGGCTGCTCACCCAGAGCAGCCCCGGCGTCAAGGGCGCCGCCGAGAAGTGGGACAACTTCGGCGCGGCGCTGGCCACCGGCGACTTCAACGGCGACGGCCGTGCCGACCTGGCCATCGGCGTGCCGGGCGAGGGCCTGAGCGAGAACCAGCGGGCCATGGACTACGGCGACGGCACGGTGGACGTCCTGTACGGCTCCCGGCGCGGGCTGCGTACCGACCGGAGCGAGGCGTGGTCGCAGAACACCCTGGAGGGCAGGCCCCGCTACTACGACCGCTTCGGCGCGGCGCTGGCCGCCGGCGACTTCAACGGCGACGGCCGCGACGAGCTGGCCGTCGGCGTGCCCGGCGAGCGGGCGGTGCAGGTCCTGGCCGGCCGGGCGGCCGGCGGGCTGACTCGCGAGGGCAACCTGCTGATCAAGGGCGAGGGGCGCGACTTCGGGGCCGCGCTGGCGGCGCTGCCCGGCGGCGGCCGGTACCACGCGCTGGAGCGGGGCAGGCCGCTGTACGGGCTCGTGGTGGCCGCCCCCGACCAGGGGCTGGTCCTGTACGCGCCGGGCACGCGCACCTCCGGGCTGCGGCTGGGCAAGGTCCGCGAGATCGCCAAGGGCACCGGCCTGTACGGCTACGCCTTCGGCTGACGCAGGGGCAGGATCACCCGGAACAGGGCGCCCTTGCCCGGCTCGCTCTCGGCCACGACGATCCCGCCGTGCGCCTCCACCAGCGTCGCCGCGATCGACAGCCCGAGCCCCGACCCGCCCGCGCTGCGCGCGGGATCGGCCCGGTAGAAGCGCTCGAACACCCGCTCGGCCACCTCCGGCGGGAACCCCGGCCCCTCGTCGGCCACCTCCACCACGGCCCGGTCGCCGTCCACGCCCACCCGCACCTGGAACGGCGTGCCGTCGGGCGTGTGGGTGAGCGCGTTGGTGACGAGGTTGCCCACCACCTGCGCCAGGCGCGGCTCGTCCCCGGTCACCACCACCTCGCCGTCGCCGCCGAACAGCCGCACCAGCTCGATGCGCCGCTCGGGCGCCAGCGTCTGGGCGTCGATCACCGCTGTGGCGGCCAGGCTGAGCAGGTCCACCGGCCGGGCGGCCAGCGCGCGCCGCTGGTCGAGGCGGGCCAGCAGGAGCATGTCCTCCACCAGCAGGCCCATGCGGGCCGCCTGCCCCTCGATGCGGCCCAGCAGCCGCACGGCCTCGTCCAGGTCCTTCTCCTCCCCCAGCCGGTACAGCTCGGCGAAGCCCCTGATCGAGGTCAGCGGGGTGCGCAGCTCGTGCGAGGCGTCGGCCATGAAGCGGCGCATCAGCTCCTCCGAGCGGCGGGCGGCGGTGGCCGAGCGGCGGGCCGACTCGGCGGCCTCCTCGCGCTCGCGCACGGCGTCCTCGATGCGGGCCAGCATGGTGTTGAGCGAGCGGCCGAGCTTGCCGACCTCGGTGGTGCCCGACCAGAGGGGGACGCGGCGCGACAGGTCGCCGCCGGCGATCTCCTTGGCGGTGCGGGAGATCTCCTGCAGCGGGCGCAGGCTGCGGCGGACCAGCCAGTGGCAGGCGAAGCCGAGCACGATCACCGTGCCGCCGCCGCCCACCGCCACGATGAGGGCGAGCTGAGTGACCGTGTCGTCCACGTCGCCCAGGTTGATGGCGATCACCCGGCTCTCGTCCTCGCGTCCCGGCACGGCGACCACCCGCCAGGTGGGGCCGCCGGGTTCGCGGGAGTCCACGGTGAAGGGCCGGCCGGCCAGCGCGGCCACGTCGGCGGCGGTCAGCCGGGGCAGGCTGGGCGTGTGCGCGGCGGTGGACTCGCTGAGCGTCCTGATCGTGACGCCTCTCGCGTCCAGGATCACCACGTGGAACAGGCCGAGGAAACGCTGCGGGCGGGTGCCCGTGGGCCGCGGCTCGGGCGGCGGGATCAGGTCACGCGGGCTGGCGGCGGCGCGCAGCTGCTGGTCGACCCGCTCGACGAGGTAGCCGCGCAGCAGCCGCACGGCGAACAACCCGGTCAGCGTGATCGCCAGGGTGACCAGCAGCAGGGTCACCGACACCAGCCGGAGCCACAGGGGCGTCCTGGCCAGATGCTTGCGGAGCGCGCGGAGCCTGCGGGGCATCGCGGTCACAGACCCCTGGGCGGGCGCAGGATGTAGCCGACGCCCCGCAGGGTGTGCAGGTACTTGCGCTCCCCGGTGTCCACCTTGCGGCGCAGGTAGGAGACGTAGGACTCGACGAGGCCGACGTCGGTGCGCCAGTCGCCGTTCCAGACGTGGTCGAGGATCTGCGTCTTGGACAGCACCCGGCCGGCGTTGAGCATGAAGTACTGCAGCAGCCGGAACTCCGTCGGCGACAGCTTCACCGGGACGCCGTCCCGCCACACCTCGTGGGTCTCCTCGTCCAGCTCCAGGTCGGCGACGCGCAGCCGGTTGGGGGGCGGGGTGCCGCTGCGGGTGCGGCGCAGCACGGCCCGGATGCGGGCGATGACCTCCTCCAGGCTGAACGGCTTGGTGACGTAGTCCTCGCCGAGGCCGAGCCCGGCCAGCCGGTCCTCGGTCGTGTCCTTGGCGGTGACGAACAGGACGGGGACCCGGCGGCCGCGGGACCGCAGCCTTCCCGCGACCGTCAGGCCGTCCAGGTCGGGCAGCATGACGTCGAGCATCACCAGGTCGGGCGAGCTCTCCTCGGCCACCCGCAGCGCCTGCCTGCCGTCGGCCGCGGTCAGCACCTCGAACCCGGCCATGCGCAGGCTGGCGGAGAACAGCTCCCTGATGTTGGGCTCGTCGTCGACCACCAGCAGTCTGGCCTCGGGCTGGGCGCTCATCGCGGGCCTCCTCCCGGGACCTGCCGGTCGCCCTGGGTGATGGTGGTGGCCGTCACCGAGCCGTCGCCACCCTGCTGCCCGCGGACGGTGACGTTGCTGCCCTTCTCCAGGTCGGTGACCTTGCCGGGCCGGGCGATTTGGACCGTGGTCCGGTCGGTGGTGGTGACGGTGACCGTGCTGCCGTCCATGGTCTTGATGTACACCTTGCCGTCCTCGACCTTCTCGACGGTGCCGAACGTGCCGCCGCCGCCCATGCCGCCCGCGCGCTGGCCGAAGCCGCCGTTCTGGCCGCGCTGCTGGCCGTAGCCGGGCGGGCCGCCCTGCTGCTGGCCGTAGCCGCCGCCCGCCGGGCGCTGCCCGCCGGCCGCGGCGGCGGGCCCGCCGTCGCCGCCGAAGAGCTTGGCGGCCTGGATGCCGATGAGGACGCCGGCCACCAGGACCACGCCGGCGGCCAGCGCCATCGTGACCTTCGACATGCCCTGCCTGGGCTGCACGGCCAGTTCCTCTCCCAGGTCGTCGGGGAACGGCGAGGAGTCGAGCTGCGACATGTGACTCTCCTTACTCTGCCTTACTCGTGACGCAGGGCCTGGATCGGCCGGAGCTTGGCCGCCCGGTTGGCGGGATAACTGCCGAAGAACAGCCCGATCCCCACCGACACGCCCAGGGCCAGCGCGACCGAGGACGGCACGAGGACCGGTTCGATGCCGGCGATGGTGAACCTGGTCCCGAGAAAGGCCACCAGCACCCCCGACAACCCGCCCACCAGGCTCAGCAGGGTCGCCTCCATCAGGAACTGGCCGAGGATCGCGCCGCGCGGCGCGCCGATCGCCTTGCGGATGCCGATCTCCCGGGTGCGCTCGGTGACGGTCACCAGCATGATGTTCGTGATGCCGATGCCGCCCACCAGCAGCGAGATCGCCGCGACGGCGCCCAGCAGCACGGTGAAGGTGCCGGTCGCCTCGCTGACGGTCTCCTGCAACGTGGCCTGGTTGAGCACGCGGTAGTCGGGGTTGTCGTCGGTGATGCCGTGTCGTTGGTTGAGGATAGCCGTGACCTCGGACTGCGCCGTCGTGGTGGTGCCGGCGCCGGTGGCCTGCACGACGATCTGGCTGAGCGAGCCGAACCCGCTCAGGCTCTGCTGCACGGCCGGCAGCGGCGCGACGGCGAGGTCGTCGGCGTCCTGCAGGCCGGTGGAGCCGGTTTCCTTCAGCACGCCGACCACGGTGAACGGCACCCCGGACACGCTGATCTGCTTGCCGATCGGGTCAACCGTGCCGAACAGCTCCGTCACGACGGTCCGGCCGAGCACCACGACCTTCCTGGCGGCCAGCACGTCGTCGTTGAAGAAGTAGGTGCCCTGGGCGACGGGCTTGTTCACGGCCTCGAAGTAGCTGGGGTAGGTGCCGACGAACTGGGCGATCGTGTGGCTGGCGGCGCCGTACGCGGCCGTCGGGGAGGAGGCGTTCACCACCGGCGAGACGCTCCTGACCGACGGCGCCAGCGTCCTGTCGGTCAGGGCCTCGGCGTCGGCCAGGCTGAGCTGCCTGGCCTGGGTACGCGGCCCGGTGTTGCCGCCCCCGTCCCCGGGCCCGCCACGGAAACCGCCGCCCCCGCCCCCGCCGCCCGAGAACGACGGGGAGATGGTCAGCGTGTTGGCGCCGAGGCGCTGGATGTTCTGCTGGATCGAGCGCGAGGAGCCCTCGCCGACCGCGACCAGCATGATGACCGCCGCCACCCCGATGAGGATGCCGAGCGTGGTCAGCGCGCTGCGCATCTTGTTGGCCAGCAGGCCGCGCAGCGCGAAGCGGAGGATCTCCAGCTGGTTCATCGCGCGGCCGCCCTCGGGGGCGGGCCGTCCACCGGCGCCTGCCGCCGGTCCTCGACGATCTCGCCGTCCACCAGGCGGACGACCCGCTTGGCGTGCTCGGCCACGTCCTCCTCGTGGGTGATGAGCACGATCGTGCGGCCGGAGTCGCTGAGCCGGTCCAGGATCCGCAGCACGTCGCCCGTGGAGGCGGTGTCCAGGTTGCCGGTCGGCTCGTCGGCCAGCAGCAGGGCGGGCGCGGTGACCAGCGCCCTGGCGACCGCGACGCGCTGCTGCTGGCCACCGGAGAGCTGGTTCGGCTCGTGGTGCACGCGGTCGCTCAGCCCGACCTGCTCCAGCGCGGCCAGGGCGCGGGAGCGCCTCTCGGCCTGGCCGACGCCGCCGTACACGAGCGGCAGCTCGACGTTGGCCAGCGCGCTCATCCGCGGGATCAGGTTGAACGACTGGAAGACGAACCCGACCCGGCGGTTGCGCAGGATCGCGAGCTGCCGCTCGTCCAGGCGGCCCACGTCGGCGCCGTCGATCAGGTACGTGCCGGAGGTCGGGACGTCCAGGCAGCCGAGGATGTTCATGAGCGTGGACTTGCCGGAGCCGGAGGCGCCCATGATGGCGACGTAGTCGCCCCGCTCGACGTCCAGGCTGACGCCGCGCAGGGCGCGGACCTTGGCGTCGCCCTCGCCGTACTCCTTGACCAGGTTCCGCACCCGCAGGACCGGCACCGGCTCCACCACGCGCAGGCCGGGAGCGCTCATCGCCCGCCTCCCGGCATGCCGCCACCGCCGGGGAAGCCACCGCCGCCGCCGAAGCGGATGCCGCCGCCCTGGCCGGAGCCGGTCGAGGAGGCCGGGGGCACGAGCCGGTCGCCCTCGGAGACGCCGGACCTGATCTCGGTCAGGACGGTGCCGCGCACACCGACCTCCACCGGGGTCCTGGTCTGGCGGCCGTCCTTGAGCAGGGTGACCGTGGTCTGGCCGCCGCTGGTGGAGATCGCCGTGGACGGGACGGTGACGACGTTCTCGGCCCGGCCGGTGACGACCTCGACGGTGGCGGTCTGGCCCAGCCGGACCTCGTCCGGCACCTCGGTGAACGTCACCGTGACCGGGTACTGCACGACGTTGTTGCTGGTGGAGGCGACCGGCTCGATCTGGGTGACCTCGCCGGCGGCGCTGACGCCGGGCAGCGCGTCGAACGTGATCGTGGCCGCCTGCCCCTTCTTGAGCTTGCCGACGTCGGACTCGGTGAAGGTGCCGACGAGCCGCAGCTTGCCGGTGTCGGCCAGCTCCACGAAGCCGGAGCCGGAGCCGGAGCTCGAACCCGAGCCGGTGCCGGTGCCGGAGCCGCCCGTGCTCTGCGACTGGCCGCCCTGGCCGGTGCCCTGTCCCTGGGCCTGGCTCTGGCCGCTCGTGCTCCCGGTGCCGCTGCTCGTGCCGCCGACCGAACCGTTGACGGCCGTGACCGTACCGCTGAAGGGGGCCTTGAGCACCGTGGCGGCGACCGTGCGCCGGGCCTCGCGGTAGGTGTTGCGGGCCTTGATGGAGGCGGCGTAGAGCTGGGCCGTGTCCGTGCCTTCGGACACGGCGCTGTCGTAGGCCGCCTTGGCCGCCGCCAGCGACTCCTGGGCGGCGTCGTCGTCCAGCCGGGCCAGGATCTCGCCCTTGCTCACCTTGTCGCCGGCCTTGACGTAGATCTTCTCGACCGTGCCCGACGTGCCGAAGGACAGGGCACGGGACCTGGCGCTCTCGACCGCGCCGGTGGCGGACACGGAGGCCACGACCGTGCCGCGGCTCGCCGTCACCGTCCTGACGGCGCTCTCGCCCGCCGCCTCCTCCGTACCGAGCTGGGCGTAGGCGAGCGCCGCACCGCCCAGCAGGAGCACCGCCAGTGCTCCGTTGGTCATCAGCGCCCCGCGGCTCTTGCGCGGTCTGCGCCTGTTCGACACCTTCACGAGCGGTGACCCTTGCACAGAATGCTGCGCCGCAGCCGCGAGCGAGCTGAACGTTCGCTGATAGCCGGCCCCGTCCCGGGGGCACACAGAAAACTCTTAGGCTCCTCGCAGCGTGCCGCGAACCTGCTTCGCCAGGATGATCCGCCATGAGACGGACTTTCGCGCTGGGCGGGCTCGCCCTGGCCGTGCTCGCCGCCGGGGCGGGCGTGGCCGTGCTCGCGTCGCGCGACGACGCTCCGCCCGCCGTGCAGGTACGGCTCGCCGCCGCGCAGCGCGGGCAGGTCACGGCGGTGGTGAGCGCCGCCGGCAACACCGTGGACGGCTCCCGCCGCGACCTGGCCTTCGGCTCCTCCGGCACCGTGACCAAGGTGTACGTCAAGGCGGGGACCAAGGTACGCAAGGGCCAGGTGCTGGCCCGGATCGACGGGCGGGCGGCGCGGGAGGCGTACGAGGCGGCCAAGGCCGACCTGGCAGCAGCCGAGGAAGCCCTGACCAAGATCTCCTCGACCCCGGCCACGACCACGGCGGGCAACACCTCGACCGGACCCGCCGCTTCCCCCGGAACGGGCAGCTCGGGCGGGACGGGCAGCTCGGGCGGGACGGGCAGCTCGGGCGGGACGGGCAGCTCGGGCGGAACCGGCAGCACGGGCGGAACCGGCAGCACGGGCGGAACCGGCAGCACGGGCGGAACCGGCAGCACGGGCGGGACGGGGGCTTCTGGCGGGAACCGGGCGGCCGGTGGCGCGACCTGCGCTCCCGGCAGCGGCGGCTCCTCGCCCGCGCCCAGCGGAAGGGCCGCCTCCGGCGGACCGGCCGGCAGCACCACGCCGACCGGCGCTCCCGCCACCGGCGTCCCCTCCGCCGACGCGGTGAACGGCACCCCGGCCGCCCCTCCCTCCCCCGCCCCGAGCAGCGCCACCACCATCGGCGGCACCCTTGACGTCGGTACCGGGACCCTGCCCGCCGGCCGCAGGACGACGGGCGACCGGACGACGGGCAACGGGACAACGGGCAACGGAACGCCGGGCGGCGGCGCCACGCGCGGTGGAGCGGCGGGCGGTGGAGCGGCGGGCGGTGGAGCGGCGGGCGGTGGAGCGGCGGGCGGTGGAGCGCTCGGTCCCGCCGGGTCGCCCACCGTGGCTCCCGTCGCGGCCCGGCACGGGAGCTCGACTCCCACTCCGACGCCGACGCCGACCCGGACCCCGCACCCCGCACCCACCTTCACCCCCACCCCGACCCCGACCCGCACCCCCACCCCGACCCGCACTCCGACCTCCCGCCCGACCGACCCCGGCCCGCGACCCACGGCCACGGTCACCGTGACCACCACCGTGACCGCCACCGTGACGGCCACGGTCACGGTGACCAGGACCGTCACCGCCGCCCCCGCGAACGGCGGCACCAGCGACGGCGGGACGCAGCAGACCGGCGACCACCCCTCGACCGGCTCCCCCACCGCCAAGCCGTCCACCACGAAGAAGCCGTCCACCACGAAGCCGTCCGCGACCGGCAAGCCCTCGGCCAGGCCCGGCACCGGCGCCACCCGCCCCGGCCAGGGCGCCGGCTCCTGCGCCCCGACCGGCGGCAACGGCACCACCACCGTGCCCGGAACCGGCACGCCCGGCGGCAACAACGGCGGCGGCAACGGCGGGGGCACGACCGAGGAGCAGGCCGCCGCGAACGTGGACCGCGCCGAAGCCACCCTGGAGCAGGCCGCCGACGGCGTACGGGCCACCCGCATCGTGGCCCCGGTGGCGGGCACGGTCCTGTCGGTGGCGGGCCGCGTCGGCGACACGGCCGGCACCGGCACCTTCATCAGCCTGGGCGACCTGGACGAGTTGCAGGTCCAGGCGATGGTCACCGAGTCCGACGTCAACCGGTTGAAGCTCGGCCAGCAGGCGCGGATCACGCTGGCCACGCGCCCCGGCGAGCGCCACACGGGCACGGTGACGGCGATCGCGCCGACCGCCACGAGGGACGGCCAGCTCGTCCGCTACTCGGTCACCCTCGCCTTCGACGAGCCGCCGGCCGGTCTGATGCTGGGCCAGACGGCCTCGGTGACGATCACCACGGACGAGGCGGCGGACGCGATCTACGTGCCCGCGTCGGCGGTCCGCAGCAGGCCGGACGGCACCCAGGTGGTCACCGTCCGGTCGGGCGGCCGCGACGTGGCCACGGTCGTGCGGACGGGCGTGCGCGGCGACCAGTACGTGGAGGTCACCTCGGGCCTGGGCGAGCGCGACCAGGTGCTGATGTCGGGCGGCACCGCGGGCGAGTTCCCCGACGGCACCTGGCCGGGCGCCTGACCGGCGGCCCCACCGCGAGAGGTGAGAACCCCGGGGCCGCCCGCCCCGCCACGAGCCCGGGCCGGGCGTCCCGCCACGAGCCCGGGCCACCGCCCCGTCACGAGCCCGGGCCACCGCCCCGTCACGAGCCCGGGCCGGGCGTCCCGTCCGGCCCGCTCAACCGCCGGGTCGTGACCCGGGCCCGCCCCGCCCCCGCGGCCTCGGGAAAGGGGAGGACCTGCCCCCGGGTCACGGCCCGGCCCTCGCCCGGCCGGCGGTTGAGCGGATCTTCAGCGTGTTCCCAGCGGGCGTTCAGGAAACCGGCCTGGCCGGAGGAGCCGCCGCGGCGGCGGCCCGGCTCGCCGCGGCCGCGTCCTCCCCGGCCGGGATGGTGAGCCGGTGCGAGGTCCTGGCCTGGGCGCCGCGCCGGGAGATGTAGTCGAGCGTGCGGAAGTCGACCGACAGCTCGTCCTGGGTCAGCCGGCCCATCAGGTAGCCGCGGCGCTGGTCGATGTAGGAGAAGTGGGGGTTCTCCTGGAGGGCCTCGGCGATCCAGGTCCTGTCCCGGTAGCCGTCGCCGTCGCTGGCGATCGACGAGGCCACCAGCTCCCTGGCCACGACGGGCGCGTCCGGGTCGTCGAAGTCGCGCTTGAGCTCGGCCAGGTGGTGCATGTGGGCGTCGCCGGTCAGCACCACGGGGTTCGGGGTGCGGGCCAGCGCGTCCAGGAGCCGGCCGCGCTCGGCGGCGTACCCGTCCCAGGAGTCCAGGTTGACCTCGCGGCCTGGGCCGATCTTGTAGTCGCGCTGGGCGACCATGATCTGCTGGCCGAGCAGGTTCCAGCGGGCGGTGGAGCCGCGCAGGCCGTCCTCCAGCCAGCGCCACTGGCCGGCGCCGAGCAGGGTGCGCCCGTCGGCGAGCCGTTCGTCGCAGCCGGCCCGCACGCCGTCCAGGCAGGCCTGGTCGTCGCGGAACTGCCGGGTGTCGAGCAGGTGGAAGCGGGCCAGCGTGCCCCAGGAGACGCGGCGGTTGACCCGCAGCACCGCGCCCTGGAGGCTGCCGCGGCGCAGCGGCATGTTCTCGTAGTAGGCGCGGAACGCCTGCGCCCGGCGGCCGGCGAAGTCGGCGGCGCCGGTGCTGGAGGTGGAGCCGGCCCAGTTGTTCTCGATCTCGTGGTCGTCGAAGGCCACCAGCCACGGCGCGGTGGCGTGCGCCCGCTGGAGGTCGTGGTCGCTCTTGTACTGGGCGTGGCGGAGGCGGTAGTCGGCGAGGGTGCGGCACTTGCCGGGCGTGTGGGTGCGGACGCGGCCGGCCAGGGCGGTGTAGCCGCTCGGGCCGTACTCGTACATGTAGTCGCCGAGGAACACCACGAGGTCGGGCTCCTGCTCGGCGAGGCGGCGGTAGGCGGTGTAGTAGCCGTGCTCGTAGTGCGCGCACGCGGCCACGGCGAACGTGAGCGGCGTTGTCCCGCCGGTGGGCGTGGTCCTGGTGCGGCCGGCCGGGGACAGGCGGCCCTCGCTGCGGAAGCGGTAGAAGTAGTCGCGGCCCGGCTCCAGGCCGCCGAGCTCGACGTGGACGCTGTGGGCGTCGCGGGCGCGGGCGGTGGCGGTGCCGGACCTGACGACCGTGGTGAAGCGCTCGTCGGCCGCGACCTGCCAGTCCACCTCCACGTCGCGGGAGGGCATGCCGCCGCGGCCGTCGCCGCTGAGCGGTTCGACGGCCAGCCGGGTCCACAGCACGAAGCCGTCGGCGGAGGGGTCGCCGGAGGCCACGCCGAGCGTGAACGGGTCGGATCTGAGGGTTCTGGAGGGGGCTGCCGAGGCGGGCGCGGCCCAGGCCGGGGAGGCGAGGAGGCCGGCTGTCGCCGCTGTCAGGAAGGCTCTGCGGTCCACGTCCCAGGTATGTCCGCCCGCGCTGACCCGCCCGTGACCGGCGAGTCAAGGCGCGGTGAACAGCAACGGTCGTCCTCGGCGAACCGCGTCAACGGGGCAGTACGGCGCGCAGGGCGGTGGCGTCGGTGAAGTGCACGCCGGTCATGCCCACGCGCCGGGCCCCCTCGACGTTCTCGGCACGGTCGTCGATGAAGACGATGTCGGAGGGGGCGGCGCCGAGCGCGCGCACGACCTCGGCGTAGATCTCCCGCTCCGGCTTCACCAGGCCCATCCTGCCGCTGTAGAAGCGGCGCTCGATGGCCGCGATCCAGGGCAGCTCGTCCAGGCCGTCGCCGACGCAGATCGGCGCGTTGGACAGCAGCGCCACGCGGAAGCCGTCGGCCAGCAGCTCGCCGAGCAGCGCGACGGTGCCCTCGTTGGGGTGTGCCCAGCTCGCCACGTCCATGGCGACCAGGCGGGCGACCTCGGAGTGGGTGACGGACCGGCCGAGCACCGCCGACCAGTAGGCGTGCGGGGTCAGGCCGGCCCGGTCGAAGTCCAGCCGGTGCCGCCAGTAGCCGCTCTTGAACGCCGTGGGCTCGGCGTCCATCGCCCGGGCCATCTCCTCGGCGTCGGACTCGGCCTGGGGCAGCGACAGGACGCCGCCGTAGTCGAACACGATCCACGTCATGCCAGGAATGGTCGCAGATGCGGGCTGAGCGCGGGGCAGCCCAGGTACTTCTCGGCCGTGTGGAAGTCGATCCAGTCGAGGTTGACCAGCTCTTCGGCGTCCACGCCGGTGAAGCAGCCGGCCAGGCCGGGCGGGATGGCGGCGATGTCGTCCTTGTCGGCGATGTTCACCCAGCGGGCCACGCCCGGCGGCCGCTCGCCGCGGCCGTTGACGGGGGCGGGCAGCAGGCGCTCGAAGACGACGTTGCGCATGCCGAGCGGGCTGCCGAGGGTGATCAGCAGCTCGACCCGCAGGTCGGGGTGGGCCCACAGGGTCTCGTACGTCACGACGCTGCCGAGCGAGTGCGCGATGACCACCCGCGGCCGGTTGCGGCGGATGGCCCCGGCCACGGCCTGCCGGCACCGGTCGCGCCTGCCGCTGTCGGTCAGGTAGGCGGCCACCTCCGGCGCGAACAGCTGGGCGAAGGCCGCCGACCGGCTGTCGAGCCTGGTCAGCAGCCACCCGGTGAACGTCTTGAGCGTGCCGGTCACCCGCTCGCCCATCCCCCGGTTCCGCGCCCACTCCAGCAGGACCCGCTGGGCGTGGGCGTCGAGGCCGGCGAGCGAGCGGGCCGCCCTGGGCCCGCCGTCGTGCAGGTGGTGGGAGAAGTAGGCGATCTCGCTGAAGTACGCGCCGGCTCCGGCGCCGCCGAGGGCCGCGTGCAGGTAGCGGTCCCACTTGACGCGCATGGCCTCCGCCGCGCCGGTGGCCGATCCGGCCTCCAGGTAGTAGCCGTACTTGCCGATGCCGTGGACGCCGACGATGACCGTCACCCGTGCCCTCCCTCGCTGCCGGTGCCGCTCGCGCGATGCTGGCATACGCCGCTTGCGTGCCGCCGTCAAACGGCCGTCCGGGGTTTAGTCTTGCCTAAACGTTTAGGCAGAGCTAAAGTGGGGAGACCTGAAAACGACAACATCGGTGTCCCGAGAGCGAGACCCCCATGACCCCACGCCGGAGCACGCGCGATGAAGTGGGCGGTTTCGCCCAGGAGGTCGTCGACGAGATCACCTGGTACATGCGGGAGCACAAGATCTCCCGTGCCGACCTGGCCGCGGCGATGGGCGTGTCCGCAGGCCGGGTGAGCCAGATCCTGTCCGGCGACGAGAACCTCACGCTCCGCACGCTGGGGGCGGTCGTCGACGCGCTCGGCGCCCGGCTGGAGTTCACGCTCGGCGACGCCGAGGGCGCGGCCGAGGCGTCGTTCACCGACGGCTGACTGCGTTCACCGACGGCTGACCGCTCCGCCTCCGCCCGCGAGCTACCGGGCGTCTCACAGGGCCCGCCGGGCGTTCTCCGACGCGCGGACGCGCGACGGCGGCGTGAACGCCGGCAGCGCCCGGTAGCCGGCCCGGTAACCGGCGGCCAGCAGCCGCAGCAGCTCGCTCTCCGCGTCGTGCTTGAGCACGCCGTGCAGGCGGCGCAGGTCGTTGAGGTAGCGCTCGTACCGGGCCGCCCTGGTGTGCCGCGAGCCGCTGAGCGCGGTGGCCACCTTCGCGCGGGCCGCCCCGTCCTCGATCAGCGCGGCCACGTCGAGCCGCCGCTCGATGGCGTCCAGCCGCGCGTGGACGCGCTCGCGCCGGCGTTCCTCGGGGGTGAGGCGCTCGGCGATCCGCTCGTGGTAGCGGTTGGCGGCCAGGCTGAGCTCGTAGACGTTCCAGGAGTCGTCCACCCGCCGCTCGCACCACCGCCACTGGTCCTCGGCCATCGCCTGGTCCAGCTTGGCCAGCAGTGACACCAGCCAGAACGTCGCCGCCTCGCGCGCCAGGGACCGCCGCTCCTCGTCCTTGCCCCGCATCTGGCTCAGCCACAGCCCGCTCGGCGCGGCGGCGGCCATCGCGGTGGCCAGGAAGTCGCTCAGCAACAGCTTGCTCAGCAACGCGACCCCGGCGGACGACAGCCCGGTCAGCAGGATCACGGCAACGGCCAGCCGCCGCCCCGCGGGCCCGAACGGCCGCCCCTTGCCCTGGCACCGCAGCAGCAGGAACCCGACGGCGGAGACGACGGCCAGCACCACCGTGAGACCCGCCTGGACGACAGGGTGCATGAAATACGCCCCTCCTGCGCGATGTTCCCTTCATAGTCGCAGCGGGGACGGTGATTGAAAATGCCGTTGCGGACGGCATGTACCGCCCGGATACGGTGACACTAACCTTCGACGGGCATCGCCCCGCCGTCCGCGTCGTCCATGCCGTCCCCGCCGATCCACGAGACAGGAGCTCCGCCCATGCCCGGCCCGCTGGTCGTCAACGACTCGGTCGTCATCCCCGACGCCGAGCTCGTCTGGCGCTTCTCGCGCTCGTCGGGGCCCGGCGGCCAGGGCGTCAACACCACCGACAGCCGGGTGGAGCTGACCTTCGACGTGGCGGCGAGCACGGCGCTGCCGCCCGCGCTGAAGGAGCGCGCGCTCGGCCGGCTGGGCTCGGACACGATCACGATCGCCGCCTCGGAGCACCGCTCGCAGCTCAGGAACCGGGAGGCCGCGGCGCAGCGGTTGGCCCAGCGGCTGCGCGAGGCCATCGCCCCGCCACCAAAGCGACGGCGCCCGACCAAGCCCAGCCGGGGCTCGGTCGAGCGCCGCATCGCCGCCAAGAAGCAGCGTTCCGACATCAAGCGGCTGCGCCGCGACCTCTGAGGGCCGGTCTCCGGTCCTCAGCGGGACAGGGCGGGCTCGCGCACGTCGAGGACGGGCTCGCACAGCTTCAGCGCCGGCTCCCGCCTCCTCGGGGCGGGCTCCAGGGCCTCGGCGGCGAGGGCCGGCTCCAGCAACTCGGCGGGACACAAGGGGCCGATCACGGCCCGTACCTGCTCGCGCAGGACGAGGTCGGCGAGATGGCCGTCCTCGTCGAAATGGCGGCAGCCGGGCAGGATCACCAGCTCAGCGCCCGTCACCACCGCCCCGGCCCCCTGGAGCCTCTTGTACAGCTCCGCCTGCGCCCACATGGCCCCGCACGCCCGCGCGCTCGCGCTCATCACCGCCACGTGCTTGCCGGACAACGCCTCCCGCGCCGTCAGCCAGTCGAGGGTGTGGCTCAGCTCGGCCGGCAGCAGGCTGTGCTCGGGCGCCGTCAGGATCACCGCGTCCGCCGCCGCGATCAGCCCGGCCAGCTCCCGTACCGCGGCCGGGGCCGGCTGCCCGGCCTCGTACGGCGGTATCTCCCCCAGCCCCTGCCACACCTCGAATCCAACGCTCTCGGGCAACTCACCGCCCGCCGCTTCCAGCAACCGGTTGACGAACGATCCGGCGTGAAGGCCGGCGGCGATGCCGATGATTTTCACCCTCTGCTCCCAAGGGGTTCCGGTGTTACCGGGAAACTGCCCGATGCCGGGGTTGTCCAAGACCATGCCCCGGTCAAATGTGATTCCCGTGCCGCAGCACTACCCCAGGGATGAAAGTTAATCTTCCAACTTCCTGTTGCGCCGGAAAATTGGCGCCAGCACGCGCAGCACCAGGATCGCCGAGATCATCAGCAGGTTGTAGCCGATGAGGTGGAACAGCGACGTACCGGCCATGATCTGCGGCCCGCCGCCGGTGCCGAGCAGCATGACGGCCATGACGCCCGCCGTGGCGCCGAGCACCGTCAGCAGCACCTGGTGCAGCAGCCCGGTCACGTAGCGGCGGTCGCGCTCGTCGGCGAGCAGCCGCACGTTCACGCTCAGCCTGCCGTGCTCGGCGGCGCTGGCGATGCGCTCGACCCGGCGGGGCAGGCGGCGCAGCATCGGCAGCAGCGCGGCCAGCTCCTGCGTGAGCGTCTCCTTCACGGCGGCCGGCTCGGCACGCTCGGCCAGGTGCCGCCCGGCGAACGCGCGGGCCTCGCCGATGAGGTCGAAGCCGGGCGACAGGCGCACCAGCGTGCCCTCCAGCGTGGCCAGCGCCCGGAAGACGGCGGCCACCTCGGGCGGGATCGACAGCCCGTACGCCATGACGATCCGGAACAGGTCGGTGAACATCTGCATGCTGTCCATGCCCGGCCCCAGATGCCGGGCCATGAACTGGCCGAGCGCGCGTTCCAGGGCGGCCTCGTCGATGTCCTCGGGGCGGGGCACCACCTCCAGCAGGGCGTCGGTGACGCCGAGCGGGTCCTGGCGGTTCATGGCGAGCAGGAAGCGCTGCAGGGCCGAGCGGACCGAGGCGTCCAGGCGGCCGACCGAGCCGAAGTCGAGCAGGCCGAGACTGCCGTCGTCGAGCAGCATGAGGTTGCCGGGATGCGGGTCGGCGTGGAAGACGCCGTCCACGAGGATCTGGCGGAGCAGGCAGCCGAGCAGGTCGCGGGCCAGGCGGGGGCCGTCCTCGGGCGCGGCCTCGGTGACCGGCCGGCCCGACAGCCGCCGCATCACCAGGACCCGCTCGGTGCACAGGGCGGGCACCGGAACGGGGTAGGTGACGCGCCCTCCGGGGCCGTCCGCGCCGCTCCCCGCCGTGACGGCGGCCAGGTTGGCGGCCTCCACCCGGAAGTCCAGCTCCTCCCGCACGGCGGCCGCGAACCCCTCCGCCAGGTCGCGCAGCCCCAGCGAGCGCCCCCAGCGCGTACGCGACTCCAGCGTGGCCGCCAGCCGCCGGACGATGTCCAGGTCCCTGGCCACGACCGCCTCGATGTCCGGCCGCCGCACCTTGACCACCACGCTCTCGCCGCCGTGCAGGCGGGCGGCGTGGACCTGCCCGATGGAGGCGGCGGCCAGCGGCGTCCGCTCGAAGGCGGCGAAGACCTCCTCCACCGGCCCGCCCAGCTCCTCCGTGAGCACCGGCTCGACCCGCTGCCACGGGGCCGGGCCGACCTGGTCCTGGAGCCGTCCCAGCTCCTCGACGAACTCGGCGGGCAGCAGGTCACGCCGGGTGGACAGGACCTGGCCGAGCTTGACGAACGTGACGCCGCCCTCGTCCAGGGCCTGCCGCAGGGAGCCGGCCAGGCGTACCTTGCCACGCCGGTCGTCCAGCCGCTCGCCCCGGCCCCGCAGGTAGGGGCCGAGGCCGTGCTTGATCGCGATCCGGGTGATCTGGGAGTACCTGCGGGCCCGCGACACCCGCCCCCGCACCGACCGCAGCAGCTCCACGGGGCCCGGCAGCGAGCCGGGCGGGACCAGCGCCTCGGCCAGCACCAGCAGCATCATCGGGACGAGCACCATGGCCATCACGACGAGCAGCAGGACGCCCAGCGCCCCCACGTCCGGCAGCCGCCCGCCGGCCGGGATGTCCATCGCCGACAGGATCGGCGTGAGCAGCGGCTCGGCCAGCGCGAAGGCGACCAGCGCGGCCACGAACGTGCGTAACACGCCGAACCGGACGTCCAGCAGCCGTTGCGCCACCGCCGCCATCAGAGCGATCGTCAGGAGGGCGAACAGCGCGACGAGCAACTGGGCGAGCAGGTCCATGAGGCAGGATCATGGCACGGACGGAGCCCCGCCATCACCCGGGGATGGGCGCACCCTGGGGCCAGGCGCCGGGACCAGGGCCGGGACCAGGGCCAGGCGCCTGGGACCCACGCTCAGGGCCGCACGCTCAAGGGCACACGCTCAGGGGCGGGCTCAGCCCAGGCGCTCGGCGGCGCGGGCCCGGCGCGCCTCGCGGCGCTCGACGAACCTGGCCGCCGTCACCTCGGCCTTCGCCAGGAACGCGGCCAGCTCCTCGCGGGCCTGCTCCCCTTCGGGACCGAGCCCGGTCTTGTCGAACACCGCCCACTGCCGCAGCACCGGCATGAGCACGTCGTCGAGGTGGAGGCGCAGGTCGTAGATGCCCTCGTTGGCGATGATCATCGCCTTGCGGGCGAACCCGTCCATGCCCTGCCCCGGCATCTGGAACGTCGTGACGACGTCGGTCACCGCGCGCATGGTCTGGCCCGGGTCCAGCTCGAAGGCCGCCTTGAGCAGGTTGCGGTAGAAGAGCATGTGGAGGTTCTCGTCGGCGGCGATGCGGGCGAGCAGGCGCTCGCAGCCCTCGTCGCCGGAGGCCCTGCCGGTGTTGCGGTGGGCGATGCGGGTGGCCAGCTCCTGGAAGGAGACGTAGGCGAGCTGCTGGAGCATGGTGCCGTACTCGGTGACGTAGCCCTGCTCCATGTGGTGCATGCGGGCACGTTCCAGAGCGACGGGATCGACCGCGCGGGTCACGGTGAGGTAGTCGCGGATGGCGGTGCCGTGCCGGTCCTCCTCCGCCGTCCAGCGGTGCACCCAGGTGCCCCACGCGCCGTCACGGCCGAACGTGGTGGCGATCTCGTGGTGGTAGCTGGGGAGGTTGTCCTCGGTCAGCAGGTTGACGATGAGTGACACGCGGGCGGCCTCGGGGATCTTGGAGTCGCCCTCCTGCCACGCCGCGCCTCCGTAGATGCCGTCGAAGTCGCGACCCTCGCTCCACGGGATGTACTCGTGCGGGAACCACTCTTTGGCCATCTTGTGGTGGCGGTCGAGCTCGCCGGCCACCACCGGCTCGAGTTCGTGCAGCAGCTCCGTCTGAGTCATCGCCATAAAAGATCTTCTCCTTCAGGTTACGGGACCGTAGGTTAGGCTACCCGAAGAAGGTGCGGGCCGAGAGGGCAGTCGTATGTGACTTGATATGACTTATGTCCCCTACGTCCGGACTCAGTCGCCGCGCCGGCGCAGCAGCCGGTCGATCTTGATGCCGAGGTCGAGCATCTCGGAGCGTACGGACTCGAACTCCTGGGCCATCTCCGCCCGCACCCCGGCGAAGCTCTCGGCCACCTCCAGCCGCACCTCCGGCCCGCCGCCCCCGCCGGGGAACGCCCCCGGCGGGGCACTGACCACCCAGCGGATGCCCTCGACCTCGGTCTGCAGGGCCGCGATGTCCTGGCCCACCTCGGCACAGACCTCGCCGACCCAGCACCGGAACGCCGCGATCTCCTGCTGGAGCTGCCGGGTGCGGTCGTTGAGCTCGCGCAGCAGCTCCGCCTGCCGGGCCGCCACCTCTCCCTCATCGGCCCCTACGGCGCCGCGGCCGGCCTCCAGGCCCTCAACACGGAGCTTCAAGTCGAGAATCTCCGCTCGTACGTCCACGCACGCCCGCCTTCTCCCTTGTTTCCGTGGTCGCCCGGTCGCTTTCCGTGACGATCGTAGCCAGTGCGATCCGCCAAGGTGAGCCGCTTTACCCAGCCGGGCCACCACCGGCACAACATGCTGGGGCCCCCGACCCTCACCGGCCGAGGACCCCGGGGACGCCTACGCGCTGAGCCTCTCCAGGATGAGATCCACCTTCGAGTCGATGCCCGTCACCTTGGGCGCGAGACCGACGACCTGAGCCCGGAGATCGGCCATGTCCCGCCGAAGCTCGACGACATCACCCTTGAGCCCGGCGACATCACCCTTGAGCTCAGAGACATCGCCCTTGAGCCCAGCAACATCACCCTTGAGCCCAGCAACGTCGCTCTTGAGCCCGGCGACGTCGCTCTTGAGCTCGACGACATCACTCTTGAGCTGAGCGACATCGCTCTTGAGCTCGACGACATCGCCCTTGAGCTGAGCGACATCGCTCTTGAGCTCGACGACATCGCCCTTGAGCTCAGCAATGTCGCCCTGCATCACCGTCACGTCGCTCTGGAGCTTGGTCACGTCGCCGCGTAGCTCGGTGACGTCGCCCTGGAGCTTGGTCATGTCGCCGCGTAGCTCGGTGACGTCGCTCTGGAGCTTGGTCACGTCGCCCTGGAGCCTGGTGACGTTGCCGCGTAGTTCGGTGATGTCGCCGTCCATCTTCTTGGTGCGGACGTCGATGTGCCAGAGGCGCTCCGCCTGGGAGTCCAGCTCCTTGGAGTGATCCGACACGACACCTCCCGAGCCCACGATCACCTCGACATTGCGCATCCGGACCTTCAGACGCTCGATCTCGTGTTGTACGCGCATGTGCGCCCTCCATCGTCTACGGTGACGTGAGGGACCTGGTTACTTAGCTTAGCCAGGTCCCGTTCTTCTGCCCGCACATGATTGCAGATCGTGGGCGTGTCGCGACGCTGAGTGAAGAAATTCTCATGAACGGTCCTCGATCTCCCAGATGTGGTCGATGACGTGCCAGGTGATGCGGCGCAGGGCATAGCGGGGCGGCCACTTGGTGGTCAGGGGAGGGTGCCAGGCGCGGGAGAGGGTGAGGGCGAGCTCGTCACGCAGGGCGTCGCGGTCCGCGACCGACTTGTACGGCTTGTAGCGGATGTCGAGCATGCGGGCGTAGGAGCGTTCGGCCTCCACCACGTGGTCCACGATCCTGCTGCGGTCGCGGCCGCCGCCACGCGGGCCCTTGCGCAGCCCCTCGGGGGCGGCGCCGGCGACCTCCTCGAACAGGTCCCAGGCGGCCCGCATCAGCGCGACGCAGCGCTCGGCGTCGGCGGCGGGCAGCGGCTCCAGATCCAGGTCGGGGACGACGGCGGGGATGCCGAAGTCGGTGCTCGAACTGCCCGGCACGCGGGCCACCACCTCCGGCTCCCCGGGCGCGAACGGCACGCCGGCCCGCTCGGCGATCACCCGGTAGCGGGCCTCGTCATCCATCAGGCGGTCCAGGGCCGCCTCCTCGCCCTTGCCGGCGCGGGCCCAGCCGGGCCAGTCGAGCGAGCAGGCGAACACCTTCTTGGGTCCGGTCTCCAGGTACACGCGGGTCATGCCGCCCAGCCTGCCGGAGGAACCTGTCAGGAGCCGTCAGGTTCGCACGGACCCGCTTCCGGACGCGGCCGCTCCCGATGAGGCCGGTCTCAGATGAGGCCGGTCTCAGATGAGGTCGATGAGGTCGGCCACGGACTCGACGACGAGGGAGGGGCGGTAGGGGTAGCGGTCGATCTGCTCGCGCTGGGTGACCCCGGTGAGGACGAGGATCGTGTAGAGGCCGGCCTCCATGCCGGAGACGATGTCGGTGTCCATGCGGTCGCCGATCATCGCGGTGGTCTCGCTGTGGGCCTCGATGTCGTTGAGCGCGCTGCGCATCATGCGGGGGTTGGGCTTGCCGACGAAGTAGGGGGCGACGCCGGTGGCCTTGGTGATGAGGGCGGCCACGGCGCCGCAGGCCGGCAGGGAGCCCTCGGTGGAGGGGCCGATGGGGTCGGGGTTGGTGGCGATGAAGCGGGCGCCGTTCTCGATGAGGCGGATGGCGCGGGTGATCTGGGTGAAGCTGTAGGTGCGGGTCTCGCCGAGCACGACGTAGTCGGGGTCGAGGTCGGTCAGGACGTAGCCGACCTCGTGCAGGGCGGTGGTGAGCCCGGCCTCGCCGATGACGTACGCCGACCCGCCCGGCCGCTGGTCGTCGAGGAACTGGGCGGTGGCGAGGGCGGAGGTCCAGATGGACTCGGCGGGCACGGTGAGGCCGGCGCCGGCCAGCCGCACGGACAGGTCCCGTTGCGTGTAGATCGAGTTGTTGGTCAGCACCCGGAACTTCCTGCCGGATTCGTCGAGCCGCTTGATGAATTCGTCCGCCCCGGGGATCGGCCGCCCCTCGTGGACGAGGACGCCGTCCATGTCGGACAACCAGGAGTCGATCCGCTTACGCTGAGTCACCCGGCCATCGTACCGACGTGGCTTGTCGACTTCCGTGCCGGTAGGTGAACAATGTTCTTCATGGCGTTCATGGAATCCGCGCAGGATATGCGGGACGAACTCGTACAGCTCAGGCACTCCTTGCACACCACCCCTGAGCTCGGCCTCCACCTGCCCCAGACCCAGGAGAAGGTGCTCGCCGCGCTGGACGGGCTGCCGCTGGAGATCACCACCGGCACGGCGCTGAGCTCGGTGACGGCGGTGCTGCGGGGCGGCCGGCCGGGCGGCCCGGCGGTGCTGCTGCGGGGCGACATGGACGCGCTGCCGGTGACGGAGAAGAACGACCTGCCCTACGTCTCCCGCTCCCCCGGCCGGATGCACGCCTGCGGCCACGACCTGCACACCGCGATGCTCGCGGGCGCCGCGCACCTGCTGAGCGCGCGGCGCGAGGAGCTGGCGGGCGACGTGATCTTCATGTTCCAGCCGGGCGAGGAGGGCCACGAGGGCGCCAAGTACATGATCGAGGAGGGCGTGCTGGACGCGGCGGGGTCGCGGCCGGTGGCGGCGTACGGCATGCACGTGGTGTCGTCGATGTTGCCGAACGGGTTGTTCGCCTCCCGGCCGGGGCCGATCATGGCCGCGGCCGACGTGTTCCGCGTGACGGTGCGGGGCCGGGGCGGGCACGGGTCGAGCCCGCACCGCGCGCTGGACCCGATCCAGGCCGGCTGCGAGATGGTCACGGCGCTGCAGACGATGGTGACCAGGACGTTCGACGTGTTCGACCCGGTGGTGGTGACGGTGGGCAGCTTCCACGGCGGCTCGGCCGACAACGTGATCCCGGACGAGGCGAGCTTCGAGGCGACGGTGCGCACGTTCAGCAAGGACAACCGGACGCTGGTCATGCGGCGGCTGGTGGAGGTGGTCGAGGGCATCGCGGCGGCGCACGGGCTGACGGCCGAGGCCTCGTTCGGCATGGGCTACCCGGTGACGGTCAACGACCAGGGGGAGGCCGGTTTCGTCGGCAGCACGGCCGACGAGCTGTTCGGGCCCGGGCGGTACTTCGTCTCGCCGCAGCCGGTGATGGGGTCGGAGGACTTCTCGTACGTGCTGGAGCAGGTGCCGGGGGCGTTCGTGTTCCTGGGCGCCTGCCCGCCCGGCCTGGACCCGGCCACCGCCCCCTACAACCACTCCCCCGAGGCGAGGTTCGACGACGCGGTGCTGACGGACGGGGCCGCGCTCTACGCCTCCCTGGCGCAGGCGAGGCTGGCCGCCGCGTGAAGGCGTGGGCGGTGCGCGAGCCGGGGCCGATGGCGTCCGGGCCGCTGGAGCTCGTCGAGCGGGACGTGCCCGAGCCGGGTCCCGGCGAGGTGCTGGTGCGGGTGGAGGCCTGCGGCGTGTGCCGGACGGACCTGCACCTGGCCGAGGGCGACCTGCTCCCCCGCCGCCCGCGCACCACGCCCGGCCACCAGGCGGTGGGCCGGGTGGCGGGCAGCGACCGGCGGGTGGGCGTGGCCTGGCTCCGCTCCACCTGCGGCATGTGCCGCTACTGCCGCAGGGGCACGGAGAACCTGTGCCCGTCGTCCGCCTACACGGGCTGGGACGCCGACGGCGGCTTCGCCGAGTACCTGGTGGCGCCCGAGGACTACGTCTACGACCTGCCGGGCGACGTGCCCGCCGAGCGGCTGGCGCCGCTGCTGTGCGCGGGGATCATCGGCTACCGGGCGCTGGCCCGCTGCGACCTGCCGCCGGGCGGGCGGCTCGGCATCTACGGGTTCGGCGCCTCTGCGCACCTGACCGCGCAGGCGGCCCTCGCGCGGGGCGCGACCGTGCACGTGGTGACCAGGTCGGCCGCCTCCCGGCGGCTGGCGCTGGAGCTGGGCGCGGCCTCGGCGGGCGAGCGTCCGCCGGAGCCGCTGGACGCGGCCGTCCTGTTCGCGCCGGTGGGCGACCTGGTGCCGCCGGCGCTGGAGGCCCTGGACCGGGGCGGGACGCTGGCGGTGGCCGGGATCCACCTGAGCGACGTCCCGGCGCTGAACTACGAGCGGCACCTGTTCCAGGAGCGCACGCTGCGCAGCGTGACCGCGAACACGCGGGCCGACGGGCGGGCGTACCTGGAGCTGGCGCTGGCGCACCCGCCGCACGTGACGACGGCGCCCTATCCGCTGGAGGCCGCCGACCGGGCGCTGGCGGACCTGGCGGACGACCAGGTCAACGGCGCGGCGGTGCTGCTGATCGGCTGAGATTTTACTTGATGGCGATTGGCGCCACCGCGTACCCTCATGAAGGAAAGTTACATTAGCCTCACAGTCTCTGGAGATTATTGACGCTGCCTGGACGCGATCGTAGTGTCCCGGTCAATCCCTTGAGACATCCCCCGGAGCGGCAAATGAAGCGACTGGCAGCGGTAGTGACGTTGCTGGGCCTTGCCGCCGCGACAGCGGCGTGCAGCGGTGGTTCCACCAACAAGTCCGGCGGCGGCGCGGGCGGCGGCGGTGGCGGGCTGTTCACCACCATCGACGTGAACCGGCCGGGACTGGAGGCCTCCGCCCCGGCCAACCCGTACAACCCCAAAGGCAACTCCTTCCCGGGCTACAGCTCCATGAAGCTGGGCTGGGTCAAGAACCACCTGACCGATCCCAACCAGGCTCTTCCCGGCATCGCGGCGAGCTGGGAGATCGCGCCCGACAACTCCTCCATCACGCTGAAGCTGCAGCCGAACGCCAAGTGGTCCGACGGCAAGCCGGTGACGGCCGAGGACGTCAAGATGTCCATCGGCATCGCCTACACGCAGGGCAGCACGGCGTTCTCGATCACGCCGGGCGCGGCGGGTGCGGCGGCCGAGGTCACGGTCGTCGACCCGCAGACCCTGAAGATCACCCAGGACATGGCCAACCCGAGCCCGAAGTTCGCCCGCGGCGTGCTCGACACCACGGTCCTGCCCGCGCACGTGTGGAGCAGCGTGCTGCCCGCCGACTTCTGGGACAAGCTCAAGGCCGCGCGCGGTGACGGCGCCGACGCCGAGAAGTCCCGCGAGGAGATCACCGGCCTGGGCGAGAAGGTCATCGCCTTCGCCCCGCCGAAGGACGTCTCCGCCGGGCCGTTCGTGCTGGAGCGGGTCAACCCGTCCGAGGCGCTGCTGGTCAAGAACAAGTACTTCTACAACGCCGCGAACGTCGCCCCGGCGCAGGTGAAGTTCCTCAACTACACCGGCAACGAGCAGATCTGGAACTACCTCATCGCCGGCAAGCTCGACCACGCCGGTTTCACCGCCGCCCCGACCGACGTGATGAACCGGATCAAGCAGGCGCCCGGCAACGAGGTCATCAAGGGCTACTCGCCGGTCGCGGTGGGCATGGCGTTCAACCAGTCCAAGAAGCCCTACGACAACGTGCACGTGCGCCGCGGCCTGGCCTACCTGATCGACCGCGACCAGGTCACCAAGGTCGCCTCGCCCGAGGGCGGCACGCCGGCCGTCACCACCTCCGGCATCCACCAGAAGGCCGCCCAGGCCTGGATCCCGGACACGCTGCCGGCGCTGGAGCCGTACAAGCCGGACGTGGCCAAGGCCGAGGCCGAGTTCAAGCAGGCCGGCCTGCAGAAGAAGGACGGCAAGTGGGCGCTGGCCGACGGCTCGGCGTGGAAGGTCTCCATGCACGCGCCCGCCGGCTTCTCCGACTGGCTGTCGGCGCAGGAGAACATCAAGAGCCAGCTCGTCAAGGCCGGCGTGGACGCCGAGGTCGTCACGACCGCCGACTACCCGCTCTACCTGGAGGAGCTGAACGCCGGCAAGTACGACGTCGGCTTCTGGCTGATGGCGCTCGGCCCCGCGCCGTACGACATCTTCCAGCGCCTCTACGGCGCCTCCAACGGCTGGGCGAACGTGGCCGGCAAGGTCGAGCACTCCGCGCCCGGCAAGAACGGCAACTGGATGGGCGGCCCCGAGGAGATCGAGGTCGACGGCCAGAAGATCAACCCCGGTGAGCTGACCGCCAAGCTGAACTCCTCCGACGAGGAGGCCGCCAAGCCGATCATGGCGCAGCTCGCCAAGGCCGCCAACCAGGACCTCCCGGTCATCCAGCTCTGGGACTACGTCAACACCCAGTTCGTCAACAACAGCCGCTTCACCGGCTGGCCGCACGACGACTCGATCCTGCGGATGGGCACCGGCGTGCTGCCGTCGGGCGTGTGGATCCAGCAGGGCCTGATCAAGGCGAAGCAGTAGCCTATGACGCTCATCGCACGGCGACTCGCGGGCCACCTGGCCCGCGGGTTCGTCATGATCCTCGTAGTGGCGACGATCAGCTTCTTCATCATCAACAACATCCCCGGCGACCCGATGGCCGCCCGCTACGAGAAGCTGATCGAGCAGGGCATGGCCCCGGAGGCCGCCCGGCAGGCCGTCAAGGTGCTCTACGGCTTCCAGCCCGACGGCTCGCTGTGGCAGCAGTACGCCGACTTCATCGGCGGCCTGTTCCGCCTCGACCTCGGCGTCTCGGTCTCCAGGCCCGGCACCCCGGTGCTCGACGTGCTGACCGACGCGGCCAAGTGGACCGTTCTACCCGTGCTGGCCGGCACGCTGCTGAGCTTCCTCGTCGGGATCGTCCTCGGCGTGTACGCCGCCGTCAAGCGCGCCGGCAAGCTCGGCGACGCCCTGTCCATCTCGGGCTCGCTGCTGCACGGCATCCCGCAGTACGTGCTGGGGATGCTGCTCGTGGTGATCTTCGCGACGCTGACCGGGCTGCTGCCCGCCGACGGCTCGGTGGACATCCTCTACGAGCCGGGCTGGAACGCCGGTTACCTCGGCTCGCTCGTCGAGCACGCCGTGCTGCCGGTGCTCACCTACGCCCTGTCGGCCTACGGCGGCTGGATCCTGGCCATGAAGTCGTCGGTGGTGACCGTGCTCGGCGACGACTTCATCCTGGCCGCCGAGCTGCGCGGCATGAAGCGCTCGATCGTCTTCCGCTACATCGCCCGCAACGCGATCCTGCCGCTGTTCACCATGCTCGCCCTGTCGCTGGGCCTGCTGCTCGGCGGCGCGGTCTTCATCGAGAAGATCTTCAACTACCCCGGTCTGGGCTGGCTGCTCATCGGCGCCGTCAACGACCGGGACTACGCTCTGATGGGCGGCGCGTTCCTGCTCATCACCGCCGGCACCATCCTGGCCAACATCATCGCCGACCTGTTCTACACGGTCATCGACCCGCGGGTGCGCAGCGGAGAGGAGGCCTCGTGAGCGCCACGCTCATCCCCGAGACCGGATCGGCCGCCTCGGCGCTGCGCCGCAACTTCTGGCGCGGCGTGTGGCGGGTGATGCGCCGCAAGCCCAGCCGCATGGTCGGCGTGGTCATCCTGGCGGGGTTCGTCCTCATGGCGGTCCTCGGGCCGATGCTGCTGCCGGAGCACCTGCCCGACGACCCGGGCGCGATCACGCAGCCGCCGAGCTGGGAGCACTGGCTGGGCACCGACCCACAGGGCCGGGACGTCATCGCGCTGGTCGTCAAGGGCTCCCGCTACGTGCTGCTGACCGCCGCGATCACCGCGCTCATCACGGTCGTCGTCGGCACCGCGATCGGGCTGTTCTCCGGCTTCAGGCGGGGGCGCTGGGACACCGTGCTCATGCGCCTGACCGACATGAAGCTCACCATCCCGGGCCTGCCGCTGCTGCTGGTGCTGGCGACCGTGTGGCGCTTCGGCAGCCCGTGGCAGATGGGCCTGGTGCTCGGCCTGCTGGGCTGGGGCGGCGTGGCGCGGGCGGTGCGCGCGCAGACGCTGTCGTTGCGCGAGCGAGGGTTCATCGAGGCGGCGCGCGGGCTCGGACTGTCCACGACGCACATCATCGGCAGGGAGCTGCTGCCGAGCATGGCGCCGTACATCGCGATGAACATGCTCATCTCGGTCACCGGTGCGGTCTACTCGCAGGTGGGCCTGTTCTTCCTGGGCGTGCTGCCGTACGAGTCGGACAACTGGGGTGTCATGCTCAATCTGGCCGTGTTCCAGGCGGGTGCCATGATCACCCCCAACGCGCTCGGCTACCTGCTGGGCCCGCTGCTGGCGATCCTGCTGTTGACGCTGGCGATCGTGCTCGTCGTGGACGCGATGGACGAGATCTTCAACCCCCGGCTGCGCGAGGAGTAGTGAGGGTGAGCAAGCAAGCGCCGGGAGTGCGCATCGACGGCCTGACGGTCGTCTACAGGACCCCCGCCGGGGAGCTGCCCGCGGTCAGGGACGTGACGCTGACGCTGGAGCCCGGCTCGATCACCGGCATCGTCGGCGAGTCCGGCTCGGGCAAGTCCACCCTGGCCCTGTCGCTGCTGAACGCGGTGCAGCCGCCCGGCCGGATCGCGGCCGGCAGCGTCGAGATCGACGGGCTCGGGGACGTGGTCGGGCTGCGCGGCGAGGAGCTGCGCAAGGCCCGCGGCAAGCACGTCGGCTACGTCTTCCAGGCCGCCCAGAACTCCCTCAACCCGCTCAAGACGGTCGGCAAGCAGCTGCTCGACCTGGGCCGCTCGCACGGCGTGGAGGACCTGCGCGGCCTGGTGCGCGAGGCCAGGGAGCTGCTGGGCCGCATGGGGCTGGACGGCGCCCGGGTGCTCGACTCGCACCAGCACGAGCTGTCGGGCGGCATGCGCCAGCGCGTCGGCATCATGCTGGCGCTGGTGCTCAACGCCCACCTGGTGGTGCTGGACGAGCCGACGACCGCGCTCGACATGATCACGCAGGCCACCATCCTGCGGATCGTGCGCGAGGTGCACGCCGAGCGCGGGCTGACGACGCTGGTCATCACGCACGACATCGGCGTGGTGGCGGAGGTGGCCGACCGGCTGGCCGTCATGTACGGCGGGCGCCTGGTCGAGCAGGGGCCGACGCGGGAGGTGCTGGGCGCGCCGCGGCACCCGTACACGCGGGGCCTCATCCGGGCCATCCCCCGGCTGACCGGCGACATCGGCGAGGCGCGGGCGCTGCCGGGCCGGCCGCCGACGCTGGCGACCGTGCCGAAGGAGGGCTGCGTGTTCAGGGAGCGCTGCCCGCTGCGCATGGAGGTGTGCGAGAGCGTGGACCCGGCGGCCGTCGCCGACGGGCCGCGCGTGGTGGCCTGCCACGCCGTCACCGCCCAGCCGCCCGCTCCCGCGGGCCAGGACGTCGCGACGAAGGAGCACGCGTGATCACCGGGACCGGCGTCGTCAAGACGTTCAAGCAGCGCGGCAAGGTGCTCGGCGCCCGGGAGGTGCGGGCGCTGCGCGGGGTGGACTTCGCCATCCCGAAGGGCGGGGCGGCCTCGTTCATCGGCGAGTCGGGGTGCGGCAAGACCACGCTGGGCCGCATCATCGCCGGGCTGGAGAGCTACGACGAGGGCGAGATCGTCATCGGCGACGTGCCGATGTCGCCGCTGCGGCCCAAGCAGCGCCAGCCGTACTTCCGCAGGATCCAGATGATCCACCAGGACCCGTACTCGGCGCTGAACCCGACCAGGACCGTCCACCAGACGCTGCACGCGCCGCTGAGCCTGCGGGCCCGCCAGACCGGGCGGTCGCAGGCGTGGATCGAGGAGCGGGCGGCCGAGGTGCTGACGCTGGTCGGGCTGGACCCGGGCACGGTGTTGTCGCGCTACCCGCACCAGTTGTCGGGCGGCATGCGGCAGCGGGTGGTCATCGCGCGGGCGCTGACGGTGGACCCGGAGATGCTGGTGGCCGACGAGGCCGTGTCGATGATCGACGTCTCGCTGCGGCTGGGCATCCTGGCGCTGCTGAAGGACCTGCGCGAGCGGCTGGGCGTCAGCGTGCTGTTCATCACGCACGACGTGGCCACCGCGCGCTACATCGGCGACGACGGCGAGCTGTACGTGATCTACCGGGGCCAGGTCGTCGAGCGCGGCCCGGTGGACACCGTGATCGCCGACCCGGTGCATCCGTACACGCAGGCGCTGCTGTCGGCCATCCCGGTGCTGCACGGGCTGGAGCGGCCGGGCGAGGAGCCGGTGACGCCGCTGGAGTCGCTGGACGAGAGCCAGGCCGACGAGGGCTGCCTGTTCGCCCGCCGCTGCCCGTTCCGGGGCGAGGGGTGTACGAGCGAGCGTCCGCTGCTGCAGGTCACCGAGGGGATCCCGCAGGAGCACGCGTGCTTCTACCCGGCGCGCCGCGACGTCATCGCGCGGCCCCTGAGCGAGGTGTGATGGGCTTCGAGGTGCGCCCCGCGGAGCCGGCCGAGGCGGCCAGGGTGGCGGAGGCGGCGCTGACGCTCGACCCCGGGCAGGGGGCCGCCCTGGTGGCGCGGCTGTCGAACCCGCCGGCCACCCGGACGTGGACGGCGCTGGCCGTGGACGGCGGCGTGGCGATGGTCTCCCTGTCGGACAAGGACCCGGGCGCCGGGCACCTCGACCTGCTGGCCGTGGAGCCGCCGGCGCGGGGCGAGGGGCGCGGCCGGGCGCTGGTGCGGGCGGCCGAGGAGTGGCTGCGCGAGCGCGGCGCGCGGGAGGCCCGCTGGGCCGGCAACCCGCCCTGCTACGCCTGGCCCGGCGTGGACGTGCGCTACACCGCCGCCGCCTGCCTGGCCGAGAGCCTCGGCTACGAGCGCTACCACGTGGCCTGGAACATGACCGCCGGGCTGTCCGGCGACCTGTCGGTCGAGGACGACCTCGCCCGGCTGGACGCGAGCGGGGTGGCCGTGCGCGCGGCGGCCGGGGCGGACCGGGAGCGGGTGGCGGCGTTCGTCGCCCGGCACTGGAACGAGCGGTGGGCCTGGGAGGCGGCCAACGCCACCGGGCTGCACTACGCCGAGCGCGACGGGGAGGTGCTGGCCTTCGCCGCCTGGGGGGCGCGGCCGTCCTGGTTCGGGCCGATGGGCACCGCGCCGGCCGCCCGGGGGCTCGGGCTGGGTCGGGTGCTGCTGCGCAGGTGCCTGGCCGAGCAGCGGGCCGCCGGGCAGGCCGACGCCCAGATCGGGTGGGTGGGGCCGTTGCGGTTCTACTCGCGTGCCGTGGGCGCGCGGGCGGAGCGCGTCTTCTGGCTCTACCGGCGCGATCTGGCGTGATGTCATCCGTACAGCAGCGGTCCCGAGGGGGGTCCCGGCGGCGGGCACAGGTCGCGGGGGTCCTCGCCGGCCTCCAGCCGCCGGGTCAGCTCGCCGGAGCCCCACAGATGGTCCAGGCCCGGCAGCAGGCGCAGGTCGCCGGGGTAGAGGGTGCGGGCCACGTGCAGCATCGACAGGCCGGTCAGCACCGGCCGGAACGCCTCGCGGTCGTGCACGTGGAGCTGGACGCCGCGCACGGGGGTCCCCGCGTGCTTGTGGAAGGTGGGGGTGAACCAGACCTCGCGGAAGCGCACGCCGGGCAGGCCGAGGGCGTCGAGCGCCGGGGCGAGGCGGGCGTCCGCGTACGGGGCTCCGATCAGCTCGAAGGGCCTGGTGATGCCGCGGCCCTCGGAGAAGTTCGTGCCCTCGAACAGGCCGGTGCCGGGGTAGACGAGGGCGGTGTCGGGGGTCGGCATGTTGACCGAGGGCATCACCCAGGGCAGGCCGGTCGCCTCGTACGGCGTGCCGCGCCGCCAGCCCTCCATCTCCACGACGGTCAGGTCCACGTCGAAGCCGAACAGCAGGGCCAGCTCCCCCACAGTCAGCCCGTGGCGCACGGGGACGGGGAAGCGGCCCACGAAGCTGGCGTGGGCGGGGTCCAGCGGCGGGCCCTCGGCGATCGTGCCGCCGAGCGGGTTGGGCCGGTCCAGCACCACGAACCGCAGGCCCAGCCGGGAGGCCGAGGCGAGCAGGTCGTACATGGTCCAGATGTAGGTGTAGAAGCGGGTGCCCACGTCGGCGATGTCGAAGACCAGTGTGTCCACGCCCGCGGCGGCCACCGCCTCGTCCAGCGCCGGGCCGGACAGCTTGTAGGTGTTGTGCACCGGCAGCCCCGTCCGCTCGTCCACGGCGTCGGGCTCGGCGCCGTCGGCCTGGGCGGTGCCGCGCAGGCCGTGCTCGGGGCCGAACAGGGCGGTCAGGGACGCGCCGGCGGCCAGCAGCGCGTGCGCGGTGGGGGTCAGGTCGGGAAGCACGCCGGTGGGGTTCGTGACGAGGCCGAGGCGGGTACCTCCCGCGAGCGCGGGGTCCGCGGCGAGCCGTTCGGCTCCGGTACGCACAAGAGTCATGCAGCCATTGTGCTGAAAGATATTTACAAGAGAGAAGATAAGGGTGGAAATTAGCGTCATGATTGATCCGCTACCCGAGCTGCCCGCCGAGCCGCCCACCGACCTGCCCACCGAGCAGAGCGATCCCCGCTACAGCCAGATCGACCGGCTGCCGACCCAGCAGATCGCCCGGCTGATGAACCAGGCCGACGCCGCCGTGCCCGCGGCCGTCGCGGTGGTCATCCCGGCCATCTCGGACGCCATCGACGCGATCTGCGCCCGCATGTCGCAGGGCGGCCGGCTCCTCTACGTCGGCGCCGGCACGTCGGGACGCCTGGCTGTGCTGGACGCCAGCGAGTGCCCGCCCACGTTCGGCACGGACCCGTCGCTGGTGCAGGGCGTCATCGCCGGCGGGCCCGAGGCGCTGACCCGGTCCGTGGAGGGGGCGGAGGACGACGCCGAGGGGGGCGCCGCCGCCATGAAGGACCTGGAGGTCGGCCCGCTGGACTCGGTGGTCGGCGTGTCCGCCAGCGGCCGGGCCCCTTTCGTGCTGGGCGCGCTGGCGGAGGCGGCCGGCCGCGGCGCGCTCACGGTGGGCCTGTCGTGCAACGACGGCGCGCCGCTGTCGGCCGCCGCCGAGCACGCCATCGAGGTGGTCGTGGGGCCCGAGGTGGTGACCGGCTCGACGCGCCTGAAGGCGGGCACGGCCCAGAAGCTCGTGCTCAACATGATCTCGACGATCAGCATGGTCAAGCTCGGCCGGACCTACGGCAACCAGATGGTCGAGATGTCGGCGATGAACGCCAAGCTGGCCGGGCGGGCGCTGCGCATGGTCCGCGACATCACCGGCGCCGACCAGGAGACGGCTGAGGCGGCCCTGGAGGCGGCGGGCGGGCAGACGAAGATCGCGGTGGTGATGATCCAGCACGGCATCGACGCCGACGCGGCCCGCGCCCTGCTGGCCTCCCACGGCGAGCGCCTCAGCGACGTGCTGAGCGGCTGACCGGACCCGCGGTGCTGGAACAGGACATGACGGACGCCGGGGACGGGCTCGCGGCGATCCTCGCGGGGGCGGTGCCGCGGGTCTGCCCGGCCGCGGTGGCGATGATCGCCGTGGACGGCGACGTGGCCGCCACGGCCGCCGCCGGCGAACTGGTCCGTTACGCCGACGCCGGGGGCGCCCTGGCCGCCGCCCGCCCGCCCGCGCGCCACGACTCGATCTTCGACCTGGCCTCGGTCAGCAAGCTGTTCACCACGGTCGTGCTGCTGTCCCTGGCCGAGGAGGGCCGGCTCTCCCTGGACGAGCCGGCCGCCGCCCGGCTGCCCGGCCTGGACCCCCGGATCACCCCGCGCCGCCTGCTCACCCACACCGCGGGCCTGCCGCCCACCCGTCGCATCGACCGGGAGCTGCCGGCCGCCTCCGCCGCCGAGCGCATGGCGGCGATGCCGGCCACGCCGGTCGCCCACCCCGTCGGCGGCCCCTACCTCTACAGCGACGTCGGCATGATCCTGGCGGGCCGGCTGGCCGAGGTGGCCGGCGGCGCGCCGCTCGACGTGCTCGTCCGCGACCGCGTCACGGCCGTGCTGGGCCTGCCCGACACCGGCTACCGGCCGCCGGGCCGCCCGCGGCCCGACCTGGAGCGGGTGGCCGCCACCGAGTACAAGGCGGGGCGCGGCTGCGTGCGCGGCGAGGTGCACGACGAGACCGCCCACGCGCTGGGCGGCGTGGCGGGGCACGCCGGGGTGTTCGCCACCGCCGCCGACCTGCTGGCCTTCGGCGAGGCGCTGCGCCGCGGCGGCGGCCCGGTGCTGCGGCAGGAGAGCGTGGCCGAGATGACCCGCGACCAGGGCGTCACCGGCGCCGCCTTCCGGCACGGGCTCGGCGTGCGCCTCGGCGACCCGGCCGTCGCCGGGCTGCTGGCTGGCGCGTACGGGCATTCGGGCTTCACCGGCACCTCGCTGGTCGTGGATCCGGCCCGCCGGCTCACCGTGGTGCTGCTGACCAACGCCGTCCACCCGGTGCGGGGGCGCGGCGGCATCCGCGAGCTGCGCCAGGCGGTGGCCGCCGAGGCCCTGCGCCTGGCGGGGACGGGCCGGCGCTCACCCTCGCGCCCCTGACGGGCCCGCCACCACGAGGTGGCGGCCGTGCGGCAGCGGGCGCGAGCGCAGGACGGCCAGCCCGGCGCCGGCGAGCAGCGCCCCCAGCTCGCCGAGCGTGCGTTCCTGGCCGCCGGCGAAGAGCGTGAGCATCATGACGTCCAGCGCCGCGCTCGCGGTCGTCGAGCGGGCCGGGTCGTCCTCCAGCACGCCGTCCACGATCCACAGGCGGTCGTCCGGGGCCATCGCGGCGGCGACCCGGGCCAGCAGGCCGGCCGCCCGCTCGTCGTCGTAGTTGTGGAGCACGTTGCTCAGCACGTACAGCTCGGCCGGGGGCAGCGGGTCGGTGAACATGTCGCCCGCCACCACCGTGAACTCCGGCCCGAGCGCCTCCCGCGCCCGCGCCGCCACCTCCGGCAGCTCCAGCAGCGCGCCCCGCAGGCCCGGGTGCGCGCCGGCCAGGGTGGACAGCAGCACACCGGTGCCGCCGCCGATGTCGGTGACGCTGCCCGGCACCTCCTCGCCGGCCAGGGCGCGGGCCACCGTGACCGTGACGGCCGACATGAGCTGGTGGAACAGCCGGGCGGATTCGGGCCTGGCCTGCAGGTAGGCGTAGGGCGAGTCGACGCCGAGCTGCTTGAGCGCGGCCGCCTCGCCGGTGGCGATCGTGCGGTGCAGCAGGTGCGCCGACTCGCGCCACAGGTCGTCAGCCCACATCAGCAGCTGCGGGGCCAGCGAGTCGGGGCGGCCGGTGGTGAGCAGGGAGCCCTCCTCGGTGAGCAGGTAGCGGCCCGCCTCGTCCCGCTCGACCAGGCGCAGGTGGTGCATGGCCCGCAGCAGGCGGGCCAGCAGCCGCTCGTCCGGATGGCCAAGGCCGGTCGCCGTGGCCACGGCGGCGGCCAGCTCGCCCACCGTGCGCGGCCGGGCGGCCAGCAGGTCGGGCACCGCCAGGCGGGCGGCGGCCCGCAGGGCCGAGTGCATCGTGAAGGCGTCCAGCAGGTCCTGCACGCGCGGGATGCGCTCATCCGGCATGGGGGGCTCCCTCTCTCGCAAAGGCCGGAGGCCAGACTAGGGGGCCAGCGCCTCCAGGGCCTCCTCGGCGCGGCGCAGGGCCTCCTTCGCGTCCAGGCCGACGAACTCGCGGTCGAAGTTGAGGTCGTGGAAGACGTCGGTCACCCCGGCCGCGGCCAGCTTCTCGACATCGGCCCTGATCTTGTCGTACGGGCCGGTCAGCGGGCGCTCGCCGGCCTCGTCGCGGACCTGCGTGACGCCGCGGCACACGAAGCGGAACCCGGCCGCGTCCCGCCCCGACGCGGCCAGCTCCGCCTTGATCAGCTCCACCCGCCCGGCGATCGACGCCAGGTCCTCCCTGCTGGAGCTCACCCAGCCGTCGGCCAGCCGCGCGGCCCGGCGCAGCGCGACCTCGGCGGTGCCGCCGAGCAGGATCGGCGGCGGCCCCGGCAGCGGCTTGGGGTCGATGTGGGACGGCGGGACGCGGTAGAAGGCGCCCGCGTGCTCCACCGGGTCATCGCCCCACGCCTTGCGCAGCACCTCGACGAACTCCTCGCCCCGGCGCCCGCGCTGCTCGAAGCCCGTGCCGGCCGCCTCGAACTCCTCCGGCAGCCAGCCCAGCCCGAGGCCCGCGATCAGCCGGCCGCCGGAGACCGTCTGCAGCGTGGCGAGCTGCTTGGCCAGCACGACCGGCTGCACGTACGTGTTGATCACGGCGACGGCGAGCCCGATGCGGCCGGTCACTCCGGACAGGTGCGCCAGCGTCACCACGGGGTCGTGCACGCTGCGGTAGGTCGGCCCCATGTCGTGCCCCACGGGGTAGAGCACCCGCTGGAACGTCCAGAGGTCGTGGTAGCCCAGCTCCTCCGCCCGGACGGCGATGCGGCGCATGTTCTCCGGCGTGGCCCAGGGCCCTGACTGCGGTACGGCGAAACCGATTCTCATGCCTCCTAGTCTGGCCCCCTAGGCTGTACGCGTGGGTCTTGAGGAGGAGTTGGCGGGGATCGCCGCCGCGTACGGCGGCACGGGAGAGCCCGTGCTGCACCCGACGCGCACCGACGTGGTGGTGTTACGCAGGGGCGAGGTCGTGGTCAAGGCGCACTCGGCCGGCGACGACGCCGGGGCGCTGCGGATCCGGCTGCGGGCCGCCGCCGCCCCCGCGGTGAGCGCCGTCATGCTGGCCCCGCTCGACGCCGAGGTGCTGACGGTCGCCGGGCGCGCGGTCACGGTCTGGCCGGCCGGGCGGCCCGTCGGGCAGGACGAGCTGGACGACGCGCCCTGGGAGGAGGGGGCCAGGCTGCTGGCCGCGCTGCACGCCGTCCCGCTCACGCTGCTGCCGGCGCTGCCGCCCGCCGGCGGGCCCGCGCGGGCCGCCCGCGCCGTGGCGCGGATGCCCGGCGACGGGCCGGTGGAGGAGCTGATCCGGCGGACGTTCGAGGAGCTGCCGGCGGCCCCGCCGGCTCCCGGGCTGCTCACGCACGGCGACTGGCACCTGGGGCAGCTCGTGCGCCGCGACCGCTGGCTGCTCATCGACGTCGACGACCTGGGCGTCGGCGACCCGGCCTGGGACCTCGCCAGGCCCGCCGCCTGGTACGCCGCCGGGCTGCTCGACCCGGCCGTCTGGGAACGTTTCCTCGGCGCCTACCTGGCGGCGGGCGGGCCCGCGCTGGGCCGCGGCGACGACCCCTGGGCGCGGCTGGACGTCCCGGCCCGGGCGCTGACCGTCCAGCTCGCCGCCGTGGCCGTGGTCAACGCCGCGCGCGAGAACCGGGAACTCGACGAGGTCGAACATTCGTTGGTCGAATCGTGCAACAGAATCGTCAGAGCGTAGACGAGGTTGCGCGCGGTAGGTTTCATCCTGAGACCTGAAGTCCAAGGAGAGCGACTTAGATGCAGTGCCCCAAGTGCCGCGGGAACATGCGGACCTATGAGCGCAACGGCGTCCACATCGAGCAGTGCGACAACTGCCGGGGGATCTTCCTCGACTACGGCGAGCTGGAGACGCTGACCAGGATGGAGTCGCAGTACCACGCGGCTCCCCCGCCGCCTCCGCCCGCCCCCGGGCCCGCCTGGGGCGCCCCGCCGCACGGCGGCTACCACCACGGCGGCCACTACCGCCAGCGCAGCTGGGTCGGCATGCTGTTCTCCAGCTGAGCCGTCCGCCCGAGGCCGCGCACCCGCCACGGGTGCGCGGCTCGCGCCACCCGGGGCCGGCCGTCCGGGAGGAGCCCGGGTCAGTCCGGGAAGGAGTCCGGGTCCACGGCCGCGGTGCGGGCGTTGCCGCCCGAGATGGCGTGCAGGGTGACCCGCCAGTCGTGCCAGCGGATCTGCGTCGCCGTCACCGTGGTCTTGAACGTGACCGACTTCTGGAAGCGTTCGAAGCTGCAGTCGCGGGTGAACGCCTTGCTCTTGCGGTCCCAGTCCACGCCGTGCGTGAAGTAGATCTTGTACGTGCCGTCCCGCACGCCCTTCACCTTGAACGTGGCCTTCCTGCGGACGTACACGCTGAACGCCTTGCTCCTGCCGCGCATCACGGTCACCACCGCGTCCCGGCCGGCGCCGTTGTCGATCTCCAGGGAGCTGCGGCCGCCGAGCGCGCCCTTGCGGACGAACGAGCCGTTGTCGAGCCGCCGGTTCTGCCTGCTCGCGGCCTTGACGTCCACCACGTCGGCCGGATAGTCGCCGGCCTGCTGGAGCGCCTCCCCCGCCTCGTCCAGGGCCTTCAGCTTGCCGCCGAGGTCGGCGAGCACGGCCGAGGAGCTGCACAGGGCACGCGCGCCGACCTTGCCGCCGGTGGTGCCCAGCGCGGCGACGAAGTCCCGCAGGCTGGTGACGTACGCCTCGTGCTGGGCCCGTACGGCCTCGGGCGGGGTGAGCGCGGCCAGCGACTCGGCCGCGCCGCTCAGGGTGTCCTCGGCCTTGGCGACCCGCTGGTCCAGCGCCTTGACCCCGCGCGCGCCGGCCAGGGCGGCGATCGCGTCGGCCATCGGCTCGTGCCTGCCGTCCAGCTCGGCCTTGTACGCCTCGGGGGTGAGCGCGCTCGCGCCCGGAGCGGTCGAGGCCGTGCCGGCGCCACCGATGCCGCCCTTGCCGCCGGCGACGCCGGAGACCGTCGGCTCACCGCCCTCGGGAGTCGGCGCGGCGGAGGAGCAGGCGCTGAGGGTGAGGGTCGCCAGAGCGAGAACACACGAGATCAACCGGGGTGAAGCCACCTGCCACACTATCGCCCGGTTGTTCCCCAACCGTCAATTGAAGCGTCCACCGTCATGCTTCCGTCAGCCCCCTCTCGCGGTCCTGCCGCAACCAGCGGGTGATGCCCAGCGTCTCCAGGAACGGCAGGTCGTGGCTGGCCACGATCAGCGCCCCCCGGTAGGCCGACAGGGCCTCGGCGAGCCGGCGGACGCTGGCCAGGTCGAGGTTGTTGGTCGGCTCGTCGAGCAGGAGGAGCTGCGGCGGCGGCTCGGCCGACAGCAGCGCGGCCAGCGTGGCGCGGAAGCGCTCCCCGCCCGACAGCGTGCCGACGAGCTGCCCGGCCCGCTCGCCCCGGAACAGGAAGCGCGCCAGCCGGGCCCGCACCTCGTTGACCGACGCCGAGGGCGCGACGGCCCGGACGTTGTCCACGATGCTGAGCGTGTCGTCCAGCAGGTCGAGCCGCTGCGGCAGGTAGCGCACCGGGACATGGGCGCCGTGCTCGACGATGCGCTTGAGCAGGGTGGTCTTGCCGGAGCCGTTCGGGCCGAGCAGCGCGATCCGCTCGGGGCCGCGGATGATCAGCCGCTCCAGCGGCACCACGCTCTCCTCCGGCGCGTCCTGATCGTCCGGCTCCGGGACAGCGGCGGAGCCGGCAGGGGCGGCGGGCGGGGGGTCGAGCGGGAGGGCGAGGACCGTGCGGCCGGCCGGGACCTCGGTGCCCGGCAGCTCGATGCGGATCTCCGCCTCCTCCCGCACGGCCTGCTCGGCCTCGGTGAGCCGCTCGCGCGCCTCCTCCAGCTTCTCCTGGTGCAGGGTACGCTGCTTGCCCGCCGTCACCTGGGCCTTGCGCTTGAGCCCGTTGGCGACGATCTTCGGCGCCCGGTTGTTCGCGGCGGCCTTCTTGCCGGCCCGGACGTTCCTGTCGATCCTGACGCGGGCCTCGACCAGCTCGCGCTGCTGCCGCCGCACCTCGCCCTCGGCGGTGCGGACCGTGCGCAGGGCGGCTTCCCGCTCGGCGGCGACCTGCTCCTCGTAGGCGGTCAGGTTGCCGCCGTAGAAGCGCACGCCGCCGTCGCGCAGCTCGGCGATCTGGTCGACGAGCTCCAGCAGCGCCCGGTCGTGGCTGACCACGACGAGCACGCCCGGCCAGGCGGACACGGCGGCGCAGAGCCGCTCGCGGGCGTCCAGGTCGAGGTTGTTGGTGGGCTCGTCGAGCAGCAGCACCTCGGGCCGCTTGAGGAGCTGGGCGGCGAGCGCGACCATGACGGTCTCGCCGCCGGACAGCGTGCCCACGGTGCGGTCGAGGCCGACCCTGGCGAGGCCGAGCCGGTCGAGCTCGGCCCGCGCGCGCTCCTCGACGTCCCAGTCGTCCCCGATCGTGGCGAAGTGCTCCTCGGCGACGTCGCCGCTCTCGATGGCGTGCAGCGCGGCCCGCTTGCCGCTGATCTCCAGCAGGTCGGAGACGGTACGGGTGGCGACGAGCGGCACGTTCTGGGGCAGGTAGCCCACCTCGCCGGAGACGGTGACCGAGCCGGAGCGCGGCGCCAGCTCACCGGCGATGATCTTCAGCAGGGTGGACTTGCCCGTTCCGTTGACCCCGATGAGGCCGGTGCGGCCGGCGGGGAAGGCGGCGTCGAGCTCGTCGAGCACCCGGGTGCCGTCCGGCCAGGCGAAGCTGACGCGGTCGGCGACGATGGTAAAAGGCATGAGGCGGCTCCCATCACAAAGTCAGAAATTTCGTGACATGGCGGGAAACACCGCAGAACGCGTGCGACACGTGGAAGCCGGGGCCGAGCCCGTGGCAGGAGGCGGAAAGAGGAATCGCCGGAGGTCCAGGTGTGCGCGCGTCGGGCCCGTGGAAGGGCGGAACGGCGCGGTGCCCGCGACCTCAGATCCTCACGTCAACTGCCCCCGTGGGTCGGCGATAAGACCGTGCCAGGTTATGCGATCGATCGTCCGGCGGCAAGCCGGCACGGCGACGGCAAGGGCCGATGTAAGGGTTGAAGTGAACAAGGTCATTACCTCAGGTTGGAATCATGTGCTCAGGACACCTCCACGACCCCCTCGCCCTGACCGTCGTCTCCTCCCACCGGACCTCCGGCGGCCTGATCTGCTACTTGCGCTGCGCCTGCGGCGCATGGGAGGTACGCACCCCGGGAACGGTGATCACCGTCCAGCCGCGCCGCCGGACCGTCGACTGAGCGCGGCGCGCGCCCTAGAGTCGGCACAACACCTTTCAGGAGGCCAGGCATGTCGAGCATCCCCGCTCTGTTACGCGATCGGATCGCGGCCACCCCCGACGCGGAGGCGTACCGCGTGCCCACCGACGGCGGCTGGGAGTCGCTGACCTGGCGCGAGGTGGGCGAGCGGGCGCGCGGGCTGGCCCTGGGCCTGGCCAGGCTGGGGGCGGGGCCGGGCCGGCGGGTGTCCATCCTGTGCTCGACCCGGCTGGAGTGGATCCTCACCGACCTGGCGGTGCTGGCGACCGGCGCGGCCACGACCACGATCTACCCGTCCAACACGGCGGCCGAGGCGGCGTTCGTCATCACCGACTCCGGCAGCACGATCGTCGTGGCCGAGAACGACGACCAGGTGGCCAAGCTGCGGTCGGTGCAGAAGGAGCTGCCCGACGTCACGCAGGTGATCGTCATCGACGGCACGCCCAGCGACGACGGCTGGGTGATCCCGTTCGACTCGGTCCCCTCCGCCGAGGGCGACTACGACGCCCTGGTGGACGCCATCGCCCAGGACGACCTGGCCACCCTCATCTACACCTCCGGCACCACCGGCCGGCCCAAGGGCGTGGAGCTCACCCACGACAACTGGCTGTACACCGTCGAGGCGGTCCGCGGCACCGGCATCCTCTCCCCCGCCGACCTGCACTTCCTGTGGCTGCCGCTGTCGCACTCGTTCGGCAAGCTGCTGGAGGTCGTGATGATCGGCATCGGCGTGCCGACCGTGATCGACGGGCGGCTCGACCGGATCGCCGACAACCTCGGCGCGGTCCGGCCGACCATCATGGCGGCCGCGCCGCGCATCTTCGAGAAGATCCACAACACCGTGGCCGCCACCGTCCGCAACGACGGCGGCGTCAAGCTGCGCCTCTTCGAGTGGGCGCGGGCGACCGGCATCCGGGCCGCCCGGGCCCGCCGGCGCGGCCTGCGCCTGCCGGTCACCACGCGCGCCGAGTACGCGCTGGCCGACCGCCTGGTCCTCGCCAAGCTCAGGCAGCGCTTCGGCGGCCGGATCCGCTACTTCATCTCGGGCGCGGCCCCGCTGAACACCGAGATCGCCGAGTTCTTCGACGCGGCCGGCCTGACCATCCTCGAAGGCTACGGGCTGACCGAGTCGTCGGCGGGCAGCTTCCTCAACCGTCCCGGGTCGGTGCGCTTCGGCACCGTCGGGCCGCCGTTCCCCGGCACCGAGGTACGCATCGCCGACGACGGCGAGATCCTCATCGGCGGGCGCGGCGTCATGCGCGGCTACCACGGCCTGCCCGAGGAGACGGCGGCGGCGCTGGAGGACGGCTGGCTGCACACCGGCGACATCGGCGAGCTGGACGAGGCCGGGCGGCTGCGCATCACCGACCGCAAAAAGGAGCTGATCAAGACCTCGGGCGGCAAGTACGTCGCGCCGACCCACCTGGAGGGCCGGATCAAGGCGGCCTGCCCGTACGTGTCGCACGTGTTCGTGCACGGCGACCGGCGCAACTACGTCACCGCCCTGGTCACGCTCGACATGGAGGTGGCCGGCCCGTGGGCGCGGAGCCAGTCGCTGCCGGACGACCCCGCCGCCCTGTCCGGGCACCCGCGCATGCGCGAGGAGATCCAGAAGGCGATCGACCAGGTCAACGCCGACGAGGCCAGCTACGCCACGGTCAAGAAGTTCGCGATCCTGGCCGAGGACTTCACCGTGGAGACGGGCGAGCTGACGGCCAGCCTCAAGATCCGCCGCAAGGTCGTCGAGGAGCGCCACGGCGAGGTGCTGGACGGCTTCTACGACGGCTGACGGCTCGCGGTCCCCGGCCGGAGGTCACTGCCTCCGGTCGGGGGCCGCGAGCTCACAACACCCGGCCGGCCCCCGGCAACCGGCGGACGAGGAAGGCCAGCCCCCAGCACAGGGGCAGCGCCAGCACCAGCATGATCGCGAACTTGACCACGGCGGGCGCGGCCAGCGGGCTCAGCGCCCAGCCGAGACCGACCAGCACGAGCGGATGGACGATGTAGACCGTGTAGGCGTGCCGCGACAGGAACCGGCCGCGCGGCCCCTGCCGGTTCCACCGCTCCCGGAACCACACGGTGAAGCCGATGATCATGCCGACCGCGAAGACGGACTGCCAGAGGCAGATCGCGGCCTGCGCCAGCGGCCCCGAGCCGCCGTACGCCACCGGCATGAGCGCCGCCGTGGCCACCCCCGCCGCGCCGAAGCCGGCCAGGGCCGCCCGCGCCGGCAGCGTCCCGAACCAGCCGCGCCGGTGGGCGACGCAGCCGAGCACGAACATGGACACGTACTGCGGCAGGTAGTCGGGCGTCGGCAGCCCGGCCACCGGCCAGTAGCTGCCGGTCGGCACCGGGACGCGCCACACGAACGTGGCCACCGCCAGACCCAGGACGAACAGCACGATCCAGCGCGGGCGTGGCGGGGCCGGGCGCGCGTCGAGCGGCGGGCGCAGCGCCCGCCATCCGGCGTACGCCGCCGCCAGGACGATCAGCACCTCGACGAACCACATCGGCCCCGGGTCCCAGGAGCGGAGGTAGTACTGCCAGAACGGCAGCGCGTCCTGCCGGAGGTAGCCGCCGAGGTCGGCCAGCGGCCGCAGCAGCAGGACGTAGGCCAGCAGCGGGATGCCGAGCCGGACCAGCCGGTCGCGCAGGAACGGGCGGGCGCCCTTGCGGTCGTAGGAGCCGGGGGTGAAGAAGCCGGAGATGAGGAAGAAGAACCCCATGAAGAACGCCTGGTTGCTCACGACGAAGATGTCGAGCGGGAGGCCGGTGAGGTCCTGGGCGGGCTCGGTGTAGTACCACATCGGGATGTGGGAGTAGGTGATGGCGGCGTGGTGGGCGACGACCAGCACGGTGAGCATGACGCGCAGGTTGTCGATCGCGTCGATCCTGGTGCTGGGGGTGGTGGTGGTTCCGGCGGTTCCGGTGGCCTCGGTCTTCATCTGACGCATGCCCTTTCGAGGAGGTCGGCCAGCTCGCGCGCGTGCGCGTCCAGGTCGTGGTCGGGATGCGCGACCCAGTAGGCGAACATCTCGTCCACGGACGCTGAGTGGGTGACGGCCATGACGCGGACGTCGAAGTCGCGGAACTCCCCCGTCTGCCGGCCGAAGCGGTAGAGATCCTCCAGCCCGCGGTAGATCTCCTCGTTGGTCCTGACGCCGTAGTGGGGCCTGCCGTCGGCGTCGCGCAGGTTGGCGAAGATCTCTCCCAGCGCGCGCAGCTCGGCGCGGTGCCCGCGCATGTACTCGGCGACGGACAGCACGTGGGTGCGCAGCATCTCCGTGGCCGATCCGGCGCTCTGCATCTTGGCGAGGACGTGCTCGACGATGGCGCCGTAGGTGCGCTCGACCACCTCGACCATCAGCTCGTCCTTGCCGGCGAAGTGGTAGGAGATCAGGCCCTTGCTGATGCCGGCGTGCTTGGCGATGCGCGCCAGCGACGCCTGGACGAAACCGACCTCGGCGATCACCTCGATGGCGGCGGCCACGATCTGGGCTCGGCGGGCGTCCTCGATGAAGGAGCGGGGTTTCTGGCCGGGTGGCTCATTTTCTGACCGCATGGCCAAAATCTAGCACATGCGGCCAGGGCGTGGCGGGAACGCGGGTCCCAGAAGGGCAGCCCGCCCCAGAAGGGCAGCCGGTCCCAGAAGGGCAGCCGGTCTCAGAAGGGCAGCCAGCCGACGCGGCCGTGCCAGGTGCCGCCCGCGGCCAGGTGGTCGGCGATCGCCCGCTCCAACCGGGTACGGCGGGGCAGGCGCGCGGGATCGGTGCCGGAGGCGCCGAAGACGAAGCCGAGCAGGTCGGCGTCGTCGAAGCGGTGCAGCGGGCGGAAACGCCGCTGGAAGTCGAGGATGCGGGAGCCGGGCGGCAGGTAGCGGGCGAGCTGCTCGTCCAGCAGCCACGACCCGCACGTCATCACCCGGGGGCGCTCCTCGGGGAAGTGGCGCGGGAAGAACCGCCGGGCCCGGGCGAACGACTCCGTACACGCCTCGGGAGTCAGCGGGCCACGGAAGTCGGGCACGTGCACGCCCAGCAGCGCGTCCCCGGGCCCGGCCGGGCCGCCGTCCGCCCGGATCGCCTCGCCCGTCGGCCCGTCCAGGCGGGCCCGGTTGAACTGGAGGCGGCCCAGGTCGTACAGGATGCCGCGGGCGTGCAGCATGAGCCAGTGCGGCGCGTGCACGCCCGGCCCGCCGTGACGCCTGCGGTGCGCGGCCATGACGCGCCCGAGGTCGGTGAACGTCGCCCAGGACACCTCCTCGGGGATGCCGCGTTCGCGGTGGTAGCGCCGGGTGTGCGGCAGCGCGGCGAGGAAGACGTACACGTAGAAGTAAGGACCCAGCTCCGGCATCGGCCGGAAGGGCGGCGGGCCGTCCAGATCGCCCATCGTGGACGCCAGCGAGGCGACGCACCGCTCGGCCAGCCACCACTGCGGGCTGCCCGGCTCGGGCCGGGCGGCGACGACGGCGTTGACGTCCTCGTGCGGGACGGCCAGCCGCAGCAGCTCCACCGGCAGCTCGCCGGGGGCGGGCAGGTCGAGGTCGGCGGGGGCCAGCGCCTCCAGATGCGCGAGCCAGCGGGGGTGGCGGCCGAGCAACGCCTTGACGTCCATCGAGGCAGCTTAGGCTCTCGCCAGCCGGGCCCGGTAGATGCCGCGCGCCTGCTCCAGCAGCGACATGTGCTCGCCGAACCGGTACGGGCCGGCCAGCCGGGCGTGCTGCCTGATCAGCTCCTCCAGCAGGTCCAGCCACTCCAGGCACCAGCGCACGTCCTCCGGCCTGGCCACCCGGCGGCCGTCCACGTCCACGTGAACGGGGCTGGTCATGGCGTACCCGGTGGCGGCGAGGGTGCGCGGATGCGGGTCGCACAGGACCTCGGCCAGCACGTACGTCGGCCCGTCCACGCGCAGCTCGGCCGTGACGGCCAGCGTCTCCCCCGCCCCCGCCCGCGCGCCCTCGAACGGCAGCCGCTCGGCGCCCGCCCGCACCCCGTCCGCCGTACGGATGCGGACCGCGGCGACCTCGGGGCCGAGGGCGGCGGCGGTGACGCGGATCGTGTCGCCGCGGCGGGCCTCGACGACCTCGCCGGGGCCGTGGCCGTCCACCGACAGCTCCAGCCACGGCCCCGTGGTGACGAACGTCCGGCCCGCGCGCACCGCCGCCGCGAACGACCTGGCGGTCAGCTCGCCCTCGACCCGGGCGTAGACGCGGGCCCAGCCGGGCGGGTTCGACCGGTCGCCGGCCTCGGCCGGACAGATCGTCGCGTCCGTGCCGGCGGTCACGGCCAGCCGGTTGCCCGCGCCGATCAGCCGGCGGTAGACCGCCGCGGCGGCCGGCACGAAGGCCGGAGCGGCGAGCGGACCGGCGAGTGGATCGGTGAGCGGGGCGGTGAACGGGCCCGCGGCCGGGTCTGAGGCGTGGGTGGAGGCGTGGGTGAGCACGTCCAGGCTGTCCACGAGGCCGAGCGCGGCGTCGGCGACCAGCTCGCGGGCAGCGCAGTCACGCGGCGCGGGCGGGACCGCACAGGCGGGTGCATCGGTGGGCGGGCCGGCGAGCGGGTCGGTGAACGATCCCTCGGTCGAGCCGGTGACCGGACTGGTGAACGGGCCCACGGCCGGGTCGGCGAGCGAACCGGTGAACGGATCCACGGCCGGGTCGGCGAGGGGGCCCGGCGGAGAGCCGGTGAGCGGATCCGTGGTCGGGCGGGCGAGGGGGCCCGGTGGAGAGCCGGTGAGCGGATCCGTGGTCGGGTCGGCGAGGGGGTCTGTGGTCGGGCTGGTGAGCGGCCGGGCCACCGGGCCGGCGAGCGGCCCCGCTGGGCTGGTGAGCGGGCCCGCCGCCGGGCCGGTGCGCGGACCTGCGGCCTCGTCAGCGGGCGAGTCCGGTGTCGGGGTGGGGGGCGGGCCGTCGGCGGGCGGGGCGTGGAAGAGGTGGCTGTAACCGACCAGGGCGCCGAGGCCGCGCAACTCCCGCAGGCGGTCGGCGTTGGACGGCCAGTCGGCGTCCTCGCCCAGGCCGCCACCGAGAACGCAGCTCAGCTCACCGCCCAGGGCGTTGTCGGGCATGGGGTGGGGATGGCCGCCGAGGACGCCATCGGGGACAGGGGCGAGGTCCCCGCCGAAGGAGCCACCGGAAACAGAGGCGAAGTCACCGCCGAAGGCGCCACCGGAAACAGAGGCGAAGTCACCGCCGAAGGCGCCACCGGGGACGGGAGCTGAGTCGCCGTCGAAGGCGCTGCCGGAGTCGGTGACGGGATCGGGGTCGGGAGCGGGGTAGCTGCTGGAAACCGGGGCGGTGCGGAGGTGGGTGGGGGCGGTGCGCGGGGCGAAGGCGTGGATGTGGCCGAGCAGGTCGTTGCGGTACTCGATGCCGATCCTGGCCACGTGGGTGGCGTCCGACCAGGGCAGGTCGCGGCCGGTCCAGCGTTCCAGGGTGTCGCGGGCGGCCGTTCCCGGCGGGGTGGTGAGCAGGTTGAGCACGTGCAGGTCCTCGCCGTGCTGGGCGGCGGGCACGCCCGCCAGGTCGCCCGTCCGGCCGAGGTGGACGTGCAGGTCGCCGCCGTACCAGCCGCGGGCGGCGGCGTCGTACAGGCGCCACGGGGTCAGCTCGACCAGGTGCTCGCGGCCCGGCACCGGGACGACTTCGACACCGACCTCGGCGTACTCCATGCCGCGGGCGGCGGTGACCGTCAGCGGGCGCGCGGGGACCTCGACCACCAGGTCGTCGCCGTGGAAGTACGGGCGGCCGCGATGGTCGTGGCGGTGCGGGACGCCGGGCGGGAACCAGCCGACGCCGTCCTCGCCGGTGACGCTCCACCGGCAGGGCATGCCCGCCACCAGCCGGAGCCGGGCCGCCGCGAGGGGGCGCAGGAGCGCGTCCAGGCGGACGCGGGCGCCGTCCACGACGACCGTGCTGCCGGGGTCCACCTGCACCAGCCAGGCGCCGCGCGGGGCGAGCAGGCGCTCGGTGCCGTCCACGACGACCAGGCACGCCTCGTCACGGGCGGAGTCGATGAGCAACGACCTGCGCTCCGCGCCATGAGCCGCGAACGACGCCGCCGCCGCCGACCGGCCGCCCGGCTCACGCGCCGCGACCGCCTCCAGGACGGCGACCCCCGCCACGGCTGCCCCCGCGACCGCCGCCCTCACGGCCACTCCCCCGCCCGTCGCCCCTGTGGCCACTCCCCCGGCCGCCGTCCCTGTGGCCACTCCCCCGCCCGTCGCCCCCGTAGCCACTCCCCCGGCCGTCGTCCCTGTGGCCGCTCCCGGGACCGCCGCCCCTGCAGCCGCCCTCCCCAAAGCCGCCGCTCCCGCGACCGTCGTCCCCGTCGCCGCCCTTCCCGGGACCGCCGCTCCCCAGGTCGCCGTCCCCGTGGTCGCCGTCCCCGTGGCTGCCGTTACGGCCCGGTCGCCGCCCTGGAGGACCACGAGGGGTGGGCGGCGGGTGCCGCGTGCGGGCTGCGACGGCAGCAGGACCGTACGCGGGACGCCCTCCACCACGGAGCCGTCCGGCCGGAGGCGGAGGGCGAGAAGGTGTCCGGGCAGCGCGCCGTCCAGGGTGTCGCGCAGCACCACGTCGTAGTCGGCCCCGGCCGGCCGCGCGCCGGTCCGGCCGGCGGGCCCGTCCGGCCGGCCGGATCGGGCGACCGCTTCGAGGGCCAGCCGCCAGAACCGGTCGGCCAGCTCGGGCGGCAGCACCTCGCGCCGGGCGAAGAGCGCTGCGCGATGGAGTCCCGGCTCTCCCCCGGCGACGCCGTTCCCGCCACGCAGCCGGCCGTACTCCGCCAGCGCTCCTGCCATCTCTTCCGGCAGCACCGGTTCCGCACTCATGGGCCTCTCCCGCCTTCTTCGCCGCGTCATCGTGACATGGGTCACGAACGCCACGCCTGCGACGATCTTGAGAGGGACGGCTTATCCCACCCCGAGAGGGAGAGGCTTCACTCTCCGAAGTAGCACCGTGACTCTCGGAGGCGGCCTTTCGTGGCAGACGTCCCGCTATACGGGTTCGGGGTCTTTGCCGGGAGTGTGAGAGCTGTGGGAGCAGGGACGCTGGAAAGCGGCGAGCAGCCGGTCGGCGGCCAGGGACGGGGTCAGGGCGCCGGCCAGGACCTCGCGCTCCACCTCGTCCTTGATCGCGACCACCCCGGGGGCGTCGCGGAGCTGGGCCAGCAGCCGCTCGCGGACCAGCGTCCACGTCCAGCCCACCTGCTGGGCGCGGCGCCGGGCGCCCAGGTCGATCGCCTCCTGGTGGGACACGATCTGCCCCCACAGCTTCTCCAGGCCCTCCCCGGTCCGGCCGCTGCAGGTCAGGACGGGCGGCGGGGCGGTGTCGGAGCGCAACATGCGCAGCGCCCCGGCCAGTTCGCGGGCCGCCTTCCTGGCGGGGAGCTGGTGCTCGCCGTCGGCCTTGTTGACCGCGATCACGTCCGCCAGCTCCAGCACGCCCTTCTTGATGCCCTGGAGCTGGTCGCCGGTACGGGCCAGGGTGAGCAGCAGGAACGTGTCCACCATGTCGGCCACGGCGGTCTCGGACTGGCCGACGCCGACGGTCTCGACGAGCACCACGTCGAACCCGGCCGCCTCGACCACCACCATGGCCTCCCTGGTGGCCTTGGCCACGCCGCCCAGCGTGCCGGAGGTCGGCGAGGGGCGGATGAAGGCCGCCGGGTCGGCCGCCAGCCGGGACATGCGGGTCTTGTCGCCGAGGATGCTGCCGCCCGTACGGGTGGAGGAGGGGTCCACGGCCAGGACGGCGACCTTGTGCCCCTGGCCGGTCAGCATCGTGCCGAGCGTGTCGATGAACGTGGACTTCCCCACCCCCGGCACCCCCGACACGCCGATCCTGCGCGCGTGGCCGGTGAGCGGGGTGAGCTCGACGAGCAGGCGCTGGGCCAGGGCCATGTGGTCGGGCCTGGTCGACTCGACCAGCGTGATGGCCCGGGCGATCCACGCCCGCGAGCCCGCGCGGACGCCCTCGGCGTAGTCCTCCAGCGAGCGCACCCAGCCGCCCCCTTTCTCCATGTCAATCAGCCTAACTTCTGACAAATGTTGACCTTTGCCAGTAAGGTGCTGGAGTTCCCGTCTCAGCCGTCACAGGAGTCACTCCCCTCATGCCCCACGTCGAACCTCTGCGCGAGGGCGACCCGACAGCAGTGGGACCCTACCGGCTGGCCGGCCGGCTCGGCGCGGGCGGCCACGGCGTCGTCTACCTCGGCCAGGCCCGCGAGGGGACGCCGGTCGCCGTCAAGGTGCTGCGCGAAGGGCCGGCCGACCGCGAGCGGCTGGTCAGGGAGCTGACCGCCGCGCGGCGGGTCCGGCCGCTCGGCCTCGCCAGGGTGCTCGACGCCGCCGGGGGCGCGCGGCCGTACGTCGTCAGCGAGTACGTGGACGGGCCCTCGCTGCAGGAGGCCGCGCCAGCGCCCGCGGCGGAGCTGCCGCGCCTCGCCGCCGCCGTCGCGACCGGGCTGGACACCCTGCACCGGGCGGGCGTGGCGCACCTGGGCCTCAAGCCGGCCAACGTGCTGCTCGGCGCCGGCGGGGCGCTGGTGGCCGACTACGGGGTCGCGGGGGCGTACGGGACGGCGATGAGCGCGGCCGGCACCGTCGCGGTGACGCCCGCGTACATGGCGCCCGAGCAGCTCGCGGGGTCGGGGTGCGGCGCTCCCGCCGACGTGTTCGCGTGGGCGTCGGTGATCGGGTACGCGGCCACGGGCGTGCCCCCGTTCGGGGACGACTCCCTGCCGGCGGTCATCGAGCGCGTGCTGCGCGGGGAGCCGCGGCTCGGCGAGCTGCCGGGGCCCCTGCGCGAAGTGGTCACCGCCTGTCTCGCCAAGGACCCGGCCGCCCGCCCGGCCATGCGCGACGTCCTCCTCCACCTCAGGAGCATCTTCCACCGCCCCTCCGCACCGCCCACCGCCCCCACGCGACCGGCCCCGACCCCGCCCCCGGCTCCGACCCCGCCCCCGGCTCCGGCTCCGGCTCCGGCTCCGGCTCCGCACGACGACTACGCCACCCCGGCCGCCGACCGCGAGATCGCGCCGCCGAGCATGCCGCTCCCGGCGCCCGCCCTCGCCGCGCCCCGATCCCAGATCCGCCGGGGCCGGCCCGGTCATCCCGGCGGCCCGGGCACCGGCCAGCCGGCACACCACGAGACACCGGCCCCCACCGCCCCCCAGAACCCGCCACCCCCGAGCGACCCACCCTCGGCCGAGCCGCCCCGAGGCACGCCGTTCCTGAGCGCGCCGCCCCAGGAAGCGCGGGTCCAGGAGGCACGGGTCCAGGAGGCACGGGTCCAGGAAGCGCGAGTCCACGGTGCGCCGCCTCAAGACGCGCCACACAAGGAGACTCCGCCTCAAAGCATGCGGCTCCAGGGCGAAACGGGCTGGAGCGAGCCGGGCCTAGGTGCGCAGGCGCGAGACGCGCGGGCTCAGGGCGCGCGAGTTCAGGAGGTGTGGGGTCAGGGCACGCGGACTCAAGACGTACGAGTTCAGGAGGCGCGTCCTCAGGACGCATGGGCCCAGGACGCACGGGCCCAAGACGCGCGGGCCCAAGACGCACGAGCCCAGGACGCGCGGGCTCAAGACGCGCGGGTCTCGGGGCTGTACGAGCTGGGGGCGGCCGTTCCGCGTGAGCGGGTGCCGGGTGTGGGGGCGCGGGTCGAGGACGGGCAGCGGTCGGCGTTCGTGGAGATCCTGGTCGCGGGCGAGCCCGGTGGTGGCGGCGGGAAGCAGGCGCGGGCGGGGAAGCCGGGCCGGCGGCGGGTCAGGACGGCGCTGATCGCGGGCGTGTCGGGCGTGTCCGTGCTGGCCCTGGCCGGCGCGATCGTCTGGCTCACCCCCACCGAGCCCACCCCCAAGGCGCGCAACGCCGCCGCCACCCGCCCGGCCCCGCAGGCCGGGGTCACCCGGAGCGCCACCCCCGCCCCGGCCGGGACGGCCGCCGCCCGCCTCAGCGTCGCCCGCCTGCGCCCCGCCGGCGTCCGGCGCGACGGTTGCCGTCCCGCCGACACGGTCACCCTGCGGGCCCTGGTGGCGCGCACCGGCGGCCCGCTGACGATCCGTTACACGTGGCTGGTGGACGGCAGGCCCGCGGGTCCCGCCACCTCCACGACCATCCCCGGGAACGGCCGGCGCTACCTGACCTCGCCGCCGGCCGTGACCACCCGGCTCGCCGACGGCGACGCCGCCACCACCGGGACCACCGCCGAGCCGGCGAACACCCCGACGGGCACGAGCACGAGCGCGGGCACGGGCACGGGCAAGAGCGCGGGCACGGGCACGAGCACGGATGCGGACGCGGGGACGGGCGGCGTCACGCACCGCGTCACGTTGCGCGTCACGTCCCCGGTCCGCGTGCAGCGATCCGCCACGGTCACGACGTGTGCCGGCTCGTGAGCTGATCGAGCAGCCCGAGCGCGGCGTCCGCGATCACGGTCCCCGGCGGGAAGATCGCGGACGCGCCGGCGGCGCGCAGCTCGTCGTGGTCGCCCGGCGGGATGACCCCGCCCACCACGATCATGATGTCCTCGGCGCCGAGGTCGGCCAGCGCCCGGCGCAGCGCGGGCACGAGCGTCAGGTGCCCGGCGGCCAGCGACGAGACGCCGACGATGTGCACGTCGGCCTCGACCGCCTGCCGGGCGACCTCCTCGGGCGTCTGGAAGAGCGGGCCGACGTCCACGTCGAAGCCCAGGTCGGCGAAGGCGGTGGCGATGACCTTCTGGCCGCGGTCGTGCCCGTCCTGGCCCATCTTGGCGACCAGGATGCGCGGGCGGCGGCCCTCGGCCCGCTCGAAGGCGGCGCAGGCCCGGCGGGCGCGCTCGATGTTCTCGGCCGGGCCCGACTCGTCGCGGTACACCCCTGAGATGGTACGGACCTGCTCGGCGTGCCGCCCGAACACCCGCTCCAGCGCCTCGGAGATCTCGCCCACCGTGGCCAGGGCGCGGGCGGCGTCCACGGACAGCTTGAGCAGGTTGTGCTCCAGCCCCGGCTGCGGGTTCTCGGCGGCCTTGGTGAGCGCGTCGAGCGCGCGCCGCACCGCGTCCTCGTCGCGCTCGGCCCGCAGCCGCGCCAACTTGTCGAGCTGCTGGGCGCGGACGGCGCTGTTGTCGACCTTGAGCACTTCGATGGCCTCGTCATCGGCGGCCCGGTACTTGTTGACCCCGATGACCGGCTGCCGCCCGGAGTCGATGCGGGCCTGGGCGCGGGCGGCGGCCTCCTCGATGCGCAGCTTCGGCAGCCCGGCCTCGATGGCCCTGGCCATGCCGCCGGCCGCCTCGACCTCCTCGATGTGGGCCCAGGCGCGCTCGGCCAGGTCGTGGGTGAGCCGCTCGACGTAGTAGGAGCCGCCCCACGGGTCGATGACGCGGGTGGTGCCGGACTCCTGCTGGAGCAGGAGCTGGGTGTTGCGGGCGATGCGGGCGGAGAAGTCGGAGGGCAGCGCCAGGGCCTCGTCGAGGGCGTTGGTGTGCAGCGACTGGGTGTGGCCCTGGGTGGCGGCCATGGCCTCGACGCAGGTGCGGGCCACGTTGTTGAAGACGTCCTGGGCGGTCAGCGACCAGCCGGAGGTCTGGCTGTGCGTACGCAGGCTCAGCGACTTGGGGTTCTTCGCCCCGAACCCGGACACCAGCCGCGCCCACAGCAGCCGCGCGGCGCGCAGCTTGGCGACCTCCATGAAGAAGTTCATGCCGATGCACCAGAAGAACGACAGCCGCGGCGCGAACCGGTCGATGTCCATCCCGGCGGCGGTCCCGGCCCGCAGGTACTCCAGGCCGTCGGCCAGGGTGTAGGCCAGCTCCAGGTCGCAGGTGGCCCCGGCCTCCTGGATGTGGTAGCCGGAGATGCTGATGGAGTTGAACTTCGGCATCTTCTCGCTGGTGTAGGCGAAGATGTCGGAGATGATCCGCATGGACGGGCCGGGCGGGTAGATGTAGGTGTTGCGGACCATGAACTCCTTGAGGATGTCGTTCTGGATGGTCCCGGCGAGCTGCTCCGGCGCGACGCCCTGCTCCTCGCCGGCCACGATGTAGAGGGCCAGGACGGGCAGCACGGCGCCGTTCATGGTCATGGACACCGACATGCGGTCCAGCGGGATGCCGTCGAAGAGGCGGCGCATGTCGTAGATGGAGTCGATGGCGACCCCGGCCATGCCGACGTCGCCGGCCACGCGCGGGTGGTCGGAGTCGTAGCCGCGGTGGGTGGCCAGGTCGAAGGCGACCGACAGGCCCTTCTGGCCGGCGGCCAGGTTGCGGCGGTAGAAGGCGTTGGAGTCCTCGGCGGTGGAGAAGCCTGCGTACTGGCGGACGGTCCACGGCTGGGTGACGTACATGGTGGGGTACGGGCCGCGCAGGTAGGGGGCCGCGCCGGGGTAGGTCCGCAGGAAGTCGAGCCCGTCGAGGTCGCGGGCGGTGTAGAGGGGCTTGACCGCGATGCCTTCCGGGGTCTGCCAGGTCTCGGCGGGGGGCGCGGGCTCCTGCCCCGCCTTCTCGGGCAGGTCGCCCAGCGGGACGTCGGAGAAGTTCGGGATCATCGGGTCACCCCCAGGTCGTCGGGCAGGTCGCCGGGCACGTCGCCGGGCGGGTCGTCGCCGAGCAGGCCGGCGGGCGGGTCGTCGAGCGTGTCGCGGAAGGTCGTGCGGAGCACCCGCAGCGCGTCGCAGCCGGCGTACAGGTTGGCGTCCACGCCGTCGTGGTCGCCCTTGCCGGCCAGCCACACCCGCCTGGCCCCGGCCCGCCTGAGCGCGGCGGCCACGGCGGCGGCGTGCTCGGCGTACAGCTTGTCGCTGGAGCACAGGCAGGCCACGCGGGCGCCGCTGGCGGCGAAGGCGGCGGCGATCCGCTCGGGGTCGGTGCCCGGGCCCGCGCTCTCGGTGGCCAGGCCGCCGGCCCGGAACAGGTTGGCGGCGAACGCGGCCCGCGCGGTGTGGGCGGCGGCGGGGCCGATGGTGGCCAGGAACACCCTGGGCCGCTCGGCCTGGGCGTCGGCGAGGTCGCGCAGAGCCTCGAAGTCCTGGCTGTAGCGCGGCCCGGCGATGCCCGGCCCGCGGCGCCGGACGGGCTTGCCGTCCGGGTCGGGGAACTCGCTGACGCCGGTGATCGGGAAGCGGCGGTGGGCGATGTCGGCGGCGCGGCGCGCGCGGGTGGCGGCGATCCGCTCGGCGACCAGCCCGGTGGCCGCGTCGGCGCCGCCGGCGGCCTCGATCTCCTGGAACCAGGCCCACGCCCGCTCGGCCAGGTCGGCGGTGCGGCGCTCGACGTACCAGGAGCCGCCCGCGGGGTCGAGCACGCGGGCGAGGTGCGCCTCCTCCAGCAGCAGCGACTGGGTGTTGCGGGCGATGCGGCGGGAGAAGGCGTCGGGCAGGCCGAGCGCGGCGTCGAAGGGCTGCACGGTGACCGCGTCGGCCCCGCCCACCCCGGCGGCGAAGCAGGCGACGGTGGTGCGCAGCAGGTTCACGTAGGGGTCGCGGGCGGTCATCATGGCGGAGCTGGTCACCGCGTGCTGCCGCTGGCCGCCGTGGGCGGGGGCGCCGCAGGTCTCGGCGACCCTGGCCCACATCCGCCGGGCGGCGCGCAGCTTGGCGATGGTGGCGAACTGGTCGTCGGTGGCGGCGTACCGGAACTCGATCTGCCCTAGCGCTTGCTCAACAGAGAGGCCGGCGCCGGTGAGCGCCCGCAGCTCCGCCACCCCGCGCGCGATCGAGCAGCCCAGCTCCTCGGCGTCGCTACCGCCCGCGTCGTGCCAGGGCGTGGCGTCCACGGTGACGGCCCGCAGCCCGGGGAAGCCGGCGGCGCAGCGCACCGCCAGCTCCGCCCCGGCCGCGCCGGAGCCGCCCAGGTTGCCGGCGGGCGCGACGCCGCGCGCCGCGGCCAGCGCGAGCAGCGCCTCGGCCGCCTCGCGCGTCCGCTCGCCCGCCTCCAGCACCACGGGGGCCAGATCGAGGTGGACGTCCTTCAGCACCCGCGCCAGCGCGCCGGGCGGGATCGCCTCCTCGCCGACGACCAGCCACAACGAGGTGACGCCGTTCTCCAGGTCGGCCAGGACCGCCTCCGGGTCGGGCGCGGCGTGCCGCTGCCGCACGTCCCAGCCGGTCGCCGCGCGGGCGCCGCGCACGTACGGCGGCGCGCCGGGCAGGCCGGGATCGCCGGGCAGGTCGTCCTGGTCGTACAGGGGCGCGATCGTGAGACCGTCGTAGGTGGGGGTGGACAGCGCCTCCTCCGGCGAGCCCGCCTCGACCCCGGACTTGCGCAGGACGGCCGCCGCCAGCTCCCGCCAGTCGTCCCGGGTGACGGGCGTGAACCCCGCTGCGAGTTCCATGGTTCGGATAGTAGGCGGAACCGCGCGGCGCCCATAACCCAGACCCCGGCAAACAGGGGTCAGGAGAGCGGCGCCTCCCACGTCAGCCGCCAGGTGACCTCGCCGACGACACCGTCGTCGACGATGCCCTGCTGCCGCTGGAACGCGCGGCACACCTCGCGCGAGACGGGGCCGTACGCGCCGTCGGCCTCCAGCTCGGCGCCGCGCTCGCGCATCCGCTGCTGCCAGGTCCGCACGTCCTCGCCCCGCATGACCGGCGGGTACGACAGCAGCCGCCCGGGGAACGGCGGCGCGACCGGGCCGGGCTGGGGCGGGGTGTCGCCGCCGGCGGGCCGCGGCGCTCCCTTGCGCACCCAGGCGTACAGCGGGTCGCCGGGACAGTCGGTGGAGTAGCCGTCGCGGTGGCCCTTGATCTCCTTGCCCGCCGCGCCGCGGGCGCGGACGTGCTCGACGGCGTCGAGGATGGCGTGCAGCAGCTCGTCGGGAGGCTGCACGAGCCCGGCGTTGCCGACCAGCCCGAGCACGGCGTAGTGGCCGGAGTTGAGCCCGGGGCCGTTGGCGGCGGGCAGGTGGTGCAGCCCCCGCCCCTCGAACACCTTGCGGTGCGGGCAGCCGACGAAGGAGTAGCCGATGTCCACCCAGCCGTTGCCGTCCATGTGGTACGCCTGGATGGAGCGCACCAGCGCCACGCACTCCTCGTGGTCGTCGACGATGGCGGGATCGACCCTGCCGCCGGTGTAGTGCACTTTCACACCTTTGGTGGAGTCGAGCTGGGTATAGGCGCCGAGCGGGGCGCGCGCGTTCCATTCGCGCCTTGACACCAGGTCGATGGCCATGGCGAGCTCCGAGGACGGGCGGTTGCGGGGGGACACCGAGCGTAACAAGGCGAGCGGGCGCGGGTCCTGGAGATCGCTGATTTGCTACGGCCGGATCACCCGGGCCTCGGTCACGATGGCCGTGACGAGGTCGTGCGGGGTGACGTCGAAGGCCGGGTTGAGCGCCGGGGTGCCCTCCGGGGCCAGGCGCACGCCCCGGATCGTGACGATCTCCTCGGGGCCGCGGTCCTCGATCTCGATCCGCTCGCCGGTCGGGGTGGCCGGGTCGATCGTGGACTCGGGCGCGACCACGACGAACGGCACGCCGGCGCGCGCGGCGCCGAGCGCCAGCGCGTAGGAGCCGATCTTGTTGGCGGTGTCGCCGTTGGCGGCGATGCGGTCGGCGCCGATGAGCACCGCGTCCACCTCGCCCCTGGCCAGCAGGTACGGCCCCGCCGAGTCGGCCACCAGGCGGTGCGGCGCGCCCATCCTGGCCAGCTCCCAGGTGGTGAGCCGGGCGCCCTGCAGCAGCGGCCGCGTCTCCAGCGCGAGCACCTCGGCCAGCCGCCCGCGCTCGTGCAGCGTCTGCGCGACGCCGAGGGCGGTGCCGCGCTCGACGGCGGCCAGCCCTCCGGTGTTGCAGACGGTCATGATCCGCAGCCCGCCACGGGAGGGGAGGCTGCTCTCCAGGAGGTCGGCGCCGCGCTCCCCCATCGCCCGGCAGGCCGCGATGTCGTCGTCGCGCAGGCGCAGCGCGGCGGCGAGCACGGCCTCACGGCCCTCGCCGAGGTGGGCGGCGGCCCGGTCGACGCCCCAGGCCAGGTTGACGGCGGTGGGGCGGGCGGCACGCAGCCGGGCGATCAGGGCGGGGTCGTCGCCGGCGAGCACCACGCCGAGCGCGCCGGCCACGCCGAGCGCGGGCGCGCCGCGCACGGCCAGCCGCCGGATGGCGTCGACGAGCTCGTCCACGGTGGTGACGCGCAGCGTCACGCACTCCTCGGGCAGCAGCGTCTGGTCGATCAGCTCGATCGCGCCGTCCACCCAGTCGATGGTCCTCACGCGGCTCACGCTAACCGCTGTCAGTGCTCGGCGAGGACGATGATCGAGTCGTTCTCGGTGAAGACGACGGGGTCGGACTTGCCGGGGTTGAGGACGATGCCGTAGTGCGGCGGGGCGTTGCGGCCGGCCGAGCCGCGGTAGCCGATGGCGGTCTCGCCGCGGCGGCGGGCGGCCTCGATGACGGTGGAGAAGGTGACCTTCGTCCCGGTCCGGACGTACCAGGAGGCGGGGCGCGGGTAGATCTCCGAGCCGCTCGAGTCGAACAGGTAGCCGAAGACCTCGGCCAGGTGCCGGTTCTCGGCGAGCTGGGCCAGCAGCAGGCCGATGACGGTGTCGCTGATGACGATGTCGTCGGCCTCGGTGACCTCGGCCAGGGCGCGGTTGTTCTCGTCGTGCATCTCGCTGACGATCGAGTAGTGCTCGTTGAGCGTGCTCTGCATGTCACGTAGCTGCAGCAGGGTCATGAGCGTGCGGGTGTCGCTGTGGTGGGGGTCGAAGCGGTCGTCGGACAGGACGATGACGTGCTGGAACACGCCGACGCCGAGCGACTCCAGGGCGAACCGGTCGGTGGTGTCGCAGTCCTTGACGTTGACCGTGAGGTTGCGCAGGCCGCTCAGCCCGGCGCCGGCCCTGGGGTGGTCGGCGGCGATCTCCAGGACCGAGCCGGGCGCGACGTAGGCGTCGAGGAGGCGGACGATGTGGCCGGCGCGGCCGTTCCAGTTGAGCAGCAGCGTGCGCTCGGGCTCGGCGGTCGGCCGCGGCCCCGCCCCGACGATGGCGGACTCGTCCACGGACGGCTTGCCGGCCGCCAGGCGGACGTGGGAGTCGTCGGACGCGATGACGATGACCTGGTCGTCCGCGCCGATCACGGTGTCGGAGGGCGGGTTGAGCACGACGCCGGACGGGCGGCGCAGGCCGATGACGGAGGCGGTCTGGTAGGCGTGCAGCGCCTGCCCGTAGGTGGCGCCGACGAGCTTCTTCGGGGTGCGCATGTAGATCTCGCCGCCGTCGAAGTTGAGCAGGTCCATGCAGACGACGGACAGGCCGGACTGGCGCGAGGACTGGACGATGAGCCGGGCGGCGGTGTCGTCGGAGTCCACCAGGTGCACGTCCGGGCCGCCGGCCAGGCGGGCGGCGGCGAGGTTGCGGGCCGAGGCGAGGGCGGCGACCACCGGCGGGTGCGCGCCCTCGCGCTTGGCCAGCGCGAGCAGGATCTTGATGACGTGCGCGTCCGGGTCCTCGCCCTCGGGCGAGAGCACGACGACGCTGCGGGCGGCGGCCAGGTTCATCAGCGCGAGGTCGTGCGGCTCGGTGGGCCTGCCGGTGCGGCAGACCAGGCGGGTACGGCCGAGGTCGCCGACGTGGTCGCGGATGTCCTCCTCCATGTCCAGCTTGTCGCGGTCGGCGAGGATGGCGATGGCCGAGCTCTTCTGGCTGGCGTGCGCCTTGACCAGCTCGCCCACGATCGTGAACACCTGGTCCGACCAGCCGAGCACCACCGTGTGGCCGGACTCCACGATCCGCGAGCGCCCCCTGCGCAGGCGGTCCACCTTCTGCTTGAGCCCGTTGGACAGCAGGCCGACCAGCATGCTGACGATGAACAGGCCGCCCAGCGAGCCGGCGAACATCACCGTCATGTACGCGATCGAACCCTTGTCGCTGGCCACCTTGGTCGGCGACAGGGCGTGCATGAGGGCGATCCACAACACCTGCCCCGCGTGGTCGGCCCCGTCCGGCTCCCCCGGCGCGAGCCACAGGGTGAGCGCGGTCACGACCACGATGAGGCCGGCCGACACCGCCGCCAGCCAGCCGATGAGCGAGGCGGTGCCCCTCGACATCGTGTTGTCGAACCAGTACCGCATCCGTTCCCGGATCGTGACCTTCGACACTTCCCCGATACCTCCGTGTAAGGAGTGATTTGACCCAACGACACAAGGTACCGGGCGATCTTCGCCGGTGCAGGGAGACCGGTAACGTATCCGCCATGGTGCACCCCCTCGCCCCGGACGACCCGGAATCGCTGGGCGGGTACGTCCTGGCCGGGCGGCTCGGCGAGGGCGGGCAGGGCGTGGTCTACCTCGCCCGTCCGGCGGGGGGCGGCGAGCCGGTCGCGATCAAGCTGCTGAGCGCCGGCGACCGGGAGACGCGGGCCCGGCTCGCCCGCGAGCTCGACGCGCTGGAGAGCGTCGCCTCCTTCTGCACGGCGCGGGTGCTCGACGCCTCCGTGGACGGGCCGCGGCCGTACGTGGTGAGCGAGTACGTCGCCGGGCCCTCGCTCGCCGAGCGGGTGCGCGAGCGCGGGCCGCTGCGCGGCGGCGAGCTGGAGCGCCTGGCCGTCGGCACCGCCACCGCCCTGGCCGCCATCCACGCCGCCGGGATCGTGCACCGCGACTTCAAGCCGGCCAACGTGCTGCTTGGGCCGGACGGGCCGCGCGTGGTGGACTTCGGCATCGCGCGGGCCGAGGGCGCGGCGACGCTGACGTCCGGGATCATCGGCACGCCCGCCTACCTCGCGCCCGAGCAGATCGGCGGGACGCCCGCGACGGCGGCCTCCGACGTGTTCGCGTGGGCGGCCACGATGGTGTACGCGGCCACGGGGGTGAGCCCGTTCGGGGCGGACACCGTGCCGGCGGTGCTGCACCGGGTGCTGCACGCCGAGCCGGACCTGGCGCCGCTGCCCGAGCGGCTGCGGGGGCTGCTGGCCGCCTGCCTGTCCAAGGACCCCGCCCGGCGCCCGGCGGCGCGGCACCTGATGATCACCCTCGTCACCCCGGGCCCCGCCCCCCACCCCGCCCCTGCCCCGGTCTCCGCCCCCGGGTCCGCCCCCGGATCCGTCGGGGCCGGAGCGCCCGCAGACAGGGGCGTTCGCGGGGGCGCCGGTGGGGACACGGGCGTGCCGCGGCCGGCGTCGGCCACGTATCCGGGGCGCTCCCGTTCCCGGCGGGTGCTCTTAGGTGTGACGGTCGTGACGACGGTCCTGGCCGCGTCCGCCGTCACCGCTGTCATCCTGCTGAACCGCCCTCCCGGCACCGTCGCCGCCGACCGCACCCCGACGGCCGCCCCGTCCACCGCCGCGACCACCGCGACCGCCCCACCCGCCACCACGCCCGCCACGACGCCCACAACGACGCCCGCCACGTCCGGGCCCGCGCAGGCGGGCCTGAAAATCCCGGCCGCCTTCGCGGGCGAGTGGTCCGGCCACACCACCAGCACCAACCCCATGGACGGCGACGGCTCCGAGAACGCGATACGCCTGCGCAAGGGCGAGTCCACGGCCGAATGGCGCGAGGAGGGCGGCTCCGCCACGTGCAAGGGCACGATCACCCTCACCCGGGTCGAGGACAGCCGCCTCACCTTCTCCCTCGGCGCGAACGAGGGCGGCTGCATCGCCGGGACCATCTGGCTGGACCTGCACCCCGACGGCACGCTGGGCTACACCTGGCGCGACGAGCCGGGCCTGGGCCTGGTCACGCAGACCGGTTCGCTCAGCAAGAAATGACCGGACCGGCGGCCAAAACCCTTCGACATCGGGGCCGCCGGACCAGATCATGGAGGCATGTCTGTGATCAAGGAGGTGCCGTTCCCCAGCCCGGACTCCGCGGAGCTCCCGATGAACATCTGGATCGACGACGCCGACTCCGCCATCGACGTGATCGACGCCCTGGCGCTGTCGCCGTTCGCGACGGGCGCGCAGCCGTGGTCCCGGCTGGCGAACCTGGAGCGCGTGCGCCCCGACGCCCCGCTCGCCCCCGAGGGCGGCCGGGTGCTGCGCACGGCGCGGGTCGAGGACGGCTCGGAGTCGCGCCTCATCAGCGGCGACGGCTGGACGCTGCGCGTGATCCGCCACCGCAACCGCACCGCCACGGTCAGCGTGACGGCGGTGAGCGAGGACCTGGCCCGGTCGGTGCTGCACGAGAGCATCGACGGCGCCGAGGAGGCCGTGCCCGAGGCCGACCACGTCGAGATGGGCTTCTGGTGGCGCGGCACGCACGGCGGCACCCGCTCGGAGAAGCCGATCACCGCCCAGCCGTGGGCGGAGGTCAGCCAGAACTACTCCGGCAGGGTCCGCCCGGCCCTCGACCGGCTGATGGCGGTCACCCCCTCCGACGTGAACGGCCGGCTCATCCTCCTGCACGGCCAGCCCGGCACCGGCAAGACCACGCTGCTGCGCACGCTGGCCAAGCAGTGGCGCGAGTGGTGCCAGGTGGACTGCGTGCTCGATCCCGAGCGCCTGTTCAACGAGCCGGGCTACCTCATGGAGGTGGCGGTCGGCTACGACACCGACGAGGACGCGCAGCGCTGGCGGCTGCTCGTCCTGGAGGACTGCGACGAGCTGATCAGCTCCGGCGCCAAGGCGCAGGCGGGGCAGGGCCTGTCGCGGCTGCTCAACCTGACCGACGGCCTGCTCGGCCAGGGCCGGGACGTGCTGGTGGCCATCACCACCAACGAGGACCTCGCCCGGCTCCACCCGGCCGTCATCCGGCCGGGCCGCTGCCTGGCCCAGCTGGAGATCGGCCCGCTGAGCAGGGACGAGGCCGTCGCCTGGCTCGGCAGGACCGACGGCGTGGGCCCGTCGGGGGCGACCCTCGCCGAGCTGTACGCGCTGCGCGCCGGCCGCGACTTCACCCCCGCCCAGGGCGACGAGTCCACGGGCCTGTACCTCTGACCCCTACCCGCGCTTCTCCTCCCCCGGCCTGCGCCCCTCCCCTCCCTGCCCGCGCCCCTCCCCTCCCTGCCCGCGCTTCTCCTCTCCCTGCCCGCGCTTCTCCTCTCCCTGCCCGCGCTTCTCCTCTCCCTGCCCGCGCTTCTCCTCTCCCTGCCCGCGCTTCTCCTCCCCCGGCCTGCGTTCCACCTCTCCCCGGCCCCCGCTCCTCCCCCTGCCCGGGGTCGTCGGACGAGGGCCGCCGGTTCGGGGGCCGGTTCAGAGAACCGCCGGTCAAGGGACCGCTGGTCCAAGGGGACGGCCGGTTCAAGGGACCGCCGGGTCAGGGGCAGCCGGGTCAAGGGCGGCCGGGGCGGTGGTGGGGCGGGTGGCGATGCGGGCGGCAAGGACGTGCTTGCACGGGCCGCGCGACCCCCGGTGATCGTGCCACCAGGGGCAGGTGCACTCGCCCGAGGCGACCCGGACCCGGCGCACCCCGCCGTCGGTGGTGACCTCGGCCGTGCCGTCGTCGCGCAGGCGCACCGCGCCCGACGACACCAGCCGGCGGGCGGCGGTCAGGCGCGGGTTGAGCTGGGCGACCTGGTCGCGGTCGTACGGCAGCTCGCGATGGAAGTGGGCGGCCTCGTGCAGGTCGTAGCCGACGCGGCCGGCGGTGCCGAGCTGGGTGAGTGCGGCGCGGACGCGCTCGACGGTCAGGCCCGCCCGGTCGGCGAGCAGGCCGAGCTCGACGGCCGGCTCGAAGTTGAGGAGCATGCCGACCACGTCGGCGTCGCCGGCGGCCTCGTCGGTGGCCAGGTCGGCCAGGACCGCGCCCTCGCCGGAGAAGCCGCGCCACGGCTCGGGCGAGACGGCCAGGGTGTAGCGCATGCCGGGCAGCTCCAGCTCCCAGGCGCTCGCCGTGGAGGAGCCGTCGGCGGGCCCGTACACGCGGAGTTTCCTGGCGAAGCGCAGCAGCGGCAGCAGCGTGGCCACCCGGCCGGTGCCGGACAGGCGGACGCCGCCGCGCGCCGGCCCTGACGACAGCCGCAGGTCGCGCCCGGACGGCACCGCCCACACGGTGGACCGGGCGCCGCGCGGCAGGGAGCGCAGGAAGCGCACGGCGTGCGGCCCGGCCAGCTCGGCCCGCAGGTCGAACCCGGCCGCGATCACCTGCACCTCGGCGAACCCGCGCAGCCACCGCTCGGGCAGGGGCACCTTCTTCTCCACCACGGCCCCGTCGAGGGTGGTGACCGTCAGCTCGTCGGGCCCGACGCCGAGGTGCAGCGGGTCGCGCCCGCCGACCCTGGCCAGGGACTCGCGCAGCGGCCCGTTGACGTCGACGTTGGTGGTGCCGCGGTCGAGAACGTCGCCGTCGAGCTCCAGCACGTCGAGCCGGGCGTAGACGCCGCCGCAGGCGGAGAACGACTCGAACCTGAGCCGGTCGCCGTCGCAGGTGACCACCGGGTCGCGGGTCCAGCCGGGACGGGGCTGGTGGTAGCGGGCCAGGGCGACGTCGGCGACGGCCAGCAGGCCGGCGGCGGCCGGGGCGGCCTGGGTGAGCAGGCCGCTGAAGAAGCGGGGGTGGGCCCGCGGCCCCGACAAGGCGGTGCCGCCCGAGGTGGACAGGCCGAGCCTGCCGCCGGTCAGGGTGGAGGGCCCCGCGTAGGAGTACGCCTGGATGGCTTGGGTCATGCTCCGCACCATAGAGATCGTCACCGACATGATCGGCGCCGCCGGGCGGCCCGGGACCGGTACGTAAACCATCCGATGTGCGACACGGGGCGCGAAAGCACAATGTGCCTGGTGCTCACCGTCGACCTGGCCCGCGTCTCCTTCGCCCGCTTCGCCGTGCCTCCGGCGCCGGGCGAGGCGTGGACCGGCGAGGTGCCGACCGGCGAGATGTGGACCGGCGAGGAGCGCGAGATCGGCTTTCCCGCCACCCAGCTCGTGCCCTCGTGGACCGCGCGCACCCCGCCGGGCGCGTGGATCGAGGTCGCGCTGCGCGCCAGGGTCGCGTCCGGGGCCCGCACCAAGTGGTACGTGATGGGGCGCTGGTCCGAGCACGGCTCCGAGTGCGGCTTCGAGCACGGCTTCGAGCGCGGCTTCGAGCGCGGTGGCCCGCGCACGTCGGTGCCCGGCCAGGGGGACGAGAACGGGGACGTGGCGGTGGACACGTTCGTGGCGCGCCGGCCGGTGACGGCCTACCAGGTGCGGATCGTCCGGCACGGCCCCGCCCGGGTGACCGGCCTGAGCGTGGTGGCCTCGGCCGTGCCGCCGAGGCCGGCCGCGCCGAGCGCTCCGCTCGCCGCCGAGCCGGTGGAGCTGGCGGTGCCGCGGTACTGGCAGCACGCGCACGCCGGGCACCATCCGCGCTTCGACGGCGGCGGCGCCAACTGGTGCGGCCCGGCGTCGGTGGCCATGGTGCTCGGCTTCTGGGGCCGCGGCCCCGGCCCGGACGAGCTGGCGTGGGTGGGCGCGGGCGACCCGGCCCCGGCGGTGGACCACGCGGCCATGGGCACCTACGACGAGAGCTACCAGGGCACCGGCAACTGGGCGTTCAACGTGGCCTACGCGGGCCGGTACGGGCTGGCGGGGTTCGTGACGCGGCTGCGGTCGGCGGCGGAGCTGGAGCTGTTCGTCCGGGCCGGGATCCCGGTGATCACGTCCCAGTCGTTCAGGGCGCACGAGCTGCCCGGCTCCGGTTACTCCACGAGCGGTCACATCCACGTCGTCACCGGCTTCACGGCGGCGGGCGACGTGGTGGTGAACGATCCGGCGGCGCCGGACGGCGAGGTCCGGCGGGTGTACCCGCGGGCCGCGTTCGAGAGCGTGTGGCTGCGGGGCTCGGGCAGCGGCGGCATCGCGTACGTGCTGCACCCGCCCGGTCATTCCCTTCCTCCTAGTAGTGATGGCAATTGGTGAGTTGATGAGCATTCGACCGATCGACGTGGCCAGGACCGACGGCGGCCCCCAGTGGGTGGAGGCGGTGGCCACGCCCGCCGGGGTCGAGGTGTGGTGGGACGAGCCGCGCCCGCACGAGGGCGGCCGCCGGTGCGTGGTGCGCAGGCTGCCGGACGGCACGCGTACGGACGCGCTGCCGCCCGGCTGGAACGCCCGCAACCGGCTGGTCGAGTACGGCGGCCGCTCCTGGCGTCCGCTGCCCGGCGGCGCCGGCCTGGTCTTCACGAGCTGGGCCGACCAGCGCCTCTACCGCCGCGACGGCGACGCCGCCCCGGTGCCGCTGACGCCCGGGGGCCCGGCCCGCTACGGCGACCTGTACCTGCCGCCGGGCCGCGCGGAGGTGTGGGCGGTGCGCGAGAGCGGCGACGCGCGCGACCTGGTGGCGGTGCCGCTGGCGGGCGGCCCGGTCCGGGTGGTCGCGGCGGCCCAGCACTTCCTGATGAACCCGCGCCTGTCGCCGGACGGCCGCCACCTGTCCTGGATCGGCTGGGACCACCCGAACATGCCCTGGGACGGCACCGAGCTGTGCGTGGCCGAGCTGCGCGAGGACGGCACGGCGGGCCCGCACCGCGTCGTGGCAGGCGGCCCGGAGGAGTCGGTGGTCCAGGCCGAGTGGCGCGACGCGGCGAGCCTGTACGCCGTGACCGACCCGACCGGCTGGTGGAACCTGCACCTCGTCCCCCTCGACGGCTCCCCCGCCACGAACCTGACCCCGGTGGAGCTGGAGTTCGGCGCCGCCCCCTGGAAGCCGGGCCTGACGTTCTTCGCCGTGGCGGCGGACGGGCGCGTGGCCGCCCTGCACGGCACGGCCGACCGGCGCCGGCTCGGCGTGCTCGACCCGGCCTCGGGCGAGCTGCGCGAGATCGGCGGCGCGGAGGTCACCCACTGGGCCTCGACCGTGTCGGTGGCGGGCGGCAGGGTGGCGGCCGTGGGGGCGACGCCGTACACGCCGATGGAGGTCACGCTGCTCGACCTGGACGGCGGCGCGGGCGAGGTCGTCTCGGCCCCGAAGCCGCTGCCGGAGCGCGCCCTGCTGCCCGAGCCGGAGGCGGTGACGATCGAGGGTGTGCACGCGCACCTCTACCCGCCGTCGGGCGCGCCGGCCGGGCCCGCCCCGTACGTGATCTTCGTACACGGCGGCCCGACCGGTCACCTGCCGGTCGTGCTCGACCTGGAGATCGCCTACTTCACCAGCCGGGGCATCGGCGTGGCCGCGGTCAACTACGGCGGCTCGACCGGCTACGGCCGCGCCTACCGGGAGCGGCTGCGCCACCAGTGGGGCGTGGTGGACGTGCAGGACTGCGCCAGGGTGGCCCGCGGCCTGGTCGAGCTGGGCCGCGCCGACGCCGCCCGGCTGGCGATCCGGGGCGGCAGCGCGGGCGGCTGGACGACGGTGGCCGCGCTGGTGCACAGCGACGTGTTCGCGGGCGGCGTGGCCTTCTACGCGATCACCGACCCGGAGAGCTGGGCGGTCGAGACCCACGACTTCGAGTCCCGCTACCTGGACGGCCTGGTGGGCCCGCTGCCGGAGACCCGGCAGCGCTACACCGAGCGCTCGCCGCTGCTCAACGCCGCCCGCGCGTCGGGCCCGTGCCTGATGATGCACGGCCTGGAGGACGCCATCGTGGACGTGAGCCAGGCCGTGCGGTTCACCGCCGAGCTGGACCGGCACGGCAAGCAGTGGGCGCTGCTGACCTTCCCCGGCGAGCAGCACGGCTGGCGCAGGGAGGAGACGATCGTCGCGGCGCTGGAGGCCGAGCTGGCCTTCTACGGGCTGATCTTCGGCCTGGAGACGCCCGAGGTCCCCCCGCTGGTCCTGAAGGGGCGGGCGTGAAGGGCGTCGCCGAGATCTGCTCGGACCTGATCAGGTTCGACACCACCAACCCGGGCCGGGGGGAGCGCCCGGCGGCCGAGTACGTGGCCGGCCTGCTGGCCGACGCCGGCCTGGAGCCGGTCGTGTTCGAGGCGGCGCCGGGACGGGCCACGGTCGTGGCCAGGGTGGCCGGTGACTCGCCGGACGCGCTGCTCGTCCACGGCCACCTGGACGTGGTGCCGGCCGATCCGGCCGAGTGGCGGATGCACCCGTTCTCGGGCGAGATCACCGACGGCTGCGTGTACGGCCGGGGCGCGGTGGACATGAAGGGCTCGTGCGCGATGACCCTCGCGGCCGTGCTCGGCATGGCGGCGCGCGGCGAGCGGCCCAGGCGCGACCTGGTGCTGGCGTTCCTGGCCGACGAGGAGGCGACCGGCGACCACGGCTCGCGGCACGCGGTGACCGCGCACCGCGAGCTGTTCGACGGCGTCAGCGAGGCGATCAGCGAGTCCGGCGGGTTCAGCGTGACCGCCGGCGGGCACCGGGTGTACCCGATCGCGGTCGGCGAGCGCGGCACGGCCTGGATGCGGCTGACCGCGCGCGGCGTGGCCGGGCACGGCTCGCGCCCGCCCGTGGACAACCCGGTGGCCACGCTGGCGCACGCGCTGTCCCGGCTGGCCGCCCACCGCTGGCCGGTGCGGCTGACACCGCCGGTGGCGGCGCTGCTGGAGAGCCTGTCGGAGATCACCGGGCAGCCGATCGACCTGGACCGGCTGGACGAGGAGGCGGCCCGGCTCGGCCCCCTCGGCGGCCTGTTCAGCAGCCAGATCCGCAACTCGGCCAACCCGACCATGCTGGAGGCCGGCTACAAGGTCAACGTCGTGCCCTCGGCGGCGCACGCCCACGTGGACGGGCGCTACCTGCCGGGGCAGCGGGAGGAGTTCCTGGAGACGGTCGACCGGCTGCTCGGGCCCAAGGTGGCCCGCGAGTTCGTCAACCTGGAGGACGCGCCGGACGTCCCGTACCCGTCGCCGTTCTTCGACGAGCTGGCCGGCGCCCTGACGGCCGAGGACCCCCTGGCCCGGCCGGTGCCGTACGTGATGGCGGGCGGCACCGACGCCAAGTCGTTCGCCACGATCGGCATCAGGGGCTACGGCTTCGCGCCGCTCATGCTCCGCCCGGACCTGGACTACTTCGGGATGTTCCACGGCAAGGACGAGCGGGTGCCGGTGGAGGGGCTGGAGTTCGGCGTGCGCGTCCTGACCCGGCTGCTGACGGGCTGACTCAGGCGGATCTCAGGCAGGCGCTGGATATGCTGATTCGTGGTCTTCAACAGTGGAACAAAGCATTCCGTTCTGATAGAGTGGAGTCACCACGAAAGGGGATTCACTGATGAGCAGCACCACCACCAGCGGCTGGGACGTTCTGGACGAGGCGCACCAGGCGCTGCGCGCGGCGGTCACCGCCGTGCCCGCCGGCGGCTGGGACCTGCCGACGCCCTGCGCCGGCTGGAGCGTCACGCACGTCCTGCAGCACGCCGCCGGCGACCAGCTCGGCTTCGCCTCCGCGCTCACCGGCGAGCCCGGGCCGCAGTTCGACCCGTTCTCCCCCTCCGGCGTGCTCGCGGAGGACCCGCGGGCGTTCCTGGAGGCCGCGCTGACCCGCTCGGCCGCCGCCTGGGCGGGCGTCGACCGCGACGCCGCCGAGGTGCCCACCCCGGTGCCGCCGCACAAGATGGCGCCGTGGTCGGGCATGGCGGCCTGCGCGCTCGACGCCGGCGTGCACGCCTGGGACATCGCCGTGGCGGCCGGCGCGCCCTCGCCGCTCACGCCCGAGCTGGCCCGGCCCCTGCTCCAGGTGGCCCGCGAGATCGTCGAGCCACTGCGCGCCTGGGGCGCCTACGCCGCCGCCCTGGCCCCCGCGCAGGACGACGACGACGTGGCCGCGCTGCTGCGTTACCTCGGCCGCGACCCGCACTGGCGCCCGGCCACCGCCTCCTGAGCTCAGGCGAACTTGCTCGCCGGCCGCTCCTGCAGCTCGCCGTCCACGTAGATGTCGAGCTTCTCGTTGTAGAACGCGATCAGCCCGGCGATCCGCTCGCTCTCCGGCAGCGGCGTCCGGTACGACCAGGCCAGGTCCTCGTGACCGTTGACGGACCAGTACTCCGCCGTCCCCTTGTAGGGGCAGTGGGTGACGGTCTCGGTGTGCTCCAGCAGGTCGAGCCGGACGTCGGTCTTCGGCAGGTAGTAGCGGGCGGGCAGCCCGGTCTCGAAGAGGACGCGGGCGCCGCGCGAGTCGGCCACGGTCACGCCGTCCACCTCCACCCGCACGTGCCGGGAGCTGGGCAGGATGTCCACCCGCGTGTACGGGTCGCGCGGGTGGACGTAGACCTCCTCGTCCTCCTCGAACCAGGCGTCCATCGCGTCCCACTCGAACCTGACGTGCTCGCGGATCGCCTCCAGCGGCGAGTCCCGGTACACCAGCGCGGCGTCCCGGGCCTCGGCGGTGCCGCTCGTCACGGTGTGCACCTCGGCGTCGCCCCGGGACGGCGAGTGCCTGGTGGCGCCGGTCGCCTTCAGCGCGGAGGCGTCCACGTCGCGCAGCGGGAAGTAGTAGGTGGGGTAGTACGGGACCTCCCACACCAGGAGGGCGGCGGTGGTGTCGGCCACCGGCCGGCCGCCCAGATAGGTCCTGACGCGCTTGGCCGTGCGCTCGGCGCGCACCCGGCCGCGGGTTCCAGTGTCCATGGACGCGGCAACCCCGCCGCGCACCCGCCTATTCCACTTCTTCCCTCCCGGAAGGGGTCATCACAGCCCGAAGGCGGCCAGCGTCGCCCAGGTCGTCAGCGTCCCGGCGATCGCCCCCGCGATGACCTGCGGCCGCGTGTGGTGCGCCAGCCGCACCCGCGCCCAGCACACCACCGCCACGACCGCGGCCCCGGCCGCCAGCGTCGGCACGGCGGGCAGCACGTGGGCCAGCACGACGACCGTCCCCGCCGACACGGCCGCGTGGAAGGAGATCTTCCACCGCAACGTGACCGGCACGGTCACCGCCAGCGCCACGAGCATCGCCGTCACGGTCGCCACCAGCAGCGTCGGCGCGCCCAGCAGCACGAGCAGCAGCAGCGCCGCGAGCACGGCCAGCACGGCCGCCGTCAGCGGCCCCGCCCGGCGCGCCCGGTCCACGATGTGATGGGAGTCCAGCCGCCCGGAGCGCACCCCGGCCGCGATCACCGCCGCCGGCACCCCGCCGCACAGCGCCGAGGCCACCAGCCCCCAGGCGGCGCCGCTCCAGCCCTGCGCGACGAGTCCGACGACCGGCGGCATGACGATCACCAGCACCTGGGGCGCCAGCAGGTTCGTCACCCGTCTCGCCACGGAGTCGCCCGTCATGTCAGGAAAGATTACGCGATCATGGGGCTCGTCCTGATCCCCGGGGCTCGTCGCGGGCCTCCTCCGGCGCGGCACGGGATCCCCGGTCAGAAGAGGGTCAGCGGCTCGTCCTCCGCCGGCGGCCGCGCCGGCTCGGGCAGCGGCTCCAGCTCGGGCAGGCGGGCCCGCACCTCGTCGTGGAAGCGCCGGGCGAGCTCCGGGGCGCCGGCGTTGTCGGGGGTGTGGACGAAGACGGTCGGCGAGCGGCCCTCGCGCAGCCACGCGGTGACGGCGTCCAGCCACGGCCGCCAGCCCTCCACCGTCCGGTCGGTGGCGTCGCGGCCCAGGTAGCGGACGATCGGCTGCCCGGTCAGGGCGCGGGTCCTGCGCGGCAGCCGGGGTTTCTTGGTCCACGCCTCGCGCTCGGCGCCGCTGGTGGGCGGGGCGGCGAACAACGCGGTGGTGTCGAAGGGCACCCACTCGGCGTCCACGGCGGCCAGCACCCGCTCCAGCATCCGCTCGGCCCGGCCGTCCTCGAAGAACGCCCGGTGCCGCACCTCCACGGCGTACCGGTGCGAGCGCGGCAGGCGGTGCAGGAAGGCCGCCAGCGCGCCGAGGTCACCGGGGCCGAACGCGGCGGGAAGCTGCACCCACAACGCGTGCGCCCGCGGCCCGAGGGGCTCCATCGCCTCCAGGAACGCCCGTACCAGCTCGTCGGCGTCCGGCGCGAGCCGCCGCTCGTGGGTGATCGGCCTGGGCAGCTTGACGACGAACCGGAAGTCCGGCGGGGCCTGCCGCGCCCACGACTCCACCGTCTCGCGCGACGGGGTGGCGTAGAAGGTGGTGTTGCCCTCCACGGCGTTGCACCAGGTCGCGTAGGCACGCAGCCGCTCCCCCGCGGGGAGCTGCGGCGGCAGGAACCGCCCCGGCCACTTCGCGTGCGTCCACATCGCACATCCCACATGAAGCCGCATGCCTCGACGGTAGCGGAGGGCGGGCCCGCATAAGCTGGCCCTATGGGCATGATCGGGACGGTCGGGCTGGTGTTGCACCCGCGGCGCGACTCCAAGAAGGCGATTGACACCATCCTGCGCTGGGCCGGCGGCAAGGGGGCCACGGTGCTGGGGCTGCCGGAGGAGGTGGGGCGGATCGACTGCACCGCCGTCCCGGTGGACGCCGACTCCCTGGTCGAGCGGTCCGACCTGCTGGTGGGGCTGGGCGGCGACGGCACCATGCTGCGCACCATGCGGCTGCTGGCCGGGCGGCCGACGCCCATCCTGGGGGTCAACCTCGGGCGGCTCGGGTTCCTGGCGGAGATCGACGTGGACGAGCTGGCCGACACGCTGTCGGCCATCGACGAGCACCGCTACACGGTCGAGCCGCGGATGGCGATCCAGACCCGGATCGCCGAGGCGCGGGTGACCGCGTTCAACGACATCGCGCTGGTACGCATCCCCGGGGAGGGGCTGGCGGCGGTGTCGGTCACCCCGGCCGGCAGCGACTTCGTGCGGTTCGCGGCCGACGCGGTGATCGTGGCGACGTCCACCGGGTCCACCGCCTACAGCTTCTCGGCGGGCGGGCCGGTCGTCTCGCCCCGGGTGGAGGCGGTGCTCGTGGTGCCCGCGGCGGCGCACTCCTCGTTCAACCGGGCGCTGGTGCTGCCCGCCGACGAGGAGGTGACGCTGGAGGTGCTGCCGACCAGCGGGCGGCTGGCGATCGAGGTGGACGGCGCCGTCGTCGGGCACCTGTGCCCCGGGGAAACGATCACGGTCAGCGCCTGGCCGGGGGCCGCCAAGGTGGTGCGGCTCGGCACCACCTTCTACGAGCGGGCCCGGCGCAAGCTGCGGGTGGACGGCAGCACCGAGGCGTACTGACCTCCCGGGAGCTGACCTCCCGGGAGCTGACCTTCCGGGAGGGGGTCAGGCGCGGCGGCGGTGCCGCGACTGGCGGCGCTCGGCGGGCGGCTGGGCGCGAGGGTCGCCGCCGCCGGGCTGCGGGCGGGCCGGGTGCGGGTGCGGGCCCGGGCGTTGCGTGGCCGGGGTGAAGAACCCGCCCTCGGGGACGGGAGAATCCCGGCGCTCGGCGGATCCCTGGCGGTCGGGAGGGACGACGGCCGCCGGGAAGCGCTCCGGGGCGGCCGGTCGGCCGTCACCGGGCCGGGCCGGGCCGTCCGCGTGGCGGAAGGGGCCGTCCGGACGGGGGAAAGGGTCGTCCGGACGCGGGAAGGGATCGTCCGGACGCGGGAAAGAGTCGTCCGGACGCGGGAAGGAATCGTCCGGGCGGGGGAAAGGGTCGTCCGGGCGGTCGAAGGAATCGTCCGGCCGGCGGAAGAAGTCGTCGTCGTCCGGGTCGCCGGGGCGGCTGAAGAAGTCCTCCTCCGCCTCGGCGGCGCCCCGCCCGGCGGTCCCGGGGGCGGGGCGGGCCCGGCGGGAGGCGGTCAGGGCGGCCAGGGCCGTGGTGATGGGGACGGCCGAGATGAGGCCGAGCGTGCCCACGATGCTGCGCACGATCTCCTGCGCGACCACGGGCGTCGTCAGGACCTCGCCGAGGGGCTGGGCGCCGATGCCGAACAGCAGCAGCAGCGGCAGCGACGCCCCCGCGTACGCCAGGATGATCGTGTTGATGACCGAGGCGATGTGCGCCCGCCCGACCCGGCTCGCGGCCCGGTAGAGGCGGGTGAAGCCGTAGGAGGGGTTGGCCCGCGCCAGCTCGGCCACCGTCACCGCCTGGGTGACCGTGACGTCGTCGAGCACGCCGAGCGCGCCGATGATGATCCCGGCCAGCAGCAGGCCCCGCGTGTCGATGGGCAGGCTCATGCCGACCGTCAGCGCGACGTCGTCGGTCACGCCGTTGAGCTGGGCGAGCCCGAGGGCCGCCGACGACAGCCCGGCGGTGAGCGCCAGGGCGGCGAGCGTGCCGAGCACGGCCACCGAGGTGGACGGCGAGAAGCCGTGCGTGAGGTAGAGCACGGCCAGCATGATCGCGGCCGCGCCCACGACGGCGACCAGCACCGGCGAGCGTCCCTCGACGATGCCGGGGATGACGAACGTCAGCAGCAGCACGAACGTCACCGCCAGCCCCACGAGCGCGCTCACCCCGCGCCAGCGGCCGAAGGCGATCACCGCCAGCGCGAACGCCAGCCCGAGCAGCAGCAGCGGCGTCCCCCGGTCGTGGTCGGAGAGCTGGTAGGCGCCCTCCGCGTCGCGCAGCAGGATCACCTCGTCGCCCGCGGCGAAGCGCTGCGCCCCGGGCCCGCTGGGCAGGCGCAGCTCGACGTCCTTGCCGGTGTCCGGCCCCTCGCCGACCTTGACGGTGGCCTCGCCGCAGGTGGCCGGGTCGGGCCGGGGGGCTCCCTCGCTCGCGGCCGGGCAGGGCTTGAGCGTGACGGCGGTGACGGTGCCGGTGAACCGCCCGGTGCCGGTCTCCGGCGGGGGCGCGGGCCGCCCGCCGTCCGGCCACAGCCAGATCAGGGCCGCCAGCGTGACGATCGCCAGCGGCACCAGCACCGCCAGCCCGGCCATGAGCGCGCGCCGCGACAGGGGGGCGGCGGGGCCGTGCGCGTGATCAGCGCCCATCGACGTGTTGGTCCTCCTCGCCTGACGAACAGTGACAGTACTGCAGGTTGGGGGTCAGGGTAGGGGTAAACCATGACATGGCGGGTGGGCACCTCCGGATGGCAGTACAAGGACTGGCGGGGCGTGCTGTATCCGGACGGGGTCCCGCAGCGGCTCTGGCTGGAGGCGTACGCCGCCGAGTTCTCCACCGTCGAGAGCAACAACGCCTTCTACCGGCTGCCGAAGCCGGAGACGTTCGCCGCCTGGCGCGAGCGCACGCCGGACGGGTTCGTGATGGCGGTCAAGGCGAGCCGGTTCCTCACCCACCTCAAGCGGCTGGCCGAGCCGGAGGAGCCGGTGCGGCGGCTGATGGCGGCGGCCTCGGCGCTGCGGGAGAAGCTCGGCCCGGTCCTGTTGCAGCTCCCGCCGACGCTGCGGGCCGATCCCGACCTGCTCGACCGGTGCCTGGCCTGCTTCCCCACCGGGGTGCGGGTGGCGGTGGAGCCGCGGCACGAGTCCTGGTGGGAGGAGAAGGTCAGGGGCGTCCTGGAGGCGCGCGGGGCAGCGCTGTGCTGGGCGGACCGGCTGGAGCGGCCGGTGACGCCGCTGTGGCGCACCGCCGAGTGGGGCTACCTGCGCCTGCACCAGGCGGCGGACGGCTGGGAGTACGGCGGGCGGGCGCTGCCGTCGTGGGCGGCCCGGGTGCGGGAGGCGGGCTGGCGGGAGGCGTACGTGTACTTCAACAACGATCCGGGCGGCGCGGCGGTGCGCGACGCGCGGCGATTTGCCAGACTCGCCTAGTGCACACGCGGCTGTATCGTCACGGCGTCCTCGAGAAGGAAGGGTTCCCGATCGAGGAGGTCTCCGACCATGTGGGCGATCCGGAGAACACGGTCTGGTTCGACCTGTGCTCGCCGGCGCCGGAGGACCTGGCCGCCATCGGGCGGGAGCTGGGCCTGCACGAGCTGGCCGTCGAGGACGTCTTCGGCGGCCCCCAGCGCCCGAAGGTGGACATCTACGACAATCACCTGTTCATCGCCGTGTACGGGGTGCACGTCACCGGGGACCGCTTCGACCCGGTCGAGGTGGACGTCTTCGTCACCGCCAACGCCCTGGTGACGGTCCGCGAGAGCGACCGCTTCGACATCGGCGCGGTGACCCGCCGCTGGGACGCCGCCTCGCGCCTGGCCGGGCACGGGGTGACGTTCCTGCTGCACGGCCTGCTCGACTACGTGGCCGACACCCAGTTCGACCTGGTCCAGGACCTCGACGCGCAGGTGGAGGCCCTGGAGGAGTCGCTGTTCGAGGGCAACGTGCGCGACGGCAGGGAGCTGCAGCGGACGATGTACGTGCTGCGCAAGAACGCCACCCGGCTGCGGAAGATCGCCTCGCCGATGCGCGAGATGCTGGGCACGCTGCTCCGCCGCGACCAGGACCTCGTCGCCGACCCGGTGATGGTCCCCTACTACGAGGACGTCTACGACCACGTGCTGCGTACCACGGAGTGGGTGGGCGAGATCCGCGACATGCTGGCCAACGTCCGCGAGACGCGCCTGTCGCAGCAGGGTTTCCGGCTCAACGAGATCATGAAGCGGGTCACGAGCTGGGCGGCCGTCATCGCCGTCCCCACGATGATCACCGGCTTCTACGGGCAGAACGTGCCCTATCCGGGCTCCGGCCAGCCCTGGGGGTTCTGGTTCTCGACGGCGCTGGTGGCGGTCACGTCGGTGGCGCTGTACGCGGTGTTCAAGAAGAAGGACTGGTTGTAGGGCGGCGGGCAGGGGCCGCCGGGGGCGGCGGGCACCGTCCGCACGCGCAGCCGCAGCTCGGCGGCGCCGGCCGGCGGGTAGAGCGGCCGGCAGCGGCCGCCCGCGACCAGCGTGCGGCGGCCGAGCGCGGTGGCGAGCAGGGACAGCTCGGCGTAGGTGGCGGGCCGGGCCAGGCGCAGCGCGTACGCGCCGTCGCGGGTGCGGCCGCGCGGGCCGGCGAGCGCGTAGTAGTCGAGCACTCCCCCGCCGGCCGAGACGACCGCCCGCATGGTGAACCGGTCACCCTCGACGGTGAACACCTCGGCCGTGGGCGCGTGGTACACGGAGTGCACGTACCCGATCAGGAAGCCGCCGGGGACGGGCAGGCCCGCCACGGCCGGGCCCGCGGCGCCGCCGCCGGCCGCGCAGGCCAGCACCGCCAGGGCGGCCAGCGCGGCGGGCAGCACGGCGGGCAGGGTGGCGGGCAGGGGCCTGGTCAGGGGTTCTCCTGGTAGTAGCGGGCCGCGCCCGGATGGAGCGGGACCGGCGCCACCTGCCGGCCCAGCGCCGGGTCCAGCTTCCCGGCCTCGGGGTGGACGGCGGCCAGCTGGGCCTTGCGCTCGAACAGGACCTTGGTGATGTCGTGGGCGAGCCGCTCGCTCATCGTGTCCGGGACGAGCAGCACGTTGGCGATGCCGACGGTCCTGATCGTGCCGCTCAGCTTGTAGACGGACAGGTCGACGTCGAGGCCGACGTACTGGGGGCCGTGGGCCCGCCGCATCCCGGCCAGCGCGTCGGAGGTGTCGAGCAGCTTCACCCCGGGCCTGCTGGAGACCAGGTCGGTGATGCCGGCGGTGGGCAGGCCGCCGACCCAGACGAAGGCGTCGATGGTGCCGTCCTTGACGGCCTGCACGGACTCGTTGATGGACAGCTGCTGCTTGGCGACGCCGGTGTCGGGGTCGAGCCCGGCGGCCCGCAGCAGGCGGCGGGCCACGACCTGGGTGCCGGAGTTGGCCGGGCCGAGCGAGACGCGCCTGTCCTTGAGGTCGGCGACCCTGGCGGCCTCGACGCCCGGCGCGACGACGACGTGGGTGTAGTTGTCGTAGATGCGGGCGATGGCCTTGACGGGCTGCCGGGCGGTGAAGGTGTCCTTGCCGTTGACCGCGTCGGCGGCGGTGTCCATCTGGGAGAAGCCGATGTCGGCCTTGCCGCTGGCCAGGAGCTTGATGTTCTCGACGGAGGCCGAGGTGACCGACGCCGTGGCCCGGGTGTTCGCGATGCCGGACGACAGCTGCTTGGCCAGGCCGCCGCCGTAGACGTAGTAGACGCCGGTGGTGCCGCCGGTGGCGATCGACAGGCGGTTGCCCGAGCCCGCGCCGCCGCCACCGCCGCAGCCCGCGCTCCCCAGGGCGGCGGCCAGGACGACGGCGGCGGACATCGCTGAGAGACGTTTCACGCTGGCTCCCTTCTCCTTGCTCTGACGAGGTGCGCGGCGACGGCCAGGGCCAGCACGGCCAGGCCCGCGGCGATGGGGACGGGCTCCAGGAACAGCAGCAGCACCGCCGCCACCGCGGCCGGCAGCCGCTCGGGCCATCCGGTCAGCCCGCCGGTGGCCAGGGCGAGGGCGGCCACGGCGAGCGCCGAGACGGCCGCCATGAGCAGCACGGTGCCGATCGGCCCCTGGCCGAGCAGCGCCTGCCCGTCGGGGGTCAGCACGAACGCGAACGGCACCAGGAACGCCGGCAGCGTGTACCGCCAGGTCGTCATCATCGTCCGGTACGTGTTCCCGCCGGTGATGGCGGCCGCGGCGACCGCCGACAGGGCGGTGGGCGGGCTCACCTCCGACAGCACGGCGTAGTAGAAGACGAACATGTACGCCTCGGCGGGGCTGACGCCGAGCGCGGTCAACGCCGGCCCGATGATCACGGCGGCGATGATGAAGCTGGCGGTCACCGGCACGGCCAGGCCCAGCAGCATGACGGCCAGGCCGGACATGACGGCGGTGAGGACGAGGCTCCCCGCGGCGACGTCCACGATGATCGCGCTGAGGTTGAGCCCGAGGCCGGTCTGGGTGATGACGCCGACGATGATGCCGGCCGCCGCGCACACGGCGGTCACCGGCAGCACCTCCAGCGTGCCCCTGGCCAGCGCCCGCCCGATCCGCCTCGGGCCCATGCGGTGGCGCGGGTCGAGGAACGACAGCGCGAGGGCCACGGCGGTGGCGATCACGACGGCCTGGAACGCCGACCGGTCCAGCGCCATCAGCACGACGATGAGCACCAGCGAGCTGAAGTGGTAGCCGAAGCGCAGCAGCAGCCGGCCGGGCCGGGGCGCGTCCACCCGGACGGGGCGGGTGCCGAAGCGGCGCGCGTCGATCTCGATGCCCAGGAAGATGCCCAGGTAGTACAGGAGCGTGGGGATCGTCGCGTACAGCAGCACTTCGAGGTAGCTGACCCGCAGGTACTCGGCGATGATGAACGCGGCGGCGCCGAGGGTGGGCGGCGACAGGATGGCGCCGATGCCGCCGGCCGCGAGGATGCCGCCCGCCGCCTCCTTGGGGTAGCCGGCGCGGCGCAGCACCGGCCAGGCCACGCTGCCGAGGCTGACGGTGGTGGCCACGCCCGAGCCGGAGACCGTGCCGAGCAGGAAGCCGGCGGTGGTGACGGTGCGGCCGGGGGCGGAGCGGGAGTCGCGGAAGGCGGCGAAGCTCAGGTCGATGAAGAAGCGGGTGGCGCCGGAGTGGTCGAGGACGGCGCCGTAGACGGTGAACAGGACGATGTAGCTGGCGGCGACCTGCATCGGGACGCCGAAGAAGCCCTCGGTGCCGGTGTAGAGCTGGGAGACGATCTGGGCGAGGTCGAAGCCACGGTGGCCGATGGTCCAGCCGATCGGCAGGTGACCGCCGTAGTAGGCGTACAGGAGGAAGACGGCGCAGATGACGGCCAGCGACCAGCCGACGGTGCGGCGCACCGCCTCCAGCAGCAGCAGCGTCAGCACGAGGCCGGCCGCGACGTCCAGGCCGGTCAGCGCGGCGCCCGAGCCGCGGTCGCGGAAGGCGTCGAGGTCCGCCAGCGGGTAGGCCAGCACGGCCAGCGCGGCGGCGGCCAGCAGCCAGTCGGCGGCGGTGGGCCGCTCGCCGGGGCCGCCCGCCGCCGCCTCCGCCGGCGCCGCCGCCTCCGCCGCCGCCTCCGCCGGCACCGGTGTCGGGGCCGGGCGGGGGCGCCACGGGAGCCGGGCGCCCGACCGGTAGCAGAGGAAGACCAGCGGCAGCGCCACCGCCAGGAACGTCATCCGGTGCTGCAACGCCTCGACCGGCCGGAAGACCACCACCAGCGAGTACGCCGACAGCAGCCCGCCCGCCACCCGCACGCCGAGCCCGAGCCGCCCGCTGAGCCGGCGCGCCGGGCGCTCCTGCTCGCGGGCGGCGGCCGGCCCGGCCTCGCCCTCGCTCGCTCCGGTCAAGGCGTCCTCCCCGACACGCGGCGTTGCAGGGACTGTACGAGCCCATCAGGTGCTCGGGAAGAGCCCGCCGCACATTCGCTCGCGGACGACCGGCGCCCGGCGCCCGGCGGGAGCCGTCAGGCGAAGGGCCGGGCCCGCGCGGCGAGCTGCTCCACCGGCACCTCCCCCGCCTGGCTCCCGTCGCGCAGCCGCACCGACGCGCGCCCCTCGGCCGCCTCGCGCGGCCCCACCACGAGCTGGTACGGCACCAGCCGGTGCGCCCTGATCCTGGCCCCGAGGCTGCCCCGGTCGGCAGGCGCCAGCTCCGCCCGCAGCCCGGCGGCCAGGCAGCGGCGCAGCAGGTCGCCGGCGGCGGGCAGCTCCGCGTCCGACAGCGGCAGCACCACGGCCTGCACGGGCGCCAGCCAGGCGGGGAACGCGCCCCCGTGCACCTCGATGAGGTGGGCGGCCAGCCGTTCGAGGCCCCCGACGACGCTGCGGTGCACCATGACGGGCCGGCGCCGGTCGCCGCCCGGCCCGGTGTAGCCGAGGTCGAAGCGGGCGGGCTGGTAGAGATCGACCTGGACGGTGGACAGGGTGCTCTCGCGGCCGGCCGGGTCGGCGATCTGGATGTCGATCTTCGGGCCGTAGAAGGCGCCCTCGCCGGGCTCCTCGTCGTGGTCGCGGCCGCGTTCCTTGAGCACCTGGCGCAGCACCGCCTCCGAGCGGGCCCACAGGGCGGGGTCGTCGACGTACTTGCCGCCCTCGCCGCGCAGCGACAGGCGGTAGCGGGCGACGCGCACGCCGAGCCGGGCGTGGGCGGTCTCGACGAGGTCGAGCGCGGCCGAGACCTCGGCGGCGGCCTGCTCGGGTGGGCAGAACACGTGGCCGTCGTTGAGCTGGATGGCGCGCACCCTGGTCAGGCCGCCGAGGACGCCGGACAGCTCCGAGCGGTACATGCCGCCCAGCTCGGCCAGGCGCAGCGGCAGGTCGCGGTGGCTGCGCTGCCGGGAGCGGTAGACGATCGCGTGGTGCGGGCACAGGCTGGGCCGCAGCACGAACTCCTCGCCGCCGACGCTCATCGGCGGGAACATGTCCTCGGCGTAGTGGGCCCAGTGCCCGGATCTCTCGTAGAGCTCGCGTTTGCCGAGGACGGGCGAGTTGACGTGCTGGTAGCCGTTGCGGCGCTCCAGCTCGTACACGTAGTCCTCGACGGCCCTGCGCAGGGCCGCGCCGGCCGGCAGCCAATAGGGCAGCCCGGAGCCGATGAGCGGGTCGGTGTCGAAGATGCCGAGGTCGCGGCCGAGCCTGCGGTGGTCGTTCATGATCATCCTTTCGCGGGAAAGGGCGAACGACCAGCGGTCCCGGGCGTTCGCCCGGGAGCATGGAGTCAGCGCGCCGGGACGAGGTCCGGCGTCGTCGTGGCGAGGACGTAGGCGCGCTGCATGGTGCCAACGGTAGCACGCGGCCCCGATGAAGAAAATCTTCAGCAAGCCCCCGAGGAGTGGCGAATGGTATAAAAGAGCGGTGGCCGAGATCACCCTGGACGTCTGCCATCTCCAGGCGTTCGCCGAGGTCGGCTACCAGGTGGCGGGCGGCGGCGACGCCCACGGGGCGATGTCCGCGCTGCGCCGGGTGGTGCCGCTGGACGCGTACGAGTTCGTCGCGTTCGATCCCGCGACGGGCCGGCACCACAGCGTGGTCTCCGACGGCCACCGGCAGATCGACCGCGACGCCGCCGAGGAGTACGCCGGGCTGGAGGCCTACCGCCGGGCCGTGGCCACCCGCTCCCCCGTGCCGATGCCCGAGCCCTGCACCGAGCGCTACTTCCGCCGCCACCTGGCCCCCTACGGCTGGCGGGCGGGCCTGACCGCGCCGCTGTTCCTGCCCGAGGGCCGCTACACGGGCCTGCTGCACCTGGCCTCGCGCGAGGCGTTCCCGCACCGGACAGGGGCGGTGGTGGCGGCGGTGAGCCCGCTGCTCGCGCACCTCACCGACCTGAGCCGGTGCGTGATCGACCCCGTCGGCCTGCCGCCCGGCTTCGCGGCCGTGGCCTTCGACCGGCTCGGCACCCGGCGCGAGGTGCCGGGGCGCGAGCCGTCGGCGGCCCTGTGGGACGACCCGGCCGTGGCGGGTTACGCGCGCGCGTTCATCGACTCGCGCGAGCTGAGCCGCCACGGCCTCTGGCTGGACCGGTGCGGGCGCTGGCACGAGCTGCGGCTGCTGCGGGCCGGCGTGGGGTTCCAGGGGTCGTTGCAGGGAGCGGTGGCCGGGGAGCGGCCGTGCGTGTTGCCGTACGAGCTGACCGGCCGCGAGGTGGACGTGCTCACCCGCGTGGCGGCCGGCGACTCCAACCCGCAGATCGCCGCCGCGCTGGTGCTCAGCGTGCGCACGGTCACCACGCACCTGGAGCACATCTTCGCCAAGCTGGGCTGCGACAGCCGCACCCGGCTCACCACCAAGGCCCTGGCCGAGGGCCTGTGCCGCCTGGAGGTGTGACCGGCCGGTCCCGGCCGGCCGGGACCGGCGGGCCGGGGGTCAGCCGGGGGTCAGCCGGGGGTCAGCCGGGGGTCAGGAGGCCAGGCGCATCGGGCGCAGCGCGCCGGTGAGCTTGGCCAGCTCGGCCAGCATGTCGGCGGCGGCGGCCTCGCTCACCTCGCCGGGCCGGAAGGCGCCGTCCTCGGTCATGTACTGGGCCAGGAACGGGATGTGCACCGCCTCCAGCACGGGGATCATCCTCAGCGTGCTGACCACCTGGCGCAGGCCGTTGACGGCGCGGGTGCCGCCGGAGACCCCGCCGTAGCTGACGAAGCCGGCCGCCTTGTGCCGCCACTCGTGGTGCAGGTAGTCCAGGGCGTTCTTGAGCACGGCGGTGAAGCTGTGGTTGTACTCCGGGGTCACGAAGACGTAGGCGTCGCCGCGCTCGACGGTGGCGCTCCACTCCTTGGTGTGGGCGTTGACGTACTGGCGCAGCCTCGGGTGGTGGGGCTCGTCCATGAACGGCAGGTTCACCTCGGCCAGGTCCACCAGCTCCACCTGGAACAGGCCCGAGGCCTCGGCCCGCTCGCGGAACCAGTCGGCGACGGCGCGGCCGGAGCGCCCCGGGCGGTTGCTGGCGACGATGATCTGCAGGACGGGCTGGTCCATGACTTTCCCAATCTCGCTAGGAGGACGATGCTTTGCTCAACATTATTGAGTAGCTAACTATTTCTTAGCACAAGTAGACTCGGAGAGTGAGTCTCACCTCCGTCTGCACCCGTTTTCACATCGCGTTAGAGCTGATCGGCGCCCGCTGGTCCGGCGCGGTGATCCACATGATCTTCAAGGGCGCCCACCGCTACGCCGACATCAGGGCGGCCATCCCCGGCATCAACGACACGATGCTCGCCCGCCGCCTGCGCGAGCTGGAGGCGGCGGGCATCGTCGAGCGCCGCGTCCTGCCCACGTCCCCGGTGCGCGTGGAGTACCACCTGACGCGGATGGGCGAGGAGCTGCGCCCGGCGCTGGACGAGCTGGTGGCCTGGTCCCACAAGTGGATCCCGCTGCCGGAGGACCAGCCCGGCCGCGCGACGGGCTAGTCTCCCGGCCGGGCCGGCGCGCCCGCCTGCCGCAGCTCGAACCAGACCGTCGTGGAGCCGTTCTCCCGGGTGAAGCCCCAGCGGTGGCTGAGGGTCTCCACCAGCGGCAGGCCGCGCCCGCTGGTCGAGCGCGCGCCCGTACGGCACACGCACGGCGGCCCGTCGGAGCCGGAGTCGCGCACGCTCACCCGCACCACCGACTGCGTGCTGGTCACGGTCACCGTGAACGAGCCGCCGGAGCCCGAGCGGGTGTGCAGGACCGCGTTGGTGGCCAGCTCGCTGGTGAGCAGCACCACGTCGTCGTGGAGCGGGTGGCCGCGCCCCAGCGCCTCCGCGACGATCGCCCTGGCCCTCGACACCTGGCGGGGCGCCCCCGGCAGCCGGACGGCCAGGTCGCCGGCGCCCGGCCCGTCACCCCCGTTGACGCGCTGAACATCCGGCATCGCCACAGCGACCTCCCCCATAGTCGGACCCGTACCCGGGTGGCGTTATGAGACGCGTCCCGGGCGCTCCGGAGACTGTCGCCAAAAGGTAGGAATGCCCTTTCCGGTGGTCACCTGCGCGGGCCGCCGCGGCGACCGAGTACGCTGCGATCGACGAGTGGTCTAAGCCCAGAGGAGAGCCGTCGAGGCCGGCGGGGCAGCGGAGGAGGTCGCGTGAGCAGCCTGGGGGCCGTCTGGGTTCAGCCGTACGACCGGCCGGGGGCGGCGGTCGTGACCGGCGTCTTCGACATCCTGCACGTGGGCCACGTGCGCTACCTCGGCGCGGTGGCGGCGCGCGGCCTGCCGCTCGTCGTCGGCGTCGAGGACGACCCCCGCGTGCGTGCCTGGAAGGGCCCCACCCGCCCGCTCAACCCGGCTGCCGAGCGCGCCGAGGTGCTGGCCGCGCTCCGCTTCGTCACGGGCGTCTTCATCGTGACCGGCCCGCCGGAGGCGCACGGCCCCGACGACTACATCGACCTGCTCGCCCCGATGAGCCCCGCCGCCCTGGCCCACACGGCGGGCGACCCGCACGCGGGAGCGCGGGCCGCGGCGGCGGCGATCCTCGGTGCCGAGTGCTGGGAGCTGGAGGCCATCCCCGGCCGCTCCACCACCCGCATCGTCAACGCCGCGGGGAAGGGCTGAAGGGCTCACTCCCGCTCGTCGCGCCGCCAGGGGCCGGTGATGGCGAAGACGTGCCCGGGGCTCTGGACGCAGGCGAACAGGAAGCGGGCGCCCCTGCCGGGATCCGGGCCGAAGGTCGGGCCGGTGAACTCGCCGCCGCCCATCTCGTTGCGCGCGATCGGGTACGTCTCCCCCCGGTCCGTCACGCCCACCAGGTGCTGGAGGCCCTCGCCGTCCTCGGCGACGATGATCCCGCCGTACGGGGAGACGCTGATGTTGTCCGGGCCGTCGAAGGGGCCCTCCTGGTCGGGCGTGGGGTTGACGCCGAAGAGCACCTTGAGGGTGATCGTCCGGCTGCGCGGGTCGTAGAACCAGACCTGGCCGTCGTGCTCGTTGGCGCTGCCGTCGTCGTGGCGGGCGAAGCTGGCCACGACGTACGCCCCGCCGTCGCCCCACCAGGCGCCCTCCAGCTTGCGGCTGCGGGTGACGCGCTCGTCCGGGAGCTGCACGCGGACGGACTGCTCGCGGGCGTCGCGGTCGGGCACCGGCGTCCAGCGCACCCGGTACCGGGTGCCGGGCTCGGTCGCCTCGCACAGGTCGGCGACGTGGCCGCCGCCGTCCCGGTGGCAGGTCATGGCCTCCAGCGTGCCCGCCGTGGCGCCGCCCGCCGCCGACGCCAGCGCGCGCAGGGCGCCCTTGCCGCCGCGGAAGCCGTCCGGGGGCGTCCAGCGGTAGAGCAGGCCGTGCGGGGCGGTGGCGTCCTCGGTGAGGTAGACAGCCGAGGTGCGCGGGTCCACCGCGACGGCCTCGTGCGCGTAGCGGCCGAGGAACCTCAGCGGCACGGGGTCCTGGTTGGCCCGCCGGTCGAACGGGTCCACCTCGAAGACGTACCCGTGGTCCCGCTGGAACGCCCCGCCGGCCCGCTGCTCGGTCTCCTCGCAGGTCAGCCAGGTGTTCCAGGGGGTCTTCCCGCCGGCGCAGTTGTTGTGGGTGCCGGCCAGGCTGACGTACTCGCGGATCCGGGCGCCGCGGGCGTCCACGTCGATGTTCGTGGTGCCGCCGCCGGCGCCGGGGTCGTAGGTGAGGCCGGGCAGCACCGGCACCCGGTACGGCTCGTCGCTGCCGACCTCGTGGTTGTTGACCAGCGTGACGGCGCCGCCGGTACGGCCGCCGGGGTGGCCTCCGGGGCGGCTGAAGCAGGCGGTGCCGTCGGGGTCGCTCGGGGTCGGCTCGCCGCTCTCCAGCAGCGTCACGCCCGACTCGGCGACGATCCGGTACGAGAAGCCGGCCGGTAGCGCCAGCACCCCGGCCGGGTCCGGGACCAGCGGGCCGTACCCGGCAGGGGACCGCCCGGCGGCGAAGGCGGCGGGCCCCGCGATCGCCTCGACGCTGCCGGCGAGGGCGATGCCGAGACCGCCGGCGGCGGTGCGGCCGAGGAAGGAGCGGCGGGAAACGGGTGAGGACATGGGACATCGCCTCCAGCGCGGCACGAACGGGTGCCTGTACGGCCATTGCGCCACGAAAAGGACGCCCCGGCCAGCACCCGCCACGGCCCGCCCGGCACGCCGGCCGCGGGTGAGCACGTCGGAGTGCCGGGACGGGCGCACGCGGGCAGGCAGGACTGTCCTCCAGGACACCGGCGTCCCGCCCGGGCGGGCGGCTCCGGGTTAGCCTGGAGCCCGGGGCGGGCTAGGGAAGGATCTCCTGGTGGGGCGGATGTCCGGGCTCATCGGCGCGGCGGCGCGGCGGACCGCGGAGCTCGCCGCCGCCGCCGGGGTGGCCGTCATGGCCGGGTCGGCGGCCTTCGTCCCGCTGCCCTTCGTGCCGCTGGTCTTCTGGGACGTGGCCGCGCTGGTGTTCCTGGCGCTCACCTGGTGGCGGATCGCCCGCCTCGACGGCCCCGGCACCGCCGCCGCCGTCATCCGGGAGGACCCGAGCCGCGCGGGCGCCGACGTGGCGGTGCTGATCGCCGCGGTGGCCAGCCTGGCGGCCGTCGGCAACCTGATCGTCCAGGCCGACACGCCGGAGGAGCTGGTGCTGCACGTGGGGCTCGGGGTGGCCAGCGTGATCGTCTCGTGGGCGGTCGTGCACACCGTCTTCACGCTGCGCTACGCCCGCATGTACTACTCCGGCGGCGACGGGACGGGCGGCGGGACCGGTGGCGGGGCGGGCGGCGGGGTGGGCGGCGGCGTGGACTTCCACGACGCCGACCCGGCCGCCCGGCCCCGCTTCGCGGACTTCGCCTACCTGGCCTTCACCGTGGGGATGACGTTCCAGGTCTCCGACACCGAGCTGCGCGCCCCCGCCTTCCGCTCGGCGGTGCTGCGCCAGGCTCTGCTGTCGTACCTGTTCGGCACCGTCATCGTGGCCCTCACCATCAACCTGGTCGCCGGCCTGGGCCGGTGAGGGCGAGCCCTCGCGTCCTGCTTTGAATAGGCCCGTCAGAGGGGGTATGGGGGCGGTGAGGCACCCTGTCCGGGCACTTCAGGAAGGTGGTGCACGATGGTCCGAGCAGCGGGGACGCGGATCCGTCCCGGCATGGCGGAGACCCGGCAGCGCTACGACGAGGCGGCCTGCCGGAGCGGTTTCCAGGCGCTCGACGGGCTCGCCCTCCTCGCCGGGCTCTATCTGGCGATCTCGCCCTGGGTGGCGCGGTTCGCCGGCCTGTCCAGGCTGACGGTCAGCAACCTGGTCACCGGGCTCGCGGTGGCGGCCCTCGCCGTGGGCTTCGCCGCGGCGTACGGGCGCACCCACGGGCTGAGCTGGGTCACGCCGGTCATCGGCGTCTGGACGATCATCTCGCCCTGGGTCATGTACGGCGGCGCGGCCCCGTCCGCGGCCGTCTGGACGAACGTGGTCGTCGGCATCTGGATCGTCCTGATGGGCCTGGCGGCCGGCGGGCTCGCCGCGAGCGGCTGGCACGCCCGCTGAGCCTGGCGAGGCCGGTCACGGCATCCTGTCCTTGATCGGAGGTTCAGGTATGTCCTGATCTGGTCTAGGCTCTGCGATGGCGAGGGGAGTACTTCCCAAGCGCCGATCCGGTCAGTACGGACGTACCTGAGCGTCCCCGGACGGCCGCCCGGCAGCCGGGTGAAGGAGACCTCGAACGGTTGAGTCACGTTCGAGGAGGTCTCCTTGTCCCTGGGATCGTTGTCGGCTGCCCCCGTGCAGGGCAGCATCGCGTCCTTCACCCTCTGGGCGGTCACCGTCGCCGCCCTGCTCCTGCTGCTGGCGATCGACATCGTCCTGACCCGGCGCCCGCACGAGGTCGGCATGCGCGAGGCGGCCGGCTGGTCGGTGTTCTACCTGGTGCTGCCGGTGGCGTTCGGCGGCTACCTGTGGGCGGCCTTCGACGCGGGCGTGGCGGTCGAGTTCTTCACCGGGTGGGTGGTGGAGAAGTCGCTGTCGGTGGACAACCTGTTCGTGTTCATGCTGCTCCTGGCCGCCTTCGCGGTGCCGGCCGAGCTGACCCAGCGGGTGCTGCTGTACGGGATCGTCGGGGCGCTGGTGCTGCGCGCGGTCTTCATCGCGCTCGGGGCGGCGGCGCTGCAGAGCGGCACGTGGGCGTTCCTGCTGTTCGGGGCGGTCCTCGTGGTGACCGCCGGGAAGGTGCTGCGGGAGGCCCGCAAGGGCGAGGCGCACGCGGTGGACATCGACTCCATGCGCAGCGTCCGGCTGCTGCGCCGCCTCGTGCCGGTCTCGCCCCGCTACCAGGGCTTCCGGCTCGTGGTGCGGGAGGGCGGCCGGCGGGCGGTCACGCCGCTGGCGCTGACCACCGTGGCGGTGTTCGCCACCGACATCGTCTTCGCCGTGGACTCCGTGCCCGCCGTGTACGGGGTGACCGACGACCCGTTCATCGTCTTCGCCACGAACGCCTTCGCCCTGCTGGGCCTGCGGGCGCTGTACTTCGTGCTGCGCGGCGCGCTGGCCCGGCTGCGCCACCTCAACTACGGCCTGGCCGTCATCCTGGCCTTCATCGGGGTCAAGCTGGTGCTGCACTGGGCGCACGGCATCTGGGCGTGGGTGCCGGAGATCCCCACCCTGGCCTCGCTGGGCGTCATCGTCACGGTGCTGTTCACCGTCACCGTCACCAGCCTGCGGGCCGAACGGGCCGGGCAGCCGCCGTCCGCCGGAACCTGAGCGGCCTGCCCACCGGAGCCCGAGCGGCCCGTCAGGTGGCGTGCGAGCCGGTGGCCGCGGCGGGCTGCGGCGCGTCCGGGGCCTCCGGGTCGTCAGGGCTGTCGTCGTCGGCCAGGAAGCCGCCGGACTGATGGCTCCACAGCCGGGCGTAGGGGCCCCCGGCCCGCAGCAGCTCGTTGTGGGTGCCCTGCTCCACGACGCGCCCCCGGTTGAGCACGACCAGCCGGTCCATCCGGACCACGGTGCTCAGCCGGTGGGCCACCACGATCGCCGTGCGGTCCTGCATCAGCCGCCACAGGGCCTCCTGGACCAGGATCTCGCTCTCGGAGTCGAGGGCGCTCGTGGCCTCGTCCAGCAGCAGGATCGGGCTGTCGCGCAGGATGGCGCGGGCCAGCGCGACGCGCTGCCGCTGCCCGCCGGACAGCTTGACGCCGCGCTCGCCGACCAGCGTGTCGAACCCGTCGGGCAGGGTCTCGACGAACTCCGTCACGTGCGCCGCCCGCGCGGCCCGCAGGATCTCGGCCTCGGTGGCGCCCGGCCGGGCGAAGGCGATGTTCTCGCGGATCGTCCGGTGGAACATGGCCGGCTCCTGCGGGACGTACGCGATGAGGCTGCGCAGGTCGGCCTGGCGCAGCCGGGCGATGTCCTGGCCGCCGACGAGGATGCGGCCGCCGTCGACGTCCATGAGGCGCAGCAGCAGCCGGGTGAGCGTGGTCTTGCCGCCGCCGGACTGGCCGACCAGGCCGATCCTGGTGCCGCTGGGGATGTCGAGGTCGAGGTCCTCGAACAGGGGCCGCCCGTCGGAGTAGGCGAAGCGCACCCGCTCGAAGCGGACGCCCGCGTCGGCCGGGCGCAGCGGCTGCGGCTCGGGCGGATCCACCACGGTCGGCGGCTCCAGCAGCAGCTCGGTGAACTGGGCGGCCTCGGTGAGCACGCTCTCGACGCGGCGGTAGATCTGGTTGAACTCGAACATGATGCTGATCGTGTTCGTGTAGTAGGTGAACGTCACCACGATCGCCTCCACGCCCAGCCCGCCGCGCAGCGCCACGGCGAGCAGCAGGCCCACGGCGCTGGTCAGGACCGACAGCGGGGCGACGACGGTGTCGACCCGCAGGTTGCCGTAGTCCCAGGAGCGCAGGGTGGCCCGCTGCTGCTCGGCGAGCCGGACGCGGTGCTCGGTGGCCTCGCGGTCCTCGGCGGCGAACGCGCGGACCGTGTCCATGTTGGACAGCACGTCGGCGACGTGCCCCGACACCAGCACCTTGGCGGCCTCGCGCCGGTCGACCAGCGCCTGGCGGCGGCGGATGAGCGGGGCGACGAGGAGGCCGGTGACCGCGATGAGGCCCACGAGCACCAGGACCAGCAGCGGGTGGTAGCGCCACAGCACGACCGAGGCGAAGCCCAGCGGCACCACCTTGGCCATGATCGAGAAGGTGAGGGTGTCGACGAAGTCCTCGAACCTGGAGGAGAACCCCAGCACCCGCTTGGTCAGGGAGCCGGCGAAGTTGTCGTGGAAGAACGCGGCGTCCTTGGCCAGCAGCTCGTCCATGCCGACGGCGCCGAGCCGCTCGATGCCGCGGGCGTCGGCGCGGTTGAGGAAGTGCAGCCCCACCCGCCACAGCGCCTCGCCCGCCAGCAGCATCGCCGCGAAGCCGAGCACGTAGGGCAGCAGCGCCTGGACGGAGCCGTCCGCGCCGCCGGCCAGCCGCCCGACGAGCCCCGCCACCGCCAGCGGCGCCAGGTAGTACAGGCAGATGTTGCCGGCGGCCGGCAGCGTCAGGGCGGGGATCGCGATCGGCCACTGGCGGCGCAGCTCGCCCCAGTAGAGCCGCAACGCCAGCAGGACGGCCGATTTGCGAGGGGATGGGTGGTCTCCGGAGCCCGTGGGTGATCCGAGCACAGTCATCCGCCCTCCCGAATGCGACGCCGCCTTCGCCATGCTGCCCCAGCGCCCGCGGCGGAGCGAATGGTTTTCCGCCGGGCGGGCGCCGGGGCCGGCCTCACGACCTGCGGGGCCGGCCCGCGCGGGCCGAGGCCAGGACGGCCAGGGCCGCGACGGCCATCCCGGCCGCCAGCCCGTACGCGAGCGGCGTGAAGCCGTCGAAGAGCGCGGCGAGCTGGGGGCCGGCGCTGCCGCCCACGGCGAGGGCGAAGGAGAACAGCGCCAGCGCCGTGCCGCGGGCCTGCCCGGCGCGGGCCGAGATGGCCTCGTTCATGCTGGGCAGGCCGCCGGTGATGGCGGCGACGTACAGGGCCAGCAGGAGCACCAGCGCCGTTCCCGCGGCGCCGGTCCCGCCGATCGCGGCCAGCGCGGCGGCGGCGACGGCCAGGAACGCCGCCGCGCGGGCGGGACCGGACAGGCGGGCCAGCCACGGCATGACCACGGGCACGAGCACGATCACCGGCAGCCCGGACGCGCGCAGCGCGAGCAGCCCGGCGGGCGAGGTGCCACCGTGGATCTGCAGCCCGGTGTAGACGGCCACGAACGCGGCCATCAGCAGGACGGTCGCCAGGTAGCGCAGCGCCAGCACGGGGTCGAGCAGCAGGCCGGGGACGGCGCGGTAGGGCGAGAGCAACGATCCGCCCCGCTCGCGCGGCAGGTCGGGCAGCATGACCGCGCGCACGCCCAGGGCCGCCAGCAGGAACCCGGCCGCCGACAGCAGGAACAACCCCCGCCAGCCGGTCACGTCCACCAGCAGCTGGGCGGCGACCTGCAACACGACCGCCGAGGCGAGGAACGCGGCGGTCACAGCGGCGATCGCGGCCACCCGGCGGCGCGGGTCGAGCCGCTCGGCCACGTACGCCAGCCCCGCGGGCGGGAACATGGCCACGGCCACCCCCTGCACCGCCCGCAACGCCAGCGCCGTCTCCACGTTGGGGCTCACCGCGACCAGCGCGCTCGTCACGGCGGCGAGCGGTAGGCCGATCAGCAGCAGGCGGCGGCGCCCGTAACGGTCGGACAGCGGGCCGAACACCAGGAACCCCACCCCGTAGCCGGCGCCGAACGCCGTCACCAGCCAGGTCAGCGCGCCGGCCGAGGCGTGCCAGCCGGCCGCCATGTCGTGCAGGAGCGGGATCACGATGTAGAGCTGGCCGCTGACCAGCACGGCGGTCAGCACGAAGGCGACGAGCGTGCGGCCGAACGGCGCGTGCTCGGGCCGGGCGTGGGCGGCGGGCCCGGCGGGCCCGGCGGGGCGATTCACGGTGAGTGTCATGATCCGAGACAGTAGCCAACCAACCAGTTGGACGTCAACCGTTCAGTTGGAATCCAACCAACTTGTTGGCTGGGCTATGATGATCCGCATGGCAGCATCAAAGGTCTCGACCGCCGCCACCCGCACCGCGCTGCTGGAGGCCGCCCGCGAGGAGTTCGCCGCGTACGGCGTGGCCGGCGCGCGGGTGGACCGCATCGCCGAGCGCGCCGGCGTCAACAAGGAGCGCATCTACGGCCACTTCGGCAACAAGGAGAAGCTGTTCGACGCGGTCATCAAGGAGGCGCTCGACGACCTGACCGCCCAGATCGCGCTGCCCGGCGCCGACCCCGCCGACTACGTGGCCAGGCTGTCGGACTACTACCACACGCACCCCGACCTGGTGCGGCTGCTGATGTGGGAGGCGCTCAACTACCGGGGGCAGGAGCTGCTGGCCGGGCAGGAGGCGCGCGTGGAGCGGTGCGCGCGCAAGACCGCGTCGCTGGCCGAGGGCATGGGCGAGCAGCCGTCCGCGGCGACGGCGCGGCTGCTGTTCACGCTGACCGGGCTCGCGCTGTTCCCGTCGATGATGCCGCAGCTCGGGCGCATCATCCTGGGGCCGGCGGCCGACGACCACGACGCGCTGCGCGAGCAGCTCGCCGCCTTCGTCACCGCCGCGCTGAAGCCCTCGCCGGGCTCCGGCAAGACGGGCTCGGCGAACACGGGCTCCGGGAACACGGGCGCGGCGCCGGAGCGGTAGGTCCGCCCCGGCGCCGCGATCACGTCCTACCGGTAGGTGATGTCGGAGGAGGAGTAGATGCAGTTGACGCCGTCCGCGCCTTCACCGATCTTGGTGGGCTCGCTGCCCTTCGGCACGCCCTTGTACTTCTCGCAGATCGTGGCGCTGCCGTAGACGGTGATCCGGCTGAAGCGGGCGGTGTCGCCCCAGTTGGTGTTGATCCCGGCCAGCACCTTGGTGGAGCGGGCGGTGACGCCGTTCATGACCACGTGCCGCTGGTAGGAGGTGGAGCAGTTGCCGCACGCCCGGTACAGCTTGCCGGCGTTGTGCACCTGGAAGTTCCTGATGGTGACCGTGCCGGCGCCGTTGTGCTGGAAGACCTTGTCCGAGGCGGACTTGGCGCCGCCGCCGTCCACCAGGTAGGTGGCCGAGGAGCTGGAGCTCAGGAAGGTGGCGGCGTCCTCGCCGACGTCGTTCCACCACACGTTGCGGATGGTGCACGAGCCCAGGCAGTGGATGCCGTCGCCCGCCGGGGCGTCGATGATCACGTTCTGGATCGTGCCGCCGTTGGCCACCTCGAACATCGGGTCCTGGCTCTCGCTCTGGCCGCCGTCGCCGATGCCGTAGTAGCTCTTCATGCCGCCGTCGAAGGTGGTGACCCGCTGCGTCGAGCTGAGCTTGACGCTGCCCGTGGCGGTCGGCCACGCGCCGCTGCCGTCACCGCCGCCGCCCGTCGGGGTGATCGTGGGGGTGGCGGTGGGGGTGGCGGTGGGGGTGGAGGTCGGGGTGGTGGTGGGTTCGCTGCCGGTGGGGCGCAGGGTCCATTGTTTGGTGGTGGCGGAGTCGCAGGAGTTCTGCTGGAGCGGGGCGCCGGTGGTGGTGGCGTTGTCTTTGACGTTGAGGCATTTGCCGCTGTTGGTGTTGGCGATGCGGTAGGTGCCGGCGTTGGTGGTCAGGTGCCAGGTTTGGGAGGTGGCGCCGGTGCAGGTTTCTTGCTGGACGGCTTTGCCGGCGCTGGTGGAGGCGTCGCGGATGCCGGTGCATTTGCCGCTGTGCTGGGCGGTGAGGCGGTAGGCCGAGCCGGTGGCGGTGAGGGTGAAGATCTGGCCGGGGGTCTGGGCGCAGGTGGTCTGGGTCAGTTGCACGCCGTCGCCGGTGGCGGCGCCGGGGACGGCGGCGCACAGGCCGCTGCCGGCGTTGACCAGCTGGTAGGCGCCGTTGGACGGGGCGGCCGAGGCCGGGCTGTCGAGCACGGCCACCAGGCCGCCCGCGGCCAGGGCACCGGCGGCCAGCACGACCGCCAGCCGCCGTCCCGAGGGCTGGTTCTTGCGCACGTGAACTCCGTGTGAGCGTGAGTGGTTCCGGGCGTGCCGGAGCAGGGCCCGGTGGACGGGCGATGATTGGGTAAGCGCTTTCCCAGATGCGGCCCAGTCAAGCACGCCCCGCCCCGAGGGTGAAGATCCCCCTGCGCAACCCCTGCAAGTGCCCGGGCCACGACGCAGCAACCAGTGGACCGCCTGGCGTTCCCCCAGGTCACCGCGCTGCCGCGAGAGCCCCGCCACCCCGCCGCGCCGATGAAAGTTTCATCTCCCGCGCTTTCTCCGGCCGCGGACCACCCTCAGCACCTCGTCCAGTTGCCGGGGCCCCGGCAGGAGACGCAGGCTCTCGCCGATCTCGCCCGTGGCCCACTCCCGGTGCCGCGGCTCGGCCGCCGGATCGAGCAGGATCGCGGCCAGGACGTTCTCCGGGTGCAGGTCGCGGTGACAGAGGACGAGCGTGGCCGGATCGGCCGGGCCGAGGGGCGCGCACAGCTCGGGCAGCGCGGCCAGCACCTCGGCCAGCCGCCCCGTCCAGGGCGGACCCGCCGCCGGAGGCTCCGGCCAGTCGGCGACCGGCGGGACCCGGTCGTACCAGTGGTCGGGCGGGCCGCCGCCCGGCTCCTCGGCGGTGGTGGGCGCGCACCGGTGCAGGCGCGCGAGCAACGCGCCCACCTCCCCCGGCGTGGCCGGTGCCGCGAGCTGGGCCGGTCTCAGGTCCATCCATTCGTACAGCCGCAACCAGGTGCCGTCGGGCGCGGTGAGCAGGTGGCGCCCGTCGCGGTCGGCGTACGAGGCGGGCATGCGCACGCCCGCCCGGGCGGCCAGGCGGGAGAACGCCAGCTCCGCCTCGATGACCGCGCCGGACGGCGGCTCGGCGAAGATCTCCTTGAGCGCGTAGCGGGCTCCCCCGGTCTCCAGGCGCCAGATCCGGCCCAGCGCGCCCCGTGGGCCCGGGGCGGCCGCGATCTCGCCGTGCCAGCCGAACGCCTCCCGCAGGAACGCGACCAGGTCCTCGTCCACGGCGCCGCCTTTCTCAGCGGGATGACCGGTAGGTGTGGGTGCGGCCGTACGGGGTGAAGCCGAGGGAGGTGTAGAGCGGCAGGGCGCCCGGGTGGGCCGGGTGGCCCTGGACGGGGTAGACGATGGCGTGCTCCGCGCCGGCCCGTCGCAGGGCGGCCAGGGCGGCCAGGCAGACCGCCCGGGCCAGGCCCGCCCGGCGGAAGCCCGGCGCGGTGCCGACCGGCTCCAGCTCGCCGACGCGGTGGCGCTCGTCGAGCCAGACGAGGCAGGAGGCGGCGAACTCCCCGTCCGGCCCCTGCGCCACCCAGTCGAGGCCGGGGCGGTAGGGCCAGGCGCGCATGACCGACCGGTAGCTGTCCTCGGTGACCCGGGAGGGGTGCCAGGCGCGCTGGTGGACGGCCGCCCGGCGGGCCGCGTCGCTCTCGTCCTGGATCGGGCGGATGACGAAGCCCTCGGGCAGCGGCGGCGGCGCGGGGAGCGCGGCGAGCGGGCGGCGCAGGTAGTGGTGGAACGGCTCGGAGTCGTCCCTGGCGTAGCCGTGCCGCTCCAGCCCGGCCACGACGTGCTTCTCGTGCTCCAGGACGAGGACCGTCAGCGACTCGCCGGTGGCCGTGGCGCGGGCCCACGCGAGCGCGGCGTCGACCAGCTCGGGCCGCGCCGGGTCGGCCTGCAGGCTCAGGAAGCCGGGCTGCTGGACCCACGCCCAGGCCACGACCCGGCCGTCCTCCTCCCACAACGCGGTCGGCCACTCGACCTCCCTGCCCAGGTGCTGCCGCCGCCCCCAGGCCAGGTCCCCCACGTGGTACTGGCTCGCCCACGACCAGAGCCCGCTCGCGAGCTCCTGCAGGCGGCGGAGGTCATCGGGATGCCGGTACGCGCGCATGTGTGTGGCCATGCGCCCGATCATGCCGTGCGGGGACGCCTCCGGCATCACCTTTACCGGCCAGGAGCCGTGGCGCGCGAGGGTTATAGATTAACCTAACATAGGTTACTTTAATCGTATGTACTCCGACATTGTGATCCTGCGCAGCCTCCTGAGCGAGCCGAAGCACGGCTACGACATCAAGAAGTACGTGGAGCGCGCCACCGGCGGCCTGCTCAACAACAACACGCTCTATCCCCGGCTGCGCAGGTTCGAGCAGCGCGGCGAGATCGAGAAGGTGGCCGAGGAGACCTCTCCCGGCCGGCCGCCACGCACCGTCTACCGGATCACCGGCGAGGGCCGCGCGCGGCTGCTCGCGCTCCTGCGCGACGTCGATCCCGCGAGCTTGGCCAAGGAGGAGGAGTTCCAGGTCAGGGTCGGCCATTTCGACCTGATGGAGGACGCCGACAGGCGCCGGATCATCGAGGCCCGCCGGGCGTTCCTGGAGCACTCGCTGGCGGCCCAGGAGGAGCTCGCCGCCGGAGCCGGGCACCACCCGTGGGGCCTGCGGGTCCTCCGGCTGAACATCGACAAGCACCGCCTGGAGCTGGCCTGGCTGGCCGAGCTGGAGACGGCGGTCGGCCGGGCGGACGAGCAGGCGGGCGGATGACCGCGTCCCCGGCGCCCGCCGGCCAGAAGGTGACCTTACCGATCTCGCTCGGGCTGATCGCCGGCCCGGCCCTGTCCATGGTGGACTCCTCGGCGGTCAACGTCGCCGTCCCTGACCTGGCCGGCGAGCTCGGCCGGCCGATCGGCACCGTCCAGTGGACGATCAGCGGCTACCTGCTCGCCATGGCGCTCGGGCTGGCCCTCACCCCGTTCCTGGCCCGGCGCTTCGGCCTCCTCCCCGCGTACATCGGCGGCCTGGTCCTGTTCGTGATCTCCTCGCTGGCCTGCGCGCTCGCGCCGGGCGCCGGCGCGCTGATCGCGTTCCGGGCGGTGCAGGGACTGGCCGGAGCCCCTCTGGTGCCGCTCGCGGTCGGATTGCTCATCGGGCGCGGCGGAGTGGCCGAAGGAGGGCGGCGCGGCAACGTGCCGATCACGGCGGCGCTCGTCCTCTTCGCCGCCCCCGCCCTCGGCGCCTCGCTCGGCGGGCTGCTGATCGGCGCCTACGGCTGGCGCTCGATCTTCCTCGTCAACCTGCCGGTCGGCCTCGCCGCGCTGCCCGGTGCGCTCGCCGCCCACCGGGCCGGGCTCGGCACGCCGCCCCGCCCCGGCACCCGTCCGGACCTGCCCGGGCTGGCCTTGCTCGCCACCGGCCTCGGCATGGTCACCTACGGCGTGCAGGAGGCCGGCGGGCAGGGCTGGTCCAACCCGTGGTGGCCGGCGGGCCTGGCCCTGCTCGCCTGCTACGTCGCCTGGTGGACCCGCGCCCGCTCCGCCGCGGCGCTCGACCTGGACCTGGTACGCGATCCGGGGCGGGCGCTCACCCTCGGCCTGTGCATGGTCTCCGGCGTCGTGCTGTACGCCGTGCTGTTCCTCGTGCCGCTCTACCTGCAGAGCATCCAGCACCGTCCGGCCGCCGCCGCCGGGCTGGCGCTCCTGCCGCAGGGGCTGGCCATGGGGCTGTCCGCCCCGCTCGGCGAGAAGATCGTCGAACGTTCCTCGGTCCGCGCCGCCGTCGTCGCCGGCATGCTCCTCCTGGCCCTGACGACCGGCGCGATGGCCGCGCTCACCGCCGGTGCGCCGATCTGGCTGACCACGCTGGTGCTGTGCGGGCGTGGGCTCGCGGTCGGTCTCACCAGCCAGCCGCTCGTGCTCGCCCTGCTCGGCGGGCTGGCCCCTGAGCGTGTCCCGGACGGCAACACGCTGTTCAGCGTGGCGCAGCGGCTCGCCGGGTCGTTCGGGATCGCCCTGCTCACCACCTTCTTCGCCGCGCGCGGCACGGCCACCGGTTCGGCGCTCACCGCGTTCCACGAGACGGTGCTGGTTCTGGCCGCCGTGGCCGCCTTGGGCGCGTTCTGCGCGGTATGGCTGCGCCGCGCGGGACCCGCTCCCGGGCCCGCCGCAGCCGAGCGGCGCGCGGCCCCGTGAGCCGGCGGGCGGGAGGCGGGCGAGAGGCGGGCTCGGGCGAAATCGGCCAGCGATCGCAGGGATCAGGACAGGCGGGAGCGGCGTCGTTGCCGCGTGGCCGTGCGCGCCGAAGAGTGGGGGCGGCCGGGCGAGATCCGGCGATCGGGTGAAGGAGAGAGCCTATGCAGGTGCTGGCGAGCATCATCGTGGCCGATCCGGCCGAGGCGGAGGAGGTCGTGCCGCCCGGCGGGCGCGGCGGCCCGGGCCCGGCTCCCACGGGAGCGGAACCGGTGCTGGGGGCGCTGCTGCGGGCCTGGCGGGAGCGGTCCCTGCTGACCCAGGAGGAGGTGGCGGAGCGGGCGGGGCTCAACGTGCGCACCGTCCGCCGGCTGGAGGCGGGCGAGCTGCGGCGCCCGCGCGTCACGTCCGTACGCCTGCTGGCGCGGGCGCTGGACCTGGACGCGGCGGAGCGGGCCGTCCTGGCGGGGGCCGCCGCGGGGAGGCCCGCCGCGCCGCGGGTCATGCTGCTGTACGTAGGACCCCCGGCCGCTGGAGGGCCTGGCGCGGCCAGGGCGGGGCAACGCTGACCGGCCGCGGCGCGGCGTCACAGGAAGGCACCGACCCTGGTGGCGAAGTCCTCCGGGGTGACGATCTCGATGCCCAGGCTCTCGGCCTTGGCCCGCTTGGAGCCGGCCTTCTCCCCCGCCACCAGCAGCGACGTCCTGGGCGACACGCTGGAGGACGCCCTGCCGCCGGCCCGCTCGATCAGCTCGTTGACCTGGTTGCGCGACAGCGCCGCGAGCGGGCCGGTCATCGCGCCGGTCACCACGACCGACATCGAGGCGAGCGGCAGCTCCACGGCCGGGGCCGGAGGCTCGGCGGCGGTCGTCCCGGCGGGTGCGCCGGCGGCGGGCGTCCCGGCGGGTGACCCGGTGGCGGGCGTCCCGGTGGCGGGCGTCCCGGCAGGCGGCTCGGTGGCGGGCGGGACGGCGCCGGGCTCGGTCATGTTCACCCCGGCGGCGACGAGCTTGTCGATGAGCGGGGCGAGCTCGGCCAGCTCGGCCACCACGACCGGCGCCTTCTCCGGCCCCATGCCCTCCACCTGCTGGATCGCCGCGGCGTCGGCCGCGCGGACGGCGTCCATGGTGGCGAAGTGGCGGGCGATGCGCCGGCTCATCGCCCGGCCGGTGCCGCGTACGCCGAGCGCGGCGAACACCCTGCTCAGCGGCCGGTTCCTGGCCGTGTCGAGGGCGGCCAGGAGGTTGTCGGTGCTGGTGGCGCCCATCCGCTCCAGGCCCAGGAGCTGCTCGCGGGTGAGGAAGAACAGGTCGGCGAAGTCGGCGATGAGGCCGGCCTCCAGCATCTGCCTGATGCGGTTCTCGGCCAGGCCCTCGATGTCGAGCTGGTCGCGACCGGCGGCGTAGACGATGGAGGCGATGGCCCGGCAGGCCCGGCCGCGCACGCACCGCCAGCGCTCCTGGGAGGCGTCGATGGCGTCCCCGCAGGACGGGCAGACCTCCGGGACGGGGATCGGCCGCTCCTCGCCGGTGCGCAGGTGCACGAGCGGCGCCTCCACGCGGGGGATCACGTCGCCCGCCTTGTAGACGGTGACGCTGTCGCCGAGCATGAGGCCGCGGCGGGCGATGTCGGCGGGGTTGTGCAGGGTGGCGTAGGTGACGAGGCTGCCGTCCAGCTCGACCGGCTCCAGCACGGCGCGCGGGGCGATGACGCCGGTGCGGCCGGTGTTCCACTCCACGCCGACCAGCTTGGTGATCTTCTGGGTGGCGGGCAGCTTGTAGGCGACGGCCCAGCGCGGGGCGCGCGTGCCGGACCCGGCGTCGGCCTGGTCGGCCGCCAGGTCGCACTTGACGACGATCCCGTCGATGCCGAACGGCAGCTCCGCCCGGAGCCCGGCGATCTCCTCGATGCGCTCGCGCACCCGCTCCAGGTCGCCGGCGACGATCCCGGCGACCGGCGTGCCGGCGGTGGTCCGCACGCCCTGCGCGGCCACCCAGTCCATGACCTGGCTGTGCGGCAGCTCGCGCAGGCGGGTGGCCGGCTCGGAGTCGTCGCCGGGCGGCGGGACGACGGCGTAGCCGAAGAAGGTCAGCTCGCACGCGTACGGCCGTTCCCGCGTCCGCAGCCAGCCCGCGGCGGCGCTGCGCGGGTTGGCGAAGGTGGTGCCGTCGTGCGCCTGCCGGGCGGCGCAGGCCGCCGCGAACTGCTCGGCCGTCATCATGACCTCGCCGCGCAGCTCCACCGTGACAGGGTCGGCGAGCCGGTCCGGCAGGCCGGCCACGCAGCCGATGGAGTGCGAGACGTCCTCGCCCGCCAGCCCGTCGCCCCGCGTGACGAGCTGCGCCAGCCGGCCGCGGCGGTAGCGGGCCGAGATGGCGAGCCCGTCCAGCTTGGGCTCCACGCTCCACGCCGTCACCGGGCGGCCCAGCCGGCGCTCCAGCCCGGCCGCCCAGTCGGCGAGCTGCTGCGGGCCGAACACGTTGTCCAGGCTGAGCATGGGCAGCGTGTGCGGCACGTCGCCGGTGACGGCGCCGCCGGCCACCTTGCCGGTGGGCGAGAACGGCAGCACCTCCTCGGGATGGGTCTCCTCGTACGCCTGGATGCCGCGGACCAGGCGGTCGTAGACGTCGTCGTCGAGGGCGGAGGTGCCGTCGGCGTAGTAGGCGGCGGCCGCGTCGACGGCGCGCCGCACGGCCTCGGCGTAGGCTTCCGCGTCGTCGATGGCGGTGAAGGGGGGTGTCTCGGTCATGACCCCACAATGCCGGATATGACCGACAATTCACCCCCCAGCCGCGTGCCGCCGCTCACGCCCAGGGCGGGGTGACGATCCAGCTCACGTCGTCGCTCCACGAGGTGGCGCTGTCGAAGGCGTTGGAGCCGCCGTTGCTGGCGATGTACAGCGTGTTGTTGTAGTGGCGCAGGTAGCGGGCCGGGTAGTTGGCCGAGGCGAGCGAGGTGCCCTGGCCGTTCCTGCCGGCCTCCGCGCAGAACGTCGCGTCGGCCCTGAACAGCGCGCTGCCGTCGTCGGCGTTGAGGTAGAGCTGGTAGTTGCTGTGCCGCAGGTAGCGGCCCGGGTAGTTCCGCGACTCGAACGACACGCACGAGCTGTTGGACAGGCCGTTGCGCACCACCCAGGTGGCGTCGCTCTTGTCCACCGCGGAGCTGGACGAGGTGATCACCGAGGTGACCGCGTTGTTGTTCTGGTGCCGGATGTAGCGGGTGGTGCAGCAGGCCGTGGTCGCGCGCAGCGAGACCGCCGCGCCCGGGGTGAGCGTCCCGGACGAGCCGCCCGAGTACGGCGCGTACCCGGCGGCGACGATGTTGTCCTGGACCGCGTTCTCGGTGGCGTCGCTCGGATAGCCGGTGGTCATCACGCCCTCGTAGAACGTGCCGGCCGAGCCGTGGCTGTTGTCGCCGCCGATGCCCAGGATGATGGCGCCCTCCTTCTTCATCGGGTTGTAGCCGGCGACGTTCGGCCGGGGCCCGTTGTAGTAGGTGGACAGGCTCCCGGACTGGGCGTTGCCGGCCCTGATGGCCCAGTGGTTGGGCTCGCCCTTGATGATCGCGGTCAGGAAGCGGTGGCTGACGGTCGGGTCGTTGGCGTTGTAGCCCGGGTTCACGCCGGAGAACAGGCCGTTCTCCAGGTCGGCCATGACCCAGGGGCCGTTGCCGGTGCCGTAGCCCCAGACCTTGATGTTGCCGAAGTAGATGGCCTCCATGGTGCCGTTGCCGTTGTCGCGGCTGTTGGTCTCGGCGTTGCCGTAGTCGAAGCAGCAGCCGCCGTTGTAGTGAGTGCCGTCGAAGACGGCGTACATGCCTTCGGGCTGGTCGCCGCGGGCGACGCCGTTGGTGGCGTTGTTGCGGTAGCCGGTGCCGGGGGCGACGTAGACGCCGTAGGCCTTGTGGCCGCCGATCATGGTCGGGGCGAGGGTGGCGTCGGCGAGGTTGTCGTAGCCGCCGGGGGCGGGGCCGGCGAAGCCGCCCGGAGGTGCCTGGGTGAGGCGGTTGTTGCGGCCGGACTGGTCGTAGATGATCGTGATCAGGCAGGTCGTGCCGGCGCAGAAGGAGTCCTGGGCGGCGGCGTCGGCGGTGCCGCCGGCGCTGAGCGGGCCGATGTCGCGGGTGGCGTTGTCGGAGGCGCGGCGCACCTGGTAGAGAGGGCCGCTGTAGGCGCCGTAGAGGGCGCGGGTCGTGCTGTGCGCCGCCACGCACGGGGTGCCGCCTGCGGCGTAGAGGTCGCAGGGTTGCGAGGCCGCGGCCTGCGACGGCGTGGCGCCGGTCAGCAGGGCGGCGGCGAGCGCGACGGCCGCGCCCGCGATGGGGACGGCTTTCCTGACAGACCGGAATCCGGACCGGGTTCTCATGGTCGTCCTCCGCCTTTCCGGGGGTGGCCGCGAATGCCGGGGATCTTCGATACGGGGGGCGCGAGGCGTGCGACGGCACCCGTTCCGGCCTGCGGGTTCGCGGCGGGTAAAAGGGGAATTGTTGATGTTAGCGCTAACATTTTGCTGTACTGTTCAACCTCCCTACCGCTGACTTCTGGGTTGACGGGCTTCACTATGAGTCCGCCGGACAGGTCACGTCAAGGTTTCGGCGCCCGCCCGCGGGCGGATCCGGTCGCCGCACGGCCGTTGACTCGCGGGATGGCTGCGCCTAGCGTTTCTCCCATCGGGGCCAGGAGAAGGAGAGTTCAGGGTGACTGGACCCGGCCCCGAGGCGCCCGCCCCGCCGAACGCGCCCGGCCCTTCGGCCGTGACGCACTCTCCTCTCGCGGGCCGGCGCCGGTCGCGATCGTGCCATCCGGTCCCCGTCAGCACCTGATCCGCAGACTGTGACGAGCCAACGGGAGGTCGCCGATGAGAGTGCGACGGATCCTCGTGGTACACGCCGGTGACAGGCGTCCCGGACCGGCGGGACGGCGCGGGCCGGGTGTTCGCTCGATGCGGGGACACGCCGCTCTCTGACCTGCCGGGCTCCGCCCAGGGACGGCCGTCCGCTCGCGCCGCGTTCGGAGGTTAGCGCTAACAACCCCAGATCAGCGCCCCCGAAGGGAGTTCGTCCATGCCCAGCAGCACCCGCAGCACCGCAACCAGCCCCGCTTCCGCCGTCAGGGTCGTGCTCGTGGCCGTGGTCGCCCTGGCGCTGAGCCTGGTGGCCACGCCCCCGGCGGCCGCCGCCGCGCGGGACGCCCAGGCGGCCACCGGCCGGCCGGGCATCACCAAGAAACACTTCGGCACGCTGGCCGGCGGGCAGAAGGTGGACATCTACACGCTGCGCAACGCGCGCGGCATGCGGGTGAGAATCCTCACCTACGGCGGCATCATCCAGTCGATCGAGGTGCCCGACAGCCGCGGCAGGCTCGCCAACGTCACGCTCGGCTTCGACAACCTGTCCGACTACGTCAAGCGGAGCCCGTACTTCGGCGCCATCATCGGCCGCTACGCCAACCGCATCGCCAAGGGCCGCTTCACCCTCGACGGCCGGACGTACCGGCTGGCCACCAACGACGGCCCCAACGCCCTGCACGGCGGGAACAAGGGCTTCGACAAGCGGGTGTGGGCGGCCAGCCCGTTCCAGCGGCGCGGCGGCGTGGGCCTCGTGCTCACCTACACCAGCCGCGCCGGCGAGGAGCACTACCCGGGGACGCTGCGCGCCAGGGTCGTCTACACGCTGACCGACCGCAACGAGATCCGGATGGACTACCGCGCCACCACCACCAGGCCCACGGTCGTCAACCTCACCAACCACGCCTACTTCAACCTGCGCGGCGAGGGCAACGGCACGATCCTCGGCCACCGCCTCCAGATCAACGCCTCCCGCTACACGCCGATCGACAAGACGCTCATCCCCACCGGCAAGATCGCCCGCCTGGCCGGGACACCGCTGGACTTCCGCCGGCCCACCGCCGTCGGCGCCCGCGTCAACAGCAAGAACCAGCAGATCCGGTACGGCGGCGGCTACGACCACAACTACGTCCTCGACAGCCGCGGCCGGGGCCTCAGCCTGGCGGCCAAGGTCGTCGAGCCGGACAGCGGGCGGGTGCTGGAGGTCGTCACCGACCAGCCCGGCCTGCAGTTCTACTCGGGCAACTTCCTCGACGGCACGCTGCGCGGCACCGGCGGCCACCTCTACCCGAAGCGTTCCGGCTTCTGCCTGGAGTCCCAGCACTTCCCGGACTCCCCCAACCACGCCACCTTCCCCTCGACCGTCCTGCGGCCGGGTGAGGTGTACCGGACCACCACGCTCTACGCCTTCTCCACGGAGTGACACCCTCGCGCCACGCCCACCTCCGTCCCCGCGGATCCCCCGAGGGAGGATCATGAAAGACATCCATCCGAAGGTCGAGGAGGCCCTCGACACGCTCAACCTCAACCGGGTCGCGCGGCGCCGCCTGCTGACCGGCGCGGGGCTGGCCAGCGCCTCGGCCGCCGCGGCCGCGCTGCTCAGCGCGTGCAGCGGGAACTCCGGGGGGAGCACGCCCGCCGCCTCGGGCGGCACCGCGGCGGCGGGCGGCGCCGGAGCCGGCGACTTCCCGGCCACGCCCAAGTGGAAGTTCGTCTTCGTCTGCCACGTCACCACCAACCCGTTCTTCACCCCCACCCAGTACGGCGCCCAGGACGCGTGCGCGCTGCTCGGCGCCACGTTCCAGTGGACCGGGTCCAAGGACTCGATCGTGGCCGAGATGGTCAACGCCACCAACAGCGCCATCTCCGGCAAGGCCGACGGGCTGGCGGTGGCGGTCGTGGACAAGTCCGCCTTCAAGGGGCCGATCGACCGGGCGCTGGACGCGGGCATCCCGGTGGTGTCGTACAACGCCGACGGGGCCCGCGAGGACAAGGGCTCCAGCCGGCTGGCCTACGTCGGCCAGGGGCTGTACGAGTCGGGGTACGCCCTCGGGCAGCGGGCCCTGCAACAGGTGGACTCCGGCGAGGTCGTCGGGTTCATCGCCACTCCGGGCGCGCTGAACATCCAGCCGCGCATCGACGGCGCCGCGCAGGCGTTCAAGGACTCCGGCAAGGCGATCAAGTTCAGCTCGGTCGGCACGAACGCCGACGTCACCAAGGGCCTGTCGATCATCGACGCGTACGCCCAGGGCCACCCCGGCCTGGCCGGGATGCTCGCCGTGGACGCCGGCTCCACGCAGGCCGTGGGGCAGATCGCCAGGAAGTACAACCTGCGCTCCAAGGGGCTGAAGGTGGCCGGCGGCTTCGACCTGGTGCCGGAGACGCTGGCGGGCATCAAGAACGGCGACCTCGACTACACCATCGACCAGCAGCCGTACCTGCAGGGCTTCCTGCCGGTCGTCTACCTCTACCTGTACAAGCTCAGCGGCGGGCTGCTGTTCCCCTCGGAGACCAACACCGGCCTGCTGTTCGTGACGAAGGACAACGTGGGGCCGTACCAGACCACCAAGACCCGCTTCGAGGGCTCCGACACCGCCCAGAAGCTGATCGAGCGGTCCGGGCCCATCGCCCACGCCACGTAACCGGCCGTCCGTACGGCTCGCGCCCCGCGTGCGGCGCGGGCCGTACTCACGAGTGAGGAGGGGCCACGTGCCCGACATCGGCGATGACCTGCGCGAGCAGCCCGCGGCCGCGGACCCGGCCGGGCCGCCCGCGCCGGAGGGCGGGGCGGCGCGCGGCGGGGGCGGCGTCCTGCGGCGCGTCAGGGACGAGTTCCTGCGCCGGCGCGAGGCGAGCGTGCTGGTCGTGGCGCTGGCGCTGGGGGCCTACTTCGCCTCGGCGTCGGAGGCGTTCCTGACCCGCGACAACATGGTCAACATCACCCAGGCGGCGGCGCCGGGCGCCATCGTGGCGTGCGGGATCGTGCTGCTGCTGGTCAGCGGCGAGATCGACCTGTCGGTGGGGGTGGTGGCGGCGCTGGCGCCGTTCATGATGCACTACGCGATCGACTTCTGGGGGGTCCCGGCGGTCCCGGCGATCCTGCTGGCGCTGCTGACCGGCACCCTCATCGGGCTCGGCAACGGGCTGGTCACGGTGGTGCTGAAGGTGCCCTCGTTCGTCACCACGCTGGGCACCTTCTACCTGGTGACCGGGATCGTGCTGACCACGTCGGGCGCCTATCCCGCGGAGGTGCCCGCGCCGGTGGACAACGCGATCGGCCAGTGGCTGGGGGCGGCGTCCTGGGCGCATCTCGGCTGGGCGCTGGTGATCGTGGCGTTCTTCCACGTGTTGTTCACGCGGACGCGGTGGGGGCTGCACACGATCGCGGTGGGCGGGAACCTGCTGGGGGCGCAGGAGGCGGGGGTGCGGACCGGTCGCATCAAGATCGGAAATTTCATGATCGCGGGTACTCTGGGGGCGTTCGCCGGCCTGATGGAGGCGTTCCGGGTGCACACGATCGACCCCAACCTCGGCGGCGGCACCGGCCTGATGTTCACCGCCGTCTCGGCGGCGGTCATCGGCGGCACGGCCCTGGCCGGCGGCTCCGGCACGATCGTGGGCGGCGCGCTCGGCGCGCTGGTGCTGGCCGAGCTGCAGGACGGCTTCAACCTCATCGGCATCTCCGCCAACCCGTACTTCGTGATCCTCGGCGGCGCGATCCTGCTCGCGATGATCGCCAACGTCTACCTGAGCCGGCTGAGAAGGGCGGGCAGGACGAGATGACCTCTCCGGACACCGGCGGCCCCCGCGTGGACGACGTCCTGCGCGTGGAGCACATCAGCAAGCAGTTCGGCACGGTGACCGCGCTGCGCGACGTCAACCTCCGGCTGGCCAGGGGCGAGGTGCTCGGGCTCATCGGCGACAACGGCGCCGGCAAGTCCACCCTCATGAAGATCATCTGCGGCTTCCACCAGCCCGACGGCGGCCGCATCCTGCTCGACGGCGCCGAGGTGACCCTCAGGTCCGTCGAGCACGCCCGCTCGCTCGGCATCGACACCGTCTACCAGGACCTGGCGCTGATCAACGAGCTCAGCGTCTACCACAACATGTTCCTCAACCGGGAGCCGGTGATCCTCGGCTGCCTGCTGGACAACCGCAAGATGCGCCGGCTGGCCCGCTCGTACCTGGACGACATGGGCGTCGGCATCCCGTCGGTGGACGTGGAGGTGGCCAAGCTGTCCGGCGGCCAGCGCCAGGCCATCGCCGTGGCCCGCTCGGTCTACTCCCGCTCGAAGATCCTCCTGCTGGACGAGCCGCTGGCCGCGATGGGCGCGAAGGAGGGGGTGCAGATCCTCGACCTGGTACGCGACCTGAAGGCCCGCGGCGAGGTCTCCATCGTGATCATCGCGCACAACTACGCCCAGGTCCTGGAGGTCTGCGACCGGGTCAACCTCCTCCAGCACGGCAGCATCACCTACGACCGGCCGACGGCGCGGACGTCGCTGGAGGAGCTCACCGATCTGGTCGTGGCGGAGTACCGCAACGCCCGCGCCCGCCGTCCCGGCTGAGGGCGGCCAGCTCGCCGAGGGTGACCGGGGCGGCGGGGGTGCGGGCGGCCAGCGGGCGCAGGTCGCCGGCCGTGGGCTCCCGGCCGGCCAGGCACGCCGCGATCCCGGCGGTCGCGAAGCCGCACACCCGGCCCTGGCACCAGCCCATGCCGGGCCTGGCCAGCATCTTCAGCGTGCGCGGGTCCTCGGCGCCCAGCTCGTCGTGCGCCTCGCGCAACTCGCCGTAGGAGACCTCCTCGCACCGGCAGACCAGCGTCTCGTCCCGCAGCCAGCCGGTCCACGCGCGGGGCACGGGGTGGGCGCGGTGCATGGCGGCGGCGAAGCGGCGGCCCCGGACGATCGCCCGCCGCAGCCGGACCATCAGCGCCGGGTCCACGGGGCGGCCCAGCGAGCGGGCCAGGGCCAGGGCGCCGAGCCGGCCCTCCTGCGTCGCGAGGGCGGCGCCGCCCACGCCGGTCGCCTCGCCGGCCACGTACAGGCCGGGCACGCTGCTGCGCTGGAGGGGGTCCACGGAGACCACGAGGGAGCCGTCCACGTCCTGGTGGGTGACCGCGCCGAGCATGAGCGGCAGCTCCAGCGAGGGGGTGAAGCCCCAGCCGAGGGCGACCAGGTCGGCGCGGACCTCCCGGACCGGCCCGCACGGGCGGCCGTCCCGGTCCACGCGGGTGAGCCGGACCGCCTCGACCCGGTCCACGCCGAGGATCTCGCTGACCACGGTCCTGGTCCGGTACGGGATGCGGTGGCGGGCCATCAGCGCCGCGTACCGCAACGCCTCGGCGCCCTTGGCGGGGACCGCCGCCGCGCCCAGCGGGTCGCGCAGCCAGCCGAGCGTGGCGTTGGCCTCGGCCACGGCCGCCACGCGGGTGCCGGCGCGGGCCAGGCCGGTGGCGACCGGCAGCAGGAACGGCCCGGTGCCGGCGACGACGGCGCGCCGGCCGGGCGCGGTGCGGTGGCCCTTGAGCAGGGCCTGCGCGCCGCCCGCGGTCATCACGCCGGGCAGGTCCCAGCCGGGGACGGGGAGCTGCCGGTCGTAACCGCCGGGGCACAGGACGAGCGCGTCCGCGGTGACGACCGGACCGGCCTCGCCCGGCGGCGGGCTCGCGGTGGCGCCGGACGGGGTGGTGCGCAGGGTGAAGGCGCCGTCGTCGCCGCGGGTGACGAGCCAGACCTGCAGGCCGGGCAGGTAGCGGACCAGACCGGCGGCGGACAGGGCACGCAGCCGGTCGCGCAACCCGGCGAACGCGCCCCACCCGTGGTGCCCGGCCCGGTCTGTGGCCCGGTCTGTGGCCCGGTCGGTGGCCCGGTCGGTGGCCCGGTCGGTGGCCCGGTCGGTGGCGCGGTCGGTGGCGCGGTCGGGCGGGTGGGTGTGCCGTTCGTCGTAGTGGCGCCAGTACTGGCCGCCGGGCTGGGCGGCGCCGTCCACGAGGACGACGCGCAGGCCGGACTCGGCGGCCTGGACGGCGGCGGCCAGCCCGGCCGGGCCGGCGCCGACCACGGCGACGTCATGCGGACGCGGCATGCCCACCTCCAGGCTCGCCCTCGGCACCGGGGACGGGCGCATCGAGGACGAGAGCACCGGGGACGGGCGCATCGGGGACGGGGGCGCCGGGGACGGGCGCGTCGGGGGCGTCGCCGAGGCGGAGGCCGTCGGCGGCCGGGACCAGGCAGGCCCGGCGGTCCGGAACCCCGTCGATGGTGATGAGGCAGTCGAAGCAGACGCCGATGCCGCAGAACAGGCCGCGTGGCCGGCCGCCCTTGCGGGTGGTGCGCCAGTCGCGCACTCCCGCCGCGGTCAGCGCGGCGCCGACGCTCTGGCCGGGCTCGGCCGGCACGGTCGTGCCGCGGAAGGTCATGCGGTAGGTCGTGCGGCCGAGCGCACGGCCGGTCGCACGGCCGGTCACGCGGCCGGTCACGCGGCCGGTCACGCGGTCGGTCACGCGGTCGCTCACTGGGGCACCTCCTCGGTCTCCGGGAAACGTTCGGGCGCGAACGGCTTGAGGTCGAGGTCGGGCCGCCCGCCGGTGAGGGCCTGCGCGATGAGCTTGCCGGTGCCGGCGGACAGGCCGATGCCGGCGCCCTCGTGCCCGCAGGCGTGCCACAGGCCGGGCGCCCGCGGGTCGGGCCCGATGACCGGCAGGTGGTCGGGGCAGTAGGGACGGAACCCCAGATAGGTACGCATGACGCGGACGTCGCGCAACATCGGGAACAGCGCGATCGCCTTGGCCGCCAGCGCGCCGATCGCCTCGGTGGACACCGTACGGTCGAAGCCGACCCGCTCGCGCGAGGCGCCGATGAGGATGGTGCCGCCGCCGGTGCCCTCGACGACGGGCGAGGTCTGGAGGGCGGCGTCGGAGCTGGCGACGTCGCCGACGTACTCGGCGGCGTACACCTTGTGCCGGATCGTACGCGCCGGCATGGGCTGGGTGACCAGCACGAACCCGCGCCGCGGCAGCACCGGGACGTGCACCCCGGCCAGCGCGGCCACGCCGCCCGCCCAGGTGCCGGCGGCGTTGAGCACGGCGCCCGCGGGGATGTCGCCGCGCGTGGTGCGCACGCCGGTGACCCGGTCGCCGTCGCGCAGGAAGCCCGTCACCTCGGTGCCGGTACGCACCCGCGTCCCGAGCCGCCGGGCCAGGCGGAGCAGGTGGGCGACCACCAGCATCGGCTGGACCTGGGCGTCCTGCGGGTAGAAGGCGGCTCCGTGCAGCTCGGGCGACAGGTGCGGCTCGTGGTCGCGCAGCTCGTCCCGGGCGACGTCGCGGGCCTCGACGCCGTGGCGGCGCTGGTGGACGGCCAGCTCGCGCAGCGCCGCGAGGCTCGCCGGCGACCCGGCGACGACCAGGCCGCCCTTGGACTCGAACTCCCACAGCCCGGCGTGCTCGGCCAGGTCCTCACGCCACACCCGCTGCGCGTACAGGGCCAGGTCGAGCTCGGGTCCCGCCTCCTTGTCGGAGACGAGCAGGTTGCCCTCGCCGGCGCTGGAGGTGCCGCCGGCGATCGCGCCGCGCTCGGCGACGACCACCCGCAGCCCGGCCAGCGACGCGAAGTAGGCGGCGGCGGCGCCGACCACGCCCGCGCCGATCACCACCAGGTCGGCGCTCACGCCCGCCCCCGGCTCGCGCCCGCCCGCGGGACGGCCTCGCGGGCGGGGGCAGGCCAGACGCGGCACAAAGCAGGACGGAACTGGACATTCACGACGTCCATTATCGCCAGCTCCCGCACCACCCGTCCCGGACGCGTGCGTCCCCTCGCCGGGGTGTTCCTCCGGCGAGGGGACGGGAGACGGGGGTTACGGGGTGACCGGGGTGCCGCCGAAGGTGACGACCAGCCGGCCGTCCGAGGCGAACGACCAGCTCAGGGCACCGGTGTAGGAGGAGCACCGGGACCCGTTCGAGCCGGTCCAGAACTGGTTGGAGCTGTCGGCGTTACCGACGATCTTGTCGTTGGACCCGCTGCCGCTGCGGCAGGAGACGTTGCCGCGGAAGACCGAGGTGCCGCCGTCGAAGGAGAAGTTGCGCTCGGCGTTGTCGATGCTGACGTTGTCGGTGATCGTCATCGTGCCGAGGTTGCGGTTGTAGGTGAACCCGTGCTTGCCGTTGTGGTAGGCGATGTTGCGGCGGATGACGTGGTTGACCGGGATGTCCTCGCCGCCGAGCTTGAAGCCGTTGCGGTCGCCGTTGCCGGCCTGGCTGCCGTCGCTCAGGGTGCCGTTGTTGTAGGACAGCGAGTCCTCGATGGTCACCGCGCCGATGGGGCCGGTTTCGGTCTTGGTGTAGAGGTCCCAGCCGTCGTCGATGTTGTTGCGGGACACCGCGTAGCGGAAGACGTTGCCGGAGCCGACGGTGAGCTTGGCGGCGAAGCCGTCGGCGTCCTCGCCGTCGGAGTCGGCGTTGTCGTGCGACAGGACGCTCAGCATGAGGTTGCCGGCCGGCCACTGCTCCTTCGGCGTGTCGGAGGCGATCCGCGAGAGCTGCAGGCCGGTGTCCCGGTTGAACCGCGTCACCGTGCGCTCGATGATGTTGTTGCTGCCGCCGACGAAGATGCCGTTGTCACCGGCGCGCTCGACGACGATGCCGTACACGTGCCAGTACGACCCGTTGACGGCCAGGCCGCGGTTGGCCGGATCCTCGCTCTGGGCGGAGAAGTTCAGGATCGGGGTCTCGCCCGGGTAGGCGGCCAGCTTCTTGCGGGCGCTGGAGGTGCCGTTGTTGCCGGGGGCGATGGTGACGGTCTGCGAGAAGGCGTACGTCCCGCCGCGCAGGTAGATCGTGCCGCCGGCGGCGACGCGGGTGATCGCCGAGGTGAGGGTGGTCGGGTCCGACTGCGTCCCGGCCGCGCCGTCCCGGCCGTTGGGTGCCACGTACAGGGTGCCGCTCGGCGGGGTCGGCGTGCCGCCGTCCGTCGGGGTGATCGTGGGGGTGGCGGTGGGAGTGGAGGTCGGGGTGGTGGTGGGTTCGCTGCCGGTGGGGCGCAGGGCCCATTGTTTGGTGGTGGCGGAGTCGCAGGAGTTCTGCTGGAGCGGGGCGCCGGTGGTGGTGGCGTTGTCTTTGACGTTGAGGCATTTGCCGCTGTTGGTGTTGGCGATGCGGTAGGTGCCGGCGTTGGTGGTCAGGTGCCAGGTTTGGGAGGTGGCGCCGGTGCAGGTTTCTTGCTGGACGGCTTTGCCGGCGCTGGTGGAGGCGTCGCGGATGCCGGTGCATTTGCCGCTGTGCTGGGCGGTGAGGCGGTAGGCCGAGCCGGTGGCGGTGAGGGTGAAGATCTGGCCGGGGGTCTGGGCGCAGGTGGTCTGGGTCAGTTGCACGCCGTCGCCGGTGGCGGCGCCGGGGACGGCGGCGCACAGGCCGCTGCCGGCGTTGACCAGCTGGTAGGCGCCGTTGGACGGGGCGGCCGAGGCCGGGCTGTCGAGCACGGCCACCAGGCCGCCCGCGGCCAGGGCACCGGCGGCCAGCACGACCGCCAGCCGCCGTCCCGAGGGCTGGTTCTTGCGCACGTTCAGCTCCATTCGTTCCGTTCCAGGGCATGGCGAAGCAGAGCTTCGGGGGGTGAAGGAGGGCGATGGTCCGCCGACGCGCGTCGGCGGGTCTCTGGGAATCCGATACCAACCGGTTGCAGCCACAGTGACGTTACGTGGCTGAAACGTCAATACGTCCAGGTAAAACTGCAAACGGCGCTGAACGTTCGCGCTGGTGATGACGATTTTTCTGCAACAACCGATTGCAGAAACAGTGAAACCACGGCTGTCAGAGCCCGGACGCCGGGCTGCCGCCGATCATGAGGACGAGCGGGCACGGCGACGTCCGGCTACCCCCCGCGGCGAGAGGCAGCCGGTTCCGCGGGCCACGGGTCAGTGCGAGGCGGCGTCCTCCCGCGGGTCGTCCCAGCGCTGGGCGTTGTCGTCGTTGAGGGTGCCCGGCGGGTCCTGGATCACGCACAGCGGCAGGCCCGCCGGGTCCCGCATGATCCACCAGCCGTTCACGAACTGCACCCGCTCGGCGCCCAGCCGCTCCAGCCTGGCCACCTCGGCGTCGAGGTCGTCGGTGTGGATGTCGAGGTGGACCCGGCTCTGGCCCTCCTCCAGGCTCTGGAGCAGCAGCCCGAACTCGCCGCCGCCGAGCAGGACGCCGTGGAACTCCGGATGCTTCGCGAAGTGCTCCATCGTGGTGCCGGTCGCCGCCTGCCAGAACGCCAGCTCCTCGGCGTGGTGGCGCTCGTCGACGTCGATCACGATCCTGCAGAGCCTGCTGTAGTGCGGCATGGGGTCTCCTCGTCTGCCTTGTGTGGCGTCTGCCTTGTCTGCGGTGTCACATCGTGCGGGGTCAGCCGAGGGCCTCCGCGTACGCGGCCAGGGTGGCCTCGGCCGTGCGGTCCCAGGTGAAGTGGGCACGCACGTGTTCCGCGCCCCGCTCGCCGAGCCGTCCGGCCGCCTCGGGGTCGTCGAGGCAGGACAGGACGGCCCGCGCCAGGTCGTCCGGCGAGTCGCGCGGGCAGCGCAGCGCGCCGTCGCCCACGACGTCGGCGGAGAAACCGGGGCCGACCACGACGGGCCTGCCCAGCGCCATCGCCTCGACGGCGACCAGCCCGAACGGCTCGTACGTCGAGGGGAAGACGCACACGTCGGCGGCGAGGAAGCAGCCGAACACCTCCGCCTGGGGCAGGAAGCGGTACCCGGCCACCACCCGCCCGGCGACCCCGGTCCGCTCGATGAGCCGGGCCACGGCGGCGTCGTCGTCGGTGTGCGGCTGTTGCGCGCCGATGAGCAGGACCACGGCGTCGTCGTACGCCTCGGCGATGCGCGGCACCGCGCGGACGAGCGTGCGGACGCCCTTGTGCGGCGACAGCCGCCCGGCGAACACGACGAGCCGCCCCTTCCCGCCGGGCAGGTACCGCTCGCGGACCTCGGCCCGCAGCCGGTCGCGTTCCCGGGCGGGCAGCGCGGCCAGCCGCAGCAGGTCGGGCTCCTCGAAGCCGTGCGGGACGACGCGCAGCCGCTCGGCGGGCCAGCCACGGGCCACCAACTCGGCGCGCACGGCGGCGCTCGGGACCACGACGAGGCGGGCCAGCCGGGCCTGCGCGGTCTCCAGCGCGTCGAGGGCCGCGGGCAGGAGCGAGCGGCGGGCGCCGGGGGCGGCGTTCAGCTCGCGGGTGTGGACGTGGAACACCACCGGCAGGCGGCCGAGCAGCGCGCACAGGATCCCGGCAGGACAGCCCATCCAGTCGTGCACGGCGACGACCGCCCCCGCCGCCCGTCCCGCGCCCCTCTCCCGGGACGGCCGCGCGCGCAGGATGCGGGCGGCGGCCCTCAGGTTGTAGGCGAGCAGCCCGGCGAGCCTGACGGCGCGCCGCAGCGGCACGGGCACGCGGGAGTCGCCGTCACGCCCCCAGCCCGCGACCGGCAGCCGGTGGAGTACGACGTCACCGAGGCGTTCGGCCCGCGGCGCGCGGCTCCCCCTCCTGACCGCGCCCAGCACCTCGACCGGCGTGCCACGGCCGCGCAGCGCCGCCATCATCCGCTCGGCGTAGCGGCCGAGCCCGCCGACGACGTCGGGCGGCACCTCGGCGCACACGACGTGGACGCGGCCGGGGCGGTCACTCATCGCACGCCCGGGAAGCGGGCCGGATGCGGGCGGGCGGGGGTGTCCGGCGTTGGCGGCAGGGGCGGCGCCGGCGGCGTCGATGCGTGCGTCATCTCACAGGAGGTCGGAGTCGGAAGCCGGACGATACCAGGACATCGCGGCGCGACGCGAGAGGCCGGCACCCCGCTCCCTCCGGGCCCGGACGCTCAGCGCGAGGTCACAGCCTGCTCCAGGGTCACGCGGGCCGGGGTGGCGGGACGCCCGATCAGGTCCCGCAGGGTGGTGCCGGTGGTGGCGAACTCACCACGGCGGGCGGCGCGGAACATGCCGAGCAGCAGGTCCGCCTGCTCCGCCGGGACGCCGTGCCCGGTCAGCTCCGCCGCCCACTCGTCGTCATCGGCGACGACCCGGCGGACGGTGCGCCCGGTCAGCTCGGTGAGAACGGCGGCGACGTCCTCCAGGTCGAGGGCGTCCGGCGCGGTCAGCGGCGGGGTCGGGCCCTCGTAGCGGCGCTCGCCGGCCAGGACGGCCGCCGCGGCTTCGGCGAGGTCGTCGTGGGCGGTCCAGGACACGGGCCCGTCGGCCGGCGCGACCAGCTCGCCGCTCTCCAGCGCCCGGCCCAGCAGGTGCGGGAGGGCGCTCGCGTAGAACCCGTTACGCAGCGCGGTGAACGGCGTGCCGGTCGCGGCCAGGTACCGCTCGGTGGCGGCGTGGTCGGGCATGGGCGCGAAGAGGGAGTGCGCGGCGGCGGCCTGATGGCTGGTGTAGAGGATCCGCTCGGCGCCGGCGGCGCGGGCGGCGTCGATGGCGGCGGTGTGCCGGGCGACGGCCTCGTGGCCGGTGGCGTCGGCGGAGACGACGAGCACCTGGGTGGCGCCCTCGAAGGCGGCGGCGAGGGTGCCGGGCTCGGTGAAGTCGCCGCGGCGCACGCGTACGCCGCTCGCGAGGAGGGCGGCGGCGCGCCCGGGGTCGCGGACGCTGACGCCGATCCGCTCGGCCGGGACGCGCCGGAGCAGCTCCTGGACGATCAGCGAGCCGAGCCGGCCGGTGGCGCCGGTAATGATGATCATGATATGCCCTTCGTTATCAATGGAACGCTAATAACGTTACCACTGGTTCTAACGTCGATAGCAAGTTGGTGTTAACGTTGGTATGTGACAGAGAGCGACAGCAGATCGGGGACGCGGGCGAACCTCGTGGAGGTGGCGGCGCGGCTCCTGCGGGAGCAGGGGCCCGGCGGGGTCACCACCCGCGCCGTCGCCCAGGCCGCCGGCGTCCAGGCGCCGACCATCTACCGATTGTTCGGCGACAAGGACGGGCTGCTCGACGCCGTCGCCGAGCACGTCTTCGCCGCCTACGTCAGCGCCAAGCGAGCAGGCGAGCAAGCCGGCGAGGAGACCGGCGAGGAGACCGGCGGGCGTCGTGGCGACCCGGTGGCCGAGCTGCGGGCCGGATGGGACACGCACGTCGGCTTCGGCCTGGCCAATCCGGAGGTGTTCCGCCTGCTCGCCGACCCCGGCCGCGGCGCGCGGTCACCGGCCGCGTCCGCCGGGCTGGAGGTCCTGCGGGCCCGCGTGCGCCGCGTCGCCGAGGTCGGCCGGCTGCGGGTGCCGGAGGGCCGCGCGGTCGAGCTCATCCACGCCGCCGGCACCGGTGCCGTGCTCGCCCTGCTCGCGCGGGAGCCCCGGGAGCGCGACCCCGGCCTCGCCGACGCGATGTACGAGGCGGTGGCGCGGGCCGTGCTCACCGACGCGCCCGCCCTCGCCGGGGACCACGCGGCCGCGGCCGCCGTCGCGTTCCGGACCGTCGTCCCGAGGCTGGCGGCGCTCACCGGCGCCGAGCGCGCCCTGCTGGCGGAGTGGCTGAACCGCTCGGCCGCCGGCCCCGCCTGACCGGCCGCCCGCCTGACCGGCCGCCCGCCTGACCGCCTCCCCGCCCGGCCGGTCGTCAGGCAGGCCGGTCGTCAAGCCGGTCGTCAAGCCGGCCGGTCGTCAGGCAGGCTGGTCGTCAGCCGGCGGGCGGACGCGGAGGGCGGTGTCGTCGTCCAGGGTGGCGAGGAAGGCGGCCAGGGTGTCGGTGACGTGGTTCAGGCAGCGCGCCCGGAACAGGACGGGCTGGTAGCCGGCGATGTCGTAGGGGGTGGCCAGCATGGCGGGCACGTCCAGCTCGCGGATGCGGGCGGAGCGGAACCTGCCGAGCTCGCCGTAGGAGGACAACAACGCGGCCCCGTACGCCTTGGTCGCGCCGTCGTCCTCGACCACCCCGTACTCCAGCGTGAACCAGTACAGGTCGCTGACGATCTGCAGCGCGTGCCCGGTCCGCAGGCGCGCGGCGGCGGCCCCGATCAGCCGGTAGATCTCGGCGAACCGCGGCACGGCCAGGTGGATGCCGTGGCCGAAGACGTCGTGGATGAGGTCCGGCTCCGGCGTGTACATGGGCACGGCGGGATGCCGGACGAACTGCACGGCGTGGAAGTAGCCGCCGGCCATCGAGCCGAGGAAGCGCTCGTTGGCCACCACGCCGCCGGCCAGGGTGAAGTCGAACCCCGTCAGCCGCCGAAGCTGCGCGCCCACCTCGGCGTGCTGCGGCAGCCGGTCGGCGGGGAAACGCACGGCCTCCCGGGCCTCCAGCACGGCGCGGCAGGCGTGCGAGCGGTGCGCGGACTCCAGGATCCGCTTGACCGTCCGCCAGACGGCGTGCTCGCTGGGGAGGTAGGTGATCCGCGGCGACGGGTCGCCCACCTGGTGCCCGCCGGCGAGCCCGGCGAACCAGCGCCGCCGGGCCAGGTAGCGCGGGTCGCGCAGGCCGGGGTGCTCGGCGGCGGTGCCGAGCCGGCCGTCGGCGGTGGTCGGGGTCAGCGGCGGAGCGTCCATGACCGGTTCCTTGCCTGCCCGGACGGCCGGGTACCGGGGCTTCGGTCAAGTTATGGCCCGGTGATCGGCGGCGGGGCGCATGGGCGGCGGCGGGTTGGGTAATGGCCCGGCCACCATGACGGTGAAAGGCAGGTGGCACGTGGGTTTAGGGATGGCGTTGCGGCACCGGCTCGGGCCGCGCGGCCGGCGGCTGCGGGCCACCGCCAAGCGGCGTTTCGGCTGGGAGCGGCTGCGACCGGGCCAGCAGGAGGCGATGGAGCAGCTGCTCGCCGGGCGTGACGTGCTCCTCGTCATGCCGACGGGGGCCGGCAAGTCGGCCGTCTACCAGATCCCCGCCCAGCTCCTCGACGGGCCGACAGTGGTCGTCTCGCCGCTCATCGCGCTCCAGCGCGACCAGGTGGCCGGCCTGCTGCGGGCGGACGCGGGCGGCGCCGTGGCGGTGAACTCGACCACCTCCGCCGAGCAGGGGCTGGAGCAGGTCACGGGCGGCCGGGCGGAGTTCGTGTTCCTCTCCCCCGAGCAACTGGCCAAGCCCGAGGTCGTCGAGCGGCTCGCGCGGGCCGAGCCGTCGCTGATCGCGATCGACGAGGCGCACTGCGTCGCGGCCTGGGGGCACGACTTCCGGCCCGACTACCAGCGGCTCGGCAAGGTCATCGAGCGGCTGGGGCATCCGCCGGTGGTGGCGATGACGGCCACCGCCGCGCCGAACGTCCGTGAGGAGATCGTCCGCTCGCTCGGCCTCGCCGATCCGGTGCAGATCGTGAGGGGCTTCGACCGGCCGAACATCGCGCTGGAGGTGCGCAGGTTCGTCACCGAGGAGGACAAGAGCCGGGCGCTGATCGAGCACGCCGCCGCCCAGGACGGCCTCGGCCTGGTGTACGTCGCCACCCGCAAGGAGACCGAGCGGTACGCCGCCGCGCTCGCCGGGCGGGGGCTGCGGGCCGAGCCGTACCACGGCGGGATGCGGATCGCCGAGCGCACCCGCGTCCAGGAGCTGTTCGCCGCGGGCGAGCTGGACGTGGTGGTCGCGACGTCGGCGTTCGGGATGGGCATCGACCGGCCGGACGTCCGGTACGTGCTGCACGCCGCGCCGCCCGACTCCCCCGACGCCTACTACCAGGAGATCGGCCGGGCGGGCCGGGACGGCGAGCCGGCCACGGCCGTGCTGTTCTACCGGCCGGAGGACCTGGGCCTGCGCCGGTTCTTCAGCGGCGGCCGGGCCGACGAGGCGACGCTGCTGCGGGTGGCCGCGCTGGTGCGCGAGCACGCCGGCGCGGTGCCCGCCCGCGAGCTGGCCGAGCTGCTGGAGATGAGCGCGTCCCGGCTCACCAGGCTCGTCAACCTGCTGGAGCGGGCCGGGGCGATCGCCGTCACCGACGCCGGCGACCTGCGCTGGGCCCGCCGCTCGCTCACGCCGGAGCGGGCCGCCGAGCGGGCGGCCGAGCTGGACGAGGCGCGGCGCCGCCTGGACGGCTCGCGCGTCGACATGATGCGCGGCTACGCGGAGACCAGGGGCTGCCGCCGCCGTTTCCTGCTCTCCTACTTCGGCGAGCCGTACGCCGCCGCGGCGTGCGGCTCGTGCGACACCTGCCGGGACGGGGAGGCCGTCCCCGAGCAGGAGCCCGCCGCCGAGGAGGGGCCGTTCCGGGTCCAGGAGAAGGTGACGCACAAGAGCTGGGGGCCGGGGACGGTGATGAGCCGCGAACCCGACCGGATCACCGTGCTGTTCGACTCGGTCGGGTACAAGACGCTGGCCCTGGCCGCCGTCGATCACGTCCTGGTCGCGGACGGCTCCGATTCCTGAACGGGCCCCGGGGCCGGTTCACAGCCCGGCTCCCGGGCCGGCTCCCGGGCGGGCCCGCGCGCGTTCCGCGTCACGCGCCGGCCGATCACGGCCGGCACGCCGAGGCCGGCCAGCGCGAGCAGGGTGACGAACATCCACTCCCCCGAGCCGCCCGGCCCGTAGACGCGCGACGCGCGCCCGGTGTCCACCGCCGCGACCGTCCGGCCCGCCGCCAGCGTGCCGCGGTCGCTGCCGTACAGCTCGACGTCGTGCCGCGCGGGCCGCCCGCCGGCGGCGGGGGCGAAGTCCCCCGCCCAGACGCAGGACTCGTGCCCGGGATGCTGGACGCAGCGCAGCTCCCGCGCGGTGAACACGCCGCTCACCCCGTCGGCCCGCGCGGCCCGGATCGCCGGGCCGAGCTGGGGCACGGAGACGAGCAGCAGCACCAGCCCCACCACGGCCAGCACCACGTCGAACCCGCTCACCCGCCGTCGCCGCCGGACCGCGACGGCCGCGTCCTGCGGCATCGGATACTCCTGGGACATCGGGTGCTCCTGCGACATCGGGTGCTCCCGGGACATCTAGCGCGCGACCGCGCAGGTGCAGGCGGCGCCGTGCTCCTCGCCGGCGCGGCGGTGCAGCAGCATCGCCACCACCATGGGCACGAAGACGACGGCGTTGTAGAACAGGTGCAGCTCCATCCGGGGGAAGGCCAGCTGCAGGACGCTGGTGGGGACCGGACGGCCCATCAGGTGCAGGCCGCTGAGCTTCTGCACGAGCAGCAGCAGGTGCTCCAGGTGGTGCCACACCTGGATGCCGAGGGAGATGTTCCACCACGTGCGCGACCTGCCGGTGAAGCCCTTGCGCAGCAGGATCAGGCCGACGAGCATGAGCAGCGCGTACCCGTAGTGCATCCACTCCGAGGTGACCAGCCACGGGAACGGCAGGCCGAGCACGCCCCGGGCCTCGCTCAGCGGCCAGCCCCAGGCGTAGACCTGGATGGCCTGCACCACGTGCTCGGCCCAGTGGGCCACCACGATGACCATGAAGAGCATGAGCGCCGTCCTGTGGTGGCGCCCGTTGAGGGTGGAAGGGCTGATCGTCGTCATCGTCGCCATGTGCCGCCTCGCCTTTCTGCCGCACCGGGTGTGCGCACGGCAGAACGATCTCGGACGGTTCTGGCAATCGGCTTGCAGCGCTCTGCAATCCCGGTTTCAGGACGGGACGGGCGGGCAGTCGGCAGTGACCCCCGAAGGATGCGAGGAGTGTCATGCCGACCGCACGAGAGATCATGACCCCGAACGCCGAGTGTGTGAACGCCGACGAGCCCGTGCTCGTCGCCGCCGAGAAGATGGCCCGCCTGGACGTCGGCTCACTGCCGATCTGCGGCACCGACGACCGGCTCAAGGGCATGCTCACCGACCGCGACATCGTCGTGAAGGTCCTGGCCGCGGGCAAGGACCCGGCCAAGACGCTCGCGGGCGAGCTGGCCCAGGGCGAGGCCGTCACCATCGGCGCGGACGACGACGCGCGGGAGATCCTGCGCACGATGGCCAGCCACAAGGTGCGCCGGCTGCCGGTCATCGACGGGCACAAGCTCGTCGGCATGGTGGCGCTCGCCGAGGTGGCCAGGGCCCTGCCCGACGCCACCGTCAGCGACCTGCTCGACGCCGTCACCACCGACTGACCGGCCCCCAGGGTCGCCTCGGGCGCCCGGTCCCCCCGCCCGCCGAGGGGACCGGGCGCCCGCGTTCCCGCCTCCGGCCGTCAGAGGCGGCCGGTGAACACCGCGGGAGTGCGCTCCCGCCACGGCATGGCCTGCTCCAGGTGGGCGGCGACCCGGAACAGCAGGTCCTCCCGCCCGTAGGGGGCCGCGAGCTGCACGCCGATCGGCAGCCCGTCCTCGCTGTGCCCCAGGGGCAGGCTGATCGCCGGGGTGCCGGAGACGTTGAACACCTGCGTGAACGGCCCGTGCTCGGCCAGCTCCGCCAGCCAGCCGGACAACGTCTGGCCGGGGTCGTCGTAGCGGAGGGTGCCGTGCGGCGCCGGGAGGCGGCCCATCGTCGGGGTGACGAGCAGGTCGTAGGCGGTGAAGAACGCGCCGACCGCGCGGGTGACCCGGTTCTGGGCGTCGAACGCGGCCAGCATGTCCAGCGCGCTGTACTCCCTGGCCGTCTTCAGGAACTGCCGGGAGACGGCCTCCATCCTGCCCTCGTCCACCTGCCGGGGGGCCAGCAGCAGCGTCGAGGCGATGGCGACGCTCTCGCACACCCAGGCGCTGACGACGGCCTCCCAGTCCACGGCCGGGCCGGCCTCGGTGACGGCGTGCCCGGCCTCCTCCAGCACCCGGCCGGTACGCACCGCCGCCGCGGCCACCTCGGCGTCCACCGCCGTCCCCGCCCAGCTGCGCGTGGTCACCGCGACCCGCAGCCGGTCCGGGGCGAGCCCCAGTTCGGCGGCGTACGGGCGGCGCGGGGGCGGCGCGGTGTACTTGTCGCCGATCCCCGGGCCCTGAACGGCGTCCAGCAGGTGGGCGGCGTCGCGGACGGTGCGCGTCAGGGCGAACTCGTAGGCCATGCCGAGCATCGGCTCGCCCAGATCAGGGCCGCAGGGGACCCGTCCCCTGCTCGGCTTGAGCCCGACCAGCCCGCAGCAGGACGCCGGGACGCGGATCGACCCGGCGCCGTCGCTGGCGTGCGCGGCGGGCACCGCCCCGGCGGCCACCAGGGCCGCGGCGCCGCCGCTCGACCCGCCCGCGCCCCGGCCGAGGTGCCACGGGTTGCGGGCGGGGCCGTAGCGCAGCGGCTCGGTGGAGAAGCTGACGCACAGCTCCGGAACGGTGGTCAGGCCCAGGGTGACCAGCCCGGCGGCGCGGAAGCGGGTCATCAGGTCGGTGTCGCGCCAGGCCGGGACGCCCGGCAGGGCGCGGCTGCCGAGGGTGAACGGCACGCCCTCGGCCACCGGCCCGTGGTCCTTGATCAGGAACGGGACGCCGGCGAGCGGCCCGTCCGCGGCGTGGCCGAGCGCCGGCGTGAACGGCGGCAGCGCCAGGCCGTTGACGTGCGCGTCGGCCGCCTCCAGCGCCCGGCGGGCGGTGGCCTCGACCTCCGCGGCGGTGACCTCGCCCGCCTCGATCAGGCGGCGCAGGCCGATGCCGTCGTACCTCGCGTACTCGTGGAGATGCATGGGATGTCCTTCTTCTCCGGCGTCCCGTGGACGCCGGGTCTCACGATCACAGCGGCTCCGTCCGCTCGGACGGGGACGGCGCGCGGCGCGGCATCGGGGTGCCGGGCCGTCGCCGGTGACAGGCGACCGCGACAGGGGCCGTGGTCGCCACGCCGGGCCGCAGCCCGGGGACCCGCCCCTGTCGGTGATCGGAGTGTTCCTATGCTCGGTACATCACCCCCCATGCTGGCAGCCGCCGTCCGGGCCGTCGACCGGTTTTCCGCCGCCCTCCAGTGTCCTGAGCCGGGAGTTCGCCGTTGTTTCTCGGTTATCGGGAGCGGACGAACAAGGCCGGGGTGTTGGTGCCGTCCTCGGCTGCGTGCGTCAGCGCGGAATGACGCCGTTGACGCGGTGAACCTGACCGCGCTCCGGACTCGGACACCCACGGCTCATCGCATAACCGATGGTTATCGCGGCAGGTCTTGGACGGAGGCCACCCGGCGGACCGAGTATGCCGGCATGACGCCCAGGAAGAAGACGACTCTGGTGGTGTGCGCGGCACTGTGTGTGCTCATGACAGGCTGTTCTCACAAGCCTGCCCAGCCCAGCCCTACCGCCTCACCGACGAAGGAACGAACGACGGCGACGGGCTCGGTGCCCGGACATCATCGGGCGCTCGTCGAGAAATTCGTGGCCGCGATCAACGCCGGCGACAAGTCGGCCACGCGTGACACCTTCGATCCGGCGGCGAGGTTCGACAGCGTAGGCCGCATTTACCAGGGCGTTGAGGACATCATGAGCCGCTTCTTGGTCCCCGAGGTCATCGAGGCGGGCGGACGATATGAGCTGCTCTCCCTGACAGCGAGCCCAGGAGAACGCGTTGTCGCTGAGTACGACTTCAGCACCGCCGGCGGTGGCCGGGAACGCTTCACCTACGACTGCGCGGTGCGAGCGGGCCGCTTCCATGACTGTGTGGGCCGCTATGTGTGACCGCCCACCCACAAGCCATCACATGCGGCCCGAACCCCATGCCGCCGTCGCGCTCGCCCAGGCCGGGGCGGACGTGGCGCGCTGCCCCGCGCGTTCCTCGACACCGGGCGCCGGCGCCTGGAGCGGACGTTCCAGTTCAACGTCGGCATCGCGTACGAGCTGACCAGGGCCGCCGTGCCCCACCTGCCGGCGGCGGGCGGCGGGGCGGTCGTCAACGTCTCCTCCGCCGGGGGCCGGGTGGCCGGGCGCGGCTACCTCGCCTACGGCACCGCATGGAGCGGGCCACGCCGCTGCGGCAGGTGGGCGAGCCGGAGGACGTGGCGGCCGCGGTCCTCCCCCTCGTCTCCCCCGCCGGGAGCTGCCTGACCGGCGAGGTGCTGGAGGTGGACGGCGGCATCGACCGTCCCAGCCTCGGCCTGGGGCTGCCCGACCTGTCCTGAACCCGGCTCCGGGCCGGTCGCGGGCGTCCCGTGCGTCCCGTGCGTCCGTAGTACTTCGGAGCTACGCGAAAGTTGCGTCCCGCAGCGGGAGTCCGGCTACGGGCGGCGATCCGTACGGTCAGAACCCGAGCACGCCCTGACCAGCCCGCCCGGAGGACCCGCCCATGATCATGCCCATCCACCCGCGACGAAGCCGGGCCCGCGCGGGGCGGGTGCGGCGCCTCCTGCTCGGTGCGCTGGTGGGCGGGGCGGTGGTGGGGCCGATGGCGGGGGTCGTACGGCCGGGGGCGGTGCCGGCGCCCGTGCCCGCCCCCGTCCCGCCGCTGGACGCCTCCCCGGCCGCGCTCGCCGCCCGCTACGGGGCCGCCCGCGCGGAGATCCTGGCGGCCGGTCGGGCGGCGGCCCGGCTCGGTCATCACCGGCGGGCTTCCCGGCTGCGCGAGATGGCCGATCCCGCCCGCCGTTTCCTCTCCTTCGACGGCCGGGACGGCGGCCGGGCCGTGGAGGTGTTCGGCGAGCCGGCCACCGCCCGCCGGATCGCCGTGCTCGTTCCGGGCGCGGGCGTCGACCTGGACCGCTACGGCCCCCTGCGCGGCGGCGCCCTGCGCCTGCAGGACGCGCTCGACAACGGACCACCCGGCGGCGGACCACCCGGCGACGGGACGGCCGGCGACAGGGCGGCCAGCGGCGGGGCGGCCGGCGGCGGGGCGGCCAGCGGCGGGGCGGTCGTCGTGGTCTGGCTCGGTTATGCCGCGCCGAGCAGTCTCAGCCTGTGGGCGCTGGGGCCGTCCCGGGCCGATGAGGCCGCTCCCGCCCTGCGCGCCTTCGTCCGGGAGCTGCGCGCCGCCAGGCCGGGCGCGCGGATCTCGCTCCTGTGCCACTCCTACGGCTCGGTGGTGTGCGGCCGCGCCGCCCCGGGGCTGGAGGTCGCCGCTCTGGTGTTGTTCGGCAGCCCCGGCGCGGGCGTCCCGGACGCCGCCGCGCTGCGCACCCGGGCGGCGGTGTGGGCCGGGCGCACGTCCGGCGACTGGGTCGGCGTGCTGCCGCACCTGTCCGTCGAGCTGCCGTTCGGCACGGCGGGGCTGGGCGCGGACCCGGTCGCGCCCGGGTTCGGCGCGCGGGTCTTCGCGGCGGGCGGCGGCGGGCACGGCGACTACCTGGCGGCCGGCTCCACGGCGCTGGCGAGCATCGCGCGCATCGTGTCCGATGGGTGACCGGAGCGGGCCGCCGGGGCGCGCCGCTAGGCTGGATCATCCGGCCCCGGCCGGCATCCCCGGGGGAGACGAGAGCGGGCAGGACGTGAGGCGAGGGCTGATGGCCGGAGCGCGGAGCGTCCCCGGCGCCTTGCGCAGGGACCTGTGGGCGACGGCCGCCGACCCGCTCCCCCGCATGCGCGGCCCGCGCCCGCTGTCCCGGCTCCCGCACGTCCTGGTCGTGCTGTTCGCGCTGGTGCTGGGCCTGTTCCCGGACGGCGAGGGGGTGGACCCCACCGTCCCGCTGCTCGCCCTGGCGCAGGCGGCCGTCCTGGTGGTGGCGATGTTCCGCCCGCTGCCGGCGTTCTGGGCGTCGATCGCCGTCATGATCGCCGGTGCGCGGGCGGGCATGACGTACCTCCCGCAGAGCCTGACCTTCCCGTGGATGATCTCCCCGGGCGGGCCCGGCACGCCGCCGTCCGCCGGCTGGGCCGACGGTTTCGACCCGGTCGCCTTCCCGTGGACGGGCTCCGGCATCTTCCTCCAGGCCGGGGTGTTGCTCCTGCTGGCGCTGCGGGTGCGCCCGCGCGTCGCGGCCGAGACGCTGGCCGTCACCGTGCTGGTGGTGGCGGCGTGCGTCGTGTTCCTGCCCGAGAGCTCGGCCATGCACGCGCCGATCGCGCTGCCGGTCTACGCGGTCGCGGTCGCGGTCGGGGCGGGGGTACGCGCGCTCAGGACGACCCGTACCCGGCTGGAGGCCCAGGAGGAGCTGACCGCCGAGGAACGGGCCCACCGCACCCTCCTGCAGGAGCGCAACCGCATCGCCCGCGAGCTGCACGACGTGGTGGCGCACCATATGTCGGTGATCTCCATCCAGGCGCAGGTGGCCCCGCACCTGGTGGACGACCCGCCCGCCGAGCTGCGGGAGAACCTGGCCGGCATCCGGCAGAACGCCGTCGAGGCGCTGACCGAGCTGCGCCGGGTCCTCGGCGTCCTGCGTACGGAGGGCGCCCCCGGGCAGGCCCCGCAGCCCACCCTCGACCGGCTCGGCGAGCTGGTGGACAACGCGCGCGGCGCGGGCCTCACGGTCACCGTCGAGCGCACGGGCGAGAGCGCGGGCGAGCCGCCGCTCTCGCCCGGCGTGGAGCTGTCGGCGTTCCGGATCGTGCAGGAGGCGCTCAGCAACGTGATGCGGCACGCGCCGGGCACGGCGGTGACGCTGCGGCTGGGCCACCGGCCCGGCGCCCTCACGATCCGGGTGGTCAACACCGCGCCGGGCACGCCGCCGCCTCCGCCCGCGGCCGGCGGCGGCCACGGGCTGCCCGGGATGCGCGAGCGGGCGGCCATGCTGGGCGGCGACCTCGTGGCGGGGCCCACTCCGGACGGCGGTTACGAGGTCAGCGCGTTCCTGCCCACCGGCCCGCACCAGGTCACCGGGCCTCCGCAACCCGACCCCCCGCAGCCCGACCCCCCGCAGCCCGGTCCCCCACAGCCCGGTCCCCGAGAGAAAGGCATCGAGGCCGCCCCATGACGAGCATCCGCGTGCTCATAGCCGACGACCAGGTGATGGTCCGCCAGGGTTTCACCGTGCTGCTCAACGCCGAGCCCGGCATCGAGGTCGTCGGCCAGGCCGCCGACGGCCTCGACGCGGTGGCGCGGGCCGCCGAGCTGACCCCCGACGTGGTGCTCATGGACGTGCGGATGCCCCGGCTGGGCGGCATCGAGGCGACCCGCCGCATCGCCGCGCAGCTCGGAACGGCGGTGAAGGTCCTGGTGCTGACCACCTTCGACCTGGACGACTACGTCTACGAGGCGCTGCGCGCGGGCGCGTCCGGCTTCCTGCTCAAGGACGCGTCGGCGGCCGAGTTGGCGCACGCGGTGCGGGTGGTCGCCGCCGGGGACGCCCTGCTCGCCCCGACCGTCACCAAGCGGCTGATCGCCGAGTTCTCCCGGATGAGCGGCGCGTCGCGCCCGCCGCTCATGGAGCGCGTGGGCGACCTGACCGAGCGCGAGACCGAGGTGCTGGCGCTCATCGCGCAGGGACTGTCGAACGCGGAGATCTCCGCCCGGCTGGTGGTCGCCGAGCAGACGGTCAAGACGCACGTGAGCAGGATCCTGCTCAAGCTCGGGCTGCGTGACCGCACCCAGGCGGCGGTCTTCGCGTACGAGACCGGCCTGGTGCGCCCTTCGGGCTACTGAGCGCGTAGCCGGTCGCGTACCCAGGCGGGGTCGGGGTTGACGTGCGCCTGCCCGTCCAGCACCACCGTCGGCACCGTCTCGTTCCCGCCTGCCACGGCCCGCACCGCCGCCGCGCCCTCCGGGTCGCGCCAGATGTCCACCCAGTACGCCCGGCGGGCGTCGCGCCCCAGCCGCACGCGCAGCCGCAGGCAGTAGCGGCAGCCCGCCCGCCAGTAGATGATCGCGCGGCCGTCGGCGGCACTGCGTTCCCGGGCCCGCGCCGCGCTCACCAGCCGCGGGAACGCCAGCGGCGACAACCATCCGGCGGCCAGGACGAACACCAGGAGCAGCACGACCGCGGCGACGGGGGCACCCGAGGCGGCCTGCGAGCCCGCCGCCAGAAGGCCGCACAGCGCCATCAGCCCTGGCAGCATCCATCCACGTGTCACGGACAAGCAAGCTACCGGGGGCGGGCCGGCCTGACCACTCCTGAGAGCTTCCCCACTCCGCCCGCCTGACCGTGCCGGGCGTCCGCCGCCGCTGCCGCTGCCGCTGCCGCGAGCGTGTACAACTGTCCGCATGGAACAGCCCTCACCGGGCGACCGGATGACCGCCGACGACCTCGACGCCGTCATCTCGGCCGTCCTCGCCGGCTCGCGGCTGCTGGTGGCCATCACCGCCCGCTCCCTGGACGCCGCCCAGGACCGGGTCACCCTTCCCCAGTTTCGCATGCTGGTGGTGCTGTCCCTGCACGGCGAGACCAAGCTCGTCACCATGGCCGACCTGCTCGACGTCAACAGCTCCACCGCCATGCGCATGGCCGACCGCCTCGCCGCCGCCGGGCTCGTCGTCCGCGAGGTCAACCCGCACAACCGCCGCGAGAGCCTGATGCGCCTCACCCCCGAGGGCAGCCGCCTCGTCGACGACGTGATGGCCCGCCGCCGCGAGGAGATCGCGGCCGTCGTCTCCCGCATGACCCCCGAGCAGTGCCGGGCGCTGGTCTCCGCCATGAACGCCTTCAACCAGGCCGGCGGCGAGGCCCCGCCCGGCCAGCACTTCCCCCTGGGCTGGCCCGACGCCTGACGGCTCGCCGGGGGACGGCGGTGGCAGACTGGTGCCTGCACACCACTACGAACGCATCCGAACCATCCATAACGGGGGAACTCATGTCACCAAGCCCCGAAGCCGTGAGCACCGCCGCCGTCAGCACCGACCGGCCGGCCCGTTACGGCAAGCAGCTCGTCTCGCACCTGAGCCGCCGCGTCACCGGCGAGTGGGCCGAGGAGTCGGCCACCGGCTCCCTCGACTTCAACGGCAGCGGCCGGGCCGAGCTGTCGTGCGCCGAGGGCGTGCTCAACCTGCGCATCGAGACCAGCCCCGACAACCAGGAACGCCTGGAGGACGTCGTCGGGCGGCACCTCGTGCGGTTCGGCGCTCGCGACGAGCTCGTCGTCCGGTGGACGCGCGGCGACGGCAGCACGGGCACCGAGCAGCGCAACGACGCACCCGAGTGATCCGCCCGGGCCCGCGGCCGCCCGGGCCCGCGGCCGCCCGCGCGAGCGGCCGTCGCCGCGCGGGCGCCGCTCGCGCGGGCCGCGGGTCAGAGCCAGCCGCGCGAATCGGCCACCCGCACCGCCTCGGCCCGGTTGCGCGCGCCGGTCTTGCCGATCGCCGAGGACAGGTAGTTGCGCACGGTCCCCTCGGTCAGGAACAGCCGGCGGGCGATGTCGGCGACGGTCGCGCCGCCGGCCGCGGCACGCAGCACCTCCGTCTCACGCTGGGTGAGCGGGCTCGGCCCGACGGTGAGGGCCGACACCGCCAGCTTCGGGTCGATCACCGTCTCCCCGGCCATGACCCGCCGCACGGCCGCCGTCAGCTCGGCGACCGGCGCGTCCTTGACGACGAAGCCGGACACGCCGGCCTCCAGCGCGCGGGCGAGGTAGCCGGGCCTGCCGAAGGTCGTCACGATCACCACCCGCTGCCCGCGAAGGCGTTCGGCGACCTCCAGGCCGGACATGCCGGGCATCTCGATGTCGAGCAGGACCACGTCGGGCCGGTGCCCGGCCACCGCGGCCTCCACCTGGTCGCCGCGCCCGACCTCGGCCACCACCTCGATGTCGTCCTCCAGCGACAGCAGCGCGGCCAGTCCGCCCCGGACGAGGTCCTGGTCGTCGGCGACGAGGACGCGGATCACGACCGCTCCACCGGGACGCGGGCACGCAACCGGTAGCCGGTGCCGCCCGGCGGCGGGCCGGCCTCCAGGTGACCGCCGGCGGCGGCGAGGCGTTCGGCCAGCCCGATCAGCCCGTTGCCGTCCCCGTCGCGGGGCCCGTCGCCCCCGGTGCCGTCGTCGCGGACCTCCACGGACGCGGTGCGCGCGTCCACGGCGAGGTCGATCCAGCAGCGGCGGGCCCCGCTGTGGCGGACGACGTTCGTGGCGGCCTCGCGCACGGTCCAGGCGAGCAGCGTCTCGGCGGCGGCCGGGATGGGGCCGGCCGCGGGGGAGATCTCCAGGCGGATCCCGGCCAGCGCGAGGCTGCGGGCCGCCTGCCGCAGCTCGCCGGACAGGGCGAGGCCGCGGTAGCCGGCAACGGCGCGGCGCACCTCGTCGAGCGCCTGGCGGGCGGCCCGCTCCACCTCGGCCATCCGGCGGGCCGCCCGGTCGGGGTCGGAGCGGGCCAGCCGGGCGGCGAGCTGGCTGCTGATGGTGATCGAGGTGAGCGTGTGGCCGAGGGTGTCGTGCAGGTCCCTGGCGAAGCGCAGGCGCTCGTTGTCCACCGCGAGCCGGGCCACCTGGGCGCGGGCGGCGTCGAGCCGGGCGAGGAGCACGCCCATGCGCAGCATCGCCGACGCCGCGCCCGCCTGGGCGAGGATCGCCACCGGCACCCACCAGACCTGGCCGAACGGCACCCCGTACGCCGCCAGCGCGCCCACCTCCACGGCCGCCGTCGCCGCCAGCGCCGCGCCGAGGGCGGCGCCCCCGCGCAGCACCGTCACCAGGGCGCTGACGACGTAGACGAAGCTCACGTACGCCCACGGCGGCCCCAGCACGGGCAGCAGCGCCGCCGCCGTGGCGACCACCCCCGCGGGCCACCCCGGCGACGGGCGGCCCGCCGGCCCCAGCAGGCCCCACATCGTGCGCAGCCAGCACGCCGCGAGGACCACGACCCCCGCGATCACCCCCAGCGCCGCCCCGGCCGCCGGCCCGGACCCGGCGAACGACCACAGGGGCCATCCCAGCAGCGCCAGCCAGGCGCACGACCCGGCGCGCGCCGCGGCCCGGCCCCGGCTCAGGTCGAGCTCTTCCCCGTTCATCGGGTCGCCCGTAAGGCTGCTCACAAGGCCCGACGGTAACGCCACAGCGCCAGCGCGGCGAACACCAGCGTCCAGCCCGCGAGCACGGCGAGCGAGAGGCCCGTCGGCGTGTGGCCCTCCAGCGCCCGCCAGCCGAGCGAGCCGACCTGGTAGGTGGGGCTGTACTCGGCCAGGGCGCGCATGGCGGGCGGCATCGACGTCACCGGCACCCACAGCCCGCCCAGGACGGACAGCCCGAAGTACACGATCATCATGGCCAGGCCGGCGAGCTGCCCCCGGAAGGTGTAGCCGAAGGCCACGCCGAGCGCGGCGAACGGCAGCACCCCCGTCCAGATGAGCAGCACCAGCGCCACCCACGTGCCCGCGGGCAGCCGTACCCCGGCCAACAGCGCGCCCGCCGCCAGCACGACCAGGATGCTGGGCAGCACCCCGGCGGCGGCACAGAGCAGCTTGGCCGTCACGTAGCCGTGGGCGGGCAGCGGGGTGACGGCGATCTGCCGCAGCCAGCCCCCGGCCCGTTCCATCGCGATGGCGCCGCCGACGAACATCGCGCCGCCCATCGCCCCGTACGTGGCCATCGACACCATCGAGTGGTCCGCGGGGGCCACGGTCAGCACCTTGGCCCACAGCAGGAACAGCAGCAGCGGGAACACGGTCAGCATGGTCATCCCGACCGGGTTGCGGAAGGCCCGCACCAGCTCCAGCCGCACGTAGGAACCCGTCATCCCGTCCCCTCCTCCGAGTCTCCCCCGGTCAGGCTCACGAAGGCGCTCTCCAGGTCGATGCGCTCGGTCCGTACGCCCCTGACGTCGTCGAACGTGGCGAACAGCGCCCGCAGGGTGGCGTCGGAGTCGCCGGTGCGCAGCGCCACGGTGCCGTTGTGGACCCGTACGCCGCGCACGCCCGGCAGCGCGCGCAGCCGGGCCACGTCGGGGGTGCCGCCGCCGCTGTCGAAGCGCACCTCTCCTCCGCCCACCAGGGCCTTGACGGCCTCCACCGGGCCGTCGGCGATCACCCGGCCGCCGGCCAGTAGCACGACCCGGTCGGCGTAGGTCTCGGCCTCGGCCAGGTAGTGGGTGGCGAAGACGGTGGTGGCGCCGCGGCGGGTGACCTCCTGCCACAGGGCGCGGCGGCCGTCCACGTCCAGGCCGACGGTCGGCTCGTCGAGCACCAGCAGGCGGGGGCCGCCGGCCAGGGCGAGCGCGAACCTGACCCGCTGCCGCTGCCCGCCCGACAGCCGGCCCACCAGCCGGTCGGCCAGGTCCTCGACGCGGGCGGCCCGTAGGGTCGCGGCCAGGGGCGGCGGGTGGTCGTACATGCCGGCGACGGCGGCGACCAGCTCCCGCACCCGGACGTCCTCCAGCAGGCCGGCCTCCTGCAGCAGCACGCCCACCAGTCCGTCGCGCAGGACGGCGGCGGGCGGCCGGCCGAGGACCGTGGCCCGGCCCGTGGTGGGCTTCAGCAGGCCCAGGGCGATGGACAGCAGCGTGCTCTTGCCCGCCCCGTTGGGGCCGAGCAGCGCCACCGTCTCCCCCTCCGCCACGGTGAGCCCGACGCCGTCCAGGGCGGTGACGGGCCCGTAGCGTTTGCGTACGTCTTCCAGTTCCAGCACGTCCGGCATGGCACCAGCCTGCGGGAACGCGGTGGCGCCGAGGTAGTGCGATGCGTCAGCCGGGGCGGCATGACAAACGTCATGGGTGGTTTCAAGGACGTATCGTTGCCCGGGAATTACCCAGAGCACGCTTATGTTGCACATACCCGACGCGAGATGACATACCTCCGCGTTTCGGGCGTCGCAGTCTTTTCTTTCTCAGGCCCTCTCAGGAGCCGTGCGACAGCCCCCCGATGGCAGCCGGCCTCGCCGCTGTCAGCGACCACCGCACGACACACCGTTCAGGAGTAGTTTCCGCATGGCCAAGCACCGTCGTACGCATGCCCGTGTCAACCTCGCCCGCGCCGCGCTCGGCGCGACCGTCGCCGCCGGCGCGCTCGGCTTCGGCGCCGCCGCCAACGCCGGCACCACCGCGCACACCACCGCGCACGCCGCCCATCAGGTCGCTCATCAGGCCGCCCACGCGGCCCCGGCCGCGCGGACCCGTGACACCGGCAGCACCGGCAGCGCCGGCGCCGAGGGCTCCAAGGCGCTCAAGGTGACCGCCGAGCAGGTCCTGGCCACCGCCAGGGCCCAGGTCGGCACCAGCGAGGACGCCAACGGCGGCGGCACCAAGTTCCAGAAGTGGTACGCCTCCTCGCCGCGCGCGGCCGAGACCATCGCCCGCGACGGCGGCGGCAGCACGGCCTCCTACGTGGACGCCCCGTGGTGCTCGATGTTCGTCTCCTGGGTCGGCGAGCAGAGCGGCGCCCGCTCGCAGGTCGGCTGGGACGCCTACACCGTGGCCCACGCCAAGTGGTTCCAGGCCAACCACCGCTTCGGCAGCGCCGCCAAGCCCGGCGCGGTCGTGTTCTTCTCCTGGAGCGGCAGCAAGGACCTCAGCGCCATCAACCACGTCGGGTTCGTCGTCAAGGACAACGGCGACGGCACGATCTCCACGATCGAGGGCAACACCGGCAACGGCAAGGTCGAGCAGCGGGTCCGCCCGGCCTCCCAGGTCGTCGGCTACGGCTACCCCCACTACGCCCCTACGGCGCGAGCCTGACCGTGCCGGGGATGCCCTGGCGGGCCATCCTCGCGCACGGGCACAGCGCGCCGGCCCGCGCCAGCAGCGGGACAGTGGTCTCCCGGCCGACCCCGGGCCAGGTGACGACGAGGTCGGCGCGCAGCCGGCAGCCGCAGCTCCAGGCCGAGCACGCCGTCGGCGGAGTCGTTCACGAAGGTCGTGCCTTTCATGTCCGGGCGCGGGGCGTGCCCGGGGCAGGACGTGGCGGCGAGAGGTGCCAGTGCCGCAGCTTGTCCGGGTTCAGGATGATCCATACGGCTGTGATGCCGGTGGCGGCGACGCTCAGGCCGACCACGGCCACGGCCCGGCCGGAGTGGCGCAGCACCAGCCCGGTACGGCCGTTCACGCGGGTGAGGGCCGGCTCGTCGCCGGGCCGGCCGGCCAGCAGGGCCGTGACGTAACGGGCGACCGCGTCCGCCCCGCGCGCCGGGTGGATCGGGGCGCGCAGCTTGCCGCCGCCGTCGCTCACGGCCACCGCGTCCCCGGCCAGCAGGGCCCTCATCGCGGCGGGATCACCGGCGTCGCAGGCCGCCGCGAACCCGCGTACGGCGCGGTCGTGCCGCTCCGGCGCCACCTGCCGGAGCCCGGCCCCGCCTGCCGTCCCCCACGCCGTGCCACCGGCCGCCGCGGGCAGCCCGCCCGCGGCGGGCACCACCCGCGCCACGACACCATCGGCCGCCCTCGCGCCGCCGTGCGCCAGGACGGCAGCGGTGGCCGTGGTGCCGGGGGCCGTGGTGCCGGGGGCCGCGGTGCCGGGGGCCGTGGTGCCAGTGGCCGTGGCGGCCGAGCCCGACAGCCACAGGGCGACGCCGAGCAGGTGCCGCCGCTCGTCCAGCAGCTCCGCCAGCGCCTCGGCGCCCTCCCCGGTCACGACCCGCCGCCCTCGGGCTCCGCCGATCGGTCCGGCCGGTGGCGGGCGAAGGCGGTCAGTTTGCCGGGGTTGACCACCCACATCAGGTGGTGGATGCCCGCCGGCGAGGCGTCGACGGCGAGCAGCGCGACCCCGTCGCGGCCCCCGGGCACGAGCAGGCCGGCCAGCCCGTTCGCCTCGACCCAGGTGACGTTCGCGTCCCGCCAGTACCGGGACGCGAACGCGGCGAGGAACCGCGCCACCCGCGTGACGCCCAGCAGCGGGAACCGGGCCGACCCCGGCATGCCGTTGCCGTCGGAGACGCTGACGACGTCGGCGGCGAAGAGGTCCTCGAGCGCGGCCACGTCGCCCCGCCGGGCGGCGGCGAGGAACACCGCCAGCAGGCGGCGGTGCTGGTTCTTGTCGATGCGCTCGCGCCGGCCGGCGGTCAGGTGCTTGCGGGCGCGGCTGACGAGTTGCCGGGCGTTGGCCGGGCTGAGCTGGAGGATGTCCGCGATCTGCCCGTAGGGGTAGTCGAAGGCCTGGCGCAGCACGTACGCGGCCCGCTCGGTGGGCGTGAGCCTTTCCAGCAGCAGGAGCAGCCCCAGTTCGAGCGCTTCGCCGCGCTCGGCGCCGAGTGCCGGGTCGGCGCTGGTGTCCACCGGCTCGGGGAGCCAGGGCCCGACGTAGGACTCGCGCCGGGCGCGGGCGGACTGGGCGGCGTTGAGCGCCAGCCGGGTGGTGACCAGCGCCAGGAACGCCGGCGGGTTCTCCACGCTCGGCCGGTCGGCGGCCTGCCAGCGCAGCCAGACCTCCTGGACGATGTCCTCGGCCTCGGCGGCGCTGCCGAGCATCCGGTAGGCGATGCCGAACAGGCGCGGCCGCAGCTCGACGAAAGCCGCGGCGGCCCGTTCGAGCGCGTTGCCCCCCTCGGTGGCGGCCCGTTCGAGCGCGTTGCCCGCCTCGGCGGCGGCCTGCTCCAGCGCGTTGCCCGCTCCGGTGGCGGGCGGGGCTTCAGGCACCTTCCACCCCGGCAGCCCCCGGACGGGGCTGGTGCTCCGGCACGCCGTTCACTGCCCGGCGAGCCAGTCGCGGTAGCGGAGCCGGCCGAGGCCGGCGCCTTCGCCGGGCACCAGCGTCCGCTCGCCCGGCTCGGTGCCGAAGTAGCGCGCGTGCGGGTCGGTGACCACCTCGCGCGGGTCGCCCCAGGCGGCCAGGGCCTCGCGGAAGAACTCGTCCATCCGGTACTGGTCGGGCCCGGCGATCTCGATCCTGCCGTTGAGCGGCGACCCCGTGGCGACCCGGCCGACCGCCTCGGCGACGTCGTCGCCCGCGATGGGCTGGAAGCGTACGGGTGCCACATGGACCTTGCCGTCGATCGTGGCCTCGTCGGCGATGCCGCGGGCGAACTCGAAGAACTGCGTCGCGTGCACGAGCGAGAACGGGATGGACGACTTCTCGATGAGCTGCTCCTGGGCGATCTTCGCGGCGAAGTAGCCGTTCTCCGGCATGCGCTCGGTGCCGACGATCGACAACGCGACGTGGTGGCCGACGCCCGCCGCCGACTCGGCCGCGAGCAGGTTCCGGGTGCTGGTCTCGAAGAACTCCAGCACCGCGGCCCGCTCGAACGACGGCGAGTTCGACACGTCCACCACCACCGAGGCGCCGGCCAGCACCTCGGCCAGCCCTGCACCGGTGAGGGTGTCGACGCCGGTGTTCGGCGACGCGGCGACCGCCTCGTGGCCCTGCTCGCCCAGCTTCCGCACCAGTTTGGACCCAATCAGGCCGGTTCCGCCGATTACCACGATCCTCATGATGAGCTCTCCTCCTGTCGCCGCCGGGCCGCGGGGGCGCCGGCCGGTCATCAGCTGGGACAAGGCAGGGGGCCGGCTTGTGACAGCTTCAGCGCATTCTTTTCCTGGAACGCCCCGCCGTACCGGCCCGGGCGTCGATGCTCTCCAGGTATCACCGGATACATAATCGCACTTGGACAGGAATCGCTCCTCGTCATTAGCCTGGCGGCGTCAGGTCTCCCCCGAGCAGAGGACGCGCCAGCATGCCCCATCTCCCGCCGCAGGAGCTCGCCGACCGGCTCAGGAGCGGCCTGTTGTCGTTCCCCGTCACCCACTTCACCAGCGACCTGCAGTTCGATGAGGCGGGCTACCGCGACCACCTGGCCTGGCTGAGCGAGTACCCGGTGGCCGGCCTGTTCGCGGCGGGCGGCACCGGCGAGGGCTTCTCGCTGACCGCCGAGGAGATCGACCGGGTGGTACGCGCCGCGGTGGCCGAGGTGGACGGCCGGCTGCCGGTCCTCGCGCCGGCCACCGGCGGCACCGCCACCGCCGTCGCGCAGGCCCGGGCCGCCGAGGCGGCCGGCGCCGACGGGCTGCTGCTGATGCCGCCCTACCTCACGGAGGCCGGCCAGGAGGGCCTGGTCGAGCACGTGTCGGCGGTCTGCGGCGCCACGGGCCTCGGCGTGGTCGTCTACAGCCGGGCCAACGCCGTGCTCAACGACCGCTCCGTCGAGCGGCTGACCGAGCGGAACCCGACGCTGATCGGCTTCAAGGACGGCGTCGGCGACATCGAGAGCCTGACGCGCATCTACGCCCGCGTCGGCGACCGCCTGGCCTACATCGGCGGCCTGCCCACGGCCGAGACCTTCGCCCTGCCGCTGCTGCAGCTCGGCATGAGCACCTACTCCTCGGCGATCTTCAACTTCGTGCCGCGGTTCGCGCTCGACTTCTACGCCGACGTGCGCGCCCAGGACCGCGCGGCCGTCTACCGGCGCATCAGGGAGTTCATCCTGCCGTACCTGGACATCCGCAACCGGACGAAGGGGTACGCCGTCTCGATCGTCAAGGCGGGCCTGGCCGCCGTCGGCCGTCCCGCCGGGCCGGTCCGGCCGCCGCTGCAGAACCTGACCGAGGCCGAGCTCGCCGAGCTGACCGCCCTCATCGACACGATCAAGTGAGCCGCATGTCCAGCGCCGCCGCACCGGCCGTCGCCCGCGTGGAGGTCGTCCCGGTCGCCGGGTACGACAGCATGCTGCTGAACCTCAGCGGCGCCCACGGGCCGTTCTTCACCCGCAACGTCGTCATCGTCACCGACTCCGACGGCCGCACCGGCCTCGGCGAGGTGCCCGGCGGCGAGGCCATCCGCCGCACGGTCGAGGAGGCGGGCGAGCTGCTGGCCGGGCAGCCGGTGGCGCGCCTGCGCGGCCTGCTGCGCGAGGTGTCGGCCCGCTTCGCCGGCCGCGACGCCGGCGGGCGCGGCACGCAGACGTTCGACCTGCGGACCACCGTGCACGCGGTGACCGGCCTGGAGTCCGCGCTGCTCGACCTGCACGGGCAGCACCTCGGCGTGCCCGTGTGCGAGCTGCTGGGCGAGGGCCGCCGGCGCGACCGGGTGCCGGTGCTGGGCTACCTGTTCTACATCGGCGACCCCGGCCGCACGGACCTGCCGTACCTGACCGGCGACGAGGGCGAGGACCGCTGGTCGCGGCTGCGCCGCCGGGAGGCGCTCACGCCCGACGCGGTGGTCGCGCTGGCCGAGGCCGCCCAGGAGCGCTACGGCTTCACCGACTTCAAGCTCAAGGGCGGGGTGCTGGCCGGCGAGGAGGAGGCCGAGGCGGTCAGGGCGCTGGCCCGCCGCTTCCCCGCCGCGCGCGTCACCCTCGACCCCAACGGCGCCTGGCCGCTGGCCGACGCCGTCCGGATCGGCCGGGGGCTGCGCGACGTGCTGGCCTACGCCGAGGACCCGTGCGGCGCGGAGGGCCGTTTCTCCGGGCGGGAGACGATGGCCGAGTTCCGCCGCGCCACCGGCCTGCCCACCGCCACCAACATGATCGCCACCGACTGGCGGGAGCTGGCCCACGCCGTCCGCGCCGCCGCCGTGGACATCCCGCTGGCCGACCCGCACTTCTGGACGATGGCCGGCTCGGTCCGCGTCGCCCAGCTCTGCCACGACTTCGGGCTGACCTGGGGCTCGCACTCCAACAACCACTTCGACATCTCGCTGGCGATGTTCACGCACGTCGGGGCGGCCGCGCCGGGCGAGATCACCGCCCTGGACACCCACTGGATCTGGCAGGACGGCCAGGCGCTGACGACCGCGCCGCCCCGGATCACCGGCGGCGGGATCGACGTGCCCGACGGGCCGGGCCTGGGCGTCGAGCTGGACAGGGACGCGCTGGCCGAGGCCCACGAGCGCTACCTGGAGCACGGCCTCGGCGCGCGCGACGACGCGGTGGCGATGCGTTACCTGGTCAAGGACTGGGTGTTCGACCCGAAACGTCCCTGCCTGGTGCCGCGCGACCGGTAGGCCGCAGGACACGACATAGCAGGACATCGCCTACCATCGCAGGATGATCGGGAGCGAAGCACGATGACGGTCGTCGAGTGCGCCGGGAGCCCCCTGGAGATGGGGCGGGCGCACGGCGAGCAGGCGCGTCCCGCCGTGCGGCAGGCGCTGGAGGCGTGGCGCGAGGCCACGGCCGGCTCGGGCGCCGCCGAGCTGGTCACCGGCTCGCCGCTGCTCGGCACCGTCCGGCGGCTCATGCCCGCCCTCGCCGACGAGCTGCGCGGCATCGCCGAGGGCGCGGGCGTGCCGGCGGCCGACGTCGCGGCCTACAACTGGATGGACGAGAGCTGGTGGATGCGCCGGCGGCACCTGCACCGGCACGGCTGCAGCGTCGTCGGATCCTCATCCGCGGGCCGCCCCTTCCTGGCGCAGAACATGGACCTGCCCGCCTTCATGGACGGCTCCCAGCTCGTGCTGCGGCTGCGCCCGCTGGACGGCCCCGAGCAGCTGGTGCTCACCTCCGCCGGGCTGCTCGCGCTCACCGGCGTCAACGCGGCGGGCGTCGCCGTGTGCGTCAACACGCTGGCCATGCTGACCGGCAACCCGTACGGACTGCCGGTGGCCGCGGTGATCCGCGGCGTCCTGGCCCGCCGCGACCGCGCCACGGCGGTGGACTTCCTGCGCCGCCTCGACCACGCCAGCGGCCAGCACTACGCCGTCGGCGACGCCTCGGGCCTCGACAGCCTGGAGTGCTCGGCGGCCGGCGCGACGCCCGTGCCCCTGCGCGAGGGCCGCCTCACCCACACCAACCACCCGCTGGCCAGCACCGACCTCGACGCCGACGCCCTGGACAAGCTCCGCCGCGCGGGCCGCGTCCGCGACTCGGAGGACCGGCTGCGCTTCCTGGAGGAGAACCTGCGCCCGGACGGCCCGCCGCACGAGGCCGAGGAACTGCTCGCCGACGACACCGTGCCGATCTGCGTCCCGGGCCGGCCGGAGTGGCCCACCCGGACGTTCGGCTCGGTCTGCTACGAGCTGGGCCCCCGGCCGCGCGCCCGCTTCCGGCCCGGCCTGCCGGGACGGGCGGAGTGGATCGAGCCGGGCTGGACGGCGGCGTGAGCGCGCCCGTGATGTGATGTCCGCCTCAGGGACGGGCCGGTTGTCACACGCGGCGGGCGGTGCGCGTCTTGAAGGTGACGGGCGTACGAACCGCACAGCGAGGTGAACCATGGCGACGTCCTCACACATCGAACCCGGCGCGTGGCGGCCGGGCGCGTGGCAGATCGTCCTGGAGGCGACCGAGGCGAGGCTGACGACGAGCGGCCGCGAGGGCATCCGGCTGCTGTGCGCGCCGCCCCGCCTCGACGGCTCCTTCTACCTGCGGCCCGGCGGCGCGCTGGCCGGCTTCGACCTGCGGCTGCCGCTGCTGCCGCCCGGGCGGGAACGGCACGGCGAGCCGCCGGTGCTGTGCTGGGAGGCGGCGGATCTCGACCGCGACGGGCACGGCCGGCTGCGGTACGGCAACCGGGAGGTGTGCTCGCCCGTGTCGGCCGTGTGCGCCGAGATCCCCGGCGGCCGGCCCTATGTGAAGATCGTGCTGGAGACGGTGTTCCCGTCGGGGAGCCTGCACCTGCCCGGCTCGTCGTGGCTGCGGCCGCGGCCGGTGACGCTCCGGCTGTTCAGCGAGATCAGAGCGTGGGCGTGAGGCCCTGCCGGCGACGGCGGGCACGCACGCGGACGGCACCGCCGAGGACGGGCCGAGCCTGACCGGGGCCGCCGTCGTGACCCGCCCGCCCGCGCCGGAAACTGTCGGTGGCGGCGGGCAGGATCGACTCACCGGACCATCGGACCACCGGCGAGACAGGAGACCGCAGTGCCCCCCACCGATCCGCGCGTCGCGGGCCATGCCTTCCTCAAGGGCATGTACGCCGACGCCTACTATCCCGACCACGTCGTGGACCAGGGCAGGGAGATCCTGGTGCGGCTGTGCGAGCGCATCGAGTCCGAGCGGCCGGCCGATCTCGACGCGCTCTACACCCTGACCCACGCGGCCACCGAGGAGTTCAACGACCTGGAGGCCGAGTTCGACGCGGCGGGGAGCGAGATCGAGACGGTGGCCCGCGAGGTGATCGCCGAGGACTTCTGGTTCGTGGCCACGGCCTACGGGTTCCCCGAGGCCGACATCGAGGAGCTGATCGCGCCCCGCGAGTGGTGAGCCGCCCCTCCTCCCCCCTCGGCGGTGGGGCCGGGGCGTATTGACCGGGTGGTAGACGTGAGCGATAGTCACGTCATCCGGCTCGACCCAGCGAGGAGGATGAGGACAACGTGCGAGTGCTGCGTCAGGTGACCGCCCGCCTGTTCGGCAAGGCCCGCGTCAGCGGCAAGTACCCCTACTGGCCCTACCACTACGGCAAGTGAGCGGCCCGGCCGTTGGACGCGGCACGCCCTCCGGGGCCGCGCGGCCACTGGCTGCTGGGCAACGCCGCCGACTACGACCGTGACCGTCTCGCCTTCCTGCGCCGGCACCATCGTGAGCACGGCGACGTGTTCTCTTTCGACGACCGGACCGTCTTCACCATCGACCCGCGCCTGGCCCACCAGGTCCTGACGGCCACCAACCGCGACTACGTCACGGAGGCCGCGCCGTTCGGCAAGGAGCCGGAGCCGGGCGCGGCGGGCGAGGCGGTCCGGTCGTGGATGCGGGCGCGCCGCGTGCTGCGTCCCGCGCTCACCGACGCCGCGGCCGCGCGCCTGGACGCCCGGACCGTCGCGATCCTGGACGACGCGCTCGCCCGCACGGCGGGACGTCCTGCCGACGTGCTGGCGCTGATGCTCGACGTCACCGCGCGGACCGTGACCGAGCTGTGCTTCGGCCCGCCCCCGGCGCGGCGGCCTGCTCGGCGTCCTGCTCGCCGCCCGTCCCCCGCTGGGCGACGGCGAGGTGGTCAGCGCGTTGTGGAGCGTGCTGATCGGCGGGCACGGCGTGCCGGCCGCCGCGCTGACGTCCGTGGTCCGCGAGCTGGCCCTCCGCCCCACCCTGGCCGCCGCGCTCGCCACAGAAGCCGACCTCGCCACAGAAGCCGACCTCGCCGCAAAAGCCGACCTTGCCACGGAGGCCGCGCTCGCCGCAGAAGCCGACCTTGCCACGGAAGCCACCCTCGCCGCAGAAGCCGACCTCGCCGCGAAAGCCACCCTCGCCGGGGAGGCCGCGCTCGCCGCGGAGAGTGCGCTCACGACGGAAGGCGTGCTCTCCGGGCAGGCCGCCGCGATCCCGGTCTGCCCGTCGCGGGCGGGGGCGCCGCTCCAGGGGCGGCTGCCGCTGGCCGAGGCGGTCGTCAGGGAGACGTTGCGGCTGGCTCCCCCGGCGTGGACGATGAGCCGGATCGCCCGCGCCGACGTCGCCTTCGGCCGCTGGCGGCTGCGCCCGGGGGACGAGGTGCTGTCCACGACGTACCTGATCCATCGCGACCCGCGCTGGTGGCCGCGCGCGGAGGAGTTCGACCCGTCCCGGTGGCGCGACGCGCGGCCCGCGCCCGGCACGTACCTGCCGTTCGGGGCCGGCCCCCGCTACTGCCCGGGGTCCGCGCCGGCGCTGCGCCAGCTCACCCTCGCCGTCTCCCGCATCGCGCAGCGCTACCACGTGCACGCCCCCGACGCGGCCGCCGCCGAGCCGGCGCCGCGCGGACGCCTCGCGCCCGCGGGCCTGCGCGCCGAGTTCCGTCCCCGCCCGAGCGCGGAAGGACAGTCAGCCTAGATGATTGATTCCAAGGGATTTGGGATCAGTGGTCGTAGGCGGTAAGTGATCGGGCGATGGGTTGGCCGGTCTTGTCGTTGTGCCAGATCACGCTGGTCAGGGCCAGGATGCGGGTGATCACGCGGATGGCGACGCCTGCGAGGGTGCGTCCGCCGTGTCGTTCGAGGTCGAGCTGGCCCTTGAGGGTCTGGTTCATGGATTCGATGGTTTGGCGCAGTGGCTTGAACAGGTGCGCGCCTGGGCGTGGGAGCTCGCCCTTGCGGGCCTTGCGCAGCAGGCGGATGCCATCGCCGGCCAGGGCGTGTTCGAAGTCGCGGCCGTAGTACTGCATATCGGCGATCAGGTCCTGGCCGCGGTGGCGCTCGAGCAGGTCCGGGTCGGTGGCGAGCATGCCCAGCAAGGTGGTGCGTTCGTCGGCCTTGGCACCGGTCAGGGCAAAAGCGACGGGCAGGCCTCCCAGGGTGCACAGCAGGTGCAGGCGCAGGCCCCAGAAGAAGCGGGAGTGGGAGGCGCAGTAGCCGTATTCGGCCCAGCCGGCCAGGTCCGAGCGCTGCGCGCTCTGCCGGGAACGGCCACACTCCACCGGCGTGGAATCGGCCACCCACACGTCATCGCTCCACAGGCTGGTGTCCCGGCCGGGGATGCGGATCAGGTGCAGCACCAGGGCGGTGGCGGCGCGCAGGCGCTTGTTGTAGCCGGACTGGCCGGGCAGGCAGGGAAACAGGCCGGTCAGGTGAGCGCGGGCGTAGCGCAGCCAGCGCCGCTCGGAGGTGAAGCCGAGCAGCGCCGACAGCACCGCCAGGGTGACCGGTTCGGCGTCACCGAGCCGGGGCTGGATGCCAACCTCAGGACGTTCCGGGGCCAGGTCAGGGAAAGCGATCAGCTGATCGTCGATCTTCACGTACAGTGCTGTCGCGAGGGTGTTCAGTTCTGTCGTCACAAACGGATCTTGAACGCCATCGCTTCATGTCCGCAGCCGAACAGCTGATCTGCAGCCCTTGAAATCAATCATCTAGAGGGTCACGTGAAGCACGAATCGGAGAGCGCGGCGCGGCACGTACCCGCAGCGGGGAGGCGGCGCGGACTGCTCGCGGGCGCCCTCACCGGCGCGGCAGGTCCTCCTCGCCGACGGCGACGATCGCCTGCCCAGCGTCACCGCCACCGACTGGGTGACCTACGCCGATCACGTGGTGGTCGTCTCGGCCGCGGCCGAGCGGCAGGTCCCGCCACGAGCGAGGTGGAGCGGGGCGAGGGGCTCATCGGCCGCACCGTGACGCTGGAGGTCGAGGAGGTGTTGTGGTCGCGGGAGGGCGCGCCGCAGCCCGCGCCGAAGAGCTGGGAGTACAGGCGGGCGCCAGGCAGGCGTACGGGCCGCCGCGGACTCTCGCCGCCTGCTGAGACCCGCTCCGGGAGAAGGAACCGGCGGACCGCCCCGCGACGGGCGGGCCGCCGGGCTCAGGCGTCGGCCCGGTGCTGGTGGGAGACCTCTCGCGGGCCGGGTGCCGGCTCGCGGCGCATGAACAGCTCCAGCCGCGAGCGGCCGTCCGGGTGATCGAGCGACACGCGGTCGCACACCTGCCGGATCACCCACAGGCCCATGCCGCGCCGCGGCGGCCACTGCGGGGTGAGGTCGAGGTGGTCGTGGGTCAGCGTGCCGCCCTCGTCGACGATCTGCACCGTCACGCCCTCGGCGTCGCTGCGGGCGCTCACCGTGCCGGGCGCCCGCGCGTGCTCCAGCACGTTGCTGGCCGCCTCGCTGACGGCCAGGACCAGCGAGTCCACGCGCTGCCGGTCCAGCCCGGCGTCGAGGGCGAAGGCGCCCACCACGTCACGTAGCCGGGCCAGGTCGTCACCGATCGGAACGTGCAATCCGAACGACTCGCCCATGGACACCGCCTGATCCGTCCCTTGCTCCATCCCCGTGCAGCAGCAAATACTACGGGTGACACCGATCCGGCACATCATAAGAAATCGACAAGCCTCCAGCCCACGCCGCCCGTGCCCGTCCCCGGCGCCGGGGCTTCCCGCCGCGGTTCGTGACGCGGTTCGGGACGCGCCCGCCGATGACCATGCGATCCTGAGACCGTTTCGCCGGAAAGCGGGCAGTGGTAGGCCACGGTCAGGCATGGAGGAGCACCACGGTGGCGGCGCAGAGAGGCGTCCCGGACTATCGCCGGAGCTGGACGGCGATCGTGCTGCACGAACGCATCGACGCGGTCACCGCCACCGACCTCGAACGCGAGGCGCAGCTGCTGGCCGGGGAGGCCCCCCGGCTGATCCTGGAGGTGAGCCGGCTCGACGTGCTGGACGACTTCGGGTACGACGTGCTGGTCCGGCTGGCGGGCGGGTTGCGGGAGCGGGGCGGCCGGATGGCGGTGGCGGGCGCGCGGGCGCACGTCCGGCGCGTGCTGACGCAGCCGGGCTCGCACGGCCTGCTGCCGCTGTTCCCCACCGTGGCCGAGGCGGTGCTGAGCCTCGACGACGACCCGACGGCCGGCGGATCGCCGCCGTCCGGGGACTGAACGCCCCGCCGGAGCGCCAGCTTCCGTTTAGCGGAACGATGGTCTAACCTTCGGAACGTGTCGGCAGAGAATCCCGGTGATCCGGCCGCCGAGCCCGACCCCGGATCCAAGCTCGTCGGTTCCGATCGGGTCCTGGCGGTCCTGGCCGAGCTGGCCCGCCATCCCGACGGCATCGGGCTGGAGGAGATGGCCCGGGCCGTGTCCAGCCCCAAGCCCACCGTCCACCGCGCGCTGGCCGCCTTACGCCGGGCCGGCCTGGCCGCCCAGCATGGGCACGGCCGCTACGTGCTGGGCGACGAGTTCCTGCGGATGGCCTTCGCCCATCACGAGGCCCGTCCTGACCACGTACGGGTGATGCCGGTGCTCAAGGCGCTGTGCGAGCGGCACGGCGAGACCGTGCACTACGCGGTGCTGGAGGGCCCCTCGGTGATCTACCGCTCCAAGCTCGACCCGGCCGCCGGCGCGGTCCGGCTGACCTCGGTGGTCGGCGGCCGCAACCCGGCGCACTGCACCGCGGTCGGCAAGGTGCTGCTGGCCCACGCGCTGCCGGACGAGGCCGCGGTGCGCGCCTGGGTGGGCGGCCGGACCCTGCACCGCCCCACCCCGCGCTCCCTCGGCACGGCCGAGCAGCTGCACGCCGAGCTGCAGCGCGTGCGCGCCCAGGGCTACGCGACCGACGACCAGGAGAACGAGCCGGGCGTCAACTGCCTGGCGGTGCCGGCCTACCTGACCTCGCCCACCACGCCGAGCGGCGCGATCAGCGTCAGCGGCCTGGCCTACCGCACCCCGCTGCGGTCCCTCATCGACGACCTGCCCGCCATCAGGGCCATCGTGGCAGGAAAGGAGCCCGCGTGACGCTCGACGACGGCGCGGCCTGCCCCCGCCTTGCTGGAACCCCTGTTGAGAACCCCCTGCTGAGAAGAGGCACCTCGTGTATTTGATGCGTCTGGGCGCGCCCGGAGCCGAAAGGCCGGTCGTGCGGGTGGACGAGCGCCACTACGTGGACGTCTCCGACGTCACCGCCGACTTCGACGAGCGGTTCTTCGCCGCCGGCGGCCCGGCCCTGCTGGCCGAGCGGGTGGCCACCGGGGAGCGGCGGGAGTTCGCCGGTGAGCGGATCGGCGCGCCGATCGCCCGCCCTCACCAGATCCTGTGCATCGGGCTGAACTACAGCGACCACGCCGCCGAGACCGGCCAGGCCGTCCCCAGCGAGCCCATCCTGTTCACCAAGTCGCCCAACACGCTGATCGGCCCGAACGACGAGGTACGCATCCCGCGCGGCGCGACCAAGACCGACTGGGAGGTGGAGCTGGGCATCGTGATCGGCAGGCGCACCTCCTACCTGGACTCGGTGGAGGAGGCCGCGGCGCACATCGCGGGCTACTGCGTGGTCAACGACGTCAGCGAGCGCGCCTTCCAGATGGAGCGCGGCGGCCAGTGGAGCAAGGGCAAGTCGGCCGAGACGTTCAACCCGGCCGGGCCGTGGCTGGTCACCCCGGACGAGATCGCGGACGTGCGGAACCTCGGCATGTGGCTGGACGTCAACGGCGTGCGCCGGCAGACCGGCACCACCAAGACGATGATCTTCGACCCGTACGTCATCGTGCACCACCTGAGCCAGTTCATGGTGCTGGAGCCGGGCGACCTGATCAACACCGGCACCCCGCCGGGGGTCGGCATGGGCTTCGACCCGCCGATCTGGCTGCGGCCGGGCGACGTGATGGAGCTCGGCATCGACGGCCTGGGCAGCCAGCGCCAGCACGTCGTGGGCCCACGGCGGTAACCGCACGGCGACCGCACGGCCCGCGTTCCCGGAAGTCCCAGTGAAGAGAGCACGATCGTGACCCGTTCCGAACCGCGCCGACTGGCCGCGCCCGACCCAGCCGTCCTCGCCCGGGTGGAGGCGGCGGTGCCGGGCATCGCCCGCACCCGGCCCGCCGACCGGCTCGGCATGGCGCACGACGCCTCGCACTACCTGCTCACCCCCCAGGCCGTGCTGGTGCCGCGGAGCGCGGAGCAGGTGGCGGCGCTGCTGCGTACCGGCCTGCCGCTCACCTTCCGCTCCGGCGGCACCAGCCTCAGCGGCCAGGGGGTGAGCGAGCACCTGCTGGTGGACACCCGCCGGCACTTCCGCGCGATCGAGGTGCTGGACGGCGGGGAGCGGGTGCGGGTGCAGCCGGGCGCGGTGCTGCGCCAGGTCAACGCCCGCCTGGCCCCCTACGGCCGCAAGCTCGGCCCCGACCCGGCCAGCGAGTCGGCCTGCACCATCGGCGGCGTGGTGGCCAACAACTCCAGCGGCATGACCTGCGGCACCCACGCCAACACGTACCGGACGCTGGAGTCGATGACGGTCGTGCTGCCCAGCGGCACCGTCCTGGACACCGGCGCGCCGGACGCCGACGAGCGGCTGCGGGCGCTCGAACCCGCGCTCGCGGAGGGCCTGGCCCGGCTGCGCGACCGGATCCGCGGCAACCCCGACTCGGTGCGCCGCGTCCGGCAGCAGTTCTCGCTCAAGAACACCATGGGGTACGGCCTCAACAGCTTCCTCGACCACGACTCCCCGGCGCAGATCCTGGCCCACCTGATCATCGGCAGCGAGGGCACGCTGGGGTTCGTGGCCGAGGCGGTGCTGCGTACCGTGCCCGCGCACCCGCTGGCCGCCACCGGCCTGCTGCTCTTCCCGACCCTGCACCAGGCGATGGCCGCCATGCCCGCCCTGGTCGCCGCCGAGCCGGCCGCGGTCGAGCTGCTGGACGCCGAGTCCCTGCGGGTGGCCCAGTCCGACCCGAAGGCCGACGACCTGCTGCGCGCCCTGGACGTCGCCGGGCACGCCGCGCTGCTGGTCGAGTGGCAGGAGTCCGACCCGGACCTGCTGGCCGAGCGCGAGCGGGCCGCCGGGCGGGCCCTCGCCGAGCTGGAGCTGGCCGTGCCCGCCCGGCTCAGCCGGGACCCGGGCGGCCGGGCCGGGTTGTGGCACATCCGCAAGGGCCTGTACGCCGCGGTCGCCGGCGCCCGCCCCTCGGGCACCACCGCGCTGCTGGAGGACGTCGCCGTCCCGGTCGCCGCCCTCGCGGACCTGTGCGACGAGCTGACCGCCCTGTTCGCCAGGCACCGCTACGAGCGCAGCGTCGTCTTCGGCCACGCCAAGGACGGCAACCTGCACTTCATGCTCAACGAGCGCTTCGCCACCGGCCTCGACCGTTACGCCGACTTCACCGAGGACATGGTGAACGCGGTGCTGGAGCGGGGCGGCACGCTCAAGGCCGAGCACGGCACCGGCCGGGTGATGGCGCCGTTCGTGCGCCGCCAGTACGGCGACGAGCTCTACGACGTGATGCGCGAGGTCAAGCGCCTGTGCGACCCCAGGGGCACGCTCAACCCCGGCGTCGTCCTGACCGACCACGACGACGCCCACCTGCGCGACCTCAAGCACGTCGTCACCGTCGAGCCCGAGGTGGACCGCTGCGTGGAGTGCGGCTACTGCGAGCCGGTCTGCCCCAGCCGCGACCTGACGACCACCCCGCGCCAGCGCATCGTGCTGCGCCGCGAGCTGGCGGCCGCCCGCGAGGCGGGCGAGCACGAGCTGGCCCGCGAGCTGGAGGCCGCCTACGGCTACGACGCCGTGGACACCTGCGCGGTGGACGGCATGTGCGCCACCGCCTGCCCGGTCGGCATCAACACCGGCGACCTGACCAAGCGGCTGCGCGCCGAGCGCCACGGCCGCGCCGCCCGCACGGCGTGGAAGAGCGCCGCCAGGCACTGGGACGGCGTCACCCGGGCGATGAGCCTGGCCCTGGACACCGCCGCCGCGGCCCCGCCCGCGCTGCCCGAGGCGGCCGGCGGCGCCGCCCGCGCCCTGGCCGGCGCCGAGGCCGTCCCGCGGTGGAGCCGCGACCTGCCGCGCGGCGGGATGCGCCGCCGCCCGGTCCTCGATCCCGACGCCGACGTGGTCTACCTGCCGTCCTGCCTCAACACCATGTTCGCCCCCGCGGACGGCGGGCCGGGCGTGATGATCGCCTTCGCGCGGCTGGCCCGGCGCGCGGGCGTGCGGCTGCACGTGCCGGAGGGGATCGGCTCGCTGTGCTGCGGCACCCCGTGGTCGTCCAAGGGCCACGCCGAGGGCCACCGGGCCATGTCCGGCCGGGTGCGCGACGCCGTGCGCGCGGCCACCCGCGACGGCCGCCTCCCGGTGGTCACCGACGCCGCCTCCTGCACCGAGGGCTTCCACCGCCTCGGCCTGGAGGTCGTGGACGCTGTCGCCTACACCGCCGAGCACCTGCTGCCCCGGCTGAGCGTCGAGCGGCGGCTGCCGTCCCTGGCCCTGCACCCCACCTGCTCCTCCACGCAGCTCGGCCTCGACGCCGCCATCGCCGCGATCGCGGGGGCCGTCGCCGAGCGGGTGGTGATCCCGGAGGGCTGGCAGTGCTGCGCCTTCGCCGGCGACCGCGGCCTGCTGCACCCCGAGCTGACCGCCTCGGCCACCCGTGCCGAGGCCGCCGCCGTGCGGGCCGGGAGGTACGCGGCGCACGCCTCGGTCAACCGTACCTGCGAGCTGGGCCTGACCCGCGCCACCGGCGAGCCCTACCACCACCTTCTCGAACTCCTGGACCAGTGCACTGTGTGACTGAGGCCCGATCCCCGGTGGGGAGCGTCGACCGCGCCCCGCCGATCCGGCAGGAGATCGGCAAGCACAGCAGGGGCGTGACGCTCGACGAGCTCGCCACCCGGCTCGGGCTGCCCAAGAGCTCGCTGCACCGCCTGCCCGGCGCGGGCCAGGAGGGGTTTCCCGCCGCCTTTTCAGCCGCACTCTTCGTGGCCGGCGGGCAGCCGCAGGGCTATGACGGCGATGTCGTCCAGGCCGGTCGTCGGGAGCCGGCTCAGCAGCTGGTCGCAGAACTTGTCCACGGGCCGGTCCGCGAGCCGCTCGGCCGCCAGCCGCAGCCGCTCCAGGCCGCGGTCCAGATGCTCGCCCGGCCGCTCGACCAGACCGTCGGTGTAGAACAGGACCGTGCCGCCCGGCGGCAGCGGCGTCATCCGCGACACGCGCGGCACCGCGTACGGGAAGCCGAGCAGCGGGCTGACCGCGTCGTCCAGGTAGCGCCCCTGGCGGCCGGGCGTGAGCAGCAGCGGCGGCGGATGCCCGGCCACCGCGTAGTGCAGCCGGGGGCCGGTGTCGCACTGCTCCACGCGGGCGTACACGCAGGTGGCGGTGACCTCCTCCGACAGCGACTCCATCGAGGTGTTGAGCCGGGCGAGGATGTCGCCCGGCGGCTCGCGGCGGTCCATCGCCAGGGCCCGCAGCATGTTACGCAGCTGGCTCATGGCGACGGCGGCGTTGAGGTCGTGGCCGGACACGTCGCCGATGACCAGCACCGGGACGCCGTCGGGCAGGACGAAGGAGTCGTACCAGTCGCCGCCCACCTCCGCCGCGGCCGGGCTGGCCCGGTAGCGGGCCGCGATGCGCAGGCCGGGCAGCCGCGGCGGCTCGGCGAGCAGGCTGTACTGCAGGGCCAGCGCGACCTGCTGGGCCCGCTGGAAGCGGATGGCCCGGCTCAGGGTGTCGTGGGCGTGGTCGAACATCTGGCTCAGGAGCTTGGTGTCGGCCCGGCCGATCGGCGGGCGGTCGCCGCAGGTCACCACGCCGACCACCGCGGGCACCGCGCCGTCCACCACGACGGGCAGGATCAGCATGGCGTTGGCGTCGTTGGCCTCCAGCCAGGGCAGCGTGCCGCAGGGCGCGGCGTCCGGCGGGGGCGAGCCGGCCGGGAACGTCTTCAGCAGGGGCCGCCGGCGGCGGATGGCCTTGGTGAAGGCGTTGCCGGCGGCCAGGCGCTCCTCGCTGTAGGGCGGCAGGCGCACCAGGCCGGCCCGCGCGGCGGTGGCCAGGCGCTCGACGACGAGCGGCTGGCCGCCGTCCCGCCCGTCGATGAGGTCGGTGACCAGGTAGACGCCGCAGCCGTCGGCCAGCTCCGGCACGATCACGTCGGCCAGCGCGCCGAGCATCTCCTCCAGGCTCCGCAGCCGCGCGGTGGCCGCGGCGGCGCGGTCCAGCAGGCGTTGCCGCCGCTGCTCCTGCCACTCCTCCTCGATGTCGGTGCTCGTGCCCACCCACTCCACGACCCGGCCGTTCTCGCAGATCGGCACCGCGCGGAGCTGGAAGTGCCGGTAGCCGCCGATGGTACGCAGCCGGTAGACGTGCTCCCAGATGCCGGTGATGTTCTCGACCGCCCGCGACCAGGACTTCACCGTGGCCCGGCGGTCCTCGGGGTGGACCATGCGCAGCCAGCCCTGGCCGCGGTACTCCTCCCACGACTGCCCGGTCACCCGCTCCCAGCTCGGGCTGCGCTCGCTGACGTAGCCCTCCCTGTCGGTCACCCAGAAGATCTGCGCGCTGACCCGCATCAGGCTCTCGTAGCGCCGCAGGGCGCGGCGGCGTCCCTCGGCGAGGGCCGCCACCCGCCGCGCGGCGGTGACCTGCTCGGTCACGTCCATCACCATGACCAGCACGCCGTGGTCGCCGGGGCCGAAGACGACGCGTGACAGGCTGGAGGTGAAGAAGCGCTCCCTGCCTTCGTGGGGCGTCCCCTCCGAGGGCTCGGGCTCGGCCGTGGTGACGATCGGCTCGCCGGTGGTGTAGACGTGGTCGAACTGCCGGCGGTAGTGCAGGTTGACGAACTCGGTGAACCCCTCCTCCATCGGCATCTCGCCCCGGGGGTCGCTGAACTGGGCCCGGTACATGGCGTTGGTGTAGATCAGCCGGTGCCCGGGGCCCCGCGTCACCGCCACCCCCAGCGGCGCCGGATCCAGCACCTCGAACGCCAGCCCGCTGCCCCCCTGGCCGCTGACAGCCCCCATGGTGACCTCCCCCGATGGTCACGGTCTCCGCAAGCCCTACCCCGCCGCGACCGGCGGGAACGTCCCGGCCGAGGGCTCAGCCGCGCCCGACCTCCAGCACGAGCTTGCCGGTGCTGCCGCCGGACTCGATGCGCCGGTGCGCCTGCGCGGCCTGCTCCAGCGGCAGCGACTCCACCCGCACCCGCAGCTCGCCGCGCGCCGCCGCGGCCACCGCCCGGCGCAGCGCGCGGCCGGCCTGCTCGGGGAAGGCGGCGGAGAACGCGGCCAGGTTGAACCCGGAGACCGTCTTGTTGGTGAACCACAGCTCGTTGGCCGGGATGCCGACGTCCTCGGCGCCGGAGGCGTTGCCCATCACCACCATGCGGCCCATCGGGGCGAGCAGGTCCAGGCTCGCGCGGCGGGACGGCCCGCCGACCATGTCCACCACGACGTCGAACCGCCCGGCCTGCTCCGCCCGGTCGCGCAGCACCACCTCGTCGTAGCCGAACTCCCGGGCCGCCTCGATCTTGCCGGGGCTGCCCACGGTGCCCACCACGCGGCCCGCGCCCAGCAGCCGGGCGGCCTGGCCGAGCTGGCTGCCGACGCCGCCCGCCGCGGCGTGCACGAGCACACTCTCCCCCGGCTCGATGCGGGCCACCCGGTCGAGCACCAGGAAGGCGGTGGTGCTGTTGGACGGCAGCGCCGCCGCGACGGCCGGCTTCAGGTCGAGGCCGTCCAGCGGCGCCACCAGCTCCGCGGACGTGGTCACCACCTCGGCGTACCCGCCGCTGTCGACGATCGTCAGCGCGGCGACCTGCTGGCCGACCCGCAGGTGCGTGACGCCCGGGCCGAGCGCCCGGATCCGGCCGGACACCTCGATGCCGGGCACGAACGGCAGCGGGACGTCCACCACGCCCTGCCGGTAGAGGATTTCCGCGAAGTTGGCTCCGGCGTAGGCCACGTCGATGGCCACCTGGCCGGGGCCGGGCTCGGGGGTGGTGACCTCGTCGAGACGGAGGACGTCGGCGTCGCCGAAGGCGGGGATCGTGATCGCTCTCATGACGTCCATCGTGCTGCCCGGGCCGCCGGTCAGGCAGTGTCGGCTCATCCTGGGTGTGTCACCACCAGGCTTTCCACCTTCCGCCTGGTGTCGGTGTCGGGATGCGGGGTGTGCAGGACCACGTTGAGGTCGGGGCGGTCCGGCATCCGGAACAGCGAGTACTCGAAGACCAGCTCCCCCGCCTGGGGGTGCGTGATGGCCTTGACCCCCTGGGAGCGGGAGCGCACGTCAGCCCGCGCCCACAGCTCGGCGAACTCCGGGCTGGCCGCGCGCAGCTCGTCGGCGATCCGGCCGAAGACCGGATCGTCCGGGTAGCGGGCGGCGCTGGCCCGGAAGTCGGCGACCATGTCGGGGGCGAACTCCTGCCACGAGGTGAACCGGCCCCGGTAGACCGGGTGCGTGAAGAAGGCCACCATGCAGTTGCCGACCTCGTCGTCGAACCCGAACACCCACCGGGCGGCGTCGTTCACCGCCACCAGGTTGTAGTGCCGGTCGAGCACGTGCGCCGGGTTGGGCATCCAGCCGTCCAGGACGGCGCGCAGCGGCCCGCTCACCGGCTCGCCGGGGCGGCCCGCCGGGTCGGGCGGGTTGAGGCCGGCCAGGACGTACAGGTGCGTGCGCTCGGCCTCGTCGAGCCGCAGCGCGCGGGCGACGGCGTCCAGCACGGCGTCGGAGACCTTGATGTCGCGTCCCTGCTCCAGCCAGGTGTACCAGGACACCCCGACGCCGGCGAGCACGGCCACCTCCTCCCGGCGCAGCCCGGGGGTGCGGCGGCGGCCCGCGTCGGGCATGCCGACGTCGGCGGGCCGCAGGCCCTCCCGCTTGGCGCGCAGGAACTCCTTGAGCTGGTCACGGCGGGACTGGTTGGCTGTCACGGCCATCCACCCTAAAGGGTGTGCCCCGGGGGCGTGACAGGAGCCGTCCGCGAGGTGAACTTCTGGAAATCCCGCCTCGTACGCGCATAACCTGCCGCTTCTGCGTGAAGAAGAGCGCCATGGACGCCACCACTCCCACCGATGCCCAGGATCAGCGACCGGACCTGCTCGACTCCACCCCCGGGCTGTGGGTGGACGACCGCGAGGACGACGATCCCGTGCTGCTGCGCGCCGACGGCCGGCCGGTCGACACCTGGCGCCAGCACTATCCCTACGACGAGCGCCTGGCCAGGGACGTCTACGAGCGGGACAAGCGGCTGCTCCAGATCGAGCTGGTCAAGCTGCAGTACTGGATCAAGGAGACGGGCCGGCGGCTGGTGATCCTGTTCGAGGGCCGCGACGCCGCCGGCAAGGGCGGCACGATCAAGCGTTTCACCGAGCACCTGAACCCGCGCGGCGCGACCGTCGTGGCGCTGGAGAAGCCGAGCGAGCGCGAGCGCAACCAGTGGTACTTCCAGCGCTACATCGCCCACCTGCCGGCCAAGGGGGAGATCGTGATGTTCGACCGCTCCTGGTACAACCGGGCGGGCGTGGAGCGGGTCATGGGCTTCTGCACCGATGAGGAGTACCTGGAGTTCATGGAGCAGGTGCCGCGGCTGGAGAGCCTGCTGGTGGAGTCGGGCCTGCACCTGGTGAAGCTGTGGTTCTCGGTGTCACGGGCCGAGCAGCGCACCCGGTTCATCATCCGCCAGGTGGACCCGGTCAGGCAGTGGAAGCTGTCGCCGATGGACCTGGCCTCGCTGAACAAGTGGGACGACTACACCCGCGCCAAGGAGGACATGTTCCTGCACACCGACACCGAGTGCGCCCCCTGGACGGTCATCAAGAGCAACGACAAGAAGCGCGCCCGGCTGGAGGCCATGCGGTACGTGCTCAGCCTCTTCGACTACGACGGCAAGGACCACCAGGTCGTCGGGGAGCCCGACCCGCTCATCGTGATCTCCGCGGGCGACATCTTCGACGAGGACCACGCGCTGCTCGAGCCGTCGTGACGCCCGCCGCGGGCCGGGCTTCCGGACCGCCCGACGCGTTTCCATCAGGCATTCATCCCACGTCCTTTGACGACTATGGTGCGAGCGCGAGGCGACGAGGGGCGGGGACGTCGTGGC
>NZ_JBFAHK010000013.1:163717-310396 GCF_040802095.1 Nonomuraea sp. NPDC050783
GCGCGGGGACGTCGTGGCGCGGGGACGTCGTGGCGCGGGGACGTCGTGGCGCGGGGACGTCGTGGCGCGGGGACGTCGTGGCGCGGGGACGTCGTGGCGCGGGGACGTCGTGCCGGCGCAGGCCGTGGCGACAGCGCGGCTGGCGGCGTCGCACCATCGCTCGCGCTGGAGCCTCCACCAGACCGGCCGGCCCGACCAGGACACCTGAACGACCGGTCACCGGCCCTCTGTCCGCCGCGGCCTCGCGGGAGGCCGGCCGCTCACAACCAGCCGCTCCTGCGCAGCAGCCGGTACACCAGGAACACGGACAGGGCCATCATCGCCAGGCACAGCGGGTAGCCGAAGGTCCAGTGCAGCTCGGGCATGTGGTCGAAGTTCATGCCGTAGATGCCGGCGATCATGGTGGGGACGGCGATGAGGGCCGCCCAGGAGGAGATCTTGCGCATGTCGGCGTTCTGCTGCATGGCGACCTTGTTCTGCTCGCTGCCGACCAGTGCCAGGTGGGCGCTCAGCGCGCTGGTGAGCAGCTCGTTGTGCTCGTCCACCTGGCCGTCCACGCGCAGCAGGTGGTCCAGGACGTCGCGGAACAGCTCCCGGGTGCTCAGGCACAGCTCCACCCGGCCCTTGACGATCTCCTCCAGCACGGGGATGAGCGGGTCCTGCGCGGTGCGGAACTCCAGCACCTCCCGCTTGAGGGAGTAGATGTCGGCGGTGACGTCGAAGTGCTCGCCGCTGAACACGCGCCGCTCCAGGGCGATGAGGTCGTGCTCGACCTCGTGCGAGACCAGGGAGTAGGTGTCCACGACCTGGTCGCAGATCGCGTACAGCACGCCCGCCGGGCCCGCCGCCAGCAGGTCCGGGTCGGACTCGACGCGCCTGCGTACCTCCGCCAGGGGGTTGGCCTGGCCGTGGCGGACGCTGATGACGAAGTCGCCGCTGAGGAAGATGTTGATCTCGCCGACCTCGATGTCGGAGGTGCGGTCGACGTAGAGCAGCGGTTTGAGCACCACGAACAGGGTGTGGTCGTAGCGTTCGAGCTTGGGCCGCTGGTGGGCCTTGATGGCGTCCTCGACCGCCAGCGGGTGCAGCTCCACCTCGTGGCTGATCAGGTCGAACTCCTCCTGCGTGGGCTCGTGCAGGCCGATCCACAGGAAGCAGCCGCCCTGGGAGCGCGCGGCGGCCCAGGCGTCGCTGATGTCACCGGTGATGGTCTCGCGCACGCCGTCGCGGTAGATCGCTTTGTCCACAATCACAGGCCGTATTGTCGCCTACGGCCGTCGCCCCGGACCCGGGGGTGTCCCGGGCCCGGGCGGGCCGGCCGGTGGGCGCGGTGCGGCGCTGCAGGATGCGCCGCGGGATCGGGCTCACTCCTCTGGAGTACCGGCGCCGGTTCGGCCCGGGCGGCGATCCTCGGAGTTCGTGAGGACGGCCGCGTCCCCGAGGTCGGGGTCGGGCCCTGGGCCTGGGTCTGGGTCTGGGCCGGCGGGCGGGGCCGGGGTCACGATCTCCTCGCCGGTCCTGTGGCGGGTGATCCAGATGTAGGCCAGCGCGCCGGCGAACAGCACGATCGACGTCCACTGGTTGATCCGCAGCCCCAGGAAGGTCACCGCGTGGTCCACCCCGCCGACCGGGTCGATGCGCAGCCCCTCGATCCAGAAGCGGCCGAGCGTGTAGCCCGCCACGTAGAGGGCGAACAGCCGGCCGTGGCGCAGCAGCGCGAACCGCCGGCCGGCCAGGATCAGCGCGAAGCCGAGCGCCAGGTCCCACAGCGACTCGTACAGGAAGGTCGGGTGGTAGAGCACGCCCGGCTCGCCGCCGTGCGCCTGGTCGATCTCCAGGCCCCACGGCAGCGTGGTCGGGCTGCCGTACAGCTCCTGGTTGAACCAGTTGCCCCAGCGGGCGATGGCCTGCCCGAACGCGATGCCGGGCGCGATCGCGTCGGCCACCGGGCCGAGCCGCAGCCCCCGGCGGCGGCAGGCCCACCACACGCCGACGCCGCCCAGGGCGACCGCGCCCCAGATGCTGAGCCCGCCCTCCCAGACGAACAGCGCCCGGTAGGGCTCCTTGATGGCGCGCGGGCCGAAGTAGGTCTGCCAGTCGGTGATGACGTGGTAGAGCCGGGCGCCGATCAGGCCGAAGATCACCCCGGGCACCGCGATGTCGGTGATCGTGCCCTTCTCGCCGCCGCGGGCGCGCCAGCGGCGCTCGCTCAGCCACGCGCCGAAGACGATGGCGAGGATCTGGCACAGGGCGTAGGCCCGGATCGGGATGAATCCGAGGTACCAGACCGCCTCGGAAGGGCTGGGGATCACGGCTGGGGGCATGCCACCGACCGTAGCGGACGCGGGGCCGCCCGGCCGCGCTCGTGACGCGATCGTACGGCTCCTGAGGCACGGCCGTGCCGGGAGCCGCGCCCCCGGGGCCGGTCACCCCGCCACCCGCGCCGTCCCCGAGGCCGGTCGCCCCGCCACCCGCCCCGCCACCCGCGCCGCCCTCGCGGTCGGTCACGCGGTCGGTCACGCGGCCGTGCGCAGGCGTTCGCCCGCGGCCAGGGCCAGCACCGCCCGCGCCAGGTCGTCGGCCTGCTGGAGCAGGAGGGCGCTGCCGCCGGGGCCGTCGAAGCCGGCGCCGCCCGCCGTCCAGGACCCCAGGGCGAAGCGGCGCGCGTGGACCTGCCCGGACGCGCCGCGCAGCCTGCGGTCCGGGAGCCGGACGTCCAGCAGGCCCGCCACGTCGCGGCACTCGCCCGTGGCGCGCAGCCGGGCCAGCAGCGGGTCGATGGCGTCCCGGACTGCGGCGGCCGGGCGGCGCGCCTCGACGAGCGCCCGCGCCGTCACGCTGCCGGGCACGGTGGGCCCGCCCGCCCGCCACGCGCCGGCGGCCTCGTCCCGATGGACGCGCGGCCCGGCGCCGAGGAACGTGACCACGCCCGCCTTCGCCAGGGCACGCAGCTCCGCCTGCCGGACGAGGGACGGGCCGTCGGCGAGGAGGTCGCGCAGCCCCCGCAGCCAGGGGTCGCCCGTCTCCGGGGCGGACAGCAGCGCGTGGACCAGGGCCAGGTCGGCGCTGAAGGCGGGGTCGGCACGCCGTTCCAGGTCGGCTGTCAGGTAGCCGCGCATCCAGCGTTGCAGGCCGGCCAGGTCGCCGAAGCGCATGCCGTGCAGCGGGCGGGCGAGCCGGTCCAGGTGGAGGCGGTCGGCGAAGCCGGGCACCGACCTGGTGACCAGGGCGCGCGTCTCCTTGCCGCCCCATTCCGCGCGGGCGAGCACGGCCTCGAACGCCTCCCAGGTCGTCCGGGTGCGCGCGGGATGGCGGGTGAACAGCTCCCGGTAGTAGGCGTACGCCAGCCGCCGGGCGGCGGCCTGCCGCGGCTCCATCCCTCGGGCCGCCTCCGGGAGCCACGGCGTGGCCGCCAGGCGGTAGCCGGGACGGGCGTGGCGGGGCACGCCGCGCCGCGAGCCGACGTGCAGCAGCGGCTCGTCGCCGCTCGGCAGGTAGACCAGCTCCCCTCGCCCCTCCTCGGCGAACCGCCCGCCGCGCCCGACGGTGAGCAGCGCCACCAGGTCGCCGAACGTCCGGCCCATGCCGCGCACCAGCACCGGCTCGCGGGCCGGCACGCTCCCGGCGGCGAAGCCGGTGGCGGCGTCGGCATCGGCGGTGTCGGCATTGGCGGTGTCGGCGGCGTCGGCGGGGGGCAGGTAGGCCAGGCCGTGCCGGGCAGCGAAGGCGAGCTCTGCCGCCTCGGCGGGCGGGGGCGCCGTCTCGGGGCACCCCCGCGCCAGCACGACCGCGTCCGCCTCCAGCCACGCGCCGGTGGACAGCTCCACGCGCTGGCGGCCCGCCGCCCCGGTGAGCTCCGTCGCGCGGGCCGGGTGCACGTGGACGCGGACGCCGTCCGGCGCGGTCCGCAGCATCCGCTCGAAGGTGAACGCCAGGTAGCGGCCCAGCTCGGAGCGGGTGGGCAGGTGGCCGGGCGGGCGGCCCAGCCATTGCGCCGGCGACGGCCCCGGGCGCGCGGCGCCGGTGTACGCGCTGAGGTCGGCCGCGGGGGACTCGGCCCGCAACGCGTCCGGCAGGCCGTCCCGCCACGTACGGCCGGGGCCCGGCGGGCGCGGGTCCACGACGTGCAGGTCGAGCACGTCCCCTCGTTCCAGGTGGTGGGCGGCGTGGGCGCACAGGCGCTCCGCCAGGCACGTTCCGGTGGCGCCCGCGCCGATCACGACGACGGCGCTCTCGCGTCCGCGTTTCACGTGTCCTCCCGCGGCGCGCGCGTGCCGTCGCCCGGCCGCCGTCGCCCGCCGCTCTCGTCGGGGAAATCGGGTCTCGCGTCGCGCCGCTCCGCGCGTGGCGGTCAGCGACACCGCGCGCTGGCGACGCGGCCGAAGTCCACGTACGCGCGCACCGTCAGCAGGAGGCCGTGATCCATGAGGACGACGCTACACAGCGCCCCGCATATAGGCAACATTACCTACTGGATATACATGTTATGCTGCCCGCCATGCAACGCGCCATCTCCCCTCTGGCCGCCCTGACCGCCGCCACGCTCGCCCTGACGGCGTGCGGCGCCGACCGGCCGGCCGCCTCCCCCTCCTCCTCCGCCGGCTCGTCCGGCAAGTCCGTCATCCTGATCACGCCCAACCCGGTGGGGACCAACAGCTTCCTCCAGCTCAGCGTCAAGGGCGCGGAGGCCGCGGCCAAGGAGATCGGCGCCTCGTTCAAGCTGTACGAGAGCAAGGACCCGACGAGCATCGCGCAGAACCTCGACGCCGCCGTCCGGGCGAAGCCCACCGTGATCGTCGGCGTCAGCTTCTCCTTCGACGACCTGTTCGCCACCGTGCCCGGGCAACATCCCGGCCAGCAGTTCCTTCAGGTGGACTCGTGTGCCAAGAAGCAGGCGGCCAACCTGACCTGCGTGTCGTTCCGCGAGCACGAGGCGGCCTACCTGGCCGGGGTCGAGGCGGGCCTGCTGACCCGGAGCGGCAAGGTGGGCGTGGTGGCCGCGCTCGACTCGCCGTTCGTGCACCGCTGGATCGACCCGTTCTTCGCCGGCGCCAAGGCCGTCAAGGGCTCGGTCACCGGCACGCCGCTGTACGTCGGCGGCAGCAACCCGTTCAGCGACCCGGCCCGCGCCAAGTCCCAGGCCCAGACGCTCACCGGCCAGGGCGCCGACATCGTGGCCGCCGCCGCGTCCGCCGGCAACCAGGGCGTCTTCGAGGCGGTGGCCGCCGCCGGCGCCAAGGCGTTCGGCGTGGACGTCAACCAGTGCGCGCAGAGCCCCGGCGCGGTCATCGACAACGTGCTCAAGCACGTGGACGTGGCCGAGCGGGCCGCCATCGCGGACATCGCGGCGGGCCGGGCCGGCGGCGTCAAGGTCTACGGGCTCAAGGAGGGCGGCGTCGGCGTGAACGCGCTCGGCGACGACCTGGCCTCCTCCGGCTGCGCGGTGGCCTCCAGCCCCGAGGTGGTGGCCAAGGTCAAGCAGGTCCGCGACGACATCGTGGCCGGCCGGGTCACCGTCGCCGACCCGCTGGCCGGATGAGCGGCGCCGGCGCGCCCGGCGGCGGCGTCCCCGCGGTCGAGCTGCGGGGCATCACCAAGCGCTTCGGCGGCGTGCCCGCCAACGACGGCATCGACCTGGCGGTGCGGCCCGGCGAGGTGCACGCGGTCGTCGGCGAGAACGGTGCGGGCAAGTCCACCCTCATGTCCGTCCTGTACGGCCTGCACCGCCCGGACGCCGGCCAGGTGCTGCGGGCCGGGACGCCGGTGCGGCTGCGCTCCCCCGCCGACGCCATCGCGCACGGGCTCGGTATGGTCCACCAGCGCTTCCGGCTCTTCCCCGGGCTGAGCGTGGCGGAGAACGTGGTGATCGGCGCCGAGCCGACGCGGCGCGGCCTGCTCGACCGGGCGGCCGCGCACCGGGCGGTGTCCGCGCTGGCCGCGCGGTACGGCCTGGCCGTGGACCCGGCGGCCCGCGTCGGGGACCTGCCGGTCGGGGTGCGGCAGCGGGTGGAGATCCTCAAGGCGCTGCACCGCCGGGCCGAGGTGCTGATCCTCGACGAGCCGACCGCCGTCCTCACGCCGGGCGAGGCCGAGAGCCTGTTCCGGATGGTACGGGGGCTGGCCGGCGAGGGCGTCTCGGTGTTGCTGGTGACCCACAAGCTGGAGGAGGTGCTGGCCGCCGGCGACCGGGTGACGGTGCTGCGTGGCGGGCGGGTGACCGGCCGGTTCGACACCGCCGCCACGACGGCCGACGAGCTGGTCCGCGCGATGCTGGGCCGCTCCCTCGCCCGGCCCTCTGGAGGCACGGCGCCCTCCCGGCCCACTGAGGGCACGGCGCCCGCTCGGCCCGCCGGGGACGCGGCGCCCGCTCGGCCCACTGAGGGCACGGCGTCCGCTCGGCTCGCCGGGGGCACGGCGCCCGCCCGGCCCGCCGGGGGCGCGGCCCGCTCCCGGGCCGCCGGTGAGGCCGCGCACCCGGTGCTGGAGGTGCGTGACCTGCGCGTGCGTGACCGCGACGGCGTGCGCGTGGTGGACGGGGTGTCGTTCGGGGTGCGGGCCGGGGAGATCGTCGGCCTGGCGGGCGTGGCGGGCAGCGGGCAGCGCGAGCTGGTCGACGCCGTCACCGGCCTCGGCCGCGCCGACTCCGGCACGGTGCTCCTGGACGGGCGGCGCCTGGCCGGCGGGCGGGAGCGCCGGGTGGCCTACGTGCCCGGGGACCGCGCGGGCCGCGCGACCGCTCCCGGCCTGTCGCTGGCCGAGAACCTGCTGATGGGCGAGCAGCGCGGCTTCCTCCTGCGGCCGTCGCGGCTGCGGCGGCGGGCCGCGGCCCTGGTCGAGCGGTTCGCGATCCGCGCCCCCTCGGTGCGGGCGCCGATCGCCCAGCTGTCCGGCGGCAACGCGCAGAAGGCGGTGCTGGCCAGGGAGCTGTCCAGGGACACGCCGGTGCTGGTCGTGGAGGAGCCGACCCAGGGCGTGGACGTGGGCGCCCAGGAGCAGATCCACGCCCTGCTGGCCGGGGCGCGCGACGCGGGGCGGGCGGTGCTGGTGCAGTCGAGCGAGCTGTCGGAGCTGCGGGCCCTGGCCGATCGGGTGCTGGTCCTGTTCGAGGGCCGCGTGGTCGCCGAGCTGCCCGCCGCCGAGGCCACGGACGAACGCCTCGGCGCCGCGATGACCGGCACCCCACCGACCGACGCCCCGCCCACCGGCACCCTGCCCAGCGGCGATCCGGCCGCCGGCGAGGCGCCGGCCGACGGCCGGGGGAGCGTCCGATGACCCGGGCCGGAACGGTCGCCGGCCCCCCGCCCGTCAGCGGGGGGCCGCGGGCGCTGGTGGTGGCGCGGCGGGTGGTCCTGTCGCCCGCGCTGCTGTCCGTGGCCGGCGCGCTGGCGCTCACCACGCTCGTCATGGCCGCGGCCGGGGTGGACCCGGCGCTCGCCTACCCGGCGCTGGTACGCGGCGCGCTCCTGGACGGCAACCTGGAGTACACCCTCGCCGCGTACGTCCCGACGCTGGGCATGGCGGTCGCCTTCGCGATCCCGCTGCGCGCGGGCGAGCTCAACCTGGGCGGCGACGGCCAGCTCTCCCTGGGCGGCATCGCGGCGGCCGCGCTGGCCCTGCACGCCGGCGGCTCGTACGTGCTCCCCCTCCTCGGCGCGGCGCTGGCCGGAGCGCTGCCCGCGGCCCTGTCCGCGCCGCTGCGCACCCGCCTCGGCATCCCGGCGATCGTCAGCACCCTGCTGCTGAGCGCCCCCGCGGTGTCGCTCGCCTCGTACCTGGCCAGGTTCCCGCTGGCCGAGCCGGGCACCGGCCTGGCGCAGACCCCGGTGCTGCCGGAGGCGGCCCGGCTGCCCGCGCTCGGCGGCAGCTCGTACGTGACGCTCGCCCTCCCCCTGGTCGCCGTGCTGACCGCGCTGTGGCTGCTGGCCGACGCGCGCACGGTGCCCGGCTACGAGATCCGCGCGCTCGGCGCGAACCGCGAGTTCGCCCGCTACGGCGGCGTCCGCGTGGACCGGCTGGCGACGGTGACGATGGCCGCGGGCGGCGCGTTCGCCGGGCTGGTCGGCGGCCTGGTCGTGCTGGGCCCGCCGTACCGGTTCGTGGACGGCGCGCTCACCGCGCCCGGCTACACCTTCACCGCCATCGCGGCGGTGCTGCTGGCCGCGGGCCGCCCGCCCGCGGTCCCCGCGGCGGTGGCGTTGCTGACGATCCTGCAGGCGGGCGGGCAGGGCATGGAGCGGGAGGCGGGCGTGCCGAGCCAGCTCACCCAGATCGTCCAGGGCCTGATCATCGTGATCGTGGCGGTGGCCGCCGTGGTGCGGGCCCGGACGGCGGGCGGGCGCGGATGAACGCCTTCCTCGCGGCGGTGCTGACCGCCACCGCGCCGGTCGTGCCGGCGGCGCTGGGCGGGCTGCTGTGCGCGGCGGCCGGCGTCTTCAACATGGCGCTGGAGGGCCAGTTGCTCTGGGGCGCGTTCACGGCGGTGCTGGCCAGCCACGTGACGGGCAGCGCGTGGGCGGGCGTGGCGGGCGCGGTGCTCGCCACCACCCTGTACGCCCTGCTGCTGTCGGTGCCCGCCGTGACCTTCCGCGCGGACCCGGTGGTGGTCGCGGTCGGGACGAACCTGCTGGCGCTCGGCCTGACGGCGTTCCTCATGCGGCAGCTGTTCGGCAGCGGCGGCACGTTCAGCCCGCCCGGGCTGGCCGGGCTGCCGCCGCTGGCGTCGCTCGGCCTGGACGTGCCGGTGCTGGGGCCCCAGTCGCCGCTGGTGCCGGTGGCGCTCGCGCTCGTGGCCTGGGCGGGGTGGTGGCTCCGCCGCACCCGGTCGGGGCTGCGGTTGCGCGGCGTCGGCGAGCACGCGGAGGCCGCCGCGTCGATCGGGCTGCGCGTGCCGCGTTACCAGCACGCCGCCGTGCTGGGCGCGGGGGCGTTGTGCGGGCTCGGCGGGGCGCAGCTCGCGCTGGGCAACGTGACGCTGTTCAGCGAGGGCATGAGCGCCGGGCGCGGCTGGGTGGCCGTGGTGGCGGTGATGCTCGCCGGGGTCCGGCCGTGGCTCGGGCTGGGGGCCTGCCTGCTGTTCGGCGCGGCCGAGGCGCTGGGCTTCCGGCTGCAGGGCCTCGGGCTGCCGCAGCAGGCCGCGGACGCGGCCCCGTATCTGATCACGCTGCTGGCCCTGGTGGTGGCCGCGGCGGCACGCCGGAAGGAGAGGACGGCATGAGTGGACCGGTGCTCGCCGCGTCGGTGCGGTACGCGGCCGACGGGGCGGTGGAGATCCTGGACCGCCGCGTCTACCCGTTCGAGGTGAGCTGGGTGCGCTGCGCGACCAGCGAGGACGTGGCGGTGGCCATCGAGCGGATGGTGACCCAGAGCTCGGGGCCGCTGTTCGCGGCCACGGCCGGGATGGTGCTGGGAGCGCGCGAGGCCCGCCACGACGGGCCGGAGCAGGCGGCGGCGCGGTTGCGTGCCGTCGGCGCCCGGCTGGTGGCCACGCGGCCGACGAACAACCACATCCGGGACGCGGTCCACGCCGTCCTCGCGGCGACGGTGGACCGGAGCGGCGAAGGGCCGCCGGCCGGGGACGAGCTGGTGGAGGCGGTGGAGGCGGCGGCCCGGGCGCACGAGGACGGCTACCGGGCCCGCAGCGCCGCCCTCGGCCGGCACGCCGCCGGGCTGCTGGACGACGGCACCCGCGTGCTCACCCACTGCTGGGCCGACGCGTTCCTGATCGCGACCGTGGAGGCCGCGCGGGCGGCGGGCAAGCGCCTGGAGTTCGTCTGCACCGAGACCCGCCCGTACCTGCAAGGGGCCCGGCTGACCGCCGCGACGCTGGTGGAGATGGGCTACCGGCCCACGGTCATCACCGACGGCATGGTCGCCGCCGCCCTGTCCGACGGGCTGGCGGACGTGGCCCTGACCGCCGCCGACCGGGTGACCCTGGACGGCCACGTGATCAACAAGGTGGGCACGCTCGGCGTGGCGCTGGCCGCCCGCGCCTTCGGCGTCCCGTTCTACGCGCTCATCGACGCCCCCGACCCGCAGGCGCCGACGGCCGCCGACGTGGTGATCGAGCGGCGCGACGGCGACGAGGTGCTGCACGCGCTGGGCACCCGCACCGCCGCCGAGGGCGTGACCGGCTACTACCCGGCCTTCGACGTGACCCCGCCCCATCTGGTGACCCGCATCGTGACCGAGCGCGGCGCCTACCACCCGAACAACGTGAAGGAGAGCTTGTGAGACACGTCGTGGTCGACACCGACACCGGCATCGACGACGCCCACACCCTGCTGTACCTGGCCGGCCGCCCGGACGCCGAGATCGTCGCGATCACCTCGGTGTACGGCAACTGCACCGAGGAGGACGCCACCCGCAACATCGGCGTCGTCACCGGCCTGCTCGGCCTGGACGTGCCGGTCGCGAGGGGCGCCGCCGAGCCGCTGCGCGGCCCCGCCCACATCGCCGGGTACGTGCACGGCAAGGACGGCCTGGGCGACCTCGGCCGCGACCGCCCCCTCCCCCGGGTGAGCGCCGAGTCCGGCCCCGAGCTGCTGGTACGGCTGGCCGCCGAGCGGCCGGGCGAGCTGGACCTGCTGGCGCTGGGCCCGCTCACCAACCTGGCGCTGGCCCTGCGCCTGGACCCGGAGCTGTTCACGAAGTACCGCTCGGTGGTCGTGATGGGCGGCTCCGGCCCCTACGCCCCGCCGGGCACCCTGCTGATGATCGACGCCAACGTCAACAACGACCCCGAGGCCGCCCGGGCGGTCTTCGCCGCGCCGCGCCGCGAGCTGGTGATGGTGGGCGTGAACGTGACGGCGGGCACCATCCTGGACGAGCACGCCATCGCCGCGCTGCGCGCCCGCGCCACGCCCGAGGCCCGCTTCGCCACCGACATCCTGGACGCGTACCTGGACTTCTACCAGAACGAGTGGGGCCGCCGGATCATCCCGCTGCACGACCCGCTCGCCGCCGGCGTCCTGCTGGACCCGGCGTTCGCGACCGCCTGGGCGGATGGCCCGGTCAACGTGCGCGGCGACGGCTTCCTGTACCGGGCCCGGCTCATGCGCACCCACGACGGGCTGCCGCCGGCCTTCCCGTACGAGCCCGCGCCCGCCACCCGGGTGGTGACCGCCGTGGACGCCCGCCGGTTCGTGGCCGACTTCGTGGAGGTGCTGACCCGGTGACGACCGTCGTGCTCGACATCGAGGGGACGACCAGCTCGACCGCGTCCGTCCACGTCGGCCTGTACGCCTACGCCCGGCCCCGCCTCGGCCCGTACCTGGAGGCCCACCGCGACGACCCCGCCGTGCGCGCGGTGCTGGCCGAGATCGGCGCCGCCGGCACCGAGGAGGCGGTCGAGGTGCTGCACGCCTGGATGGACGGCGACGTCAAGGCCACCCCGCTGAAGACCCTCCAGGGCCGGATCTGGGCGGAGGGCTTCGCGGCCGGGGAGCTGACCTCCCATTTCTTCCCCGACGTGCCGCCCGCGCTGCGCGCCTGGCACGCGGCGGGGCACCGGCTGGCGGTCTTCTCCTCCGGCTCGGTCGCCAGCCAGCGGCCGTGGTTCGCCCATTCCCCGTACGGGGACCTGTCGGCGCTGGTCGGTGGCTGGTTCGACACCGTCAACGCCGGGCCGAAGCGGGAGCCGGGCTCGTACGAGCGGATCGCGCGGGCCCTCGGCGAGCCCGGCCCGCCGCTTTTCCTGTCCGACGTCCCGGCCGAGCTGGACGCGGCCGCGGCGGCCGGCTGGCGCACCACCGGCGTGCGCAGGCCGGGCGAGCCGAGCGCCGCGGCGCCGTTCGGGCCCCATCCCGTCGTCACGACCTTCGAGGAGATCGACCTATGAGCGTGGACACGACCCTGGCCGCCGAGCGGGTGCACGAGGCGGGCGCGCGGCTGGCCGTGGAGGCGGCCCGCTTCACCTGGATCGGCTGGATGCGCGGCACCTCGGGCAACCTCTCCGAGGTGGTCTCCCGCGATCCGCTGCGGCTCGCCGTCACCGCCAGCGGCCTGGACAAGGGCGAGCTGCTGCCCACGGACGTGGCGGTGGTCGGCCCGCGCGGCGAGGCCGTCGCCGTGGACGGGGTGGCGCCGCTCAGGCCGTCCGCGGAGGCCGGCCTGCACGCCCGGGTGGCCGCCCTGACCGGCGCCGGCGCGGTGGTGCACGTGCACGCGCTGAACGCGGTCGTGGCCGGGCACCGCTGGCCGGGCGGCGTGCTGTTGCGGGACGTGGAGACGCTGAAGGGCATCGGCCGTCTCGCCCACGACGACGAGGTCACGATCCCGGTCATCCGCAACAGCCAGGACATGGACGAGCTGGGCGACCGCTTCGAGGCCGCCCACGACCCGCGCACGCCGGCCGTGATCGTCGCCGATCACGGCCTGTACGCGTGGGGCACGGACCTGAAGCACGCCCGCCACGTCACCGAGTGCGTGGAGTGGCTGCTGTCCTACAAGCTGGCGGTCTCCTGAGCGGTGACGCCGTCTTCTGAGCGGTCACGCCGTCTTCTGAGCGGTCACTCCTCCTCGTCGTCGCGCCGGCGGGCGTCACGCTCGTCCTTCAGCTCCTCGGCGAGCCCCCTGGCCCAGGCCAGGCGCTCCTCGTCGGGCAGGTCGAAGTAGCCCTCCGGCAGCGCGGCGTAGGTCTTACGCCTCCTCAAGAAAGCCACCGGTTCCTCCCGTGTCGATATAGCCGCGGGTTCTCACATCGTAGACGGCGATCTGGTCGGTCTCCCTGGCCAGCTTGATCGCCGTCCTCCTGCGGGGGATGTTCCTGGACGGTTCGAGCCACACCTTGCCGTCCTCGATCCAGCAGCCGAGGTAGATGTCGCGGCGTTTCTCGAAGACGTCCCGGTTGTCGCGCAGGTAACGGTCGATGGCCCGGGCGGCGGCGTCCGGGTCGTCGAGGATGCTCTCGGGGAACTGCGCGGTACGGCCGGTCGTGGCCACCATGTAGCCCCTGACGGGCTGCCGGCCGGTGGCCGGGGACCAGGAGAAGCCGCCGCTGCGGCGGGCGTCCCTGATCAGCCCGCCGAGCGGGACCGGTTTCGCGCCGCGGAAGAAGCGGGCGGCCCGGCGGGCGATGAAGCCGGCCGCGCCGGCCGGGATCCTACGCAACCAGCACCCGCGCGGCCCGGTCGCGGGTCAGCTCCAGCAGCAGGCCGGTGAGCCGCTTGGCCGCCGCGACGCTCAGCAGCGAGCCGCCGGAGGTGGCCGCGGCCGTCGCGACCGCCAGGCGGATCCTGGCCAGCAGGGCGGCGAGCTGCACGAACATGGCGATCTTGAGGGCGAGCACGAGCGCGGCGCACACCAGCAGGCAGAAGGCCACCACCCGGGCCCCGGTCACGCCCTCGGCGACCACGGTGCGCGGGGCGTCGCCGGCGCGCCACTCGCGCAGGAACGCCTCGACCGCCTCGCCCGCGTTGCCGCGGCGGACCGCCCGCGCGGCCTCGTCGGCGCGGCCGGCGACGCCGGAGAGCCGGCCGGCGAAGCCGAGCCAGGCCAGGGCCTGCCGGTGCAGCGCCTCCTCGTCCACCTCGGGCCAGTGGTAGCCGAGCTCGTTGAGCAGGAACGCCAGCTCCGCCGGCAGCCTCACGCCCATGTCAGGCCGCCCATCACCGCTCGGCCGGCGGCCTCGGCCGCCTCGTGGGCGGCGGCCATCGCGGCCAGCCCGTCGCCGTGGCCGCCCAGCGCGGTCACCGCCGAGCCGACCGAACCGGCCGCGATCTCGTGGATGGCGGCGCAGGCCGCGGCGATCATCGCGCTGATGTCGTCGTTCTGCGGGATCGCGCCGGCGGAGCCGATCGCGGCGCGCAGCTCGTCGAAGGCCGCCCGCACCTCGGTGGCGACCTCGCCCAGCTCCGTGCCCGCGCTCCGCAGGACGGCCCTGCTGACCTCCACGCCGCCGGCGGGCCCCATGACGTCCTCCATCGTCCTCACTCCCCGATCCGCTGGTCGAGCCCGCGCAGCACGTCACCGAGGGTGCCGGTGAACGCGCCGAAGCGGTCGGCCGCCAGCTCCTGCAGCTCGCGTAACTCCGCCGACAGCGCCGCCAGGTCGGGTGCCGCCTGGTGGGTCGCCGCCGCGGCCACCCCGGCCAGCGCGTCGTTCACCACGCGCAGGACCAGCTCGGCCAGCGCCTCCGACTCCAGGCGGCGCGCCCGGGGGTTCAGCGCGAGCGACCGCAGGCGGGGCCCCTCGGCGGTCAGCACCGCCGACACCCGGGCCAGCCCGTCGCGGTCGGCCGCCTCGTACCGCACGCCGGGCGGCTCGGGCTCCTGCCGCCCGGCCGCCTCGACGGCCCGCGTGGTGGCGGCGATGAGCCGGTCGAAGTCCTCCGCGCCCAGGTCGCCGATCACCGGCCGGCCTCCGCCAGCACCTGCCCGACCCGGTCGAACAGCCGCTTCGGCTCGCCGCCGCGCGTCTCGCCGCCGCGCGTCTCGCCGACGAGCAGGAGCCGCGCCGCGGCCAGGACGGCCCGGATCGCCCGCGCCCGCAGGTCCTCCGGCAGGCTCTCGATGTCGCTGACCCGGGAGAAGCCGATCACCCGGCGGGCGGCCTTGGCGGCGGCGAACGGCGCGGCGTCGGCGTACACCGTGGCCAGGTAGCGGTCGAGGTCGATGACGCGCGGGTCGGCGCGCTCCGGCCACAGCGCCGTGAACTCGTCGGCGAAGCCCCGCCAGGTCTCGGCCGCCTGAGCCAGCACCCACGCGGCGTGCCCGTCGTCGCCGCGGACGAGCGCGCGGGCGGCGGCCAGCACGTAGTTGCCCCAGAGCGCGCCGATGTCGAAGCCGACCGGCCCGTAGAAGGCGAACTCGACGTCGAACGCCCTGGTGGAGCGGGGCTCGTCGCGGACGAGCACGGAGCCGGTGTGCAGGTCGCCGTGGATCAGCGCCTCGGCGTGCGTCATGAAGGCGAGCTTGGCCGCGCCCACGGCGGCCCGCACGTCCGGGTCGCCGGCGTAGGCGGCCACGTCCGCCTCGTTGGCGGGCAGGACACGGTTGTGCTCGTGGGCGAGGTACGGCTCGGTGAAGACCAGGTCCTCGGTGATCTCGCACAGCTCGGGGTTGGCCGCGCCGGCCAGCGCCGCCTTGTGGCCCTTGGCGCCGAGCCCGAACACCGAGGTGCCGAAGGCCGCCTTGGCGACGTACCGGCCGAGGTCGGCCGCCGCGCCCTCGTGGCGCAGGCCCTCGTTGAGCGCGCCGCGCCACACCCGGTGGTCCGACAGGTCCTCGATGGCGATGACGTGCCGGTCGGGGTCGGCGTCGTGGATCGCGGGCACCAGGCCGGGCGCGACCCGGTTGTGCACGCGCAGCGCGCGCCCCTCGATGCCGTTGCGCTCGGGGGTGACGGGCCAGGTGGGGTCCACCCGCACGTACGGCAGCGCCTGCTTGAGCACCAGCCCGCCGTGCTCGGCCTCGGCGACGAAGACCAGGTTGAGATTGCCGTCGCCCACCTCCCTGACCCGCGAGACCGCGCCGAAGCGGGCCAGCGCGGGACGGGCGGCGACGTAGCCGGGCACCGTGTCCACGGTGAGGAGCTCGTAGCTCACCGGATCCTCCTGAGGGTGTAGCTGGTCACCAGCGCGCCGACGAGCAGCGCGCCCTGGACGAAGGTCTGGGCGTAGTACGGGGCGTTCAGCATGGTCAGGCCGTTGATGACGACGCCGATGAACAGCGCGCCGACCACGGTCCCGAGGGCGTTGGGCCGGTTGGCGCCCAGCACCGCGAACCCGATCAGCGCCGCCGCCACCGACTGCAGCAGGTACGGGTCCCCCGCCCCGACGTCGCCCCTGCCGAGCCGGGCCGACAGCAGGATCCCGGCGACCGCCGCGCACACCCCCGACACCGCGTACGCCAGCGCGCGGTAGCGGGCCACCCGGATGCCCGCCAGCCGGGCGGCCTCCGGGTTGCCGCCGATCGCGTACAGGGCGCGGCCCCAGCGGGTGTGGCCCAGCAGCACGTAGACGGCGGCGGCGAGCAGCGCGAACACCACCACCGGGACCGGCACGGACGCGATCCGGCCGCCGCCCAGCCAGGCGAACCCCTCGGTGTAGCGGCCGGGGGCGGGCGCGCCGTCCACCGTCATGCCGGCCGCGACGGACTGGCCGCCCGTGACGATCAGCGCCAGGCCCTGGAACAGGAAGAGCGTGCCCAGCGTCGCCACCAGGTCGGGCACCTTGGCGACCACGGTGAGCAGCACGTTCACCCCGGCGACGAGCAGGCCGGTGAGCAAGCCGGCCACGATCGCGGTGCCGCCGGTCAGGTTGAAGCGCACCATGGCCAGCGCGGTCACCATGACCACCGCGCCGACGCAGGCCCCGGCCGACAGGTCGAAGCCGCCCGTCGTCATGGAGACGGTGACGCCGAGCGCCACGATCCCGACCACGGCCACGGACTGCAGGACGACCAGGGCGTTGGGATAGGTGGCGAAAGCGGGCCGCAGCAGGGAGAACAGGACGATCAGCGCGGCCAGCACGCCCAGCAGGCCGTAGCGGTAGGCGAGGGCGGCGGCCCGGGAGGCGGCGGTGGCGCGGCGGGCCGTCGCCGCCTCCGGTCCGCCGCCGCGCGCGGTGACGGTCATGGCCCCTCCTCCCGTCCGGTGCCGGGTCCGGCGGGGGCGGGCCGCGTCCCGGATCCGGACATCAGGACGGCCAGGCGTTCCTGGGTGGCCTCGGCGATCGGCAGCTCGCCCGCCGGGGCGCCCTCGTGCAGGACGAGGACCCGGTCGGCCAGGCCGTACAGCTCCTGCGGATCCGAGGTGGCCACGACGACGGCGGCCCCGAGCCGCTCGGGGGCGGCCGGATCGGAGCCGGACCGGTCGGGGGCGGGCCGGTCGGGGGCGGGCCGGTCGGGGGCGGGCCGGTCGGGGGTGGTGCCCGGGCGGGCGCGTTCCCTGACGACGCGGGCGATGTCGGCGCGGGCGGCCACGTCCACGCCGCGGAAGGGCTCGTCGAGCACCAGCAGCCGGGGCCGCCCCTCCAGCCAGCGGCCGACCACCACCTTCTGCTGGTTGCCGCCGGACAGCGCCTCGATCGGCGCCTCCTCCCCGGGCCCGCGCACGCCGAACAGCGCGGTGACGCGCCGCGCGGCGGCCGTCTCCGAGCGGCGCGCCAGCAGCCCGGCGCGGCTGTGCCGGCGCAGCCACGGCAGCGTGACGTGCGCCCGCAGCGACCATCCCGGCACGATCGCCTGGGCCGCCCGCTCCTCCGGGGCGAAGGCCACCCCGCGCGTGATCGCGTCGCGGGGGTCCTTCGGCCGGTACGCCGCCCCGCCGAGCCGCAGCTCACCGGACACCAGCGGCCGGGCCCCGCCGAGCTGTTCGAGCAGCTCGGTCTTGCCCGCCCCGACCAGCCCGGTCACGCCCAGCACCTCGCCGGCGCGCACCCGGAACCCGAACACCGGCCCGCCGGGCACCGCCCGCACCCCTTCGGCGACCAGCACCTCCTCACCCGCACCGGCCCCGTCCCCGTCGCCGTCCCGAGCGGAAGGGGCGGCGGGCGCGGGGGCGGCGGGCACAAGCGCGGGGGCGGCGGGCACGGACGCGGCGGGCGCGGGGGCGCCGAGCATGGCCGCGACGATCGCCGCCCGCTCCAGCGGCGCGGCGAACTCGGCCACCAGCGCGCCGTCCCTGAGCACCAGCACCCGGTCGCACAGCTCCTCGATCTCCGCGAGGCGGTGCGACACGTACAGCACCGCGACACCGCCGGCCGCCGCCTCCCGCACCCGGGCGGCCAGCGCCGCCGCCTCGACCGCCGACAGCGTGGACGTGGGCTCGTCCAGGATCAGCAGGCGGGCCCGGCGGGCCAGGGCGCGCGCGATGACGATCTGCTGCCTGGCGCTGGCCGGCAGGCTCTCCACCGGCGCGTCCAGAGGCAGGCCGAGCCCCGGCGCGACCGCCTCGGCGGCGGCGCGCACGCGGGCGCGGGTCTCGAACCAGCCCCGCCGGGCGGGCCCGGCGAGCGCGTCGAGCGTGAGGTTCTCCGCCACGCTCGCGCCGAGGACCACGCCGTCGTCGATGTTCTGGTGCACGGTCTGGACGCCGGCGGCCTGCGCGTCCAGCGGCCCGCCGAACGCCAGCGCGCGGCCGTCGCGGGACAGCGTGCCCGACGTGGGCGCGGCCGCCCCGGACAGGATCTTGATGAGCGTGGACTTGCCCGCTCCGTTGGTGCCGATGAGCCCGGTGATCTCGCCCGGCCTCAGGTCGAGGCTGACGGACGACAGCGCGGTGGTGGCGCCGTACACCTTGGTGACGGACGAGACCGTGAAGGTCACGACGCCGTCCACGGCACGCGCGCCACGTCCGGCGTGCTCAGCTCGGGGAAGGCGCGGGTGAGCTGCTCGACGCTGGTGATGCCCGCGTCCCGCAGGCCCTTCTGGGTGATCAGCGCCGGTGGCACGGTGAGCGCGTGCTCCACCGGGGAGCCCGCGACCAGCAGCGCGGCGGCCCGGACCGCGACGCGGCCGACGTTGGCCGGGTCGGTGGCCGAGGTGGCCACCCACGGGCTGCCGGGCTCGGTCATGACGGCGATGTCGGCGGTCGACACGTCCGCGCCGTAGATCTTGACCCGGTCCCCCAGGCCCAGCTCCTTGACGGCGAGCGCGGCGCCCTTGGCGAACTCGTCGTACGGCGCGAAGATCGCCTTGACCCCGGGGTGGGCCTGGAGGGCGGCCTTGGCCTGGTCGGCCACGGCGGAGGCGGTCGAGTTGTTCACCACGCCGATCTGCGCCACCTGCTTGATGCCGGGGTTGTCCTTCTTGAACTGCCGCCAGGTCTCGTCGCGCCGGTCGAGGGGCGCGAAGCCGGCGACGTGGACGTACACGACCTCGCCCGTCCCGCCGGTGTCCGCCTTCAGCGCGCCGAGCGCCTGCTCGGCGATCCGGTGGTCGTCCTGGGTGAGGGCGACGGCCTCGGCGGCGCCGGGATCGACGTCGAAGGCGACGAGCGGGACCTTCGCGGCCACGGCCTTCTTGATCGCCGGCTGCACGGTCTGGGCGAACCCGTGATCGACGATGATCGCGTCCGCCCCGGCCGTGACGGCCTGCTCCAGGTTGAGCGCCTGCTTGTCGTTGTTGCCGTCGCCGCTGGAGACCTCCAGCCGCACGTTGAGCGCCTTGGCCTCGGCCTGCGCCCCGGCCAGCCACTGCTCGAAGTAGTCGCCGGAGGAGAGCTGCCGGACCAGGGCGATCCGGACGTCGCCCGCGGCGAAGCGGGCGGGAGCGGGAGAGGCGGGCGCGGAGGAGGGGGGCGCGGAGGAGGCCGGCGCGGACGGGAGGGACGTGGGCGGGGCGGTGGCGGGCGTGCCCTGGGAGCAGCCGGCCAGGGCGAGGAGGGACACCACGCCCACGAGTCGTGCGAGGTTCACATCGCGGACTATATCCCACAATTCATGCAAGTATTGTAGGCTTTGTGGTCATGACCTACCTGACCGTTTACACCGACGGCGAGCAGCCCGAGACCCTGCTGGAGACCGAGGACACGGCGGAGATCGCGGCGACGCTCAAGGAGATCGACGTGGTCCTCCGCCACTGGCAGGTCGTCGAGGACCTGCCGGAGGACGCGGGCCAGGAGGAGATCCTGGCGGCCTACGGCGCCGAGGTGGAGCGCGTCATCGCCGAGGAGGGCTACACCTTCGTCGACGTCGCCCGGCTCCGCCCCGACGGCGGCCCGGACTGGCCCGAGCGCGCCGCCGCGGCCCGGCAGAAGTTCCTCAGCGAGCACACGCACGACGACGACGAGGTCCGCTACTTCGTCTCCGGGTCGGGCATCTTCTACCTGCACGCCGGCGGCAAGGTGCACGCGGTGCTGTGCGAGGCCGGCGACCTGCTCAGCGTGCCGAGGAACACCACCCACTGGTTCGACATGGGCACCGAGCCCGACTTCACGGCCATCCGCTTCTTCCACGACGACGACGGCTGGGTCGGCGACTTCACCGGCGACCCCATCGCCGCGCGCATCCCGGACTTCGACGCCATCACCGCCGCCCGGGCGGCCCGGGCCCGCTGAGACTCGCCGGGGGGAGGCCGCGCGGGGCTCCCCCCGGCGGCGGGGCCGCCCGGCCTCGCCGCGACCCGGAGCACCGACCCTGGAGGCCCGACCCTTGGGAGCCCGCCGATGAGCCCGCGATTCCTCTGGTACATCCCGAACGAGGCCCGGCCGGGGCACCGCGGTGACGACGTCGTCGAGGGACACAACAGCCTGGAGACCCTCACCGCCCACGCCAGGGCCCTGGAGGAGCACGGCTGGGACGGGGCGCTGCTCGGCACCGGCTGGGGCCGGCCCGACACCTTCACGGTCGCCGCCGCGCTGGCCGCCCGGACGACGACGTTCCAGCCGCTGATCGCCGTCCGGCCCGGCTACTGGCGCCCGGCCAACTTCGCCTCGGCCGCCGCGACCCTGGACCGCCTCACCGGCGGGCGGGTGCTGGTCAACGTCGTCTCCGGCAAGGACGACCTGGCCGCGTACGGCGACGACGAGGGCGACCAGGCCGAGCGGTACGCCCGTACCAGGGAGTTCATCCGGATCGTACGCCGCCTGTGGACCGAGGAGGAGGTCACCTACGACGGCGAGCACTTCAGCGTGACCGGCTCGACCCTGGCGCAGCGGCCCGCCGCCCGGGAGGGCCGGCCCCACCCCCCGCTCTACTTCGGCGGGGCCTCCGCCGCCGCCGAGCGGGTGGCCGCCACCGAGGCCGACGTCCAGCTCTTCTGGGGCGAGCCGCTCGACGGCGTCGCCGAGCGCATCGACCGGCTGCGGCGGCTCGGCGACCGGCTCGGCCGGGCACACCCGCCGCTGGAGTTCGGCCTGCGGGTCACCACCCTCGTCCGGGACACCGCCGAGCGGGCCTGGGCCGACGCCGGGGCCCGGGTCGCCGCGATGGCGCAGGGCCGCGTCGCGGCCGACGTGGACTGGAGCGCCGCGGCCGGGCAGCGGCGGCTGCTGGACCTGGCCGCGCGCGGCGAGGTGCTCGACCGCAACCTCTACACCGCCCCCGGCCGCTTCGGCGGCGCCGGCGCGGGCACCACCTGGCTCGTCGGCTCGGCCGAGGAGGTGGCCGCCTCCCTGCGCGACTACCAGGCCCTCGGCGTCACCCACTTCATCCTGTCCGACACGCCGTACCTGCCGGAGCTCAGGCGCCAGGGTGAGCGGCTCCTCCCGCTGCTGCGCGCCACCGGCGCCCCTTGAGGGGGGCTCGCCATGGTGACCGCCATCGTGACCGCCACGGGCGGCGGTGGGACGGCGGCGGCCACTCCTCCGGCTCGGCCTCGTCGTCGGGCAGGTCGTACCAGTGCGTCTCCGCGGCGAACGGCTGCGGGGACGCGCCGGGGTCGTCCGCGCGGCCGATCGGGTCGCCGTCCAGATCCATGCGGAGACTGTACGCCCTCCCGCCGGAGGTATTCAACTTTCCCTACCGGCTTTACAGGGATGAGTCAGTTCCTTGACGAAGGCGAGCGGCCCCGACGCGGGCCGGCGGTCCACGTCGAACTGCGGGACGTAGCCGCCGGCCACGGTCTCGCCCGCCGCACCCAGGCCGAGGAACGCGCCGTGCGGCGGGTCAGAGGACCTTGGCGAGGAAGGCGCGGGTGCGCTCGTGGGCGGGGGCGTCGATGACCTGGGCGGGCGGGCCGAGCTCGACGACGCGGCCGGCGTCCATGAACGCCACCGCGTCGGCCGCCTCGCGGGCGAAGCCGACCTCGTGGGTGACCACGATCATGGTGGTGCCGCCGCGGGCGAGGTCCTTGATGACGTCGAGCACCTCGCCCACCAGCTCGGGGTCGAGCGCGGAGGTCGGCTCGTCGAAGAGCAGCAGCTTGGGCTCCAGGGCCAGCGCGCGGGCGATGGCCACCCGCTGCTGCTGCCCGCCGGAGAGCGTCCGCGGGTAGGCGTGGGCCTTGTCGGCCAGGCCGACGCGGGCCAGCAGCCGCTCGGCCAGCGGCTCGACCTCGGCGCGCGGCCGGCGCTGGGCCGACAGCGGCGCCTCCGTGACGTTCTGCAGGACCGTGAGGTGCGGGAACAGGTTGAACGACTGGAAGACGAAGCCGATCTGGGTGCGCTGGCGCAGCACCTCGCGTTCGGGCAGCTCGTGCAGGCGGTCGCCGGCCTGCCGGTAGCCGAGCAGCCGCCCGTCCACCCGGACCGAGCCGCGGTCGACCTTCTCCAGGTGGTTGATCGTGCGCAGCAGGGTGGACTTGCCGGACCCGGACGGGCCGAGGACGACCAGCACCTGCCCCTTGGGCACGTCGAGGTCCACGCCGCGCAGCACGTGCAGCGGGCCGAAGCTCTTGTGGACGCCGCGCAGCTCGACCATCGCGCTCATGCGCGCCCCTTGCCGTAGTGCCGTTCGACGTAGTGCTGGACGACCGACAGGACGGTGGTCAGGACCAGGTACCAGAGGGCCGCGACCAGCAGCAGGGCCATGACCCGGCCGTTGCGGTTGTAGATCACCTGCACCTGGTAGAACAGCTCGGGCAGCGCCATGATGTAGACGACCGAGGTGCCCTTGACCAGGCCGATGATCTCGTTGCCGGCGTTGGGGACGATGGTCCGCATGGCCTGCGGCAGCACGATGCGGAACAACCGCCGCCCCGGGGGCAGCCCGAGCGCGGCCGCCGCCTCCCGCTGCCCGTGGTCCACCGACAGCAGCCCGCTGCGGACGATCTCGGCGGCGTAGGCGGCCTGGTGCAGCGCCAGCCCGAGCGCCGCCGCGGTCAGCGGCCCGATCAGGTCCATGGTGCCGAAGGTGAAGAACTCGGGGCCGAACGGCACCCCGACCGACAGCCGGGGGTAGAGCAGCGCCAGGTTGTACCAGAACAGCAGTTGCAGGATCAGCGGCACCGACCGGAACAGCCACACGTACCCGAGCGCCGCCGACGACAGCAGCCGGTTGGGCGACAGCCGCATCAGCGCCAGCACCGTGCCGAGCGCGAAGCCGAGCCCGATGCCGAGCGCGGTCAGCTCCAGGGTGAGCAGCACCGAGCGCACCACCGACGGCGCGAACAGGTACTGCCCGACCACGTCCCATTCCCATGCGGGATTGGTGATCAGCGCGCTGGCGGCCATGGCCAGCACGACGAGCACACCGGCCCCGGCCAGCCAGCGCAGCGGCCGGCGGGCGGTCACCACCTCCGGCGGCCGCAGCGCCTCCTGGCGCGCGGGCGCCTGCACCTCGGGCAGCGTCACGGGACGCCCCCTGACTCGCGGGCTCTCATGAACACGAAGCTAAGAGCCCATCTCCCTAAAGTCAACATTTCCTACTGGATATACATGCTTTACGATCGAAGTGCGACCTACCGGAAGGAACCGCCTCCATGAACCACGAGCACGCCCCCGGCGCGCGGCCCGCGGCGAGCGGCGCGAAGCTGGTGGAACAGGTCCACGCCCTGCTCGCGGCGCCCCGGCCCTGGCCCGTCGTCCAGGTGGGCGACCCCGTGCTGCGCGGGATCGCCGCGCCGTACGACGGCCAGCTCCCCGACGCCCTGCTGCGCGACCTGCTCGACGCGATGTTCCGGCACCTGCCGGGCGTCGGGGTGGGGATCGCCGCCCCGCAGCTCGGCATCCCGCTGGCGCTGGCCGTCATCGAGGACCCCGCCGACGTGCCGCCGGAGATCGCCGCGGAGCGGCAGCGGGCACCCCAGCCGCCGCTCGAACTCGTCAACCCCGTCCTCACCCCGCTCGGGTCCCGCTACCACGCCTTCCACGAGGCGTGCCTGAGCGTCGAGGGGTTCACGGCCGTGGTCGCCCGGCACGCCCAGGTACGGCTGTCGGCCCTCGACGGCGGCGGGCGGCCGTACGAGCTGGAGCTGTCCGGCTGGCCGGCGCGCATCGCCCAGCACGAGACCGACCACCTCGGCGGCGTCCTGTACCTCGACCGCGCCGAGCCGCGCTCGCTGTCCACCATCGCCAACCACGAGCGCTTCTGGACCCCCCGCCCCCGCCCCGCTCCCTGACGGCCGGGAGAGGTGACGCGGATCACCGCCGACGGCGGCCTTTCCGTGTCACGTCGGGCGGCCCGGGCGCGTCTTGTTTACAGGCAAGGTAAGGGGGCTTCAGATGCGCTCGTTCGTCGTCAAGCGCCGCTCGTTCCAGTTCTCCCACTGGTCGTTCATGTTCGCCGAGATCGCCGTCTGGTCGTTCGCCGTCCTGGTGGTGACCGGCGGGGTGCTGATGGTGTTCTACGACCCCGGCATGTCCCGGGTCGCCTACGACGGTCCCTACGGCCCGCTGCGCGGGCTGCTGGTCAGCGGGGCCTTCGACTCCACCATGCACCTCAGCCTGGAGGTGCGCGGCGGCCTGCTCATCCGCCAGGTCCACCACTGGGCGGCGCTCGTCTTCGTGGCGGCCGTCGTGCTGCAACTGCTGCGGATGTTCCTCACCGGCGCCTTCCGCCGCCCGCGCACCCGGCAGTGGCTGATCTGGGTGGCGCTGCTGGCGCTGGGCATGGCCGCGGGCGAGACCGGCAACGCCCTGCCCGACGACCTGCTGTCGGGCGGCAGCCTGTGGCTCATCGTGTCGGTGGTGCAGTCCGTGCCCTTGGTGGGGACCTGGGCGGCGTCGCTGCTGTTCGGCTCGGGCTTCCCCGGCGAGCGGGTGATCCCGGTCCTGTACGGCGCGCACCTGCTGGTCCCGGCCGTCATGGCGGCGCTGCTGGTCGCCCGCGAGCTGCTGGTGCGGCGCAACGGCCACTCCCGGTTCGCCGCCGCGGCGCCGGCCCGGCGCGGGGCGCGGCCGATGATGGCGCTGGCCACGGCCGGCATGCTGGTCGTCCTCGGGTTCGGGTTCCAGATCGCGCCCATCTGGCTGTACGGCCCCGCCCGGCCGACGCAGATCTCGGCGGGCTCGGTGCCCGACTGGTACATGGGGTTCCTGGACGGCGCGCTGCGGATCATGCCCGCCTGGGAGCTGACCCTCGGCGGCTACACGCTCAGCCTCGCGGTCCTCGTCCCCACGCTGGTGGTGCCCGGGGTCTTCTTCACCGCCCTGGCCGCCTACCCGGCGGCCGAGCGCTTCCTGCGGGCCCGCCGCCACCGCCGGGACGCGCTCGGCCGCCCCAGGGCCAGGACCCGCGCGACCCGCGAGCCGGACGCGGGCGGCCTGCTCGACCGGCCGCGCGAGACGCCGGTGCGGACCGGCATCGCGGCCGCCGGGGTCGCGTTCTACGGCCTGCTGTGGGCCGCCGCGGCCAACGACCAGCTCGCCCACCAGTTCCACCTCACCGTGAACGCCGTGACGGTCTTCTTCAGGTTCGCGGTGCTGATCGGCCCCGCCGTCGCCTTCGTCGTCACCCGGTGGATCTGCCTCGCGCTGCGGCAGGCGGAGCGCGAGGAGGCCGAGCACGGCGTGGAGACCGGGATCATCGTCCGCTCCCCCGACGGCGGGTTCCACGAGCGGCTGGAGCCGGCGCGGCGGGAGCCGGCGATCACCTCGGGACGGTGACGCCCCGGCGGGGGTCAGCCCCCGCCGCTCCGCTCGTGGGCGGCGGCGGCGAGGTGCAGGTAGGCGGCGGCCGTCCAGGTGTAGGCGCGGTCGCGCAGCCCCTCGCCGGTGCGGGCGTCGAAGTTCTCGGCGAACCCCGACCGCTCGCACAGGGCGCGGAAGCGGGCGCTGATCTCGTCGGCCAGCTCCCGGTGCCCGGCGCGGCGCAGCCCGTCCTCGATCAGGACGGTCGAGGGCGCCCAGATGGGGCCGCGCCAGTAGCCGTCGTCCTGGTAGTGCGGCGAGCCGGGCAGCTCGGTGGCGAGCCCGTACGCCGTCAGGTGCCGCCTGATCCGGCCGGCCAGCGCGGCGCCGACCGCGCGGGGCAGCTCCTCCCCCAGCACGATCGGCATGAGGTCGAGCAGGCTGGAGCCGCCCCAGGTGCGCCCCGACAGCGCGCCGCGGGCGGTGAACCGCTCGCCGTCCCACAGCTCGGCGAGGAGCGCGGCGCGCATCCGGTCGGCCCGCGCGTCCCAGCGGGCGCCGGTGTCCCGGTCGGGCGCCAGGCGGGCCAGCGCGCGCATCTGGAGCACGAGGAAGGCGGCCAGGTCGGCGCTCTCGACGACGCGCTCGGGGTCGAAGGTGGTGGCGTTGTCCCAGCCGCTGTCGTTGCCGTGCTGGTAGTGCGGCAGCTCCCGGCCGGGGGCGCGGCGGGCGGTGAGCCAGAACCCGGTCCAGCGCTCCAGCAGCCGGTAGACGTCCTCGGGCGGCGGCGGGAGGTGGCGCAGGGCCCAGCCGTGGACGGGCGGTTTGACGAAGTTGTAGAGGACCTCGGAGTGGGTGACCGAGTCTGGCAGCGCGCCGGCGGCGTCCTGGTGGTCGAAGGGCAGGCGGTACTGGTCCCAGGCCAGCTCGGGCAGGCCGCCGGCGAGGGCGATGGCGTTGAAGCAGTGGTCCCAGCTCCACACCTTGTCCATCCAGTGCTTCGACATCAGCACCGCCGGGCGGGTGACGAACCCGGCCGGCCGCACCGTGGCCGACCACAACACGTACGCGGCCAGCTCGGCGGCGGGCGCGCGCTCGCCGCGCCAGGGCGCGACCGCCGCGGCGAACGCGTCGAACTCCGCCCGCGCGGCCTTGACCACCTGGTCGAAGGGGTCCGTGGCGGCGTAGGGGGCGCGGGCGGTCTCGTACTCCTCGACGGCGATCTCCCAGTCGCCGTCCAACTCGATCCCGCGCTCGGCGGTGCCGAGCGCCTGCGCCCCGAGGTACGCGGCCCGCCCGCCGAGGAGCGTGACGCGGTAGCGGCGGCCGGTCTGGTAGACGGTCAGGACGTACGCCCCGTCCACGGGGTCCTGGTAGAAGTACGGGCCGCTGAACGGCGTCAGCACCGGGTCGGCGGCCAGCAGGCGCAGCCCGAGGCCGCGCCCGCGCACCCGTACCGTGTCGGGGCTCTCGTAGGCGAGGTCGATGCGGCGGCCGTCGCCGCCGGCCCAGGTGAGCCGCTGCGGGGTGGCCGTGACCGCGGCGGGCGCCGCGGGGACCAGCCTGAGGACCGGGTGCATGCCGCTCTGGTGGGAGACCAGGTGCACGTCCTCGGCGTAGGTCTTCTCGGCCACCACGGGCGAGAAGCAGAACCACGACCCGTGGTGGCTGAACGGGATCTCCCGCAGGGAGAACACCGGACCGGCGACGGTCATCGACGTCCTTTCTAGGTGAGCTGGATGTAGTCCAGTTCGGCGTAGCCCGTGCCGCCCGCGAAGTACGGCGAGCCCTTGGCCAGGCGGATCACGTTGTAGCCGGCCCGCAGCGTGACGGTCGTGGCGACCGTGGCGCCGAACTGGCCCCAGGCGGCGGTCGGCGGGTAGCTGACCGTGCTCCAGGCGCCGCCGTTGTAGGCGAGGCCCTGCGTGGCGGTGGCCCCGGTGGCGTTGGCGTAGCCGATGGTCATCGTGTACGCCCGCGCCGCCGGCACGTTCACCACGAAGTCCACGTAGCTGTCGGTGCGCGGGGTGCCGGAGTTGTCGATGCGGCCGACGTAGCCGCCGCCCGACGCGCTGGAGGAGGTCAGCCGCTGGGCGCGGAAGACGGAGGCGTTCTCGGCCTCGTAGCGCTGCTGGTAGGCCGGGACGCCGGAGACCGGCTCGACGAGGAGCTGGTAGGCGCTGGTGGCCACCATGTCCGGCACGGACACGCTGAGCCGGCCGTCGCTGACGGTCCTGGTCGTCACGGAGATCGTGGCCGGCGCGGCGACGGCGGTGAAGCGGCCGCTGGACGGGGTGGACGACAGCGTGACGCGCACGCTGGAGCCGAGCGGGCCCAGGCCGGTCAGGTTGACGGTGTTGGTGCCCGCCTCGTTGCCGAGGACCACGTTGACGATCCTGCGGGTCGGGTCGTAGGCGGCGAAGCCGTCCAGGCCGGTCGAGGTGGAGGTCGTGGTGACCATGTTCCCCGCCATGTCGCCGTACCACTTGTACAGCCACCACGTGCCGGTGGGCTGGGTGTTGCCGGTGACCAGGCCGTTCATGGTGCCGTACTCGTACCAGAAGGCGCGGTGCGCGGACTCCACGCCGCCGCGCTCCAGCTTGGCCACGTAGCCGGCGATCCGGCCGGGCACGTCCACCTCGGCGGGGGCGGCGTACTCGTTGATGGAGACGCGGCGCGGGCTGATGCCGAGCGAGGACTCCAGGTTGCGGTAGTCGGCGAGGTCGGTGGCGATCCTGGCGGGGTCGCTCAGCTCGTGCCAGCAGATGATGTCGGGCAGCGTGCCGGTGTCGCGGGCGCGGGTGAGGAACGCCTGCATCCACGACCGGTTGTAGGTGGCGGCGCTGGGGCCGACGATCGGCGTGAGCGGGTCGAGCGCCCGTACCGCCTGGTAGGTGCGCACCCAGCCGTCGTTGAACGGGCCGGCGGCGGCGGTGTTCCAGGTGTAGTCGGGCTCGTTCCAGAGCTCCCAGCCCAGGACGTTGGTGACCGTGGTGGCGTTGAGCCGGGCGCGGACCATCGTGTCCACCTTGGCCAGCCAGTCGCTCCAGCTCACCCACTTGTACGGGAAGTCGGGGTAGATGTCGGGCATCCGGATGTACTGGCCGGCCCCGACCCGGTCGGCCTGCGGGGCGATCCGCAGCGAGTCGCCGCCGGGCGGCTGGCCGTTGGGCCGCTGGCCGACGCCGGGGGCGGGCTGGGTCAGCGAGTTGACCTTGATGGGCAGCAGGGTGGAGTCGGCCGGGCGGGAGTTCTCCGCCAGGCCGTACAGGCCGCCGGAGGCGGCGTGGGTGACGGGCCGGAACGGCCGGGCGACGTCCACGGTCAGCGTCGCGCCGGCCGCCGCGGCCGGGGGCGCGCCGGTCACCACGGTGGTGGCCGTGGTGACCAGTACTAAGGCGAGCACGCGGAGACGGGACATGAGCGTTCACGCTCCTTCTGAAGGGGGTGGTGGGGCGATGGGCAGGAAGATCCGCATGCTGGACGGCCCGCGCCGCGCCCACGCGTGGTACGGCCGCAGCGGCACGTCGGTCCAGCCCCCGTCCCCGGCGGCCCCGGCGGCCCCGGCGGCCCCGGCGACGGGCTCGGCGGCCCCGGCGACGGTCCCGGCGGGCTCGGTGGGCTCGGCAGCGGGCCCGGCGACGGCCGGGACGGCGGGGTAGGGCCACGGCCGGTCGTCGAGCGCGAGCGCCCGGCCGCGGACCAGGGCCCCGCCGGGGACGGCCCGCGGCGCGGAGCGGGGATCGACGACCAGCGAGCCGAGCGCGCCGGGGTCGGGCAGGTCGCGGGACTCGGCGCACAGCACCTCGGGCCCGCGCTCCACCGCCACGCAGCCCCGCACGGCGTCGATGCGCGGGTCCGGCCAGGTGAAGCGCGGCTCCATCGGCAGGTCGAGGACGATCTCGTCCCCGGCGCGGAAGGCACGCCGCACCCGGGCCAGGCCGGGCCCGACCGGGCGGGTCCGGCCGCCCTCGGTCAAGGTGGCCCCGGCGGCCCAGGCCGGGACGCGCAGGGCGAGCGTCCAGGGCTCGTCCGCGTCGGCCGCGATCCGGACGCGGACGGTCCCGCCCTCCGGGTAGGCGGTCTCGACGTCCACGGCCGCCGCCCGGCCGCCGGGCAGCTCGGCGCGGATCCGGCAGGAGGCGTACTGGTGGATCTGCAGGCCGTCGTCGTCGCTGGTGGCGAGGTAGCCGTGCAGGGCGGCGAGCGTGCGGGCGACGTTGGTGGGGCAGCAGGAGACGTCGAACCAGGCGGCCCGCTCGCCCGCCTCGGCCCGCGGGCTGACCTCCGCCGGGTCGGCCGGCCGGCCGGGAACGCGCTGGTGGAGGGGGTTGGCGTAGAAGAAGGCCCGGCCGTCGGCGCTCGGGGAGGTCGCGATGACGTTGTAGAGCGTGCGCTCGATGAGGTCGGTGTAGCGGACGTCGCCGGTGGCGAGGTGCAGCCGCCAGGACACCATGATGGAGGCGACCCCGGCGCAGGTCTCGCAGTAGGCCCGGTCGGGCGGCAGCTCCCAGTCCTCGCCGAAGCCCTCGTCCTGGTGGCGCGAGCCCATGCCGCCGGTGATGTAGGTGCGGCGGGCGACCGAGCGCTCCCACTGGCGCTCCACGGCGCCCAGCAGCTCGTCGTCGCCGCGCTCGACCGCGACGTCCACCGCGGCGGCGGCCAGGTAGAGGGCGCGCACGGCGTGGCCGCGCCACACCCGCGCCTCCCGGACGGGCACGTCGTCCTGGAAGTAGGCGCGGCCGAGCGGGATGTCGCGCAGCGTGCCGTGGCCGCGCCGGTCGAGGAACAGGCGGGCCTGCTCCAGGTAGCGCTCCTCCCCCAGGGCGCGGCCGAACTCGGCCAGGCCGACCTCGATCTCCGGGTGCCCGCAGATCCCGGCGCGCCCGCCGGGGCCGAACGTCCGGCACACGTGGTCGGCGGCCCGCCGGGCGAGGCGTACCAGCTCGTCCTCGCCGTGGCCGCGCAGCCGGGCGACGGCGGCCTGGAGCAGGTGGCCGGTGTTGTACAGCTCGTGGCCGCCTTCGAGGTCGCTGTAGCGCGGCCGCTGGCCGCCGTGGCCGAAGCAGGTGTTGAGGTAGCCGTCGGGGTCCTGGGCGCGGGCGATCCTGGCGGTGAGCCGCTTGATCGCCGCCTCCGCCTCCGGGTCGCCGGTCCTGGCGCTCTCCCAGGACAGGGCCTCCAGCAGCTTGTAGACCTCGGAGTCGGAGAACGGCCAGCCGGGCCGGTCGGGCCCGGTGGTGCCGTCGGCGACCCGGTCGAAGTTGGCCAGCCAGCCGAGGCGCTCCATCCACGACTCGCAGTGGGCGAGCGTCGCCGTGGCGTTCACGGTCTGGCGGCTCCCCCAGAACCCGCCGGTGAGCGAGACCTGCGCGAGCGCGAGGGGGCGTACCCGGCCGCGGGAGGGCAGCACGGGGCTGGTCATATGGCGAAACCCTTTCTGTCAGTCCTTCACCGCGCCCGCGGTGACCCCGGCGGCGATGTAGCGCTGCGCGAGGATCAGCAGGAAGGCCGCGGGCACGGAGGCGATCACGGCGGTCGCCATGATCGAGTTCCATTGCGTGGTGTTGTTGCCGATGTAGCGGAAGATGCCGAGCGTGATCGGGATGACGTCGCTGTTGCGGTTGAGCGTGGAGGCGAAGATGAAGTCCGACCACGCCCACAGGAAGGCGAACAGCGAGACGGTGATCACGGAGTTGCGGCTGAGCGGCAGCACGATCGACCGGAACGTGCGCCAGGTGCCCGCCCCGTCGATCTGCGCGGCGGCCATGACCTCGGCGGGGATGCCCGCCATGAACGCCCGGAACAGCAGCACCCCGAACGGCACGGCGAGCGTCGAGTCGGCCACGATCAGCCCGGGGACGGTGTTGAGCAGCCCGAGCCTGATGTAGACGGCGTAGAAGCCCATCGCCATGACGACGGCGGGGATCATCTGCGCCACCAGCAGCAGGAAGTCGATCACCCGGGTGCCGCGCGGACGCAGCCTGGCCAGGGCGAACCCGGCCGGCAGCGACACCACGAGCGTGAGCGCGACCGTGCCGAGCCCGATGAACAGGCTGGTGGCCAGGGCGGGAAGCTGCTGGCCGAGCGCGGCGGCGTACCCCTCGAACGTGGGGTCCCACGGGAACCAGTGGGGCGGGTCGGCCCGCATGTCGCCGGTCCTGGTGAGCGAGACGTTGACCATCCAGTAGACCGGGAAGAGCATCACGGCCACCAGGACGACGCCCGTGGCGGTCCGCCACTTTCTCATGACCCCTCCTTCTGCAGGCGCACGTGGGCGAGCCCGGCGGCGAAGGCGATGAGGATGAGCAGGTTGCCGACGGCCGCCGCCGGGGAGAAGTCGGGCTGGCCGGTGCCGAACGCCTCCCGGTAGGACCAGATGGCGAGGGTCGTGGAGGCGTCCGCCGGGCCGCCCCTCGTCATGATCCAGATGATGTCCACGACCTTGAGCGTGTAGATCAGGCCGAGCAGCAGCGTGATCAGCGACACCGGGCGCAGCAGCGGGAAGGTGATGCTGCGGAAGCGCTGCCACGCGCCGGCCCCGTCCAGCCCGGCGGCCTCGTACAGCTCGGCGGGGATGTTCTGCAGCCCGGCGTGCAGGATCACCAGGTTGAACGGGACGCCGAGCCAGACGTTGGCCACGGTGACGGCCAGCAGCGAGGTGTCCGGGGAGGTCAGCCAGTTGATCTGGCCGACGCCGAACGCCTGCAGGGCCGCGTTGACGATGCCGTTCTCGCTGTTGAGCATCCACGACCAGGTGGAGGCCGACACGATGAGCGGCAGCAGCCACGGCACGAGGAACATCGCGCGCAGCACCGCCGACAGCCGGAAGGTGCGCTGGAAGAAGACCGCGAGGGCCAGCCCGATCGCGTACTGCGCGGCGATGGAGCCCAGCGTGAACAGCGCGGTGTTGCCCAGCGCGCGCAGGAACGCGCCGTCGGACAGGATCTTCGCGTAGTTCTCCAGGCCGGTGAACTCCGGGTCGCCCTGGATGAAGGCCCGGGGCGTGTAGTCGTGCAGGCTGAGCTCGATGTTGCGGTAGAGCGGGTAGGCGTAGAAGACGAGCAGGTAGACGAGGAGCGGGGCGAGGAAGGCGAGGGCCGTCCACCGCCGGGCCCGCCGGTGCGGGGCGGCGGCGTGGGCCGCCCTTCTCGTCATCACCGTCCCGGTGCGGAGCGAGGTCATGGGATCGGTCGCCGGGTCATCCGCCGATGGCCTGCTTCGCCTGCGCCTGCGCCTGCTTGAGCGCGTCGGCGGGGCTCGCCGCGCCGCTGAGCGCCTTCTGCACGCCGGTCCACAGCGCCTCGGAGATCTTCGGGTAGTCGGTGCCGAGGTTGTCGCTGGTGCGGCCCTTGGCCGAGCGCACGGCCTCCACCCACGGCTTCAGCCCGGGCTCCTGGGCGAGGATGCGCTGCTGCCCGTCGGCGGTGGAGGGGATGTAGTACGCGAACGTGGTGCCGGTCTCGACCAGGCCCTCGGGCGTGGTCATGCACTCCAGGATCTTCTTGGTGACGTCGTAGCGCTTGGTGTCCTTCTGCACCGGCACGGTGATGAACTCGCCGCCGGTCGGGGTGGGCGCGGCGCCGCCGTCCTTGGCGGGGATCTGCACGACGCCGGTCGGGAAGCCGGCCTTGGCGGCGCTGTTGATCTGCCAGGTGCCGTTCTCGGCGAAGGCGAACTCGCCGGTCAGGAACTCCTCCCAGGTGGTGTTCTGGGAGTTGCTGATGACCGAGTTGGGCGCGAGGCCGTCCTTGAGCCAGGAGCTCCACAGCTCCAGCGCCTCGACGGCCTGCGGTGAGTCGAGCTGGGTGAGCTGCGCGCCGGCACCCCAGAACCACGGCAGGAACTGGAAGGAGCCCTCCTCCGTGCCGATGCCGGCGAAGGTGATCGGCTTCTTGCCGGCGGCCTTGACCTTCTTCAGCGCGGCGCCGAGCGAGGCCCAGTCCTTGATCGAGTCCGGCTCGACGCCGGCCTGGTCCAGGATCTTCTTGTTGTAGTAGAGGGCGAGGGTGTTGGCGCCGATGGGGATGCCGTACGTCTTGCCGTCCAGCTCGCCGGCGGCGATGAGGTTCTTGTCGAACCTGGCGGTGTCGAGGCCGAAGTCGGCCATCGCGGTGAGCATCCCGGCGTCGGCCAGCGTCGAGACGGCGGGGTTGTCGAGGAGGATGACGTCCGGCGCGTTGCCCTCCTGGCCGGCGAGCAGCGCCTGGTTCGTCAGCGCGGTCGTGTCGTAGGCGGTGCGCTGGATGGTGACGCCGGCCTGCTGCCCGCAGGAGTTCACCCGCTTGGCCCAGGCGGAGCCGGCGTCGTGCTGCGGGTAGGGGTCCCACCAGGTGTAGGCGCCGGCGGCGGTGGCGGTCGTGCCGGTCCCGCCCCCGCCGCCGGTCGGCGCGGAGGCGCAGGCGGCCAGGGCGAGCAGGGCGGTGGCGATCACGGTGGCCTTGGCGGACGTACTCTTCATCTGGACTCTCCAGTGTTAGCGCTCACATCGAGAGGCTGTCGGACGTGGGGGCTGTCGTCCGCGCGGTCAGCGCGGGCGCGGGGGTGCGGTGCTGCCCCGGGAGACCAGCTCGGGCGAGATGAAGCGCACCACGAACGGCTCCTTCCTGGCCGCCGTGGACTCCACGCGGCGCACGAGCTGGCGTACGGCCATGGAGCCGAGCCGGTCGGGAGCGCTCTCGATGAACGAATAGGGCAGGGAGAAGGTCGCGGCGAACTCGGCGGAGTAGCGCCCGATGACCGACAGGTCGTCGGGCACCCGCAGCCCCCGCTCGTGGGTGACGGAGGGCAGCGCCGCCGCGACCGCCTCGTTGTTGATCAGCAGGCCGGTGGCCGCCGGGTGGGCGTCGAGCAGGTCGTGCAGCAGGCGGCCCACGGCGGGCTGCCGGGACTCGCCGTACACGGCGCGCAGGGTGACGCCGCGCTGGCGGGCACGTTCGAGCGCCGCGTCGCGCAGCCGCCAGACGTACGCGCCGCCCCGCTCGACCACGTGCTCCGGGTGGGAGATCAGGATGAGCTCGCGGTGGCCGAGCCGGTGCAGGTGGTCCACCATGACCCGGCCGGCCTCCTCGAAGTCGAGGTCGAACACGTCCAGGCCGGAGCAGTCGCCCGGCAGCCCGACCAGCGCGCCCGGCTGCGGCGCGGCGCGCAGGATGGGCAGCCGGGCGTCGTCCTGGGCGATGTTCATGAGCACGACGCCGTCCACCATCCGGGAGTCGGTGATGCGGCGCAGCGCCCGCACCCCGTCGGCCTCGGTGACCAGCAGCGTGTCGTAGCCCAGGTCGCGGGCGGTGTTGGTGACGCCCAGGATGTACTGCATCATCGCGGGCGCGAACTCGTCCTCGTGGAACTGGGCGAGCAGGCCGAGGACCTTGGTCCGGGCGGTGGCCAGCGCGCGGGCGCCGGCGTTCGGCGTGTACGCCAGGGCCTCGGCGGCGGCCAGCACCCGCCGGCGCACCTCCTCGGAGATGGGCCGCTTGCCCGACAGCGCGTACGACGCGGTGCTGCGACTCACCCCGGCTTCCCGGGCCACGTCCCCGATCGTCGCCACTCTCACCTCCTGATTGTCGAACCGGTTCGACGATGACGTTGCACTGCTCCCTCGCATCGCCGCTCCGATGGCGCCTTCTTCCAGGAGGACGCAGACTGACGTCCCCGGTGTCGGCGAACCGGTTCAACGATGTGGCTCGACTGTTGCTCCACCGGGCGCCGGGCGTCAAGAGCCGCCGCGCCCGGCGATACCGAATCGTGACCGGCCGGAAACGCGCGGAGACCGGCCCATTGACGCGCCGGACGCGGCTGCGTAACCTACGCGCAACCCCCGGTGGCGTTGCCGATCTGCTCCCTCAGTCTTGTTAACGCTCACATACCAGGGGCAACCGCCATGGCATTCCCGAGCATCACCAGGGCTTTGTGCGCCGGGCTCCTCCCGGCGGCCCTCACCTTCTCGCTGACGTCAGGAGTGGCGTACGCCCCGCTGATCGATCGGATCACCCTCGCCCCCTACAGCCGGTGACCCGGCGCGCTCGCCGGGTTCAGCGCCCGGTGTAGCGGTCGGCCAGGTCGGCCAGCCGGCCGACCTGGCCGGCCTCCGGGGACCAGCAGTAGAGGATGACCTCGTCCGCGCCCAGCTCCTCGAACCCGCGCAGCCCCGCCCGGATCTGGTCCTCGGTGGTCAGCATGCCCTCCACCATCCAGTGGGAGGCGCCGACGATCGCGTAGCACTCGCTGATGGCAGCCTTGGCCGTGGCGACCGTGCTGTCCGAGCCGAAGGCCACGTTGAGCTGGCCGACGTTGCGCGGGCTGCCCTCCCGGCCGGCCGCCGACCACTCCTTGCCGACGGCGCGGAACAGGTCGCCGGCCCACGGCGCGGGCGCGGCGCACAGCAGGCCGTGGCCGAACCGGGCCACCCTGGCCAGCGCGCTCGGCGCGAACGCGCCGAACAGGATCTCCGGGCCCCCCGGGCGCAGCGGCGCGGGCCCGACCGGGCCGAGCCCGCAGGGGGTGCGCTCGCCGGCCCAGAGCTGCCGCAGCGCGACGAGCTGGTCGTCGAGCCGCCGGCCGCGGCCCTTGAGCGGCATGCCCGCGGCGGCGAAGTCGTCGGTGCGGCTGCCCACCCCCATGCCCAGCGTGAACCGGCCGCCGGCGAGCCGGTCGAGCGTGGCCACCTGCTTGGCCAGCAGGGCGGTGTCGCGCAGCGGCCCGATCAGCACCTCGGTCTGGAGCCTGACCCGCCTGGTGACGGCGGCGACGGCGGCCAGCATCACCAGCGGCTCGGGGTTGCGCCAGATGAGGCGGTCGAGCAGCCCCAGCGTGCTGAACGGCCCCGCGTCCGCCTGCCGCGCCCAGTCCAGCAGGAGGTCCGGCTCGTCCCCCGGCAACCCGATTCCGATCTTCACTGGTGCCTCCTTCGCAAGTGCGCCTGCTCAGCCGTGGCGATAGACTCGCGGTGATTGTTCGGTCCCTGATCGAGAGCTGACGACATGACGGACGATCCCCAGGCGATCAGGCTGGATGAGTTCCTGCCCTATCCGCCCGACCGCGTGTGGCGAGCGTTCGTGGAGCCCCGGCTGGTGACGAAATGGCTCGGGCCCGAGGACTTCCAGCCGGTCGTCGGCCACCGGTTCACGATCGTGGCGCAGGCCGTGCCCACCACGAGGTTCGACGGCGTCATCCACTGCCAGGTGCTCGCCATCGAGCCCGAGCGCCTGCTGCGCATCAGCTGGGAGGATCACGGGCCGAGCGGGGCGCGGTGCACCGCGACCTGGCGGCTGGTGGCCGAGGGCCACGGCACCCGCCTGTTCTTCGACCACGAGGGCTTCGACCCCGGCAACGAGCTGCAGCAGCGGGCGCGCCGCATCATGGGCGGCGGCTGGCGCTCGTGGTTGTTCACCCGGCTGGCGGCGGCGCTCGCGGCCGGCGAGCCGGCCAGAGAGCCAGCCAGAGAGGCGGCCAAGGGCGCGGCGGGCGGGGAGCCCGCGCGGGAGGTCCCGTGCGAGGGCCGGCCCTAGTCGCCCTGCCGGTCGCTCTCCTCCCGCCGGTTGTTCTCCTCCTCCACCACGGTGTCGCGCAGCAGCCGCAGCCGCTCCTGCCAGTAGAGCTCGTACGGGTGCAGCCAGTTGGAGATCTCCTCCAGCGGCGCGCGGCACAGCGAGTAGTGGCGCTCCCTGCCGACCCGCCGCTCGGTGACCAGGCCGGAGTCGCGCAGCACCTTCAGGTGCTCCGACACGCTGGGGCGGGCCATGTCGAAGTGGGCGGCCAGGTTGTTGACCGACTGCGGCCCCTGGAGCAGGAGCTGGAGGATGCGCCTCCTGACCGGGTTGGCCAGGGCCGGGAAGACGTCGTCGAGCAGGGTGGGGACACCGTCCGGCGTCGTCGTCTTCCCGCTCCGCGGCATGGTTGGCAGCCCCTGGTCGCACTGTCGCCGGCGACCCGATACTCGCCGGTCCCCGTACATTATCAGTAGGGTCTATCCTACCTGTCAACGAGGCCGGGGAACGGGCCCGCCCGGCGGGCGCCGGGCGGGCGCGCGCCGGCTCGCTCACCACGTCACCGGAAGCGCCTCGGGCCCTCGTACCAGCCGGTCGAGCTTCCAGGTGACCCGCTCGGGATCGACGGCGAGCCGCAGGCCGGGGAACGCCCGCAGCAGGCCCTCGACGGCCAGCTCGATCTCCGCCTTGGCCAGCGCCGCGCCCAGGCAGCGGTGCGGGCCGAAGCCGAAGGTGAGGTGCTGCTCCCGCTCGGCCGCGAAGTCGATCGCGTCCGGGTCGGCGAAGACCCGCGGGTCGCGGTTGGCCGCCGACAGCTGGGTGTAGACGGCCTCGCCCTTGGCGATGAGGGTGCCGCCGACGACGACGTCCTCGGTCGCGACCCGGGCGAAGCCTCCCGGGCTCTCCAGCGGCACGAAGCGCAGCAGCTCCTCCACGACCCGGGGCACCGGCGGCCCCCCGCCCCGGGCCAGCTCGGCGTAGCCGCCGTCGCGCAGCAGGACGAACATCATGTCCGCGATCTCGTTGACGGTCGTCTCGTGCCCCACCACGAGCAGGGTGACGCCGAAGGTCACCAGCTCCCGCTCGCTCATCACCGCCTCGGTGTCCCGCGCCCGGACCATGGCGCTGAACAGGTCGTCCGCCGGCGCGACCCGGCGCTGCTTGACCAGCCACTGCAGGTACTCGGTGAGGCTCTGGAAGGCGGCCTGGATCTCCTCCGGCGTGAACGCGGTGACGGACATGACGATGTCCGACCACACCCGGAACTTCTCCCGGTCGGCGAACGGCACGCCCAGGATCTCGCAGATCACCGCGATCGGCAGCGGCAGCGCGAGGTCCCGTACGAGGTCGGCCGGCGGCCCCTGCCCGGCCATCCGCGCCAGCAGGCCGTCCACCTGCCCGGCGATCCACGGCCGCAGCCGCTCCACCCGGCGGGGGGTGAACGCCCGCGCGGCGACCTGGCGGACCCGCGTGTGGTCGGGCGGGTCCATGCTCATGATCATCTCGGGGTTCTGGACGATGCGCGGCTGCAGCCGGGGCAGGTCCATCTCCAGCGTGACGGCCCGGCTGAACCGGGGGTCGGAGAGCACGAACCTGGTGTCCTCGTACCCGGTGACCAGCCAGGCGTCGCCGCCGAACGGCATGCGGACGCGCGCCACCCGCTCCGACTCCTGCAGCTTGCGGTACTTGGGGTCCAGCTCCAGCGCGACGGCGGGCCCGAACGGGAAGCGGTGCACGGTGCGCTCGTCCATCACCGGCCTCCGGCGGCCGGGCCCAGCTCCAGGATCGTCAGGCCGAACGTCGTCGGGTGCGCCCCGGTGACGGCCAGGCCCGCCCGCTCGGCGAGGTCGTCGAACTCCGCGCGGGTGCGTTCCCTGCCGCCGCTGAACAGCAGCATCATCATGTCCAGCCGGGCCAGGCTGCGCTGGTCCCCGCCGCCGCCGACCAGCGTCTCGATCACCAGCAGGCGGCCGGTGGCGCCCAGCGCGCCGGCGCCGCGCCGCAGCACCCGCACGGCCTGCTCGTCGGGCCAGTTGTGCAGCACGTTCATCAGCACGTAGGTGTCGGCGCCGGCGGGCCACTCGGCGAAGAAGTCCCCCTCGACGAAGGAGACGCGGCCCGCGACCGGCGAGCCGGCCAGGTGCGCCCGGGCCGTCGCGACCGCGGCCGGGGTGTCGAAGACGACGCCGCGGGCGTCCGGGGAGACGCGCAGGACGGCCTCCAGCAGCAGCCCGTGACCGCCGCCGACGTCCACCACGTCGCCGCGGGCCGCCCAGTCGAGCGCCGCGATGACGCTGTCCAGCGAGATGCGGGTCTTGTGCGCCATCGCCTGCTCGAACGAGTCCGCCAGCGACGGGTGCGCGGCGAGGTCCGCCCACACGTCCTGGCCGAAGAGGCGCTCGTACACCGGCTCGCCGGTCCTGATCGCCTCCAGCATGAGCACCGGCGTCTGGTCGAGCCGGCACATGGCGCTGTCCATGCGCCACCAGTCGCGCATGCTGACCGGGCTGTCGGAGCGCAGCAGGGCCGACAGCGCCGTCGGCCGGTACAGGCCGGCGGGCTCGTCGTGGTCGAACACACCCAGGGCGGCCAGGTAGCGCAGCAACCGGCCCAGCGCGTCGGGGTGCACGCTCTCCCCGGCGGCCTCCAGCCCCTTCAGTATCGTGTCGGCGGACGTCCCGCCGGGGGCGACGAGATCGGCCAGCCGCAGCGTCGCCGCCACGCGGACCGCCCAGGGCGCGAAGGTGTCGGTCAGGGCCAGCATGGTGACGAAGGCGTCGTCGGCCTGGACGTCGGGGATGGCACGGGCGTCGGGCACCGGGTACTCCGTTCGACGAGGAGGGGCGGCGGTCAGCTCAGGAACTCCCGCGCCGGGTTGGCGCGCGGGTAGGTCCGCAGGTAGTCCAGGAACATCGCCAGGGTGCTGTCGCGGGAGGTCAGCAGGCCCGGCTGGAAGTGGATGGTGTCGAAGATGTCGGAGTCGTCGGAGTAGAACTGCATCTGCGCCTCGAACACCCGCCGCAGCGCCCGCTGCGCCTCCTCCTCGCTCTCCGACTCGTCCTTGCGGACGCCGTAGACGAAGAAGGAGTCGGTCCGGCCGGGAGCCGGCAGGCTGGGCGAGGTCATCCAGAAGTACCAGCGGCCGTCGAGCAGGCCGGTCTGCAGGAACAGGTTGGGGCCGTGGATGTCGATCCTGACGTCGTACGTGGTGCCGTCCGGCAGCGAGCCGACGAGGTCGTAGCCGTGGCTGTGCGCGGTGCTGCGCACCGTGTCGGCGGGCGGCACCTTCAGGTCGAAGCCGTGCGGCAGCGACAGGTGCTGCAGGTCCAGGGTGTGCGCCGAGACCATCCACGGCTCCATGGCCAGGTGCCCGAACCGGCCGCGGCCGGCCCGCACCTCGTCCTCGGGGCAGGGCAGCTCGGGGATGCGGAAGATCGGCTCGGTGCCGTTGAAGGCCCAGACGACGCCGAACCTCTCCTCGGTGGGGAACCGGAACAGGCGCGCCCCGTCGGGCACCGGGTCACCGCTGCCGGTCCGCCGGCACACGCCCTGCTCGTCGTAGGTCCAGCCGTGGAAGCGGCACCTCAGCAGGCCGTCGCGGACCGTTCCGACGCCGAGGTCGGCGCCGAGGTGGACGCAGTAGGCCGACACCACCGCCGGCCGGCCCGCGGCGTCGCGGAAGGCCACCACCCGCCCGCCCAGGAACTCCGCGCCGACCACCGTGCCGGGCGCCAGGTCGTCCGCCATGCAGATGGGGTACCAGCTCTGCGTGTAGAGCCCGTCGTCGCCCTCGTGCGGCAGGTGCGCGCCCATCGGGCGGGGAACGGGGTCGTCGGGACGGGTCGCCGGGGTCGGGAGCTGGGTCACGGTCACCTCCGCTGGTCCGCATGGCGCCGGCCTGAGGGCGCGGTGGACCACACGCTAGATCAGGCCGGGGTCCCGGTACTTCTTCGAGCCTGCGCAAGCCGCCGGAGGGTCAGGGCCGGGCCGACAGGGCCTTGCGCGGCTCGGCGAAGCGGTGCTCCCGGGCGGCCAGCAGCGGGGAGGCGAAGACGATCGGCGGATCGCTGGCCCGGCGCGGGCGCAGGCCGATGACGATGCTGCTCTCGGTGGCGCGCCCGCCCTTGACGTGGATCTGGCCGTACGAGCCGACCAGGCACCGGCCGGGCCCGTCGCCCGCCATCAGGTCCTCGATGTCGGTGTCGGACGGGAAGCTCATCGCCAGGGCCATGTAGGCGCCGTCGGGACCGACCGCCATGTCCACCTCGTCGCTCTCCCGCGCCAGGGCGCAGGCGGCCGGCCAGCCCTGCGGGATGCCCGACTCGAACAGCCCTACCAGCGCGATGTCGCCCGGCTCCCGGCCGTCGAGCCGCACCCGGAGCTTGCGCGCCGGCCCGGCGCGCGGCGCGGGCGGCGCCGCCGCGGCCAGCACCGCCTCCCACGACTGGTCGGACATCTCGTTGATCAGGCGCCGGAACTTGCGCGGGGAGACCCCGACGTGCCGGGCGAACTGGTGGGAGAAGGTGCCGAGGCTGGTGTAACCCACCTGCATGCAGATGGTGGTGATGTCCAGGTTCGTGGCTGCGAGCAGCCGTTTGGCCTCGGCGATCCGCAGGGCGGCCAGGAAGCGCGCCGGGGTGGTGGCGGTGATGCCGCGGAAGACGCGCAGGAAGTGGAACGGGCTGAAGCACGCGGTCTGCGCCAGGTCGTCGAGCGAGTGCGCGCGGGACAGATCGCGCCTGATCTTGCCGAGCACCTGCTCGACCGCCCGCATCCGATGGTCTCCGGGAACGTCGATCCTGTCCGTTGCGTCGTTCTCGCGGATCCGCACTCCTACCTCCAGGTCCCTGTAGGGTCCATCGATGCGTCATGGATGTCCACCCGCCGCCCGCGACGGCCGTTCAGCTCCGCCTGGAGGCCTCCTGCGGGCTCGGCCACATCGAGGCCCAGCCGCCCTGGGCGCCCTGCGTCTCGCGCAGCAGGTCCGGGATCTTCGCCACGTCGAAGACGCCCCAGTGCTCCACGATCTGCCCGCCGTCGAAGCGGAAGGTGTTCGACCCGCCGATCGCGATGTTCCTGCCGGTGGCGGGGATGCCCATGAACTCGCCGGTGTGCGCGAAGTGCAGCTCGATGGCCTGGGACAGGTAGTCCCCCTCGCAGACCGAGACCAGGACCTCCACCTTCGTGGTGGTCAGCGCGCCGGCGGCCTGGCCGAACCGGTGCTGGACGCCGTCGCGGCCGGGCGGGTCCCACGGGGGCGCGAAGTGGTCCACGAACTCCGGGGCCAGCACCTCCTCGATCGCGGAGAAGTCCCGGCGGAACAGCACGGCGCCGCGGAAGCGCCGGACGATCGCCTCCCGCTCGGCCTTGATCTGCGCGAATTCGTCGTTCACGTGTCCTCCCGTCAGGGTTAGGCCGTCGCCTCCAGCAGCTTCTCGTCGATGAGGCCGAGCTGTTCCAGGAGGTGCACGGTGTCGGCCACCCCCCAGTGCTCGACGACCTTGCCGTCCACGATGCGCAGCTGGCCCATCAGCGCGCAGTGGACCGCCCGGCCGGTCGGCTCGATGTCCATGTAGGGGCCGGAGTGGGTCGCCGAGACCCGCAGCCGGGTGCTGACCAGGTCGCGCTCGGCGATCATCTCCTCGACGTCGATGTGGATGTCGGGGAACGCCGTGATGAAGCGCTGCATCTCGCCGCCCACCTGCCCGGCGGGCATGGCCCCCTCGCGGCCGTGGTGCACCATGTCCGGCGCCCAGTAGCGCATCATCCGCGCGATGTCCCGTGCGTTCCAGGCGTCCACGAGCTGCTGCACGATGGCCTTGTTGGCGGCCAGCTGATCCGTATCGGCGGGCACGGTTCCTCCAGGTCGGCGCGTGCCGGGACAGGCATCCTTCAGGGGCACCCTTCATAGGCAAACACACCGCCAGGGGCGGGGTTTCTTCGAGATTGTCGTTCTGGCAGCTCGCGTTGACCGTGCCGGTGGGCCGCAGCGAGACTGAACGCGATTCAGCGCCTGCCGCCCGGAAGGACGGGATCCCCTCATGACGATCACGGATGACGTACGCCGCCGGCCCCGCTCCGAGCCGATCCCGTCCGAGGGCGCGGACGGCCTGTTCACCCAGACCTGGTTCCCGGTCTGCCTGGGCGACGCGCTGCCGGAGGGCGGCGGCATCGTGGGCGCCGAGCTGCTCGGCGGCCGGGTGGTGGCGGTGCGCTCGCCCTCGGGGCGGGTCTCCGTGTTCAGCGCGTACTGCGTCCACCTGGGCGCCGACCTGTCGGTGGGCCGGCTCGACGGCGAGGCCGTCCGGTGCGCCTTCCACGGCTGGCGTTACGACATGGACGGGCGCTGCCTGTCGGCCAACGGCACGCCGGTCGATCCGCGGGCGCGCCTGTTCCGCTTCCCCGCCGTCGAGACGCACGGCGTCGTCTGGGCGTTCAACGGCTCCTCCCCGCTGTTCGCGCTCCCCCAGCCGGACCCGCCGGACCCGGCCGCGCCCGTCGTGACGCGGACGGCGGCCTTCGGCCAGGAGCTGGCGGTGGACCCCTGGGTGGTCGCGGCCCAGACCCTGGACCTGCAACACTTCGCGCTCCCTCACGAGGGCACGTTCGTCGAGGACCCCAACGACTCCGTCACCTGGGACGAGTTCTCGGTCGGGTACCGCTACCACGCGCTGATGCCGGGCGGCGAGGAGTACCGGGTCTGGGCGTCGATCCACGGCAGCAACATCTTCTGGCAGCAGGGCACGCTGGACGGCCGCTGGTTCTACTGGATCACCGGCATGGCGGCGCCCCGGGCGCGGACCACCGCCTCGTACTTCACCTGGGGCACCCAGCCGCTGCCCGGCGAGCCGCCCGAGGCGGCCGGGGAGTTCCTCGCCAAGGTGCAGGCGTTCATGTTCAACCTCCTGGCGGAGGACGCGCCCGTGCTGATGACGATCCACTACACGCCGGGCCTGCTGACCAAGAGCGACGCCGCGCTCGCGGACTTCTTCGCCTACCTGCGCCGCTACCCGCGGGCCAACCCGGCCCGGCACTTCCTCCGATGAGGAAGGGCTCCGCCGGCCCCCTCTCCTCCACAGGGCCGGCGGAGCCGTGGCCTCAGCCGTTCTGCTCGTACGCCGCCCGCAGCAGCGCCTCGACGCCCGCGTCGACCTGCCCGGCCGCGGTCAGGCCGATCTTGTGCGTGGACTGGCCGGGCGCCGTGGCCGCCTTGAGCCGCTCGTCGGCGGGCGGCTCGGTGAAGCGCAGCCCGAGGTCGATCCTGCTTGCGGTGGCCGGCTGGATGGCGGCGAACTGCCGCTTGCGGTTCAGCGCGACGAACCCGGCCCGCACCTCGACGGCCACGTCGCCGCCCAGCCCGGTGGCGGCGGCCAGCAGGGCCTCGTAGATCGGCGTCAGCGCCTGCTTGGGGCCGGCGTACTGGGCGGCCAGGTGGTCGTCGGCGGTGGGCTCGGCCCAGCCGGCCTCCTTGGCCGCGGCGATGGCGACGGCCTCCTGCTGCGGCTTGGTCAGGTTGTGCTCCGACTTGAGCCACTGCCGTACCGCGCGCTGGTCGAGCGGGTCGATCCCGGACTTGCCGACCGCCGCGATCCACTCCTCCAGCGACTTGCCGGTCTTCTCGGGGAGGGACGCCGCCACGCGGACGAGCATCTCCGCTCCGGAGAGCGCCATTGCCGGTTCCTTTCGTCGATTGCGGGGCGCCGGGGCGCGCCCGGATCACGGGCGCGGCCCGGCGGCCACGGGTGTCGTTCAGCCCCAGGACGCCGCCGACGCCGGCGGTGCCTTGACGCGGCCGGCCAGCACGGCGGCCACCACCATCAGCACCGCGCCCACGATCATCGCGGTGTTGAGCCCGCCGGTGAAGCTCTGGCCGACCGCGGCCTCGATGCGCGCGGCGGTCCCCGGGGCGACGCCGCCGACGCGCGGCAGCACGCCCTGGGCCGCCACGGACGCCTGCTCCACCGCCTTGCCCGCGGCGTCCTGGGGCACGCCCGCGGCGGCGAGCCTGCCGGGCAGGTCCGCGGCGACGCGCACGCTGATGATCGTGCCGAGGATGGCGGTGCCCAGCACGGCCCCCAGCATGAGGCCGGTCTGCTGCATGCCCGACGCGGTGCCGGCGAGGTCGGCGGGGCTGTGCCCGAGGATCACGCTCACCGCCACGGGCACGATCGCGCCGATCCCGATGCCCATCAGCCCCAGCGAGGGGCCGAGCAGCGCGTACGACGAGTCCGCGTCCAGCAGCGTGATCCCGACCGAGCCCAGCGCGACCAGGACGGCGCCGAGCATCATCGGCACGTGCGGCCCCCGGTCGTTGCCCAGCTTGCCGCCGACCGCCGCGCCGACGCCGAACAGCACCGTCTGCGGCAGCAGCAGGACGCCGGCCAGCAGCGGCGAGTGCCCCTGCACCCGCTCCAGGTAGAGGCCGAAGTAGAAGTAGCTGCCGAAGGCGACGAACGCGGCCATCGTGATGACCACCACCGCGATCGACAGGGACGGCGAGCGGAACAGCGCGGGCGGCAGCACCGCGTTCGCCGAGGTCCGCTGCCGCCACAGGAACAGCGCCGCCAGCAGCGCGAAGCCCACGAAGAGCAGCACGGTGACCAGGTCGAGGCCGTCCACGGGGATGCGGATGATCCCCCAGACCAGCGCCAGCAGGGCGGCCGAGAGCAGCACGACGCCCGGGACGTCGATGGACGCGGCCAGCCGCTGCTCGCGCCCCTTGCCGATCAGCCACACCCCGGCGACGACCACGACGGCGCAGATCGGGATGTTGAGGAAGAAGATCCCGCGCCAGCCGAACTGGTCGACGACCAGGCCGCCGATGAAGGGCCCGGCCGCCATCGCCAGCGCCCCGAACCCCGCCCACACGCCGATGGCGGTCTTCATGCGGTCGAAGGGGAACAGGTTGCGGATGATCGCCAGCGAGTTGGGCGCGAGCACGGCCCCGAACAGGCCCTGCACCACGCGGGCGGCGATCAGCACCTCGATGGAGCCGGCCAGGCCCGCGACCGCCGAGCTGGCGGCGAACCCCACCATGCCGACGAGGAACGTGTTGCGGTGGCCGAACCTGTCGCCGATCTTCCCCGCCGTGATCAGGAAGACGACCACCGCGAACATGTAGCCGTTGCTGACCCACTGGAGCTGGCTGAGCCGCGTGCCGAACTCGACGGCGATCTGCGGGTTCCCGATCGTCATCACCGTGGAGTCCAGCGCCTCCATCATGGCTCCGAGGGAGACGAGCACCAGAGTGATCCACATCCGGGTCGAGACGGTGCCGGCTGGCGCGGTCCCGTCCGCGCCGGAGGGTGACCAGGTTTCGTCACGGGATGGTTGAGTCATGGCTTCTCCCACGGGGGCGCCGCGGCGGCGGGCGGGTCAGGCGCCGCCGTCGGTCAGGATGAAGGTGTTGCCGTCCGGGTCGGCGAAGCTGGCCTGCTTGCCCCACGGCGTCGGGTTGGGGTCGTCGACGGAGACGCCGGCCTCGCGCAGGGCGGCCACCGCCTCGTCGGTGTTGCTGGTCTCCAGCATGGCGTTCTTGATCTGCGGGGTGTCCGGCAGCCAGGTGCACAGCACCAGGGTGGTCTGCGCGCCCTTGGGCGCCACCTCGATCCAGCGCAGGTTGTCGCCCATCGGCATCGGGGTGTCGGTGCGTACCTCGAAGCCGAGTTTGTCGACGTAGAAGGACTTGGCAGCGTCCTGGTCGCTGACGGGGACGGTCAGTTTCTGCAGATGCGTGATTTCCATGCGGCAATCGTAGGTAGGGAAGATCCTACCCGTCAAGGGTCGGGTAGATCCTACGCGTCGCGTGTCCCCCGGCCGGCCGGCGCGGGCCGCAATGTCGAAGAAGGCGCCGGCCGCCGGGCCGGGCATGCTCGGGACATGTGCGCGATGAGGCGGGGCCGGGTGCTGGTGGCGGGCGGCGGCATCGCCGGGCTCGCGCTGGGCACCGCACTGTGCCGGCGCGGGTTCGCGGCCGTCGTCCTGGAGCGCTCGGCGCGGCCCGAGCGGGCCGGCGGCGGGCTGGTGCTCGCCCCCAACGCCGTCAAGGCGCTGGACGCCGTCGCCCCCGGCCTCGCCGGCCGCGTCCGCGACGCCGGCCGGCCCGCCGGCGGGCGCGGCACGACCGGGCACCGCAGCGCGTTCCTCGACGAGCGCGGGCGGGTGCTCGGATCGGTGTCGTTCGACGGGTACGAGGAGCGCTGGGGCGCGCCGGCGGTCACCGTCCTGCGCGCCGACCTGCACCGCCTGCTCCGCGACGCGGCCGGAGCGGCCGGGGTGGAGCTCGTCGAGGGGTTCGCCGCCGCCCGCTACGCCGACGCCGGGTCGCGCGTCGAGCTGGTCGCCCGCGACGGCGCGGTCCGGCACGGCGACCTGCTGGTCGGCGCGGACGGCGTGCACTCGGCCGTGCGGGCGCAACTGCTGCGCGACGGCGCGCCGCGCTACCGCGGGTTCACCGCGGTGCGGGGCGTCGGGCCGGCGCCGGCCGCGCACCCCGACGGCTTCATCGCCTACGGGCGGGGGCTGGTCCTGTTCGCCGCCGCCATCGGGGGCGGCGAGGTGTACTGGGTGGCCTCGATGAACGCGCCGCGCGGCGTGGTGCCCGCCCTGCCGGCCGCCGAGGCCCTGGCCCTGGTGGTCGAGCGCACCGGCGGCTGGCACCCGGACCTGCGCAAGGTGCCGGCCGGCGCCGACCCGGCCGGCTGCGTCGCGCACGACGTCCTGGACCGGCCGCCGCCGCGGGCGTGGGGCCGGGGGCGCGTCGCGCTCGCCGGGGACGCCGCGCACCCCATGGTCTACACGCTGGGGCAGGGCGCGGGCATGGCTCTGGAGGACGCCGCCGTACTCGCCGCCGTACTGGCCGCCGAACCGGCCGCGGGTGGGAGCGCGAGCATGGGCGCGGGTGCGGTGGCGCGGGCGCTGGAGCGGTACGCGGCGGTGCGGGGGCCGCGGGTGCGCAAGGTGGTGCGCCAGTCGCGGCTGCTGGGCCAGGTCGCGCACGTGCGCTCGCCGGCGCTGGCCGCGATCCGCGACGCGATCCTCGCCGCCACCACCCGCGGCTCCGGCTCCCAGGGCGGGGACCTGTTCGGCTGGACACCCCCGGATCAGCCCCACCCCTGACCCGGCGGCCCGGCCCTCCGCCGAAGAGCTCGACGCCCCCGCCCGCGCCCCGGGTCAGTGGTCGCGGGGGCGGCTCGCCAGGTAGGAGGCGCCGCGGGGCGAGAGGCGGTAGCCGGTGCCGAGGCTGAGGGTGAGGCCCAGGTTCTTGAGCTTGCGCACGTCCAGCTTGAACTGGGCGGGGTCGCGGCCCAGCTCGGCGGCCAGGTCGGCGGCCCGCACCTCGGGCCGCCGGCCGATGATCTCCAGGGTCGCCCCGGTCCACGGCCCGGTGCCGCTCGCCCGGTCCAGCCGGTCGAGCCTGGCCGCGAGGACCCGCAGCTCCTCCTCGGAGAGGTCGCCGGCGGCGGCCAGCTCGTCGCGCGGGTCCGGCTCGTCGAGGTACCTGATGCGCAGCCGGAAGACCGGGTCGCCGGGCCGGCCGCGCAGGTCGGCGGCGACGGCGGCGGCCGACGGGTAGCCGGCCGCCGCCGCGTCGGCCTCGGTGATCCGCTCGGCCGTCACGACGTCGATCGCGTCGACCGCCACCCGGCCGAGCGCGGTGCGGTAGACGTTGCCCGCGCTCGCCTGCGCCCGCCGCCAGCGGCGGAACAGGACGGTGATCGCGCCGCTGCGGATGCCGTCGTGCCGTTCCCTCTCGATCAGCATGGGGGGAAGGCTACCTCCCGGTGGCCGTCATTCCCGGCCGTCGGCGGCCGGTTCCAGCAGCCGGTCGGGGTTGGGGCAGACGTGGTCGGGGCCGGGCGTGGCGCCGGTCAGCAGGAAGTCGGTGACCAGCGCGTCGAGGCCGGCGTTGCCGTAGAAGGGGAAGACGCGGTGGTGGGCGGTGTCGGCGACGGTCACGAAGGCCGAGCGCTCCCCCAGCACCTCGTGCATGCGCCGGGCGGCCGCCCACGGGGTGGACATGTCCTCGTCGGCCGCCACCAGCAGGTAGTCGCCGCCGCCCGCCCCGGTGCCGAGCGGGGTGGCGGGCTCCGCCGGCGCGACCGGCCAGAACGCCGGCGCCTTGATCCCGCTGAGCGCCGCGCCGGTCCAGGGGTACTTCTCGGCCGCCGCCAGCATGTCCCGCTCGTAGAGCGCCGGGCTGCGCGGCCAGGCGGCGTCGCCGGCCAGGATCGCGAGCTGGGCGACCGTGCCGCTCTCCTCCTTGGGCTCCCCGAACATCCGGGTGAGGAAGTCCAGGCTGTCCGGTTCGAGGTCCCCGCCGGTGAGCAGGTGCCGGACGATGTCGGCGAGCACGGGGTAGGCCTTCTCGCTGTTGAGCATCCCGACCGGGATCAGCCTGGCCAGGGTGCGGTCCAGCGGGAACCCCATGAGCGTGACCTGCTCGCCCCGGTCCACCGCGGCCACCACCGAGTCGTAGGCGGCCCGCACGTCGGGGCCGGTGGGGCCGAGCTGGTAGGTGGCGTGCCGGGTGCCGGCCCACCGGCACCACCGGTTCAGCGCGCGCTCGCCGTTGGGCGGGAAGTCGGTGAACAGCCCGCGCCACACCCAGTCGGGGCTGCAGATCGCGTCCAGCACCGCGCGGTCCAGCCGGGGGCCGAACATCTCGCCGTAGACGGCGCCGAGATAGGTCCCGTACGAGTACCCCAGGTAGTGGATGCGGTCGGCGCCCAGCACGGCGCGGATCACGTCCATGTCCCGGCAGATGTTGCGGGAGTTGGCGTGCGCGAGCAGGTCCAGCGGGCGCGCCGAGCACTTGGCGGCGACCGTGGCCTGGTAGCGCAGCTCGGCGTCGAACGACTCGGGGTGGTGGAAGACCCAGAAGCGCTCGTCCGGGTCGAGGCCGGCGAGGACCGGGGTGCTGGCGCCCATGAAGCGGTGGTCGAAGCCGACGATGTCGAACGCCTCGACCAGCTCGCCGGGCAGGCTGCCGAGCAGCGCGCGCAGCAGGTTGAGGCCGCTGTTGCCCAGGTCGTCGCCGGGGCCGACGAGCAGCACGCCCTGGCGGCGGCCGCGTGCCTCGTGGCGGGCGACGCCGATCTCGATGTCGCGCTCCCCGGGCCGCCGGTGGTCGAGGGGCACCCGCAGCACCGCCCGGCGGGCGCCGCCCAGCCCGGGGTCGGGGTGGCTCCAGTCGACGCGCTGCCGGTGGTAACGCGCGAGCGCGGGGTCCTGGCTCATCGACGCCTCCTCATCGCTCTGGCGCGCGGTCGGGATCGAGGACGAGGTCGGCGTCCGGGAGCCGCCCCGTCAGCAGGAACTCCTCGGCCACCGCGTCTACCCTGGCGTCGCCGGCGAAGGGGAAGACCCGGTGCTCGACGAGGTCCCTGACCATGACCAGCCGGGCCCGCTCGCCCAGCAGGCCGCGTAGCTGCCTGGCGCCGACGTCCGAGGTGAACATGTCCCGCTCGGCCTGCACGAGCAGCGCCCGGCCCGAGGTGAGCGGGCCGAACTCGGTGGGCGGTTCGAGCGGTCGCACCGGCCAGAACGCGCCGGCCTTGACGCCGAGCAGCGCCCGGTCCATGAACCCGGACGCGGCCCGGCTCGCCGTCTCGTACTCCTCCAGCTCCCGCGGCCAGGGCGCGTCCCCGCACAGGACGGCCATCTGCGCGGCGGCGGTGCTCGCCTCGCGCGGCCTGGCGAACATCGAGCCGATGAGCTGCTGGGTGGCCGCCTCCAGCGGCGCGCCGGTGCCGGCCGAGCGGATGACGTCCGCCAGCGCCGGATGCGAGCGCCGCGAGCTGAGCAGCATCATCGCCAGCACCCGCAGGAACTGCTCGTCCAGCGGCACCGGCACGCCGGGCAGCATGATCCCGCCCGCGCCCGCCTTGCTCAGCACCTCGTCGAAGGCGTCGCGCACCCGCTGCGGGCTGTCGCCGAGCGGGCCCGCGCGCCGGGCGGTCTCCTCGCACCAGCGCCGCAGCGTGTCCTCGCAGGTGCGGGCGAAGTTGCCGAACAGGCCGCGCCACACCCAGTCGGGGCTGAGCACGCTGTCGAGGATCACCCGGTCGGCGTGCTCGCCGAACATCCGGCAGTACACGGCGGCGACGTAGGAGCCGTAGTTGTGGCCGAGCAGGCAGACGCGCTCCTCGCCGAGGCCGCGCCGGACGGCGTCGAGGTCCCTGGCGATGTCGCGGGTGGTGATGTGGGGCAGCACGTCGAGGGAGTGCTCGGCCGCCTTGGCGGCGAGCTCGGCCTGGAAGCGGGCCTCGGCGGCGAACGTCTCCGACTGGTGGAACACCCAGAAGATCTCCCGCTGGTCCAGCCCCCACTGCAGCGGCGCGCTCTCGCCGCTGAAGCGGTGGTCGAACCCGACGAGGTCGAAGGCGGCGGTGACCGACGGGGGCAGCGCCTGGCGCAGCTCGCCGGCCAGCGCGATGCCGGAGCTGCCCGGATCGTCGGGGGTGACCACCAGGACGCCCTGCCGGGCGCCGGGCTCGCCGGCCGGGTGGCGGACCAGGGCGAGGTCGATCGACGGCCCGTCCGGGTCGCGGTGGTCCACGGGCACGGGCATCCGGGCCCGCTGCGAGCCGTCGCTCGCCCGCGTCCAGCGGATCGGCGCGGGCGGCGGGGGCGGGGCTGCGCTCATGACGCCTTCCTGATCTCGTAGAGGACGTTGAAGGGGGTGGGGGCGGCGATCTGCCGGGGGGCCGCCAGCCCGGCGCCGGCGCACATGCCGGCGAGCACGGGGTACGGCAGCCCGAGCATGCCCGCCACGCGCGGCCCGGTCCGCGACAGCGGCACCGAGTACAGGGTGCTGGTGCCGTAGAGGAAGGCGGGCACGTCGCCCACGTTCTCGCCCGGGTCGGCCGAGCAGTGGGTCTCCAGCAGGAGCAGGACGCCGGTCGGGGCCAGCGCCACGGCCACCTGACGCAGGACCTCGGCGGGGTCGGCGGCCAGGTGCAGCGAGTCGAAGGCCATGACCAGCTCGTACGGCCCGGACAGCCCGTCGGCGAACCCGCTCGTCCGGGTGATCGTCACCCGGTCGGAGACGCCGAGGTCGGCGGCCTCGCGGCGGGCCCGCTCGACGTTGAGCTCGTGCCGGTCCACGCCCTCGAACCGCGAGGCGGGGTAGCGCTGCGCGAGCAGGGCGAGCGCGGTGCCCGAGCCGCAGGCCAGGTGCGCGACCCGGGCGCCGGCGGCCAGCCGCTCGCCGAGCCCGGGGACGAGCGGCAGCCACTGCTCCAGCAGCATCGCCCTGAGCCATTTGGCGCTCATCCGCCACATGGCCTCGTACATCTCGGGCGGGTAGTCGCCCGGGGCCAGCCCGGCGCCGCTGCGGAAGCACTCCGCCACGCGGTCGGTCATCGCGGCCAGCGGGGGGACGAGCCGGGCGATGCCGCCGACGTAGAAGGGGGACGCGGGGTCGCCCAGCAGCAGCGCGTACGGCGCCGGCAGCCGGAACTCGTGCCCGGCGGGGTCCGTCTCCAGGTAGCCGCCCGCGGTGAGCGTCCGCGCCCACTCGCGCACGTAGCGGGCGTCCACGCCGGCCCGCGCGGCGATCTCCTCGGCGCTGTGGCCGGCGCCGTCGGCCAGCGCCGCGAACAGCCCCAGCCGGTCCCCGAGGGCGCACGACAGGGTCACCATGGCGCGGCTCAGATCCGCCATGAACCGGGCCCCGGCCGCCATGGCCTCGTCGAGGGCGGCCTGGTCGAACGGGGGCGCGTAGTCAGAAACGGGGGGATTGCCCATACATGCCACCTGTCGTCGGCTTCTGTCGGGTTCCGCCAGCGTAAGCAGGGTCCCGGCCGGGCGGCTTCTTCGAGATTGCGCCGGAAGGCGAACCGGCACGCCGGTCCGCCTCCATGGAGAACCGGCACGCCGGTCCGCTTACATGGAGAACCGGCACGCCGGTCCGCGTCATGCGCAGGGACCGGCGTGCCGGTTCCGGCCCGGCCGGTGGACGGTCAGGCCGTCTCGCGCCGGGTGAACCAGACCGGCAGCTCGGCGAGGCCGCGCAGGACACCGGTCTCGCGGTACTCCAGCTTCTCGACCGGGCAGGCCAGGGTCATCTCGGAGAACTCGTTGAGCAGCGAGGAGAACGCGATCTCGGTCTCCAGCCGGGACAGCGGGGCCCCGATGCAGTAGTGGATGCCGTAGCCGAAGCCCAGGTGGTTGCGGTCGCCGCGGCCCACGTCGAGCCGCTCGCCGTCGTCGAACCTGCGCTCGTCGCGGTTGGCCGAGGCGTTGGCGATCGTCACCAGGCCGCCGGCCGGGATCGTGACGTCCCCGATCGTGACGGGCTCGGTGGCCACGCGCAGCATCGCGCGCTCCACGGGGCCGTCGTAGCGGGCCAGCTCCTCCACCGCCGACGGCATCAGCGACGGGTCCTCGCGCAGCCGGCTGATCTCGGCCGGGTTCTGCAGCAGCGCCAGCATCCCGTTGCCGATCAGGTTGACGGTGGTCTTGTACCCGGCGATGAGCAGCAGGCCGGCCGTGGAGACGACCTCCTTCTCGGTGAAGGTGTTGCCGGAGTCGGAGGCCACGATCAGCGCGCTGAGCAGGTCGGGCTGCTCCTCCTCGTGCCCGGAGCCGGGCCTGAGCTCGCGGCGCTTGCGCGCGACGAGGTCGATGAAGTACTCGCGCAGCAGCCGGTTGGCCTCGTACGGGCGGATGCGCTCGCCCTTGACGTAGGTCGGGGTCAGGGCGGCGAGCACCCAGTTGGTGAAGCTCACCGCGTCCTGGTACGGAACGCCCAGGAGCTCGCAGATGACCTTGATCGGCATCGGCGCGGCGAACGTGGTCATGAAGTCGACCTGCTTGGAGGTGTCCATCGCGGCGAGCAGGTCGTCGGTGATCTGCTGGATGCGCGGGCGCAGCCGCTGCACCCGCTCGGCGGTGAACGCCTTGTTGGCCAGCTGCCGCAGCCGGGTGTGCTCGGGCGGGTCGGCGTTCAGCATGTGCGGCTCGGAGTCCTCCTCGCCCTCGTCGTACAGCTCGGTCAGCCGCATGACGTCCCACATGTTCCGCGGGTCGCGGGACAGCCGCCGGTCCGCCAGCGCGGCCCGCGCCTCGTCGTAACGGGTGATCACCCAGTGCTCGATGCCGCGCGGCTCCTTGACGAGCTGGACCGGTCCTTCCTCCCGCATCTCGGCGTAGATCGGGAAGGGGTCGTTGCGTAGATGTTTGTGGTAGAGCGGGTGAACCTCGTCCTCGGCGTGTGCCATGTCGCCGGTCCTTCCGTTGTGTATGTGGTGCGGAACTTGCGCGGGGGTGACCGCCGTCATCCGGGGATGCCGTCCGGCGTCGGCGGTGGAGGGGACATGCGCCGGACGAGCATGCCGAGACGGTCGAAGGCGGAGGCCCAGAACCGCGTGAGCAGGACGCGGTCGTGCGGGGCGACGGGCGTCGAGCCGAACATCTCCCAGCCCTGGTGGAAGACCTGCAGCAGGCTGCCGCCCAGGTGCGTCGGCTCGATCCACAGGTGGCCGGAGAGCTGGTCCGGCCAGCCGCCGCGGCCGAGCCGGAAGCTCAGGCTCGGCAGGTACGACGGGAAGCGCTGGCCGGCCTCGACGTGCTCGGACACCGTCAGGACGCAGCTCCCGCTCGCGTCACCGATCACGAACGCCATCGGGTCCTCGACGTTCAACGAGCCCGACGTGCGCCCCATCCAGTACTGCAGGGCCGGGACGGCGGTCAGCGCCGCCCACGCCTCGAAGGGCGGCAGGGGCAGCTCGGCCTGCACGTACGGACCCATGCGCCGCCAGGTCCAGCGCACGTCCCGCCCGGTCTGGACGTGGTCGGAGAACTGGTCGAGGATGCCCGGCCAGCCGGTGCCGTTCCAGCTCCGCCAGTCCGACGGCCCGTTCGAGCTGATCTCCGTGGTGGTCACCGTGGTGGCGGCGCCCAGGGCGGTGAGCCGCCAGGTCACCCGGGTGGCCGGGCCGACGCCCACCCACCGCCAGCGGTAGCTCAGGGTGGCCGCGTGGCCGTCGGCGCCCGGCGGCTCGACGGCGTCGGTGTGACACCAGAAGAACTCGCCGTCGTGGAAGTCGAGCATGCTCCGCTCGCCTTCCCTGGCCCAGGTCTCGCCGGTCTCCGCCAGCCACAGCCCGACGCGGCCGGGCTCGGTGAGCGCCGTCCACACCGCGTCCAGCTCGGCCGGCACGGTCACCGTCGTGACCAGCCGTTCCCACCGGTCGTGCGCGACGGGCTGGGCCGTCGAGCGGAAGGGCGGGAACGGGGACGGCTCCGACAGCGGGACGGTGAGGTCGTCGGGCAGTGACGTGACAGTGGTCATGGCATCCTCGGCTCGGTCAGTGGGTTCGGGGGACCTGCCGTCCTGGTCAGGCGAACCTCTCCGGGGCCAGGTAGCCGCCCATCGCGAAGCGCAGGCTGGTCAGGTAGCCGACCGGCTGGCCGTCGGGGTCCTTGAGGTCGTGCAGCGGCAGCATCCGGTAGATCTGGCCCTTGCCGGGCGCGCCCGCCGGCGGGATCGACCGGACGTCGTCGATGGTCAGGATGACCGGCTCCTTGTTGAACAGCGTCTTGCCCAGCTTCGGCATGTCGAACAGGCAGCCGACGGCCATCCGGCACGCCTTGGCCGAGGGGCCCTCGCCCGCGTACGGGTCGAAGGGGTTGCGGATCTGACCGGCGGACAGGCACGTCGGGTTGAGGGTGACGGTGATCGTCCCCAGCTCCTCCGACTCGCCGACCATCTTCATCTCGATGAGGTTGGTGTAGACCTCGGCGTCGGCCCACTCGTTCTCGGTGGGGTCGGAGCGGACCACCCGTACGTAGCCGTCGAACTCGACGTCGAACTCGCCGACGCCGGGGATGGCGAAGGTGTCCCAGGAGTGGATGCCGAGGTTGTCGATGCCGGCCTCGGGCGTGGCCCACCTGACGACCTGCGTGCCCTCGTACAGGTTGGGGACCCCCTCGGTCGGCACCGGCCGGCCGTAGACGGTGATCTTCTCGGGATTGGTGATCATGGATCTTCCTTTCGGGGAGTGGCTGACGAACCTGTGACGGCGGCTCAGATGCTCACGGCGCGGTAGTCGCAGCAGGTGCGGCCGGGCTCGTCGGCGATGCCGTCCTGGTTGCTGTCGACCTCGCCGTCGACGGTGCTGTAGACGTCCCGGGAGTTGAGGTCGATGCGGCCGTCGCCGTCCCAGTCGTTGAGCTTCCCCTTGAAGGTGCCGAGGATGAACACGTTGGTCAGGTCCCTGACCTCGGGGTCGTGCATCGTCGACAGGACGCCGTTGCCCGGCCGCAGGATCTCCTGGAGAGGCTTGCCCGCGACCCCGGCGACGTTGGTGTAGCCCCAGCCCTGGAAGCGGCCGCGCACGTAGCGGATGGCGTCCTCGCCGCGGACCTTCAGCGTCGGGTCCAGGTGCCAGGTGCCGTAGCGGGCGAAGCCGATGCGCGTGTCGTGGGTGCCCGAGGAGGCGTCGTCGGCCCGGCCGGACTTGAAGAACGTGCGCGGGACCTGCGACTCGAAGAAGAAGTTGCCGCGGTCGCGCCTGCTCCGCTCGGTGAAGCCGCGGAAGAGGTAGTTGTCCATGTGCGGGGAGCCGTCGGTGTGCAGGCCGCTGATGGTCTTGGCCATCAGGAGCTGCCGCTCGCGGGTGGCGACGTTCGGGCAGGCGTGCGCCTGGCCGTAGATGCGGGCCAGGCCGAGCGGGCCGAGGGAGATCTTGCCCCAGTGGCGGTTGGTGTCGTCCAGCCGGACGTAGAGGTCGCAGTGGATGAGCAGGTAGATCGTCTCGTCGAAGGTCCTGCCCTCGGTGAAGACGCCGGCGCGGCCGTCGAAGGCCGGGTCACCGGTGGTGAGCTCGCTGGCGAACAGCTTCGACCACTCGGCGATCTCCGGGTCGGCGTCCGTCGCGAAGCGGCGCAGCGCCGCCATCGCGTGCGGGCCGCCCAGCTTCTCCATCGCCCAGAGGCTGTCCCAGCGGACCTCGCGGTTCTTGTCGTGCTTGATGACCTCGGCCAGCAGCTCGAAGGCGTCGGGCAGGTCGCGGTCGGCGTACTCGAAGACGGCCTGCTCGCGCATCACGGGGTCGGGGTGGTGCAGCGCGTCGTGCTGCAGCTCCTCGTCGGTGCGGTTGTCGACGCGGACCGCGGCGCGGTTCAGGGCGTAGCCGAAATCGCTGCACCAGGCGGCCGGGTCGCCGGCCACGAAGCGCGGGTCCATGCTCAGCGTGGTGCGGTACGCGAAGTTGAGCGCGTCCCGCTGCTCGTCGCGGAGCGACTCCAGCGGCGGCGCCTCGACCGGAAGCGATGACTGAGGACCGGGATTGCCCACCGATTCCGGGGACTTATTACATAGATCAATTGCCATCTGTTGCCTCCGAAGGGCGAAGTTGTGGCTACATCAGTCACGTTAGGAGGGGCCGGACGACAAAACTTCTCCTACCTTGCCCACCCGGCCGCCGGCCGCGCCGGAGCCTGGCGAAGGCCCAGGTGATCAGATACTGTCGGCCTGACCAGGGAAAGCCGATTCCGCCGGTCGAAGACGTTCCCGGAAGGGTCGCGATGGGCAATCTGAGCGCACCGAGCACGGATTTGACATTCGTTCCCCGGCCCTGTCCGCCACGCGATCACGAGCCATTGGAAATGCACGGCCGTGAATCCGGTGACCAATCAACCGGCGAATCACGAATTCATTTGGACGGCGACGGGATCGTGGTCGAGCTGGGCGAGCGCTGGCGTGCCGGGGACGCCGCGCTCCTGCTCGGCGGGCTCCGGCGCGCCGCCTCCGGCGGCGTCCCGCTCACGCTCGTCCACCGGGGCGCCGGAGGCGGCAGCCTGTTGCAGGCGGCCGCGGGCGAGTGGGCGGGGCTGCGCTGCCGCGAGCTCGTACGGACCGGGCAGGGATGCTTCCAGCCGAGCCCGCCGCGCTGGATCCAGCACCGCCTGCCCGCCCCCGCTCCCCCGTCCGATCCCCCCGGCGGGGTGGCGATCAGCGGGGGGCTGGGCGGGATCGGGCTGGTGCTCGCCGCGCGGCTGGCCGCCGCCGGGCATCCGCTCTGGCTGCTGGACAGGCGCTCGGCCGGCGACCTGACGGCGGCCGAGCGCCGGCTCCTCGCCGCCACGCTCACCCGCACCCGGGTGGCCGTGGACCGGGCGGACGTCACCGCGGCCGTGCCCGCCGCCCCGTTCCCCGTCGCGCACCTCGTGCACGCCGCGGGCGAGCTGGAGCTGACGCCGCTGGACGAGCTGGCCGACGGCGACCTCGAACGGCTGGCCGCCGGCAAGGCGGCGGCGCTGCGGCGCCTGGTGGAGGCGCTGGCGCCGGGCGGGCTGCGCTCGGTGGTGGCGTTCGGCTCGACCGAGTCCCGCCGCGCGCACCGGCTGTTCGGCGCGTACGCGCTGGCCAACGAGCTGCTGCGCCGGGAGGCGGCCCGGCTGCGCCGCGAGCGTCCCGGGATCGGCTTCGTCACCGCCGAGTGGTCCCTGTGGTCGGCGGTCGGGATGGGCGCGGCCAGCGCCGCGATGGCGGGCCGGGCCGGGTTCGCCATCGTGCCGCCGGACTGGGGGACGCGGATCGCCGCGCAGCTCCTGCTCGACCCGCGCCCGATGCCCCCGGAGATCGTGCTCGGCGGGCCGCAGCCCGAGCCCGCCCGGCCGGTGGCGGCGATCTCCGGCGTCGGCGGCTGCACCCTGGCCGTGGACGACGCCTCCGTACGGCGGCTGGTCCGGCTGTGCCGCCCGGACGGCGCCGCCCGCCACCAGCCGGTCGGCGCGGCCGACCGCGTGATCCGCGCCCAGGTCGCCGGCGACACCGTCTACACCTGGGGCTCCGGCTGGCGGGACTGGACCACCCGGACGGCGAGGAGGCAGGGGTGAGGGGTTTCACCGTCGAGCACGCGGTGGAGCTGCCGTGCGACGCGGCGACCGCGTGGGAGATGCTGGTGCGCGCCGGGCGCGCCCGCGCGTGGTGGGGGCGGATGGAGGGCGACATCACCCACGTCGCGCAGGAGGTGGCGGTCTCGACGGGCGCGTCCTCGGTGTACCACGTCTGGATCGAGGCGATGGTCCCGGAGCACGTCCTGGAGTTCACCTCCGCCTACCTCGGGGTGAGCCCCGTCACCCGCGTGCGCTTCGACGTCCTCGGCGCCGGGCCGGTGCGGCTGCGCGTCACCGAGACGCTGGAGTCGACCGACCCGGCGACCCTCTACCAGGCCAGGCGGCTGTGGCAGCACCGGCTCGCCCGGCTGGTGGCGGCGCTCCCGGCCGCGCCGGCGGTCGCGCCCGGGGCGGGTGCGGGCGGGGGGTACGCGCCGGGTGACGCGCCGCCCGTCGGCGACATCAGCGTGTGCTGCACGCTGGACCGGCCGGGCTGGCGCCCGCTGCACCGGGCGGTGCTGCGCGACTGGCTGCCGCTGTCCGGCCCCGCCTGGCCGCCGCGCTGGTTCTACGTGATCGACTCCGAGGGGCCCAGGCCGTTCCCCATCATCCGCTGGCGGGTCCACTTCGACGACCTGATCGCCCTCGGGATCGAGGCCGTGCGCGGGTGCCCGCCCACCGAGGCCGAGGTCGCCGTCACGGCCACGCCGGCCGCGCTCGAACTGCGGGTGCGGCACACCGGCTGGTCGGCGCTGGACCTGGACGCCGAGACGCGCGAGGTGCTGCGGGACCGGTTCCTGGCCACCTGGCAGCACACGCTCCAGCGCGCGGCCCACGTCTGAGGGCCCGGCGGCAGGCCGGGGGCCCGGGAGGTTCAGCGCACCCCGGCGGCGGCCGGGATCTGCAGGTCGGGCCACCAGCGCCGCAGCGTCCCCTCGACGATCATCAGGGACATCAGCGGGAACGCGAAGTCGGCCGGCGGGTGGACCCCGAACCTGTTCTGCGTCTCGAAGACGCGCGGCCCGAAGTCGGTCAGGTCGAACCGGCCGCCCGGCTCCGTCGCCGTCCGGACGAGCCCGGCGATCTCGGCGGCGAACGCGCGCCGGTCGGCCGGGGTGTGCCGGGCGGGCGGCCCGCCGGGGAACGCCGAGTCGTACATGATCTCCCCGCAGCGCGGCCCGTTGCGCAGCGCCAGGTTGATGAAGAAGTCCCGCAGGCCCTGCCGGACCGTCCCCGGCATCTCCACGCAGTACCCGGCGTCCAGGATCACCACCGTCCCGCCGGGCCGAATGTAGATGTTGCCCGGATGCAGGTCGCAGTGGACGAACCCGTCCCTGAAGATCATCGAGCCGACGGCCTCCAGCACCCGCGCCGCGATCCGGTCGTGCGCCCCGGGCCCCCCGGCCTCCCCGCCGGCCGGCACGTCGCTGGTGAGCCCCGGGATCAGGTCGGTGACCAGCGCCGCGGCGCAGGTGTACTCCTCGTGCACCCGCGGCACGACGATCTCGTCGTAGCGGGCGAGGTTGGCGGCCAGCCGGCCGAGGTGGGCGGCCTCGCGGAAGAAGTCGATCTGCCCGTAGAGGGCCCGCGACATGTAGCCGACGAGGTCCGCCATCGGCGCGCCGCCCATGACGGGCAGCCGCTCGGCCATCCGGGTGAGCGCGGTCATCAGCGCGAGGTCGGTGGACATCGCCGCGGCCACGCCCTCACGCTGGAGCTTCACGGCCAGCAGCCGGCCGTCCGGGTCGATGGCCTCGTAGACGCAGGCGATGCTGCCGCTGCCGATGCAGCGGTCCATCACGTTGAGCCGTCCCAGGCGCGGCTCCTGCCGCGTCGCGAGGGCGAGCTGGCGGGCCAGCTCCCCGGCGCCCATCGGGGTGACGTCGTCGTGCAGGGCGGCCAGCTCCGCGGTGACGTGCGCGGGGAACAGGTCGGCCCGGCTGGCCAGCATCTGGCCGAACTTGACGTATGTGGGGCCCATCCGCTCCACGTGCCGGACGATCCGCCGGGTCCCGCGCGCCTGCGCCCGTACCCGGCCCGCGCGCAGCCGGTCGAGCAGCCACATCGAGACGACGTGCAGCGCGGCGAGGCCCACCCGCGCGGCCAGCCACACGGCCCGGGCCGCCACGCGGAGGCGGCGGACGCGCGGGAGGCGACCCGGCGCGGCCTCGGCCGCCCGCTCCGGCCCGCCCGCGCCGGGCTCCCGCCCGTCCGCCCTGCCGAACGCGTGGGCCGCCACCATCGGGTGCACGGCGGGCAGCGCCGTGACCGGTGCCAGCCCCGCCTCCGCGGCCGCCGCCACCAGCGCCCCGGGGGTCAGCCCCAGGGTGCCGAGCGGCCGGTCGCCGCCCCGCGCGGCGGTGGTCGGGACGCAGTACAGGACGCTGGTCGCCAGCAGCATCGCCGCCGCCGGGCCGGTCAGCGGCGGCGACTCCACCACCAGCAGCACGCCGCCGGGGCGCAGCGCGTCCGCCGCGGCACGCAGCAGCCCCGGCAGGTCGCTCGCGTCGTGGAGCACGCTGAGGGCGAGGATCAGGTCGTACGCGCCGTCGAGGCCCGTCCTGGCGTCGCGGGCGCTGAGCGACACCCGGTCGGCCAGCCCGCGCTCGGCCAGCCGGGCGTTGCCCGCCCCGACCTGCCGCTCGTCGAGGTCGAACCCCTCGGCCGTGATCCGGGGGAACGCCGCCGCCAGCGTCTCCAGCGTCGCGCCGGCGGCGCAGCCGATCTCGGCGACCCGCCCGCCGCCGCTCAGCGTCTCGGCGAGGCCGGGGATCGCGGGCAGCCAGATGTCCGGCAGGATCACCCCGGTCCACTGGGCGCTCATCCGCTGCATCGCCTCGGCCAGCTCCGCCGCGTAACGCCCGTCCTCAAGGGCTCCCCCGGCGCGGTACGCCTCGGCGACCGCGGGCACGCACCGCGACAGCGCGCCGAACAGCGCCACGCCCGGCTCGGCGTCCATCATGCCGCCGATGAACGGCCGGACCTCGGGCGACCACACGTACCCCGGCCCGTCGCCGTCCCCGTCGCCGTCATCGTCCTTGTCGGGGGCGGGGGCGGGGGCGGGGGCTGGGGCTGGGGCGTCCTCGTCGGGGCCGGGGGCGGGGGCGGGGGTGGCCAGGCCGGCGGCCACCAGGGCGCGCAGCCACTCCTCCGCCAGCCGCGGGTCGCCGCCGGTGGCGCGGGCCAGGTCGGCGGGCCGGGCCGGGCCGGCCGCCAGCGCGGCGTTCAGCCCCGTCCGCGCGCCGAACTCCAGCATCGTCGCGGCCATCGCGGTGGCCACGACGGCCATCGGCCGCGGCAGCTCGGGCTCGCCCCCGGTCTCGCGCCGGGCCGCCGGGACGGTCGGCGTATTCTTCCCGCGCATTCGAGACCCCTTTTCCCGGCAACAAATGCGTGAACTATAACCGAGCCCGTCCCGGACGTCTTCTTCTGAATTGCGGAATCATTTACCGGGACCGCCGGTTCCACCGCCGATATCGCCGTGTTAACGTGACCGCATGCCCGCGGACAGAGATTCGGCAGCCGATTCCGCCGCCCTTTCCATCCGCCGGAGTTTTCCGTGCCGTTTCTCCGGGCTATGGACGGCGGTGACCGTGCCCGAGTCCATCTCCGCCTGGTTCACGGAGTGCCGCCGCGGCCCCGACGGGCGTTATCGGCTGCGTTTCACGGAGGAGTCCGGGGATTCGTACGTCAAGCACGCGACGGTGCTCGACTGCCGGCGGCGGGAGGACGCGGGCGGCTACCGGTTCCTGCTGGAGGACGAGGGCTACCCGGACAGCACCGTCGAGATCCAGGTCGCCGGGGAGCGGGCGGGAGCCGTCCTGACGCTGCGGCACCTGAACCCGCCGCCCGAGCTCGCCGACGGGTACGCCCGCGGCTGGGCGGACTACCTGGACGGCCTGCGCCGCCACCTGGCCGCCACGGCCCCTCCCCCGGGCCCTCCCCCGGGCCCTCCCCCGGGCCCCGCCCCGGGTCCCGCCCCGGACCGGCGAGCGGGGAGCGCGGAGTGAGGTCCGGCGGTCGGCCGCGCCGGCTCGTCCGGGCGGTGGCGCGGCTCGTGGAGGTCGCCGCCGCCGCGTGCCGGGTGGCGGCGGCGCTGGTGTGGGCCCTGGTCCGGCACACCGGCCCGGGGCGGCGGGAACGGGCCGTCCGGGCGGCCGGGGCGGCCGTGAGCGCGGCCCTGTGGCGGCTCGGGCCGGCCTTCATCAAGGTCGGGCAGATGTTGTCCAGCCGCAAGGACCTCTTCCCCGCCGCGCTCTGCGAGGAGCTGGAGTCGGGCCTGGCCCGCGGCCGGGCCGGCGGAGGACGCGGCGGGCAGCGCGGAGGACAGGGCGGCGGGCAGGGCGGCGGGCAGGGCGGCGGGCAGGGCGGCGGGCCCGGCGAGGCGGAGATCGGCTCGGTCGCCGCGGTGGTGCGGCGCCCGGTCGGCGGCGTGGACGCGGCGGTGAAGACGATCCATCCCACGGCCGCCGAGCAGCTGCGGACCGACCTCGGTCTCATCACCGCGATGGCCCGGGTCGCCGGCGTCCTGCTGCGCCGCTCAGGGCCGACGCTGGAACGGGTCGTGCACGAGATGTGCGCGTCGGTCCGCCGGCAGACCGACCTGGTGGCCGAGGCCGAGGTCCTGCGCCGGCTGGAGGACCTCGAACTGACCCTGCCGGTCGTCTTCCCCCGGGTCCTGGACGGCCACAGCGGGCCGGACGTGCTGACGATGACGTGGATCCCCGGCCAGGCCGGCGGCCGGAGCTTCGCCGATCCGCGGCGCACCGCCAAGCGGCTGGTCCTGACGCTGTACGAGATGTTGTTCATCACCGGCGTCGTCCACTGCGACCTCCATCCGGGGAACTGGTGGGAGCTGCCCGACGGGCGGCTGGCCATCGTGGACGCCGGTTTCGCCTACGAGCTGGACGAGGAGATGCGCACGCACTTCTCCGAGTTCTTCCTCGGCATGTCCAGCGGGAACGCCGAGGTCTGCGCCACCCACGCGCTGGCCGCCGCCGCCGAGCCCGTGTCGCCGGAGAACGAGAAGGGTTTCCGCCGCGACATGGAGGACCTGATCGGCTCCATCACGGGGCTGACGGCGGGGAGCTTCTCGCTGACCGGGTTCGCGGCCCGCTTCTTCGCCGTCCAGCGGCGGCACCGGGCGTTCTCGCGGGCCGAGTTCATCTTTCCTCTCATGGCGCTCCTGGCCATAGAAGGGCAGGTCAAGCAGCTCGATCCGGGAATCAACTTCCAGTCTCTGGCGGGTCCGGTGGTGCTGCGGTCCATCGTCGCCCGGGCCCGCGCCGCGCGCGTCCGCTGAGGCTTCCGCGCCCGTCGGCCACACCTTCCTTCCGCGCTGCCCGCGTGCCGGAAAACCTCGGGCGATGCCGGCTGGCCGCTATATACTTTGTTAGTATGGCGAACGAGTCGGGGGCCCGTGCCGGTGAGCGCAGACGCTACGGCCAGTACTGCGGCCTGGCCGCGTGCCTCGATGTGATCGGCGAGCGGTGGACGCTGCTGATCGTCAGGGAGCTGCTGGTCGGCCCGCAGCGCTACAACGAACTGCTGCACAATCTTCCAGGCATCGGCACCAACCTCCTCGCCGAGCGGCTGCGGTGGCTCACCCGCCAGGGCGTGGTCCGGCAGCACCCCCGCTCCAACGGCAAGGGGCACATCTACGAGCTGACCGCGTTCGGGGAGGGGCTGCGCGAGCCGATCCTCGGCCTGGCCCGCTGGGGGCTGAGCGTCCCCCACCCCTTCAGCGCCGAGGACGAGATCCGGCCCCAGTGGGGGGTGCTGGCCGTGGAGGCGCTGATCAGGAGGGACCAGATCCCCGAGGTCGACGAGTCCTACGAGTTCCTCGTCGACGACCAGCTCTTCCACATCGTGGTCAAGGACCGGCGGATCGCGGTCAACCAGGCGGGCGCCGAGCACGCGGCGCTGCGCGTCTCGACCGACGCCAAGACGTTCGTGGACATCGGCTCCGGCCGGATCTCGCCGTTCGAGGCGGTGGCCACCCGGCGGCTGAGCCTGGAGGGCGACCCGGAGGCGCTGACCCGCTGCTCGCGCCTGCTGGGGCTGCTCCCCGCGGAGAGCGCCCGCGCCTCGTAGCCCGCGCCGCGCAGCCCGCCTCCGGCGGGAGCGCCCGCGTCCCGTGACCGGGCGCGGTCACCGTCCCGTCGTGAGGGCGGTGGCCGCGCCGGCGGTCATCGGTGATCGTTGAGGGCGCGCGGCGGGCCCTCGGCGGCCGCCGCGAGCTGGCGCGACCTGAGCGTCCTCAGGTAGGCGTCGATGTCAGCGGCCAGCATGGGCAGGTCGGCGGCCGGGTTCGCCGAGCGGGCGAGCAGCATGCCGCCCTCGCAGATCAGCGCGAAGACGAGCTGCGCGCGGGCGGCCACGATCGCGTCCGGCTCTCCCCCGCCGGCCAGGCGCAGGCCCGCCAGCAGGACCCGCAGGGTGTGCCCGTGCTCCAGCTCCCTGACGGCCTCCCATCCCATCAGCGCCGGCGCGTCGAGCAGCACGATCTGCCGGAAGGCCGGGTCCAGGCAGTGCTCCAGGAACGTGCGCATGCCGCGGTGCAGCGCGTCCCACGGGTCGCTCTCCCGCGAGGCGACCTGCTCCAGCCTCGCGGCGATCTTCCGCTGCTCGCGGACGAAGACGGCGCGGAACAGCTCGATCTTGCTGCCGTAGTGGTGGTAGACGGCTCCCTTGGTGACGCCCGCAGCCGCGGAGATCTCGTCGATGGAGGTGGTGGCGTAGCCGTTGGCGCCGAACAGGTCGTGCGCGGCGCTCACCAGCCGGGTCATCGTCGCGTCCGAGCGCTCCGTCTGGGTCCGGCGAGTCATGGTCCTCCCGTCGTTCTCCGTTGCGCGGCCGGCTGGTCGCCCCATCCAACAGCAGCGACCCCGGCCCTGTCACCAGGGGATCATCGGGTACCAGGGGATGATCTCCCGGCGGGCGAGCACCCGTACGTCCCAGTAGAGGAAGGTGAAGACCCCGACGACGATGAAGGCGCCGCCGGTGATCAGCGCCAGCCGGCCGGGGTGGGCGGCGAGCCAGAGCTGCACCCGGGTGCCCATGACCACGGCCAGGAGCACGAAGAGCACCGACAGGATCACGATGTTCCCCACGGATTGCAGCATGAAGGCCAGCGCCCCGTACAGGGGGTTGCCGCTCTCGGCGGCGTCCCGGAAGAGCTGACGGAACAGCCCGTACGGCCGGCCGATGAGGAAGCCGCCGATGAGCGCCCCCATCACCACCATCGGCGCGTTGGGGAAGCGCCGGGAGAGCGCGGCGAGCGGGTCGGGCACGATGCCGAGCGCGGCGAGCCCGAGCCAGATGAAGGCCAGCCCGATCAGCCCGAAGGCCACCATGGACTGCACGCTCCTGGCCGACAGCTCCCCGGGGGCGGGGACGGCGGTGGAGAACTGCGGCATGGCGGTCCCGACCAGCCCGACGACGGCGCCGTAGAGGCCGGAGACGGTGAGCATGCCCACGGTCAGCCAGCCGAGCGGCTTGAGCACCGTCACCAGCCGGGCGCTGAGCGGGCGCGGCGCCCCGACGATCGGGCAGAGCGCGCCGAGGACGGCGATGTTGCAGGCGGTGAAGGTGCCGCCCAGCCCGCTGGCGAAGGCGAAGGCGATGCCGGGCAGGACGCCGTCGAGGACCGCGCCCTCGGCCTCCCGGCCCAGCAGGGCGCCGGCCACGTTCTCGCCGATGACCGAGTCGACGAACTCGGCCGACCAGACGACCGTGAGCAGGAAGCCGATCAGCGCGCTGACCAGGACGGCCGGCCAGGGGCGGCTGATCCCGGTCCGCTCGGCGGACCGCTGTCGGGTGAGCGTCATGCGAGTCTCCTCTTCGCCACGGACGGGACCGGCGGGAGCCGGTTCGTGAGCGCGCGGCGCGGCGAGGGCGTGGATCCGCGGTCGCGCCGCGCGGTGAGCACCGGACCCGGGCGCGGGCGGGCGCACGGGATCCGGATGACGCAAGAACGGAGCAGGGTGAGGCAAGAGCGGTGGGGCAAAAGCGGTGGGGCGAGAGCGGTGGGGCAAAAGCGGTGGGGCAAAAGCGGTGGGGCGAGGACTGCGCGGGTGGGCTCAGCGGCCGGGCGGGCTCAGTGATCGGACCACAGGCCCACGTGGTTGCCCTCCGGGTCGCGGAAGATCGCGCAGTGGCCGTGGTCCCCGCCGATGTCCATCTTCGGCCGGTCCACCTTGCCGCCGGCGTCGGCGGCGGCGGCGAGGGTGGCGTCGATGTCGTCCACCAGCAGGTAGACGACGGTGGACTCGGCGACGGGCGGCAGCCGGTGCGCCGACTGGGCGATCCCGCCGATGGCCGGCGGCCCGTCGCCAGTGATGATCATCCAGTACTCGCCCAGCGGGAACCCGGGGATCTCCTCATAGGTCCAGCCGAACACCTCCGTGTAGAACGCGCGCATCCGCGCGACGTCGTTGACGTGGATCTCGAACCAGGCGACCCCGTGCGACGAGGACACGGTCCCCTCCTCCACTGGTCAGGGCTCCACCGGCTGGCTAGGGGACGCCGGCCGCGAACGTGACGGGCAGGCTGACGACGCCGCGGAACATGCTGCTGCGCCGGTACACGAGCTCGTCCTCCGGGATCGCCGGCCGCAGCCCCGGCAGGCCGGTGAGCCGCCCGAGTGCCGCCTTGAGCTCCATGCGGGCCAGCAGGGCGCCCAGGCAGAAGCGCATGCCGGCGCCGAAGGACATGGCCGGCCGCTGCACGCGGCCGATGTCGAACCGGTCGGGCTCGGCGAACCGCGCCGGGTCCCGGTTCGCCGCGCCGATCAGGGCGACGACGATGTCGCCCGCGGGCAGCCGCGTGCCGGACAGCTCCAGGTCGGCGGCGAGCTGCCGGCTGTTGGACTGGACCGAGGAGTCGTAGCGCAGGCATTCCTCGACGGCGGCCGGCAGCCGGTCCGGCTCGGCGCGCAGCAGGGCGAGCTGCCGGGGGTGGCGGAGGAAGGCGAGCACGCCGTTGCCGATCTGGTTGGTCACGGTGTCGTGCCCGGCGAAGACGAGGGCGACCGCGGTGCCGATCAGGGCGTCGGTGCCGATCGGCCGCGGGTCTCCGGTGGCCGCGAGCAGGGCGCTGACGAGGTCGTCGCCGGGGTTCTCGCGCCGGTCGCGGATCAGCTCGGTGAGGTGGGCGACGAACTGCCCCATGGCCGCCTGCCCCCTGGCGATCTCTTCCGGGCTCGCCAGCAGGTCGAGCGTGGGGGCGATGTCGACGGACCAGGCGCGCAGCGCGTCACGGTCGCGGGCGGGCATGCCGATCAGCTCGGAGATGGTGGCCAGGGCGAGGGGGTAGGCGAAGTCGTTGACGACGTCCATCGCGCCCCGGGGGCGCAGCGGCCGCAGGAGGTCGTCCGCGGTCCGCTCGATCCGGGCACGCAGCAGGCGGATCAGGCGCGGGGTGAAGGCCGGGCCGATCAGGGCGCGCAGCCGGGCGTGGTCGGGGTCGTCCTGGAAGAAGATCGCGTGGCGGAGCACCTCGCTGAGCGGGCCCGGGCCGACCAGCTCGGCCCAGAAGTCGCGGATGCCGGCCCGCTCGAAGCGGGCCTCCCCGAGCACGGTGCGGACGTCGTCGTAGCGGGTGACGTACCAGACGCCGTTCGTGCCCCGGTGGACCGGGTCGTGACGCAGCAGCCAGGCGTAGGACGGGTACGGATCGCGCAGGACCGCGGCGTCCACGGGGTCGAACCCGGTGCCGATGGGGACCGTCATGCTGACCGCCCTTCTCCCTCGCTTTAAACAGCTATACCAAATGGGCCGATGAGCGTCCAGATAGTCCTATTGATGCCTGATCATGACTATGGTTTATTGAAGTACCGGTGAAAGCGAGGTGACGACAGATGTCCGTCCACGCCAGGCCCGCCCCGGCGGATCGAGCCGACCCGCTGATCATCCCGGGCAGTACGCATCACGTGGGGCTCGCCATCCGGGGGGAGCTGAAGCTCTACTTCGCCGACGGGGAGACGCTGGACTGCGAGGACGTGCAGGGCATGAGCGCCGTCCGCAGCTCCGACACGGTCACCGCGACCGCCGACGGGCGGCCCACCGTCGAGGTGACCCGGCTCATGACGCACTTCCACTCCAACGTGACGGGCCTGCTCATCCAGCAGAACCCGAGCAGGCCCAACCTGGGCCGGCTGACCGGGATCGCCCCGGGCGGGCCCGAGCGGCTGCTGCCCGCCGACGTCACCTTCGACCAGTACCTGATCCTGGCCCTGCGCGGGCGCCTCTACGTCAACACCGACCCGCTGGTCATGGAGGCCAAGGGGATCACCGTGTTCCCGCCGATCGGCACCACGTTCCTGTCGCGGGGTGCCACCGTCTTCTACGACCTGGCCGACCTGCCCGGCGGGATCGCCCAGCACGACCCCGGGGACGCGACCCCCGCCCTCGCCCTGGCCTCCCAGAGCGTCTGCGGCAGCCACCTCACGCACTACATCGACATGCCCACCGGCGAGGGATGAGCCCGCGACCAGGCGAGGAGCGGTCACGTGCCCGCTGGTGGGGGATGAGGACGGGGACGGGCAAGGGGCTGGGGTGGGCCCACCGGCGAGGGATGAGGCCGCGACCGGGCGAGGAGCGGTCGCGGGCCCGCCGGCGGAGCGTGGGGGTGGGTGGGGGGTTGGTGCTGGTCGGGCGGGGGGTGTGGATCGGGGTGGTCGTGGGGGTGGCGCTGGTGCGGGCGGTCGCCGACGTGCGCGGGGCGCGGGGCGGGGTCGCGTTGCCGGCGCGGGTCGGGGACCGGATGGCCTGGGCCTGTGAACGGCTCGGGCCGGCGTTCATCAAGATCGGGCAGTTGCTGAGCACCAGGGTGGACCTCGTCCCGCCGGCCGCCTGCGCGGCGCTGGCCCGGCTCCGGGACCGCCTGCCCCTCCTCCCACTCCCGGAGGCCGCGCGGTCCGTCCCCGCCGCCCTCGCCGAGCGCATCTCGGGGCCGGTCACGCCGGTCGCGGCGGGCGCGGTGGCCTGCGTCTACCGGGCCACGCTGCGCGACGGCCGCCGCGTCGCCATCAAGATCCGCAGGCCGCGGATCGCGGGGGTGGTCGCCAGGGACCTGGCGCTGTCGCGCCACGCGGCCCGCCTGCTCCAGCGGCTGCCGGGGCTGCGCGGCGCGCCGCTCGCCGACATGGTCGCCCAGCTCGGCGCGGCCCTGCTGGCGCAGCTCGACCTCCTCGGCGAGGCGAGGGCGCTGCGCAGGCTCCGGGACGACCTGCGCGGGCAGGGAGCCGTCCGGGTGCCGGGCGTGCTGGAGGAGTTCTGCCGCCAGGACGTGCTGGTGATGGAGTACATGCCGGGCCTGGAGCGGTCCGGCGGGGGCCCGGGCCGGCGCGAGGCCGTGGTGAACGCCCTGCGCGCGATCTACCACATGCTGTTCGTGGACGGTTTCGTCCATTGCGACCTGCATCCGGGGAACCTGCACCCGATGCCGGACGGCACGGTCGTGATCGTCGACGCGGGTTTCTTCCGGCAGCTCACCGACACCGAGCGGCGTGCCTTCGCGGCCTTCTTCTACCGGATGACCAGAGGGGAGGGGGCGGCCTGCGCCGAGATCGTGCTCTCCACGGTGCTGGGCGGCGGCGGCCGCGGCGCCGAGGGGTTCCGCGCCGACATGGAGGAGCTGGTGCGCTCCTGCACCGGCGCGCGGATCGGGGAGTTCGACCTGCTGGGCTTCGCCGTGCGGCTGTTCGCCATCCAGCGCGAGCACGGCTACTACGCCGACCCGCACTTCGTCTTCCCGATCCTGTCGCTGATCGTGATGGAGGGCACGCTGCGCGCGGCCTGCCCGGACGTGGACTTCCAGATGGAGGCGCTGCCGTTCGTGCTGCGCGGCCTCATGCGGCGCGGCGCGGCCGGGCCCGGCTCCTGAAAACCGCCCGGGCGGCGGCCCGGCTCGTGAACGCCGCTCGGGCGGCGGCCCGGCGGATGCCGTTCAGGTCAGCTCGGCGGCGACGTCCGCCAGCCGCGGCAGGACGGTGCTCCGCCAGCCCCGGCCCATGCGCTCGAACGCGTTGCGGTCGTGCTGGTCCTCCAGGTCGAAGCCCGAGTGCTCCAGGAGCAGCCGGGTGCCCCTGCCCTCGGCGACCAGGCGCCAGGTGAGCGTCCAGGTGGTGTTGAAGGTGTAGACGAGCCGTTCGTACGGCTCGGCTTCGAGCACCTCGCACGGCACCGAGCCCCAGCCGGGCATCTGCAGGTGGAAGCGGTGACCGACGACCGGGCGGATGTCACCGGGAGCCCACCAGCGGGCGAGCAGCTCGGGCTCGGTCAGGGACCTCCACACCTTGGCCGGGGGCGCGGGGATGAACTGGTCGACCGAGATGGACGGAGGGCGGACGTCGTGCACGGGGCTCCTTGTTCGTCGGAGAGCGACCGACCAAATCCTAGGACATCCCCGCCGGGCGGGAACGGTAGCCCTGCCGCGCGGCGCCACGGAAAGCCATGATCGCCGCGGCGCCGGCCCCGGCCGCCCCGCCCCGTCACGCCGGGGGACAATTCCCGGCTTTTTGTCGGACAGGTTTTCAACGAATGGTCATCCGAAAAAGACGGAATGATATTCCGGCGCCCCGGGCGGCCGGCCCGGACGGCTCCGCCATTGCGGACATCCGTTTACCGCCACTCGCCGGACTCTTATCCGGGCCGACCGGCTCCACATAAACGACCCCTGCCGACCAGGCGCGTATGACAGCGATAGTCAAGTATTCACATGCCGCCCGTATGTAATACCGGCTTTCTCGGTTGACCGCACTTTCGTCAATCCGGTAAGCCTTGACCCTCCGCTTGAAAAATGCTTAGTGTCTCCCTGAAGGTCATCCTGCTCACGACGGGGATCAGCCATGGAGCTCACCCGGCTATTTCGCCTGCCCGAAAAAAGCCTGACCGGTTTCGTACCGGACTCCAGCCCGGCGAATAACGATCTATCGGAGATAGTCGCCGCATTCGGAGAAGGTTATAACCGCGCGCTCGGCGGCGTCCCCGACGTCAGTGACTTACCGCGCCGCCTGCACGGCTTCGCATTCGAGGGCGCCGCCATGAGCTGCACGTTGCTGGACACCGTGACCATGAGCGGAAATCGCCGGTTGCGGGCCCTGTCGGAGGGCACCGGCGGCCGTTACGTCCACCTGATCCACGTCGGCGCCGGCTGGGCGCTGGCGCGGCTGCGCCGCACCCGGTGGCCGGGACTCGGCGACCCCATGCTCCGCTGGCTGGCCTGGGACGGCTGGGGGTTCCACCAGGCGTACTTCAAACCCCTCCGGGTCTTCCGCGACCATTGGGTCGAGCGCGGCGCGCGCGGCGCCGTCCGGCCGATCAGGGACCAGGGCACGGGCCGCGCCCTCTGGTTCCACGCCGGCGCCGCTCCCGGGCCGATCGCCCGGATCATCGCCGGCTACCCCGAGCACCGCCGCAGCGACCTCTGGGCGGGCATCGGCCTGGCCGCGGCCTACACCGGCGTGTCCGGGCAGCTCGACGACCTGCTCGCCGCCGGCGCGGACCACCGCGCGCACCTGGCCCAGGGAGCCGCCTTCGCGGCCAAGGCGCACGTGCTCAGCGGGCACGTGCCGCCCGGCTCGGCCCGCGCCGTCGAGGCGCTGACCGGGGTGGGCGCCGAGCAGGCCGCCGAGTGGACCGACCGGGCCCTGGCCAGGGTGCCCCGGCCGGACTCGCCGCACGACTACGAACGCTGGCGGGCCGGGATCAGGGAGCTCTACGCGCGGCACGCGGGAGGTGTGCTCCGATGAGCAAGTGGCCGACCCGCGCGGTCAAGCTCGGCGCCGTGCTGACGATGGTCGCCACCGGCTGGGCCGCCGCGCTGCCGCCCATCTCCGCCGCCGAGACCCGGCGGGCCGCCGCCTCGTTCGCCTTCGCCCGGCAGCCGCTCGACGCCCCGGACGGCACCCCGCAGAGCGGCCGCCGCATCCGCGAGGTCGCCCCCGCCTACCAGGGCATCCGGCACTGGATCTCCTCGGTCGGCGCCGCGGTCGCGCTCGCCGACCTGGACGGCAACTCCCGCGCCGACGACGTGTGCCTGGTCGATCCGCGCACCGACACGGTCACCCTCCAGCCCGCCCCTGGCACGCAGGAGCGCTACCCGCCGGTCCGGCTCGTCCCCGCGGGCCTGCCGTACGACGCGACGATGGCGCCGATGGGCTGCGTGCCCGCCGACTACGACGACAACGGCACGACCGACGTCCTGGTCTACTACTGGGGCCGCTCCCCCGTGTTGTTCCTGCGTGATGGAGGCGGCGGCCCGCTCGCCTTCACCGCGCGGGAGCTGGTGCGGCCCTACCAGGTGTGGAACACCAACGCCCTGTCGCTGGCCGACGTGGACGGCGACGGCCGCACCGACGTCGTGGTCGGCAACTACTTCCCCGACGGCGCGCGGGTGCTGGACCCGAAGGCGCAGGCGCGGCCCGAGCTGCGGATGCAGGCCTCCATGTCGAACGCCGTCAACGGCGGCGCCAACCGCGTCCTGCTGGCCAGGGGCGGCGGCGCGTTCGCCGAGGCCGCCGGCGCCTTCAGCCCGGAGGTCGCGGACGGCTGGACGCTGGCGATCGCCGCCCAGGACCTCGACGGCGACGGCCTGCCCGAGCTGTACGTCGCCAACGACTTCGCGCCGGACCGCCTGCTGCACAACCGGTCCCGCCCCGGCAAGGTGGCCTTCGAGGTCACGCAGGGGCCCCGGCACCTCACCACCCCCAAGTCCAAGGTCCTGGGCAAGGACTCCTTCAAGGGCATGGGAGCCGCCTTCACCGACCTGAACGGCGACGGCGTGCCCGACATCCTGGTCAGCAACATCACCCAGGAGTACGGCCTCCTGGAGAGCAACTTCGCCTGGATCAGCACCCGGCAACACGTCTTCGACGGGCACGGCACCGCCTACTACGACGACGAGAGCGAGCGCCTCGGCCTGTCCCGCAGCGGGTGGGGCTGGGACATCAAGGCCGGCGACTTCGACGGCGACGGCAACGCGGAGATCGTCCAGGCCACCGGCTTCCTGCGCGGCGAGGTCAACCGCTGGGCCGACCTGCAGGAGCTGGCGATGACCAACGACGACCTCCTCGCCAATCCGGGAATGTGGCCAAAGTTCGGCCCGGATGCCGATATATCCGGGGATAACACCAACCCCTTCTTCACCCGCGTCGCCGACGGGCGCTACACCGACATCAGCCGCGCCATCGGCGTCGCGGACCCGGGAGCCTCCCGCGGCATCGCCACGGCCGACGTCGACCACGACGGCCGGCTGGACTTCGCCGTCGCCAACCAGTGGCGGCAGAGCCACTTCTACCGCAACACCGGCGCGCGCCGCTCCCCGTTCCTGGGCCTGCAGCTCCTGCGCCCGGCGGGCGGCTGCGCCACGGGCACCGGCACCACCACCACCGGCACCGGTAACGGTAACCGCGGCAGCGGCAGTGGCGGTGCCCTGTCCTCCGCCGTCGGCGCGACCGTCCGGCTCGGGGCCGGTTACCAGGGCCTGCGAACCGGCCAGGTCTACCCCGCCAACGGGCACGCCGGAGTGGCCTCGCCCGAGCTGCTGTTCGCGCTGCGGCCGGGCGCCGCGTCCGTGCCGGCCGAGGTGACCTGGCGGGACACCTGCGGCCGCGTCCGCACCGCCGGCACCGCCCTCCCGCCCGGATGGCACCGCCTGCGGCTCGGCGACGACGGCTCGCTCACATCCCTCCCGGAGGAGACACCATGACCTCGGCCCCGCGCAACCCGAGAACGGCCGCGCTCCGCAGATTCGCCCTGTCCATCACCGCGTTCAACGTGCTCGGGCACCTCTGGCTCGGGTTCGAGCAGGCCTACGTCACGCCGGTCGCCGCCGTGGCCTTCGCCTACCTGCTCGACCTGGTGCTGGAGACGGCCGAGGCGCGCGCCGAGGGACGGGCGCCCAAGTACCGGACCGAGGGCATGTTCGACTTCCTCCTGCCCGCGCACATCACCGGCCTGGCCTGCGCCATGCTCCTGTACGCCAACGACCGCCTCTGGCCGGTGCTGTTCGCCGTCTCGGTCGCGATCGGCACCAAGTACGCCGTCCGCGTGCGGGTCGCCGGAAGGAGCCGGCACGTCCTCAACCCGTCCAACGCCGGGATCGCGATCACGCTGCTGGTCTTCCCCTGGGTCGGCATCGCGCCGCCCTACCACTTCACCGAGTGGGTCTCCGGGCCGATCGACTGGATCATCCCCGCCTTCATCCTGGTCGCCGGGACCATGCTCAACGCCGGGCTGACGAAGAAGCTGCCGCTCATCCTCGGATGGGTGGGCGGGTTCTTCGTCCAGGCGCTGGTCCGCACCTGGATCGACGGCACGGCGACGACGAGCGCCCTGGTGGTCATGACCGGCGTCGCGTTCATCCTGTTCACCAACTACATGATCACCGACCCCGGCACGACGCCGGTCCGGCCGCGCAACCAGGTCGTCTTCGGCGTCGCCACCGCGGCGGTGTACAGCCTGCTGGTGCACCTGCACATCGTGTACGGCCTGTTCTTCGCCCTGGTCGCCGTGTGCGCCGCGCGGGGGCTGCTGCTGGCGGTGCTGTCGGCCCGCGCGCCCGCGCCGCGCGAGAGCGACACCCCGGCCCCCGCCACCTCGGTGGCCGTCCCCACCTCCAGGTGATCGCCATGGCAGAGGGCGTCGCCATCGTGGGCATGGGCTGCCGCTATCCCGACGCCGCCGGGCCGGAGCGGCTGTGGGAGCTGGTCATGGCCCGCAGGAGGGCGTTCCGCCCGATCCCCCCGTCCCGGCTGAACCTCGGCGACTACGGCGCCGACGGCCCCGACTCCACCTACGTCCGCCACGCCGCGCTCCTGGAGGGCTGGTCGTTCGACCGGGCCAGGCACCGCATTCCCGGAGCCACCTACCGCGTCACCGACCCGGCGCACTGGCTGGCCCTGGACGTGGCCGCCGACACCCTGGCGGCGGCGGGCTTCACCGGCGCCCGCGGGCTGGACCGCGACCGGGTGGGCGTGGTCATGGGCAACACGCTGACCGGCGAGTTCACCAGGGCCACCGCGATGCGGCTGCGGTGGCCGTACGTGCGCCGCGTCCTGGAGCGGGCCCTGGCCGGCGAGGACCTGCCGGGGGACGTCCGCGAGCAGGTCCTCCAGCGGTCCGAGACGCTGTTCAAGGAGCCGTTCCCCGAGCCCACCGACGAGACGCTGGCCGGGGCGCTGTCCAACACCATCGCCGGGCGGATCTGCAACCACTTCGACCTGCACGGCGGGGGCTTCACCGTGGACGGCGCGTGCGCCTCGTCGCTGCTCGCGGTCATCCACGCCTGCGCGGCGCTGGCCGCCGGCGACCTCGACCTGGCCCTGGCCGGGGGCGTGGACCTCAGCCTCGACCCGTTCGAGCTGGTCGGGTTCGCCAGGACCGGCGCGCTGGCCCGCGACGACATGCGCGTCTACGACGCCTCTCCCACCGGGTTCTGGCCGGGCGAGGGGTGCGGCATGGTCGCGTTGATGCGCCTCGACGACGCCCTGGCCGCGGGCCGGCGGCCCTACGCGGTGATCCGCGGATGGGGGGTCTCCTCGGACGGCCGCGGCGGGATCAGCCGCCCCGAGGCCGGCGGGCAGCTGCTGGCGCTGCGGCGGGCGTACGAGCGGGCCGGGTTCGGCGCGGAGACGGTCGGCTACTTCGAGGGGCACGGCACCGGGACGGCGGTGGGCGACCACGCCGAGCTGCAGGCGATGCGGGCCGCCCGGGGGCCGCACCGGCGGCCCGCGTACGTGGGCTCCATCAAGGCCAACATCGGGCACACCAAGGCGGCGGCCGGCGTGGCCGGGCTGATCAAGGCGGCGCTGGCCGTCCACCACCGGGTCATCCCGCCGGCCACCGGCTCGCACACCCCGCACGAGCTGCTCGGCGACGGCCTGGTGACCGCCGGGCGGCCGCTGCCGTGGCCGGCCGCGCCCGTGCGGGCCGCGGTCAGCGCGATGGGCTTCGGCGGGATCAACACCCACCTGGTGCTGGAGGGGATGACGGCGCCCCGCCGCGCCCGGCTGTCGGCGGCGCAGGAGCGGATGGCGCGGGCGCCGCTGGAGGCGGAGGTGTTCGCGGTGATGGCGGCCGACGCCGAGGCGCTCGCCGGGAAGCTCCGGCGCGTCGCCCGGCTGGCGGACACGCTGTCCTTCGCCGAGATGACCGACCTGGCCGCCGCGCTGAGCGCCGAGCCGCCCGGGCCGTGCCGGGTGGCCTTCACCGCCCGCGACCCAGCCCAGCTCGCCCGCCGGGCCCGGCAGGCCGTCGCCCTCGCCGGCCGCGACGCCGCCGAGTCCGGGATCCACAGCGGCACCGGCCGGGCCGGGCGGGTCGGGCTGCTGTTCACCGGGCAGGGCGGTCCGGCGCGCGGCGGGGCCGGCGCGCTGGGCCGGCTGTTCGACGAGGCCCGGGCGTACTTCCCCGCCGGGCCGGAACGCGCGGGCACCCCTGCCGGGCGGGAGAGCGCGGGCGCCGCCGGGACCGAGAGCACGGACACCGCCGGCAGGGCCGAAAGCGCGGGCGCCACCGCCGGGGCCGAGAGTGCGGACACCGCCGCCGGGGCCGAGAGCGTGGACACCGCCGTCGTCCAGCCGGCCGTCTTCCGGGCCTCGATGGCCGCCCTGCGGTGGCTGGACAGCCTCGGCGTGACGGCCGTCGCGGCCGTGGGCCACAGCGTCGGCGAGCTGGCCGCGCTCGCCTGGGCCGGGGCCATCGACGAGGAGAGCGCGCTCGACCTGGTGACCGAGCGCGGCCGGATCATGAGCGAGACGGGCGCGGCGGGCACCGGCATGGTCTCCCTGGCCGTCCCCGTGGCGCGGGCCACGGCCCTGATCGACGGGCTCGACCTGGTCGTGGCCGCGGACAACGGCGCCTCCACGGTCGTCGCCGGCCCGTCGGGCGCCCTGGAGTCCGTGCTGGGCCGGGCCGGCGCGGCCGGCGTCCCGGCCAGGCGGCTGCGGGTCAGCCACGCCTTCCACTCCCCCGCGGTGCGGGAGGCCGTGGCGCCGTTCGCGGCCCGCCTGGGCAGGGCCGCGTTCGCCGCGCCCGCCGGGCGGGTCTTCTCCACCGTGACCGGGGCGGAGCTGGGCGCGGACACCGACCTGCGGCGCCACCTGGCCGCGCAGATCACCGGCCCCGTCCGGTTCCGCGAGGCGCTGGACCTGCTGGCCGCCGAGTGCGACCTGCTCGTCGAGGTCGGCCCCGGCCGGTCCCTCGCCGCCCTGGCCGCCGCCCACCTCGGCGGCTCGCCGCCCGCGGTCTCCGTCGACGCCGGCGCGCCGGACGCGCGGGGGCTCCTGGAGAGCGCCGCCGCCCTGTTCGCGGCGGGCGCGACGGACTCGTTGCTCGGCCTGTTCAGCCACCGCTTCCACCGGCCCTTCGAGCTGGAGCGGGAGCCGGTGTTCCTGGCCAACCCGTGCGAGACGGTCCCCTCCGGGGCGGCTCCCCCGGCGGCGGCCGCCCCGGGCGGCGCGGAGCCGTCCGGGCCCGGGGACGGCCTCCCCGGCGGCGACCTCCCCGGCGGCGACCGGGCCGGCGGTGACCTCTCCGGCGGTGACCTGGCCGGGGCCGTCCGCGGCCTGGTCGCGGCCGCCCTGGAGCTGGAGCCCGAGGCGATCGGCGACGACGACCACCTGCTGGCCGACCTGCACATGAACTCCCTGCAGATCATCCAGCTCGCCGTCGAGTCGGCGGCGGCGTGCGGCAGGGCGCTGCCCGCCGAGCTGCCCCCGATCGCCGACGCGACGGTCGGCGACCTGATCGCCGCCGTCGCGGCGTTCCCGCAGGCCCGGGAGCGCACGCCGGACCTGCCGGACTGGTTCCGGCTGTTCGCCGAGCAGCGGCGGCCGGTCCCGCCGCCCGAGCTGGAGGGCGCCCTGTCCGTACGCGTCCCCGCCGCGCCCGCGGACGCCGACCTGGACCGCCTCGTCGCGACGGCCCGGCGCGCCGTCGCCGAAGGGCGGCCCCTGGTCGTCACCGACGAGGCCGACTGCGCCTCCGGGTTCGTCGGCGCGCTGCGCCAGGAGCACCCGGAGCTGGACGCCCGCTGGCTCGGGGTGGACCGCGACGGCCGGACGTACGAGGTGCGGCACCTGCCCGTGCCGCCGGCGGACGGCGCCGCGCCGCTCGACCGGGACCAGGTGGTGCTCATCACCGGAGGCGGCAAGGGGATCGGGCTGGAGGCCGGGCTCACCCTCGCCGGCGCGTACGGGGTGCGGCTGGCGCTGCTCGGCCGCTCCGACCCGGCCACCGATCCCGAGCTGGCCGAGGGCCTGGAGCGGCTGCGCGCCGCCGGCGTGGTGGCGCGCTACCGCAGCGCGGACGTGACCGACGCCGGCGCCGTCCGGCGGGCGGTGGCCGAGCTGTCCGAGCTGGCCGAGCTGGGGCCGATCACCGGCGTCGTGCACGCCGGCGGCGTCAACCGGCCCGCCCGCTTCGCCGAGCTCACCGACGAGGACTTCGCCGAGCACGCCCGCGTCAAGTGCGCGGGCCTGGCCAACGTGCTCGCCGCCGTGGACACCGGCCGGCTGCGCCTGCTGCTGGCGTACGGCTCGGTGATCGGCCGGTTCGGGCTGCCGGGCGAGACCCACTACGCGCTGGCCAACGGCCGGATGCAGGCGATGGTCCGCGACCTGGCCGCCGAGCTGCCCGCCGGCTGCGTCACCGCGACGCTCGCCTGGACCGCCTGGTCCGGGGCGGGCATGGCGGCGCGGCTCGGCGTGGTCGATCGCCTGGCCGGCGCCGGCGTCGGCACGCTGCCCGCCGAGCAGGGCGCGCGGCTGCTGCTGGAGGCGATCGCGGCCCGCCCGGCCGGCGAGACCATCCTCGTCAGCGGCCGGCTGCCCCAGCTCGACCGCGCGGCGGAGGTCCGGCCCCGGCACCCGCTGCTGCCCCGCCTGCGCGCGTTCGTCCCCGAGGTCGAGCTGGTGGCCGAGTGCGAGCTGGACCCGGCCGCCGCCTTCCTCGCCGACCACCGGCTGGACGGCGTGCGGCTGCTGCCGGCGGTCTGCGCGCTGGAGGCCATGGCGCAGGCGGCCCAGCTCCTGGGCGTCGCGCCCCGGGCGGTCGCGGACGCGCGGTTCGAGCGCCCGGTCATCGTGCCGGCCGACGGGACGCGGACGGTACGCGTCCACGCCCTGCGCCACCCCGGCGGCGACGTGGAGGTCACCCTGCGCAGCGCGGAGACCGACTTCTCCGCCGCGCACTTCTCCGGCCGGGTCACCGCGGCGCCGGCCGACCCGCCGGACGTCTCCGTCCCGCCCGGCGACCCGCCCAAGCACACCCCGGCCGACCTGTACGGGCCGCTGTTCTTCCACGGCCCGGCCTTCCAGCGGCTGACCGGCTACGAGTCGCTCTTCCCCACCGGCTGCCGGGCCGTGCTGTCGGCCACCGGCCCCGATCCCGGCCTCGGCCCGCCAGCGCTGGGGGACGCCGCGCTGCACGACGCGGCGATCCACGTCCTGCAGGCGTGCGTGCCGCACCGGCGGCTCCTGCCGGTGGGCTGCGACCGGTTCCAGGTGCACGGCGGCGCGGCCGGGACGGCCGAGGTGGTCGTCGAGGCGGTGGAGCGGGCGCACCACGGCGCCGACTACACCTATGACGTCCTGGCGCGCTCGGCGTCCGGCCGGCCGCTGTTCAGCTGGACCGGGCTGCGGCTGCTCGACACCGGACCGCTGCGCATGGACGCCATACCGCCGCTGCTCACCGGCACCTACCTGGAGCGGATGGTCGGGGACCTGTGCCCGGGGGCGTCCGCCGTCGCTGACGAGTGGCTGGAGCTGGACGAGTCGCCGATCCCGCCGGAGCCCGGCTGGAACCGCCAGGCCGAGCAGCTCGCGCGCCTGACCGGCGAGCCGCGCACGGCGCTGATCTCCCGGCTGAGGGCCGCGCACAGGTGCCTGCCCGGAGCGGGGCCGGCGATGCCGCTCCAGGTCGAGGCCGCCTACGAGCACGGCTGGATCAAGCTGACCGGCCCGTCCGGTCTGACCGTCCTGTCCGGCCTGCTCACCCTGAACACCTCCGACGGCCCGCCGCGCCCCATGGCCGTCGCCGTGCTCACCCGGGAGACGCGATGACCCCCTTCTACGAACACCGCCACGTCGTGACCTTCGCCGACACCAACGTGGTGGGGAACGTGTACTTCACGCACTACGTCGAGTGGCAGGGCCGCTGCCGGGAGCGGTTCCTCGCCGAGCAGGCGCCGGAGGTCGTCCGGGCGCTCGCCGGCGAGCTGGTCCTGGTGACGGCCGACTGCTCGTGCGAGTTCTTCGCCGAGCTGTACGCGCTCGACGAGGTGTCGATCCGCATGTCGCTGGCCGGCATCGAGGACAACCGGGTGAGCATGGACTTCGGCTACTACCGGCTGGGCGCCGGCCCGGCCCGCCTGGTGGCCCGCGGCCGGCAGACGATCGCGTGCATGCGCCGCGACCCCGGCGGCGGCCTCCTGCCCGCCGAGATCCCCGAGCAGCTCAGGCGCGCGCTCGACCGCTACGCCCCCGTCTCGGCAGTGTAGGAGGAGCGACCCGTGGAGCTGCGGATCGGGATCATCGGGTGCGGCCGGATGGGCACCGCCCTGGCCCGGCTCATCGACCTGCACCGGATGCCGCTGCTGCTGGCCAACCGGACGCCCGCGCGAGCGGCCGCGCTCGCCGCGGCCCTGTCGTCCGCGCGGGTCGCGCCGGTGGCCCGGGTCGCCGCCGAGTCCGATCTGACCATCCTGTCCACCCCGATCGACGCCACCTGCCGCGAGCTGGCGCCCCAGCTCCGGCACACCCGGTCGGTCATCGTGGACGTCTCCAACCCCTGCTTCGGCGGGCCGCTCGTCCCGGAGCAGGGACCGGCGCACGGGCCGGCGCACGGGCCGGCGCACGGGTCGGCCCAGGGGCCGGCGCACGGGTCGGCGGCCGAGCGGATCGCGGCGGCGCTGCCGGGCTGCGCCGTGGTGAAGGCGTTCAACTGCCTGTCGGCGCGGTGGGTCGCCGCCTACATGCGCTCGCCCGGGCTGGTGACCGTGCCCATCGCGGGCGACGACCCCGACGCCAAGCTGCTCGTCACCAGGCTCTGCAAGATCCTCGGGTTCGACACCGCCGACGCCGGGCCCCTGGCCAACAGCCGGTGCGTCGAGGGCCTCACCGAGCTGCTGCTCTGCCTCGGCACCGGCTCGATCGGCGTGAAGCTCGTCCCCGCGGTCCCGTGACCGGCCGGTCCTGTGACCGGCCCCTCCTCCCTCCCATCCCCTGATGTCAGGAGCCCGCCATGTCAGCCCCCGCCCTCACCCGGTCGCGGCTCAACGAGCAGCACCACAAAGCGGCTCTCGGCCTGTTTCTCGTGATCGTCCTCGGTCACTGGGCGGAGCACGTCGCCCAGGCGATCCAGATCTACGCGCTCGGCTGGCCCGTCGCCCAGGCCCGCGGCGTGCTCGGCCTGCCCTTCCCCTGGCTGGTCACCTCGGAGTGGATGCACTACGGCTACGCCCTGGTCATGCTGATCGGGCTGATCCTGCTGCGGCCGGGCTTCACCGGCCGCGCCAGGACCTGGTGGACCGTCGCCCTCGCCATCCAGTTCTGGCACCACATCGAGCACCTGCTCCTGCTGCTCCAGGCGATGACCGGGGTGCATCTGGCCGGGCGGCCGGTGCCGACCAGCATCGTCCAGCTCCTGATCCCCCGCGTGGAGCTGCACCTGTTCTACAACGCCGTGGTCTTCGTGCCGATGGTGGTCGCGATGGTGCTGCACCGCAGGCCGCGACCGGCCGAGCGCGCCGCCATGCGCTGCGACTGCGCGCCCGCGACGGCATGAGCGGCCGGCGCGGCCGGCGCGCGTCCCCGCTGCTGACCGCCGTGCTGCTGCTGGCCGCCGCGCTGCTGTTGTCCTGGGTCACACCCGCGGTGGGCCCGGCGGTGCGGCTGGCCCGCGGCGACGGCCGCCCCGGGACGTTCACCGCCCAGCGCCTGGAGTGCGTGCGGCACCCCGGCCACGAGAGCTGCGCGTGGATCGGCGAGTTCCGCTCCCACGACGGGCTCGTCCACCGTACGGAGGTCGCCCTCGCCGGCGGCGACCGCACGAGCCAGCGCGCGGGCCGGCGGAGCGAGGCGATGGACGTGGGCCTGCCCAACCGGGTCTACGGGCCGGACGGATCGAACGAGTGGATCTTCACCATGTCGCTGTTCCTGGCCGTGCTCGCCCTCCTCGCCTTCGCCGCGGCCCCGCTCGTCACGGCCGTCCGGCGGAGGCTGACCAGCGCGGGAAGGAGGGACGGCGGTGATCGTAGCGATCACGGACGGCAACTGGCGGGCGACGCGGGCCGCGCTGGCGGCGACGGGTGACCGGTTCGCCGGGCTGATCCGCGCCGCCGACCCGGCCGCCCCGGCGACCAGGCACTGGTCGGTGGCCGACACGGCGGCGCACGTGGCCACCCTCGCCCAGGCGTGCGCCTCCATGTTCGGCGCCGCCGAGCCGCCGGTCCACGACCTCGACGCCCTGGTACGCAGGACCGTCATCGACACGGTCGCGGACTTCAACCGGACCGTCCTGTGCCGGTTCGCCGAGCGGGACCCCGGGGTGCTCGCCGGGCGGATCCGCGCCGACCTCGGCGGGCTGCTCGCGGCCACCGAGGACGCGGACCCGGCCGCCGCGATCCCGTGGCTGGGGGACTCCCGGGTGCCGGTGGCGGGGATCCTCGCCCACCTGCTCAACGAGCTGCAGATCCACGGCCGGGACGTGGCCAGGGCGGCGGGCGCGCGCTGGCGGGTGCCCCCGCGGGAGGCCGCCCCGTTCTTCGAGCTGTTCCTCGTCGGCGTCACGCACTACGGCTACGGCCGGCTGCTCGACGGGCACGGCCCCTGGCCGCGGCGGCGGGTCGCGGTCGAGTTCAGCTCCCCGTACACGGCCACCAGGACGCTGGCGATCGACGGCGGCCGCGTGGTGGTGGAGCCGCCCGGCGGGCCGGCCGACGTCCGGCTCTCCTTCGACCCGGTGACGCTCAACCTGATGTTGTTCGGGCGGGTCGGCCGGGCGCGAGCGGCGCTCGGTGGCAAGGTCGTCGTCCGGGGACGCCGGCCGTGGCTGCTGCCCGCCTTCCTGCGGATCATGCGGCTGCCGTCCTAGCGGGCCGGCGGGCAGCGCACTGTTCGCGCTGCTCCCGGGTGGCGTTCACGTGCCGTTCAGCGCTCTCTCCCAGGCTTGCGTGGCGGCACCCTGATCCACGCACGAGAGGCTTCACGTGAGCAAGAACAAGGCCGAGCAGGCCGAACAGGCCGAGCAGGCCCGGCTGTCCCGCCGGCGGCTGGTCAAGTACGCCGGCGTCGGCGCCACCCTGGCCGCGGCGGCTCCCCTGGTGGGCGGCACCCCGGCCCTGGCCGACGACGAGCGCAGGTTCGGCAGCGGGGGCGGCGACGGCCGCAGGTGGCGGGCGGGCGACCACCACGTCCACTCCGAGTACAGCGGCGAGTTCGACACCAAGACCAGCCCGCCGACCTTCCACAAGGGCGCCGACGCGGTCTACCCGATCGTCACCAACGCGATCATGGCCAAGCACTTCGGCCTGACCTGGGCCATGTGCACCGACCACGGCGGCCCCACCCACTCGAAGGTCAACCTGGAGCAGGCCTACCCCGACCTGCTGCGCTCGCGGGCGCTCGTCCCCGAGGTGCTGCAGTTCTGGGGCATGGAGTTCGACGCGCCCGCGCTGGACCACCACACGCTGATGATCCCCCACCACGACGGGGAGGCACAGCAGCTGTTCGAGCTGGAGAGCCGCTTCGCCAAGCACGACGCCTTCCCGGCCGACCCCGGCCGCGACACCGAGGCCAAGATGGTGGAGTTCCTCAAGGCCGCCCGCGACATGCGGCGCAAGCCGCTGGTGATCGCCCACCACGCGTCCCGCTCGGCGACCGGGCTGGGCGTGTGGGGCCAGGACACCCCGCGCGAGTTCCGCAACGGCAACAACGCCGCCCCCGACGTGTACGTCGGCTTCGAGGGCGCCCCCGGCCACCAGGCCGGCCCGCTGAACGGCGGCGCCCGCGGCGGCTACGGCAACCACCCCACCTACGGCGGCTTCGACCAGATGACCGCCCGCGTCGGCGGCCTGTGGGACTCGCTGCTCGGCGAGGGCCGGCACTGGTGGATCACCGCCACCTCCGACTCGCACGTCCACTGGACCCGCGGCGGCTCGGACTTCTGGCCCGGCGAGTACAGCAAGACCTACGTGATGGCCCGCCAGGACTACGGCGACATCATGGACGCCCTGCGGGGCGGCCGCATCTTCGTCACCACCGGCGACCTGGTCACCGCCCTGGACGTCACGGCGAGCAGCCAGGGCCGCCGCGCCACGGTGAGCGAGACGCTCGTGGTCAGCGGCCGCAACCGCACGGACGTCGAGGTGGAGATCCGGTTCCGCCCGCTGGACGGCCGGAACGGCAACGGCGACCGTCCCGAGGTGCGGCGCGTGGACCTGATCGTCGGCCAGGTCACCGGCGTGAGCGCGAACCTGGACGCCGACACCAACCCCACCACCAAGGTCGTGGCCCGCTTCGGCCCCGGCGACTGGCGTCAGCAGGGCAAGGACCTGGTCGTCCGCCACACCTTGCGCGATGTGGGCCAGGACAGCTACCTGCGGGTACGCGGCACCAGCACCGACGAGATGGAGCCGCTGGCCGACGGGAAGGAGAACCCCTGGCAGGACCTGTGGTTCTACTCCAACCCGGTCTTCATCCGCGTTCGCTGACGGCCGCCGGCCGCCCGGCGGCTCGCCCCGCCCCGCTCAGAAGGCGGATTCCTCGCCCGCCCCGCTCAGAAGGCGGACTTCTCGCCCTCCGCCGTGCCGAGGGCGGCGGAGACCGCCTGCTCCACGGTGGGATGGGCGGCGATCACGCCCCACACGCCGGTGATCCGGAGCAGCCGGGCGGGCACGTGGTGCACCTCGGCCAGGTGCAGCGAGGTGTTCTCCCGGCTCAGGGCTTCGTGCAGGTGCACCAGCACGCGCAGGCCGCTGCTGTCCATGAACGTCAGCCGGCTCAGGTCGAGCACCAGCGGCTCGTGCGGCCGCCGGTCGTGCTCGATGTAGGAGTGGACGCCGGCGGCGTTGGTGGAGTCGATCTCGCCGGCGACGGTGACGAGCACGCCGCCGGTCATGGGCCGGGTCTCCAGCCTGGCAAGGGTCATGGCGGCCTCGGCGGTGCCGTGAGATGCGCTGGTGGCGCTGCCGAACATGGGTGCCCCCCGAGGACATCGGCCGGACGCTGCTCCGTTACGCTACACGGTACGCCGGAAGCGCGTTACACGAAAGAGGGTTCGTCATAGGATCTTCAGGTAAAAGTAAGCCCGCCCCGGCGGCCCGGCCCCTCTAGCCGGCGGGCGGCCTCCCGTGGACGGCGAAGTCCAGCCGGACGCTCGTGCCCTCGGGGCCCGTCCTGATGGCCATGCCGTCGCTCAGCCGGCGCATCATCCACAACCCCCAGCCGGCGCCGGCGGGCGGGCCGAGCGGGCTCCGGTGGGCCAGCACGGCGTCGGGGATGCCCGTCCCCTGGTCGGTGATGCGGCAGCGCAGGTAGCCGTCGGCCCGCCACAGGCGCACCTGCGCCAGCCCGCCGCCGTGGCCGGCCGCGTTGGCCAGGCCCTCGTTGACGGCCATCACCAGGTCGTCCACCCGCCGCCGCGACAGCCCCGCGCTCGCCGCCGTACGCGCGACACGGTGCCGCACCGCGGGCACCTCGTCGAGCGTGAACGTCATGGCCAGCAGCACCGCGGGCGGGGGGTCGTCTTCCATGACCTCACCCTGACCCCCGCAGGCCCCGCCCCGGCAGAGCCGAAAGTCCCTGCCGGCGGCGCCGAACGGCGGTCACCCTCCATGACGAAAGCCCCGAACACCCTCCGCCCGGCCCATACGGCCGATGCGCGCCTCTTCCGCTAATTGCAGGTCTATTGTTGTTGCAAGTCATATGCAATTATGAGTTCGGAGGACGGACATCATGGGCCAGTACACCCTTCCTGACATGCCGTACGACTACGCCGCGCTCGAACCCGCCATCACCGGCGAGATCCTGGAGCTGCACCACGCCAAGCACCACGCCGCCTACGTCAAGGGCGCCAACGACACCCTGGAGCGGCTGGCCGAGGCGCGGGACAAGGGCGAGTTCGGCGGGCTGGTCGGGCTGGAGAAGACGTTCGCGTTCAACCTGTCGGGCCACGTGCTGCACACGATCTTCTGGCAGAACCTGTCCCCCGACGGCGGCGACCGCCCCGACGGCGACCTGGGCGCGGCCATCGACGAGCACTTCGGCTCCTTCGAGGCTTTCAGGAAGCAGCTCACCACCGCCACCAGCACCGTGCAGGGCTCCGGCTGGGGCGTGCTGGCGTGGGAGCCGCTGGGCCGCCGCCTGGTCGTCGAGCAGGTCTACGACCACCACGGCAACGTCGGTATGAACACCACCCCGCTGCTCGTCTTCGACGCCTGGGAGCACGCCTACTACCTGCAGTACCGCAACGTCCGCCCGGACTACGTGGAGAAACTGTGGGGCCTGATCGACTGGACCGATGTGATCGCCCGTTACGACGCCGCCCGCGGCGTCTGACGCACCCCCACGCCGGCGGCGCCCGCCCGGCCGCAGCTTGGTCCGCGGGGCCAGGCGGGCGCCGCCACCTCCCCGCTCCCGTCCCGCCCGGCGGAGGGGTGCATTGACGGGAACGGGAGGAACGGATACATTCCGGTAGATTTCACGGTTGTCCAAGGGAAATCCGGTGAGATGCCGGTGCGGACGCGCCACTGTATCCGGGACGTTGATCCCGGGAGCCAGGTCGCTTGGCGACCGTGACCTCGCGACATGGGACGCGTCACCCTGAGGAGGCTCTATGAGCGGGTTGTCCAGCCCGTCGTCCATTCCCTTTCCGCGCCTGCGCCCCTGGCTGCTGCTGGCCGTGCCTGTGCTGTTGCTCGTGGCGTACCTGGTCCTGATGGACAACGGCGCCATCTCCCAGACGGGCGCGTTCCTGCACGAGCTGATGCACGACGGGCGGCACCTGCTCGGCGTGCCCTGCCACTAGGGGGCGGGGTGGTACGCACTCTCCTGGCCAGGGGCCTGCTCCTGGGCCTGCTGGCCGGGCTGGTCGCGGGCGCCTTCGCCTTCGCCTTCGGGGAGCCTCGCGTGGACGACGCGATCGCCCTGGAGGAGGCGGCCGCCCGGGCCGCGGCGCCCGAGCAGGCCGCCGGCCGGCCCGCGCACGACCACGCCGGGCAACCGGCACACGACCACACCGGGCAGGCCGGGCAGGCCGGGCACGACCACGGTGAGGAGGCCGCGATCGGCAGGCCGGTGCAGAAGGCCGGGCTTTTCCTGGCCACCGGGCTCTACGGCCTCGCCGTGGGCGGGGTGTTCGCGCTGGTGTTCGCGGGCCTGCGCGGGCGGGTCGGCCCGCGGTCCGACGGGCGGCTGGCGCTGGCCGCCGCCGGGACGGCGTTCGCCGCGGTCATCCTCGTGCCTTTCGTGAAATATCCGGCCAACCCACCGGCGGTGGGCGACCCGGAGACCATCAACGGCCGCACCCTGCTCTACGTGGTGATGATCCTCGTCGGGCTGGCGGCGACGGCGATCGCCGTGGGCACGGCCCGCCGGGTCACCACCGGGGACGCCTGGGCGCGCTGGACGGCGGCGGTGGCCGCCTTCCTCGTGCCGGTGGCCGCCGCGTGGTGGCTGCTGCCGGCGGTGAACGAGGTGCCCGACGGCTTCCCCGCCACGCTGCTGTGGCAGTTCAGGCTCGCCTCGCTCGGCACGCAGCTCGTCTTCTGGGCGGCGTTCGGCGTGCTGTTCGGCTGGGTGAGCGACCGGGCGGCGCGGCGCGCGGCGGCTCCGGCGCGGGTCGCCGTGCCGGGCTGAGCGGGTGCTGTTCGTCCGGCACGCCACGACGCCGGGCATGCGGGCCGCGTGCTTCCCCGGCGACGAGGACGCCGACGCGGCGAGCCTGGCCAGGGCGGCCGCGCTGGGCCCGGCCGCGTCCCCGGCGTGGGTGGCGCCCGTCAGGGCCGCCCGGCGGACCGCCGTCGCCCTGGGGCTGGAGCCGCGCGAGGCTCCCGCCCTGCGGGAGGCGGACTGCGGCCGGTGGCGCGGGCTGCCGTACGAGCGGGTCGCGCGGGAGGAGCCGGAGGCCCTGGCGAGCTGGCTGGCCGACCCGCACGCCGCCCCGCACGGCGGCGAGTCCCGCGCGGCCCACGCCGCCAGGGTGGCGGGCTGGCTCGACTCCCTACGGGACGCGCCGGACCAGGTCGCCGTCTGCGACGCCGGGACCATCAGAGCGGCGCTCGGCCACGCCCTGGGGCTGGACCCCGGGGGCGCCGCCCGTTTCGACCTGGCTCCCCTGTCCACCACCGAGCTGGCCGTCACGCGGGACGGCTGGCGGGTGGCCCATGTCAACCGGAAGGTCTGAGTTTTGAGCGTCACCTATCCGTTCAGCGCCGTCGTCGGCCTCGACGACCTGAAGCTGGCGCTGGTGCTGAACGCGGTCTCGCCCCGGGTGGGCGGGGTGCTCGTGCGCGGCGAGAAGGGCACGGCGAAGTCCACGATCGTGCGGGCGCTGGCGGCCCAGCTGCCTGCGGTGTCCGTGGTGTCCGGCTGCCGGTTCGCCTGCGACCCCGCCGCGCCCGACCCGCGGTGCCCGGACGGGCCGCACGAGCCCGGCGCCGCGGCGGTGGACCGCCCTGCGGCCCTGGTGGAGCTGCCCGTGGGCGCGTCGGAGGACCGGCTGGCCGGCTCGCTCGACGTGGAGCGGGCGCTGACGGAGGGCGTGAAGGCGTTCGAGCCGGGCCTGCTGGCCGCCGCCCACCGCGGCGTGCTGTACGTGGACGAGGTGAACCTGCTCCACGACCACCTGGTGGACCTGCTGCTCGACGCGGCCGCGCTGGGCACGTGCTACGTCGAGCGCGAGTCGGTGTCGGTACGTCACGCCGCCCGCTTCCTGCTGGTGGGCACCATGAACCCGGAGGAGGGCGAGCTGCGCCCGCAGCTCCTGGACCGGTTCGGCCTGACGGTCGAGGTCCGGGCGTCCCGGGACCCGGCGCAGCGGGCCGAGGTGGTGCGGCGGCGGCTGGCCTTCGAAGCGGACGCGGCGGCGTTCGCGAGCCGGTGGGCGGCGGAGGAATCCGCGCTGGCGGCCCGCATCGCCGCCGCCCGGGCCCAGGTCCCGCAGGTACGGCTGCCGGACGCGCGGCTGCGGCAGATCGCGACGGTGTGCGCGGCGTTCGAGGTGGACGGCCTGCGCGCGGACCTGGTGACGGCGAACGCGGCGATCGCCCACGCCGCCTGGCGGGGCGGCGACGCGGTGACCACCGAGGACGTGCGTGCCGCGGCCCGGCTGTCGCTGCCGCACCGCAGGCGGCGCGACCCGTTCGACGCGCCGGGGCTGGACGAGCGGCTGCTTGAGGACCTGCTGGAACGCACGTCCCAGGACGACGACCCGGACCCCGACGGCCCCGGCCCCGGTGGCCCCGGTCCCGATGGCCTCAATCCCGACGGCTCCAACCCCGGCGGCTCCGGCGGTTCCGACTCCGGCCCAGGCGGCCCCGGCTCGGGCGGACCTGCGGGGACGCCGCCCCCGGGCGCGGAGTCCCCCGGGCGGGACCGCCCGTACGAAGGCGGACCGTGGCCGGGCACGACGGCCTCCGGCGCCGCCCCGTTCGCCGGGACGCCCGCCGACGGCGGGCAGCCGGAGGACGGCAGGGCGGCCGGCGCCGCTTCGCGGTGGGCGGAGGGCGCGGGAGCCGGCTCGCAGGGGGCGCAAGGCGCGGGAGCAGGCGACGGAGCCGGCTCGCGGGAGGCGGAAGGCGCGGGAGCGGCCGGTTCGCGGGTGGCGGGGGTGGCGGCGCCGTACCGGGTGCCGTTGCTGGAGGTGCCGGGCGTCGGCGAGGGCGCGTCGGGCAGGCGGTCGCGCTCGCGGGCCCGCCGCGGCCGCGGCGCCGGCGCGCGCCGCCCGGACGGCCCCGCGCGCGATCTGAACGTGCCGGCGACGCTGCTGGCCGCGGCCCCGCACCAGCGCGAACGCGGCCGCCGCGGCCCCGGGCTGGTGCTGCGCGGCGACGACCTGCGCGAGACGGTGCGCGAGGGCCGGGAGGGCAACCTGGTGCTGTTCGTGGTGGACGCCAGCGGCTCGATGGCGGCCCGCAGGCGGATGACCGCCGTCAAGACCGCCGTGCTGAGCCTGCTGCTCGACGCCTACCAGCGGCGCGACAAGATCGGCCTGATCACCTTCCGGGGCGCGGACGCCCATGTGGCGCTGCCGCCCACGTCGTCGGTGGAGGCGGGCGCGGCCCGGCTGCGCGCCCTGCCCACCGGCGGGCGCACGCCGCTGGCGGCGGGGCTGGTCCGCGCGGCGGAGGTGCTGCGCGTGGAGCGGCTGCGCGATCCGGCCAGGCGTCCGCTGCTGGTGCTGGTGACCGACGGGCGGGCCACGGCGGGCGGCGACGTGAACCGGGCCGCCGCGCTGCTGGCGGGCACCGCGTCGGTGGTCGTGGACTGCGAGAGCGGGCCGGTCCGGCTCGGCCTGGCCGTCCGGCTGGCGTACCGGCTGCGTGCCCGCCTGCTCCCCCTCGACTCCCTGGCCGACCTCGGAGCGGCCGTCCGTGACCACAGGAAGGCGGTCTGATCATGCCTCAGGGCAAACCGGCCGTGGTGCCCGACGACGGCCTCACCACGCGCCAGCGGCGGACCCGGCCGCTGCTGATCGTCCACACCGGGCCCGGCAAGGGCAAGTCCACGGCCGCGTTCGGGATGGCGCTGCGGGCCTGGAACCAGGGCTGGCCGATCGGGGTGTTCCAGTTCGTGAAGTCGGCCAAGTGGCGCATCGGCGAGGAGCGGGCGCTCAGGGTGCTCGGCGACAGCGGCGAGGGCGGCACGGTGGCCTGGCACAAGATGGGCGAGGGCTGGTCGTGGATCCGGCGGCCCGGCACCGAGGAGGACCACGCGGCCGACGCCCGCGAGGGCTGGGCGCAGATCAAGCGCGACCTGGCGGCCGGGACGTACCGGTTCTACGTGCTGGACGAGTTCACCTACCCGCTGAAGTGGGGGTGGCTGGACCTGGACGACGTGCTCGCGGCGCTGACGGCGCGGCCGGGCAACCAGCACGTCGTGATCACCGGGCGGGACGCGCCCGAGCGGCTGGTCGCGGCCGCCGACCTGGTGACGGAGATGGGTAAGGTCCGCCATCCCATGGACACCGGGCAGAAGGGACAGAAGGGCATCGAGTGGTAGCCGCCCGGCTCGCCGTCCCCCGGCTCGTCATCGCCGCCCCCGCGTCGGGCAGCGGCAAGACGACGGTCGCCACGGGCCTGATGGCGGCGCTGCGCGGGCGCGGGCTCAGGGTGTCGCCGCACAAGGTGGGGCCCGACTACATCGACCCGGGCTACCACGCGCTGGCCACCGGGCAGCCCGGCCGCAACCTGGACCCGTGGCTCGTCGGCGAGGAGCTGGTTGCCCCGCTGTTCCTGCACGGCGCGGCCGGGTGCGACGTGGCGGTGGTCGAGGGCGTGATGGGCCTGTTCGACGGCAGGGGGGACACCGGTTTCGCCTCGACCGCCCACGTCGCGACGCTGCTGGACGCGCCCGTGGTGCTCGTCGTGGACGCGGGCGGGCAGAGCAGGTCGGTGGCGGCGGTGGCGCACGGGTTCGCCACCTTCGACCCGGCCGTGCGGGTGGGCGGGGTGGTGCTCAACCGGGTGGGCTCCGACCGGCACGAGGAGCTGTGCCGCTCCGCGCTGGCCGACGCCGGGGTGCCGGTGCTGGGCGCGGTCCGCCGCGACGACGCCGTGTCCACGCCGTCCCGGCACCTGGGGCTGGTGCCCGCCGCCGAGCGGAAGGCCGAGGCCCTGGCGTCGGTGGACCGGCTGGCCGCGCTGGTGGCCCGCTCGTGCGACCTGGACGCGCTGCTGCGGCTGGCGCGCTCGGCTCCCCCGCTGGCCGGGCCCGCCTGGGAGCCGCCCGAGCCCGCCTGGGAGCCGCCAACCGGGCCCGCCTGGGAGCCGCCAACCGGGCCCGCCTGGGGGCCGCCGGCCGGTGGCGCGGGCGGGCGGCCGGTGGTGGCGGTGGCCGGCGGGGTGGCGTTCACCTTCGGCTACGCCGAGCACGTCGAGCTGCTGCGGGCGGCGGGCGCCGAGGTCGCCGTCCTCGACCCGCTGCGCGACGAGCGGCTGCCGGACGGCACCGGCGCGCTCGTGATCGGCGGCGGCTTCCCCGAGGTGTACGCCGCCGAGCTGGCCGCCAACGAGCCCCTGCGCGAGCAGGTCGCCGCCTTCCCCGGGCCGATCGCGGCCGAGTGCGCCGGCCTGCTGTACCTGTGCGAGGAGCTGGACGGGCGGCCGATGTGCGGGCGGGTGCCGGGGCGGGCGCGCATGACGTCCCGGCTGACGCTCGGCTACCGGGAGGCGGTCGCGCTGGCGTCCTCGCCGCTCACCAGGGCGGGCGAGCGCTACCGGGGGCACGAGTTCCACCGCACCGCCGTCGAGCGCACCGGCGGCGGGCCGCTGTTCCGCTGGCCGGGCGGCGCCGACGGGTACGGCGACGCCCGGGTCACGGCCTCCTACCTGCACCTGCACTGGGCTGGCGCGCCGCACCTGGCTCAGCGGCTGGTGTCGTCCTCCAGATCGCCCTCGGTCTTGAGGTAGACCTCCTGGAGGCCGCGCAGGACCTCGGGGTCCGGGTGCTGCCACATGCCGCGCTCGGCGGCCTCCAGGAGGCGTTCGGCGATGCCGTGCAGCGCCCAGGGGTTGGCGCGGGCCATGAACTCCTGGTTCTCCGGGTCGAGCACGTAGGTCTCGGTCAGCTTGTCGTACATCCAGTCGGCGACCACCCCGGTGGTGGCGTCGTAGCCGAACAGGTAGTCGACGGTGGCGGCCAGCTCGAACGCGCCCTTGTAGCCGTGCCTGCGCATGGCGGCCAGCCAGCGCGGGTTGACCACCCGCGCGCGGAAGATGCGCGAGGTCTCCTCCGACAGGGTGCGGGTGCGGACGGCGTCCGGGCGGGTGCTGTCGCCGACGTAGGCGGCCGGGGCCCTGCCGGTGAGCGCCCGCACGGTGGCGATCATGCCGCCGTGGTACTGGAAGTAGTCGTCGGAGTCGGCGATGTCGTGCTCGCGGGTGTCGATGTTCTTGGCGGCGACGGCGATGCGGCGGTAGGCGTCCTCCATCTGGGGGCGGGCGGCGACGCCGTCGAGGTCGCGGCCGTAGGCGTAGCCGCCCCAGACGGCGTACACCTCGGCCAGGTCGGCGTCGTCGCGCCAGTTGCGGCTGTCGATGAGCGGCAGCAGCCCGGCCCCGTACGCGCCGGGCGCGGAGCCGAAGATCCGCATCGTCGCCCGGCGCTCGTCGCCGCCGGTCGCGGCCACGTGGGCGCGGACGTAGTTGTCGGCCTCGGGCTCGTCCAGGGAGGCGGCCAGCCGGACGGCGTCGTCGAGCATGCTCACCACGTGCGGGAACGCGTCGCGGAAGAACCCGCTGATGCGGACCGTCACGTCGATGCGCGGGCGGCCCAGCTCGGCGAGCGGGATCGGCTCCAGCCGGGTGACGCGGCGCGACGCCTCGTCCCACTCGGGGCGGACGCCGAGCAGGGCCAGGACCTCGGCGACGTCGTCGCCCGCCGTGCGCATGGCGCTGGTGCCCCACACCGACAGCCCGACCGAGCGCGGCCACTCGCCGGTGTCGGCGCGGTAGCGCTCCAGCAGGGACTCGGCCATGGCCTGGCCGGTCTCCCAGGCCAGGCGGCTGGGCACCGCGCGGGGGTCCACGGAGTAGAAGTTGCGGCCGGTCGGCAGGACGTTGACCAGGCCGCGCAGCGGCGAGCCGCTGGGCCCGGCGGGGACGTAGCCGCCGTCCAGGGCGTGCAGGACGTGGTCCAGCTCGTCGGTGGTGCGGGCCAGGCGCGGCACCATCTCGGTGGCGGCGAAGGCGAGCACCCGCGCCACGAGCGCCACCCGCTCCTCCGGAACGGAGACGACGGCGGGCGCCTCCGCCGGCACGCGGGCGGCGGGCGCCTCCGCCGGCTCGGCGCCCAGCACCGCGCGGGCGACGCGGGGGGCTTCCTCCGGGGCCCAGCCGCGTTCCTCCATCGCCTCGACCAGGGCGCGGGCGGTCGCCTCCGCGCGGTCCACGTCCCCTAGCCCCGCCGTGCCGTCCTCCGCCAGGCCGAGGGCCTCGCGCAGGCCGGGCAGCGTCTCCCGGCCGGACCACATCTGGCGGGCGCGCAGCATGGCCAGCACCAGGTCCACCCGTACCTGCCCGGTCGGCGCCTGGCCGAGGACGTGCAGCCCGTCGCGGATCTGGGCGTCCTTCACCTCGCACAGCCAGCCGTCCACGTGCAGGATGAGGTCGTCGAACTCGCTGTCGTGCGGCCGGTCGGTCAGCCCGAGGTCGTGGTCGAGCCGGGCGGCCTGGATCAGCGTCCAGATCTGCGCCCTGATCGCGGGCAGCTTGGCCGGGTCCATGGCGGCGATCGTGGCGTGCTCGTCCAGGAGCTGCTCCAGCCGGGCGATGTCGCCGTAGGTGTCGGCGCGCGCCATCGGCGGCACGAGGTGGTCCACCAGCACGGCGTGCGCGCGCCGCTTGGCCTGCGTGCCCTCTCCCGGGTCGTTGACGAGGAACGGGTAGATCAGCGGCAGGTCGCCGATGGCGGCGTCGGTGCCGCACGCGGCCGACAGGCCCGCCGACTTGCCGGGCAGCCACTCCAGGTTGCCGTGCTTGCCGACGTGCACCATCGCGTGGGCGCCGAAGCCGGCCGACAGCCAGCGGTAGGCGGCCAGGTAGTGGTGGCTGGGCGGCAGGTCGGGGTCGTGGTAGATGGCGATGGGGTTCTCGCCGAAGCCGCGCGGCGGCTGCACCATCACCACCAGGTTCCCGGCCCGCAGCGCGGCCAGCACGATGTCCTTCCCGCCGCCGTCCTTCCCGCCGCCGTCCTTCCCGCCGCCGTCCTTCCCGCCGCCGCTCTCGTGGACGAACAGCTCGCCCGGCGGCGGTCCCCAGTGCCGCTCCACCCGCTCGCGCAGCTCCGCGGGCAGGGTGCGGTACCACTGCTCGTAGGCGTCGGCGGAGATGCGGATCGGGTTGCCCGCCAGGTGCTCCTCGGTCAGCCAGTCCTGGTCCTGGCCGCCGGCGGCGATCAGCGCGTGGATGAGCGCGTCGCCGTCCTGCTCGGCCACGCCGGGGAAGCCGTCGCCCAGGTCGTAGCCGGCCTCGGCGAGCCGGGCCAGCAGCCGGACGGTGCTCGCGGGCGTGTCCAGCCCGACGGCGTTGCCGACCCGCGCGTGCTTGGTCGGGTACGCCGACAACATCACCACCAGCCGCCGCTCGGCGGGCGGCGTGTGCCGCAGCAGGCCGTGGCGCACGGCGATGCCCGCCACCCGGGCGGCCCGTTCCGGGTCGGCGACGTAGACGGTCAGCCCGTCCTGGTCGATCTCCTTGAACGAGAACGGCACCGTGATGACGCGCCCGTCGAACTCCGGGATCGCCACCTGCGAGGCGGCGTCCAGCGGCGACAGGCCGTCGTCGTTCTCCTCCCACGCCCGGCGGGAGGTGGTCAGGCAGAGACCCTGGAGGATCGGCACGTCCAGCTCGGCCAGCGCGCCGACGTCCCATGCCTCGTCGTCGCCGCCCGCGCCGGCGGTCGCGGGGCGCGAGCCGCCGGCCGCCAGCACGGTGACGACGAGCACGTCCGCCGTGCGCAGCGTGTCCAGCAGCTCCGGCTCGGCCGCGCGCAGGGACGAGCAGAAGACCGGCAGCGCCTGCCCGCCCGCGTCCTCGACGGCGGCGCACAGCGCCTCGACGAACGCGGTGTTGCCCGCCATGTGGTGCGCCCGGTAGTAGAGCACCCCGACCACCGGACCGCCGGTGGACCGGGCCGCGCGCTCCAGCCTTCCCCAGGTCGGTGCCGGGGCGGGCGGCTCGAACCCGTGGCCGGTCAGCAGGACCGTGTCCGACAGGAACGCGTGCAGCTGCGCCAGGTTGGCCGGCCCGCCGTGCGCCAGGTACGCGTGCGCCTCGGCGCACACCCCGCCGCTCACCGTGGACAGCTCCATCAGCTCGGCGTCGGGCGCCTGCTCGCCGCCCAGTACTACCACCGGGCGCGGCCCGGCCAGCAGCGCGTCGAGCCCTTCCTCCCAGGCCCGGCGCCCGCCGAGCAGGCGCACCACGACGAGGTCGCTCCCCGCCACCAGGTCAGGGACGTCGTCGGCCGTCAGCCGGGCGGGGTTGCCCAGCCGGTAGGCCGCGCCGCTGGCGCGCGCGCTCAGCAGGTCGGTGTCGGACGTGGAGAGCAGCAGGACGGTACGGCTGTCGCCAGGCACGGCGCATTCCTCCCTCGGGGTCCTCGCCCCGGTCGCGGGTGACGCGACGGCAGGAGTCTCCTGGCTCCCGGATCGACGCTCACCCCGGCCTTCCCGCCCGTCGCCGGGCAGTGGCCTCGTGGTGGGGTTCGCTCCCCGGTCACAGTGGCGGGACCGCGCCGGTTTCGCACCGGCTTCCTCCCTTTGCCATCGCCTATGGCGAAGCTTACGGCAGGAGCGACCCGTCCCAGAAGTGGCGTTACGATCCCTTCGTGCCCGTAGGTGAATTTCCCGGACGTACGCGTCCCGATGCCTGTCCGGGGGCGCTGCAGGTGCACGAGGCCGCCGACGGCCCGCTGGCCCGCGTGCGCCTGCCCGGCGGCGCGGTGTCGGCCGCGCAGCTCCACGTGCTCGCCGCCGGCGCGGCCGAGCTGGGGGCGGGGGTGATCGAGCTGACGTCGCGGGCGAACGTCCAGGTGCGGGGCCTGCGCTCGCCGGAGGTCTTCGCGGGGCGGATCGCCGCGGCCGGGCTGCTGCCGTCGCCCGCGCACGAACGGGTCCGCAACATCGTGGCCTCGCCGCTGGGCGGGCGCGGGGCGGAGGGGCTGCCGGACGTGTCGGCGATGGCCGACGCCCTCGACCGGGCCCTGTGCGCCCGGCCACGGCTGGCCGCCCTGCCGGGGCGCTTCCTGTTCGCCCTGGACGACGGCACGGGGGACGTCGCGGGACTCGGCGCGGACGTCACGTACGTCGCGACCGGCTCCCAGGACGGCGGGCTGCGGGACGGCCTGCGAGGCGGGCCCCAGGACGGGCTGTCGGCCGAGTCCCAGGACGGGCTGCTGAGCGGCCCTCAGGACGGGCGGCTGCTGCTCGCCGGGACGGACACCGGGCTGGCCGCCGGGCCGGGCGCGGCGGTCCCGCTCATGATCGCCGCCGCCGAGGCGTTCCTCGACGAGCGCCCCGCCGCCGGCCCGCGCGCCTGGCGCATCCGCGAGCTGGACGACGGCCCGGCCAGGATCGCCGCCCGCCTCCGCACCGGCGCCCCCACCCGGCAGCAGCCCCCGGCCCCCCACTCACCCGGCCCTGATCCCCACCCGACAGCTCCTGGGAGCGGCACGGGCAGCGGCACAGGCGGCAGCGCGGGGGGCAGCACGAGCGGCGGGACGGGCGGCGGCACGGGGCGGTCGCCCGGGGGGCGGGTCGCGCAGCGGGACGGGCGGCTGGCGGTCGAGGCCGTCGTGCCGCTCGGCCGGTTGACGCCCGCCCAGGCCCTGGCCCTCGCGGACACCGGCCACGCCGTGCGGCTGACGCCCTGGCGGACCGTCGTGCTGCTGGACCTCTCCCCCGCCGACGCGGACCGGGCCGAGAAGGCGCTCGCCGCCGCCGGCCTCGTCACCGACCCGGCCTCCCCCTGGGCCGGCGTCACCGCCTGCACCGGCCGTCCCGGCTGCGCGAAGGCCCTCGCCGACGTGCGGGCGGACGCCATGCGCTGGGTGGCGGGCCTGGAGCGCGCCCCCGCGACGCCCGTCCACTGGGCGGGCTGCGAACGGCGCTGCGGCCTGCCGCGCGGCCCGGTCGTCCAGATGATCGCCACCACGAACGGATACGAGGAACGCCAGGAGTGACCGACTACATCCGCGACGGCGCCGAGATCTACCGGCGCTCGTTCGCGACCATCCGCGCCGAGGCCGACCTCGCGGGCCTGCCGCCCGAGGTGGCCCAGGTGGCGGTACGCATGATCCACGCCTGCGGCATGACCGATCTCGTCGCCGACCTGGCCTGGTCGCCCGGGGTGGTCGTGCGGGCCAGGGAGGCGCTGCGCGGCGGCGCGCCCGTGTTGTGCGACGCCATGATGGTCGCCTCGGGCGTGACCAGGCGCCGGCTGCCCGCCCGCAACGAGGTGCTGTGCACGCTGGGCGACCCGCGCGTGCCGGAGCTGGCCGAACGCCTCGGCACCACCCGCAGCGCCGCCGCGCTGGAGCTGTGGCGCGACCGCCTGGAGGGCGCGGTGGTGGCGATCGGCAACGCGCCGACCGCGCTGTTCCGGCTGCTGGAGCTGGTCGCCGAGGGCGCGGGCCGCCCGGCGGCCGTGCTCGGCGTCCCGGTGGGCTTCATCGGCGCGGCCGAGTCCAAGCAGGCGCTGGCGGACAGCGACCTGGAGTACCTGGTGGTGCACGGCCGTCGCGGCGGCAGTGCGATGACGGCGGCGGCGGTCAACGCCATCGCGAGCGAGACGGAGTGACGACGATGACGGGACGCCTGTACGGGGTCGGCCTCGGCCCCGGTGACCCCGAGCTGGTCACGGTCAAGACCGCCCGGCTGATCGGCGAGGCCGACGTGATCGCCTACCACGCCGCCCGGCACGGCCGCAGCATCGCCCGCTCGATCGCGCTGCCGTACCTGCGCGAGGGCCAGGTCGAGGAGCTGCTGCTCTACCCGCTGACCACCGAGACCACCGGCCATCCTGGCGGCTACCAGGGCGCGCTCGACGACTTCTACGCCGACTGCGCCGAGCGCCTGGCCGCCCACCTGGACGCGGGCCGCACGGTGGTGGTGCTGTCCGAGGGCGACCCGCTGTTCTACGGCTCCTACATGCACCTGCACAAGCGCCTCGCGCACCGCTACCCCACCGAGGTGGTGCCCGGCGTCACCTCGGTCAGCGCCGCCTCCGCCGTGCTGGGCCGCCCGCTCGTCGAGCGGGACGAGGTGCTGACGGTGCTGCCCGGCACGCTGCCCGCGCCGGCGCTGGCCGAGCGGCTGCGCGACACCGACTCCGCGGCCGTGCTCAAGCTGGGCCGCACCTTCGAGAAGGTCCGCGACGCGCTGGCCGAGGCAGGACGGCTCGATGACGCCTGGTACGTCGAGCGCGCCACCATGGGCGCCGAGCGGGTCGCGCCGCTCAAGGACGTGGACCCGGACGGGGTGCCGTACTTCTCGCTGGCCCTGCTCGCCAGCCCGGCCGAGCGCACCTTCGTCCCGGAGCGCCCGGCGCCGGAGGGGCGGGGCGAGGTGGCCGTGGTCGGGCTGGGCCCGGCCGGGCGGCCGTGGCTGACGCCGGAGGCGCAGGAGGCGCTGGCCGCCGCCACGGACCTGGTCGGGTACGGCCCGTACGTGGACCGCGTGGCCCCCAACCCGCGCCAGCGCCGCCACCGCACCGACAACCGGGTCGAGGCCGAGCGGGCCAGGCACGCGCTGGAGCTGGCCCGCGGCGGGGCCCGCGTGGCGGTGGTGTCGTCCGGCGATCCGGGGGTGTTCGCGATGGCCAGCGCCGTGCTCGAAGCCGCCGCCGACTTCCCCGACGTGCCGGTGCGGGTCGTCCCCGGGCTGACCGCCGCCCAGGCGGTGGCCGCCAGGGCGGGCGCGCCGCTCGGCCACGACTACTGCGTGCTGTCGCTGTCGGACCTGCTCAAGCCGTGGGAGGTGGTGGCCGGCCGGCTGACCGCCGCCGCGCGGGCGGACCTGGTGCTGGCGATCTACAACCCGGCCTCGCGCAGCCGTACGTGGCAGGTCGCCGCCGCCCGGGACCTGCTGCTGGAGCACCGCGCGCCGGGCACTCCCGTGGTGATCGGCCGCGACGTCGGCGGCCCGGAGGAGAGCGTCACCGTCACCACGCTCGGCGAGCTGGACCCGGACCGGGTGGACATGCGCTGCCTGCTGATCGTCGGCTCCTCCACGACCCGCGTCACTGAGGGCGGCACCGTCTACACCCCGCGCCGCTACCCCTGAACCCAGGCCACCGCCGCCGCCACGCCGTCCACCGCCAGGACGCCCGCAGGCAGCGGCGGCCGGTCCACCATGATCACCGGCAGGCCGGCCTCGCGGGCCGCGACGAGCTTGGCCGTGGTCATGTGGCCGCCGCTGTCCTTGGTGACCAGCACGTCCAGGCGGTGCTCGCGGATGAGGGCGCGCTCGCCCTCCACGGTGTACGGCCCGCGGTCGAGCAGGACGTGCGCGTTGGCGGGGACGGGCGGCTCGGGCGGGTCCACGGACCTGGCCAGCAGCCACACGCCGGGCACCGGCGCGAAGACCGGCAGGCTCCGCCGCCCGGTGGTGAGGAAGACCCGCACCGGCCCGCCGGCCGCCCCGCCGTCCCGTCCCGGGCCGGGACCGCCGGCGTGGCCAGGCGCCGGCCCGCCGGTCCGCCAGCGGCCGGTGGACAGCAGTTCGGCCGCGGCGTGGAGGGAGCCGACCCGTAGCCAGGAGTCACCCGGGCCCTCCCGCCAGCCCGGGCGCCGCAGCGCCAGCAGCGGCACCCCGGTCGCCGCCGAGGCCGCCGCCGCGGCGGCCGTCATCCGCTCGGCGAACGGGTGCGTCGCGTCCACGAGCAGGTCGACGCGTTCCTGCACCAGCCAGGCGGCCAGCCCCTCGGCCCCGCCGAACCCGCCCTCGCGCACCTCGCCCACCGGCAGCCGCGGGTTGCTGACCCGTCCCGCCAGCGACGACACGACGCGCAGCCCGGGGTCGGCGGCCAGCTCGGCGGCCAGGGCGCGCGCCTCGGCGGTGCCGCCCAGGATCAGGACCCGTCGCACGCCCGGTCCCTGGCCGCGCTGTAGAGGTGGCTGTCGGGGAACTGCGTCGCCGTCAGCACCCGCCCGACGACGATGACGGCGGTCCGCCGGATCCCGGCCTCGCGGACCCGCCCGGCGATGTCGGCCAGCGTCCCGCGCAGGATCACCTCGTCGGCCCGGCTGGCCCGCGCCACCACGGCCACCGGGCAGTCCGGGCCGTAGGAGGGCAGCAGCTCGGCCACCACGGCCTCGATCCGCTGCACGGCCAGGTGCAGCACCATCGTGGCGCGGCTCGCGCCGAGCGTGCCCAGGTCCTCGCCGTCCGGCATGGGCGTGGCGCGGGCGGAGGTCCGCGTGAGGATGACCGTCTGGCCGACGCCGGGCACGGTCAGCTCCCGGCCGAGCGAGGCCGCCGCCGCCGCGAACGCCGGGACCCCTGGCACCACCTCGTACGGCACCCCGAGCGCGTCCAGCCTGCGCATCTGCTCGGCCACGGCGCTGAAGACGGACGGGTCGCCGGAGTGCAGCCGCGTCACGTCGAGGCCGGCGCGGTGGGCGGCGGCCAGCTCGGCGACGATCTCGTCGAGCGTCAGGCCGGCGGTGTCCACCAGCCTGGCCCCGGGCGGGCAGGCGTCGAGCAGCTCGCGCGGCACCAGCGAGCCCGCGTACAGGCAGACCGGCGACGACTCCAGCCGCCGCAGGCCGCGCAGCGTGATCAGGTCGGCGGCGCCGGGGCCGGCCCCGACGAAGTACACGGTCACGGTCGGTCCTTCCTCGTGATCGACCACACGGTCACCGGCATCGCCGCCCGCCAGCCGGTGAACCCGCCGACCGGCGAGGCCCGCTGGACGCCCAGGCGCACCAGGTCGCCGCCGAGCCTGGCGTACCAGCGGGCGAGGACGGCCTCGGACTCCAGCGTGACCGCGTTCACGACCAGCCGGCCGCCGGGGCGCAGCGCCGACCAGCAGCGTTCCAGCAGGCCGGGCGCGGTCGCGCCGCCGCCGACGAACACCGCGTCCGGCGCGGGCAGCCCGTCCAGCGCCTCCGGGGCCCTGCCCTCCACCACGCGCAGCGCCGGCACGCCGAGGCGTTCGGCGTTGCGCCGGACGGCGGCGGCCCGGTCGGGCCTGCTCTCGATCGCGACGGCCGCGCACGACGGGTGGGCGCGCATCCACTCGACGGCGATGCTGCCCGCGCCCGCGCCCACGTCCCACAGCAGCTCGCCGGGCACCGGGGCGAGGCGCGACAGGCTGACGGCGCGGACCTCCCGCTTGGTGAGCTGCCCGTCGTGCTCGTACGCGCCGTCGGGCAGCCCGGGCACCCGGCTCAGCGGCTCGGCGTCCGGGGCGAGGGCGCACTCGACGGCGATCACGTGCAGCGGGGACGCCTCGGCGGCCGGCCAGCCGCCCGCCGTGCCCCGGTGCTCGGCCTCCCGCGGGCCGCCCAGGTCCGACAGCACCGCCATCGGGCTGGGGCCGTACCCGTGCCGGACGAGCAGGCCGGCGACCTCGGACGGGGAGCCGGGCCCCGCGCCGAGCACGACGACGCGGCGGCCGGGCGCGAGCGCGGCGGCCAGGGCGGCGGGCGGGCGGCCCACCAGGCTGACGACGTCCACCTGCTCGACCGGCCAGCCGAGCCGGGCGCAGGCCAGCGACAGCGACGACACGTGCGGCAGCACCCGGACGCGCTCGGCGCCGAGCAGCCGCACCAGCGTCGAGCCGATGCCGTAGAACATCGGGTCGCCGCTGGCCAGCACGCACACCTCGCGGCCGGCGTAGCGGTCGATGAGCGCGGGCAGCGCGGGCAGCAGCGGGGACGGCCAGGCCACCCGCTCGGCGTCCGGGGCGGGGACGAGGCCGAGCTGCCGGGGGCCGCCCATGAGCACGCCGGCCGCCTCGACCGCCCGCCGCGAGGCCGGGGCCAGCCCGTCCCAGCCGTCCGCGCCGATGCCGACGACCGTGATCACACGTTGCCCAGGACGCGCGTCACCCGGATCTCCACGACCACGCGGGACGGGTTGGCCCGGGGCGGCTTGTACCGGGCGGCGTAGCGGCGCTCCGCCTCGGCCACCTCCTCGGGGCCGGTACGCAGCACCGCGTGTCCCTCCAGCGTGGACCAGCGGCGGCCGTCCACCTGGCAGAGGGCGACCAGCGCGCCCGCCGGGCCGATGAGCCCGGCCTTGTGCGACGTGCCCGAGGTGATCACTCTGGCGAGGCCGGCGGCCAGGTCCAGCGTCGCGCCCACCGGCACGACGTGCGGCGGGCCGCCGGGGCGGGCGGTGGCGAGCGTGCACAGATGCCGCTCCTGCCAGAAGGCGGCGAAGGCGTCGCCCTGCTCGGCCAGGTTCACGGTCCTCCTCTTGGCGATGGTGCGAGGGGATTTTTGCGAGGGATATCGTATATCTGCCTATCTGGCAGACTTTGGCGGGTGAAGCGGCTTCTCGTCATCGGCATCGGCGCCGGCGATCCCGACCATCTCACCCTCCAGGCGGTCAAGGCCATCGCCGCCACGGACGTGTTCTTCATCGTGGACAAGGGCGAGGTCAAGCACGAGCTGGTCCAGCTCCGCCTCGACCTGATCGCCGAGCACGGCCGGGAGCCGTACCGGATCGCCGAGGCCCGCGACCCCGAGCGCGACCGCACCTCCCCCGCCTACACCGCCGCCGTCGAGGACTGGCGCTCGCGCCGCGCGCTCGCCTGCGAGGCGCTCGTCCGCGACGAGCTGGGCGCGGACGAGACCGGCGCGTTCCTGGTGTGGGGCGACCCGGCCGTCTACGACAGCACGCTCGCCGTCCTGGACGAGATCCGCCGGCGCGGGAACGTCGCCTTCGACGTCGAGGTGATCCCCGGCATCAGCAGCGTGGCCGCGCTGACCGCCCGCCACCGCGTCGGCCTCACCCAGGTGGGCCGCCCCACGCACCTCACCACCGGCCGCCGGCTGGCCGAGCACGGCCCCACGGCCGACGACGTGGTGGTCATGCTCGACGCCCACTGCTCCTTCGCCGGGCTCGACGACTTCCACATCTACTGGGGCGCCTACCTCGGGACGCCGGACGAGATCCTGGTGTCGGGGCCGGTCGCGGAGGTCGGCGACCGCATCCGCGAGCTGCGCGAGGAGGCCCGCGCCCGCAAGGGCTGGATCATGGACACGTACCTGCTACGCCGCCTCCCGTGAGGCCCGGCGGGCCGCCAGCGCGGCCCACCCGTGCCAGGCGAGCACGTAGCAGGCGAGCGCCAGCGCGGCCCCGTCGGCGCCGCCCAGGATCGTGCTCCGCACCAGGTCGTAGTCGCTGACCGCGGCGCGGTCGGAGGCCGCTCCGGCGGCGGCGCCCACGGCCGCGGCCGTCGCGGCGGCGGCCAGCACCGCGGCGCGCGCCCGGCCCGTCACCCCTGGCGTCCGCCCCGGCCGGACGGGGGCCCGCCGGTACCAGCGCACGAGCCATCCGGCCAGGACCGCCAGGCCGCCCGCCGAGCTGAGGTACATCAGCACGTTGAACACCCGGTGCGGGCCGATCACCGGCTGCCGCAGGGCCTGCCAGTGCGTCACCGCGAACCCGCCCGCCTGGGTGAAGGCGTCCCAGAGCAGGTGCGTGGCCATCCCGGCGAGCAGCGCGGCCCCCACCGCCCAGGGCGCGGGCCGCGCCGCGTCCGGCAGCCGGGCGCGCAGCCCAGCCGGTGCCAGCGCGGCCAGCGGCGCCCGGAGCAGCCAGTGGAAGGCCGCCAGCAGCACCACGCCCGCGGGCAGGCCGAGCAGCAGCGGCCCCCACCAGGCGTGCGTGCTCGCCGACGAGAACGGCAGCGGCAGGTAGTAGGGCGCGTCGGGCAGCACGGCTCCGGCGGCCAGCGCGGACGGCGGTAACCACCGCCGCGCCGGCAGGATCGCCACGACGTGGCTCAGGGTGAAGGGCACACGCCATTATCGGCGATCACCTGCCGCCAGAGGCGGTCGATCCCGGCGCGGACGCGCCGCTCGCCCAGCTCCGGCAGGACCGCCGTCAGGTGCTCGGCGGCGAGCGGGGCGAGCAGGGCGTGGGCGGCGTGCTCGGGGTCGGGCGCACCACGCAGCAGGATCGCCACGTGGCGGTGCCAGAAGCGGTAGGCGCCGATGCGGTACCTGGCGCCGGGGGTGGCGGTCTCCGACATGCGGACCAGGGGCAGGTGCCGCAGCACGTAGTCCAGGTAGGCGCCGGCGAACGCGGTGAGGCGCTCGGCGTCCGGCGCGCCGGGGCCGAGGGGCGGCGGCCCGTGCAGGACGGCCTCCTGCAGGGCCCGCTCGCGCTCGTCGAGCAGGGCGGCGGCCAGCCCGGCCTTGTCGCCGAAGCGGCGGAACAGGGTGCCCTTGCCGACGCCCGCGGCCGCCGCCACCTGGTCCATCGACACCTCGTCGATGCCGTGCTCGGCGAAGAGGCGGGTGGCCGCGTCGAGGATGGCCGAGCGGTTCCTGGCGGCGTCCGCGCGTTCCTTGGGGGGCGGCGTGCGGAGCAGTTCGAGAGGGGTCACGGAAACGTCGTCGGACATATGCGGACTATAGTCCGATTGCCGTGGAGGCGGCGACCCGGCTCGCCGGGCGGGAGGCGGGCTTGACCTTGCCGCCGGTGTCAACGCTTACGGTCGGGGCCATGAACGACACGGATCGGACCACCCTGCTGGCGCACGACCAGAGCTTCTTCGACGCCCTGGTGTCGGGCGACGCCACCGTCCTGAAGGAACTGCTGGCCGACGACTTCGTCCTGGTCGGGGTCGAGGACGGCGCCCTGGCCGGCAAGGAGCTCCTGCTCGGCCTGGTGACCTCGGGCTCCCTGCGGTTCCCGCGGATCCGCTCGTTCCCGGACGAGGCGATCGTCCGGGTCATCGGCACGGTGGGCATCGTGGTCGGGCGTACCGGGATGAACTTCACCGGCCCCGACGGAGCCGCGTTCAGCGCCGCGAGCCGCTACACCCACGTCTACGCCGCCGCCGGCGACGGCGACACGTGGCGGCTCGTCTCCGCCCAGGGCACCACGATCAGGACGCCGCCCTCCTGACGAGCCTCCCGGCGGGCGCCCGCCGGACTGGAGCGGGCCGAGGCCCGGGCCCCGGGCGGGTGATTTCCGTCCCCGCCCTGGGTAGCTCCCACCGTGCCGAGGCACGACCACCCGACCGGCGAGGAGCAGTATGGAACAGCCGTGGACCTCCCTCGTACGCTCGGGGCTGGCCGCCACCTTCGGCGCGGCGGCACACCTGCGGCAGGGGCGGCCGCTGCACCCGTCCGGGCTGGTGCTCGACGCGCGCCTGCGCCTGCACGGCACACCACGGCCGTGGGGCACCCCGTTCCTCGACCGGCCGGCGGAGCTGCGGGGCGTGGCCCGCCTGTCCCGCTCCGTGGGCGTGCCCTGGCCGCTGCCGGACATCCTCGGCATCGCGTTCCGCTGGCAGCAGGAGGGCACCAGCGCCGACCTGCTGCTGGCCACCACCGGCCGCACCGTGCTCGGGCGCCGCCTGCTGCGGCCCGCGACCCGGTGGACGGGTCTCTACACCTCCCTGTTCCCCTACCGGGCGGGCGAGCGGCGGCTGCTGCTGGGCGCGCTGCTGCACACGCCCGACCGGCTGCCCGCCACGTTCGGCGCCCTCGCGCGGGCCGCCGAGGACGGCCCCCTCGTGCTCGAACTGCTCGCCGCCGCCCCCTCGGGGCCGTGGGAGCTGCTCGGCCAGGTCCACCTGACCGCCCCGGCGGCGCCGGACGAGGACCGCCCGATGAGGTTCAACCCGCTGCGGCACCCCATACCGGGGCTGCCGCCGGCGAGCTGGCTCAACGAGGTCCGCGACGGCGCCTACGCGGCCGCCCAGCAGGTGCCCGACCAGCCGGGGAAACCGGAGAAGCCGGGGAAGGCCCCCGCCCGGTAGGCGCCGCCGGGCCGCTCAGCCGTCGTCCGCGGGCAGGGTGAAGAGGCGGACGTAGACCGGGCGGGCGTCCGGCGGGGCCTCGTCGGCCTGGTGGCTGTGGCGCAGGAGCAGGGCGATGTACTCCTCGTAGAAGGCGGCCAGGCCCTCCTTGGTCATGCGGGCCAGCCCGCGCGAGCCCCGCGCCCACGCGGGGTCGGCCCGGTAGGCGGCGGGGAAGCGCTCGAACAGCGCGCGGTCCTCCTCGTAGCCGATCCGGTGGAACTCCTCCAGCACCGCCCGGTCCTCGGGCGCCACCTGGTCGGGGGTCGGCAGGCGCAGGTCGCGAGGGATCGCGGCGCGGCGCCACCAGCGCTCGCGGCCCGTCGAGCGCTCGGGGATCTCCTCGATGAAGCCGTACTTCTCCAGCTGGCGCAGGTGGTAGCTGGTGGTGCCGGTCTTCGCGCCGAGCAGCTCGCCGAGGGTGGTGGAGGTCGCCGGGCCGTGCACGTTGAGGTGGGTCAGCATGCGGCGGCGCATCGGGTGGGCCAGCGCCTTGAGGCGGTCGGGGTCGTCGAGCACGAACGGCTGCCGCTCATCCTTCATGAGGATCAGGCTAGTCCTTCAGAACGATATCTGCAGACAAACCTTTGCCGAGAAGTCTCTGCAGACTACTGTCGGCGGACATGAAGCGAATCCTCGCGGCCACGGCCGCCGCGCTGGCCCTGCTCGCGCCGCTCGCCGGCCCGGCCGCCGCCGCCGCTCCCGCGACCGCTCCTCCCGTTCCCGCCGTCGTTCCCGTCGCCGTTTCCTTCGCCACTCCCGCCGCCGCTCCCCCCGCCCTGCCCGGTGACCTGACCTCGGCCGAGGTCAGCTTCCGCGGCGGCGGGAACCTGCTGCTGCACGGCAGCGTGATCAGCCCGGCCGGGGCCGCGGCCGGGCGGGCCGGGGTCGTGCTGGTCCACGGGGCCGGCACCGGGACGCCCAGGGAGAAGCTGCTCGGCGAGGCCGTCGCCTTCGCCCGGCAGGGCCTGTCCGTGCTCGTCTACGACAAGCGCTCCGTGGGCTACTCGATGTTCGAGCGCTCGTACGCGCAGCTCGCCGACGACGCGCTGGCCGCCGTGGAGACCCTCCGGCGCCGGCCGGGCGTCGATCCCGCCAAGGTCGGCGTCTGGGGGCTCAGCGAGGGCGGCTGGGTGGCGCCGCTGGCCGCCTCCCGCTCCGCGCACGTCTCCTTCGTCGTGCTCGTCGGCGCCAACGCGCTGTACCCGCTGCGCCAGCAGGCGTGGGCGGTCGCGGCGGGCCTGCGCAAGGCGGGCGTGCGCGGGTCGCTGGTGGACCGGGCCGAGCCCACCCTGTACCGGGTGATCGCCGACGGCGGGCTGTTCCCCGAGCCCTACCACGACCCGCTGCCGGTCCTCGCCCGGGTGCGGCAGCCCGTACTCGGCATCTGGGGCGTGCACGACCTGCTCACGCCGCCCAGGGAGACGCCGCCGATCCTCGCCGCGGCCCTGGAGAAGGGCGGCAACCGCCGCTACACGTTCCGGTTCTTCGCCGGGGCCGACCACGCCGCCCACCTGACGCCCGACGGCGGGGTCACCCGGCTGCCCGAGCTGGCCCCCGGCTACGCGGAGCTGGTCGGCACCTGGGTGGGCCGGGCGACCTCGGGACACGCCCCCGTGGCCGAGACCTCGGGGCCCGCGCCGGCGCAGGCCGACGACTCCGTGGACGTGCCGCCCACCGCGTGGTGGGAGTCGGCGGGGGCGCAGCTCGCGGCGCTGGTGCTGCTCCTGGTCGCGTTCGGGACGTACCCCGTGGTGGCCCTGGTCCGGCGGATCAGGCGCGCCGGGGCCGGGCCGGTGCCGGTGCGGGCCGCCCGGCTGGTCAGCGCGGGCGGGCTGGTCGCGCTGCTGGGCGGGTTCTCGTACCTGTTCTACGTGATCATGACGGGCGGGAAGCTGGCCGCGCCCGGGCCGCTGCTGGCCGGCCGGCCGGTCGCGTGGCTCGCGCTCCAGGCCGTCGCGGTCGTGACGGTCGCGGCCACCGTCGTCGCGGCGGCCACGGCGGGCCGCTGGCGGCGGGGCGCCGCCCGGGGCGAGAGAGCCAGGCTCGGGCTGCTGCTCGCGGGCGGCACGGTGTTCGCGCCGTGGGCGCTGTACTGGGGGCTGCTGCTCCCCTAACAGGACAGGAGGATGACCGGCGCCCGATTGGGCACGTCACTGCCAGACGAAGGGGGAGAACGTCATGGATCTTTCCGGTGTGGGCGTGTGGAGCCACCACCTGCGGTACGGCGACCCGGGCGAGGCCGCGGAGGCCGCGGCCGAGCTGGAGGAGCTGGGCTATCGCGCGCTGTGGATGCCGGACTCCGGCGGGCCGGTCTTCGACGCCGTCGGCAACCTGCTGGCGGCCACCCGGCGCATCGTCGTGGCCACCGGCATCCTCAACCTCTGGATGCACGAGCCCGCCGACGTCGCCGCCTCCTTCGCCGCCCTCTCCCCCGCGCACGGCCACCGCTTCCTCATGGGCATCGGCGTCAGCCACGCGGTCGCGGTCGACCGGCAGGAGCCGGGCCGCTACCGCAGGCCGCTGGCGGCGATGGCCGCCTTCCTCGACCGGCTCGACGCGGCCGACCCGCCCGTGCCCGCGGACAGCCGGGTCCTGGCCGCGCTCGGCCCGAAGATGCTGGACCTCGCGGCGAGGCGGGCGCGCGGCGCGCACCCCTACCTGACCACGCCCGACCACACCCGGCAGGCGCGGGAGGCCCTGGGCGACGGCCCGCTGCTGCTCCCCGAGCAGACGGTGATCCTCTGCTCGGGCAGGGACGAGGCGCGCGCCATCGGCGACGGCTGGCTGCGCCGCTACCTGGCGCTGCCGAACTACGCCAACAACCTGCTGCGCCTCGGCTACTCCGCCGAGGACCTGGAGTCGGTGAGCGACCACCTGTTCGACGGCGTGATCGCGTGGGGCGACGAGGAGGCGATCCGGCGCCGCCTGGAGGAGCACCGCGCGGCCGGCGCCGACCACGTCTGCGTGCAGGTGCTCACGGCCGACGCCGACGCCCTGCCGAGGCACGAGTGGCGCGTGCTCGCCGCCGTCACGTCGTCCACGGCGTGAAGCGTGACCAGAGGCCACGCTTCACGCCGGCCCGCCCGCCTCAGCCGCGGATGCCCGAGCGCGAGATGCCCTCGATCACCCACCGCTGCGCGACGAGGTACAGCAGGATCACCGGGAGGCTGGCGATCACCGCCCCGGCCATGAGCAGGTCGTAGCGGATGTTGTTGGCCCCCTGGAGGGTGCCCAGCCCGGCGGGCAGCGTGAGCGCCTCCGGGCTCAGCAGCACGTAGATCGGCCAGAGGAAGTCGTTCCAGTTGGCCAGGAACGACAGCAGGAACAGGGTCGCCAGCGCCGGCTTCGACAGCGGCAGCGCGATCGAGACGAAGATCTGCCAGCGGTTGCAGCCGTCCAGCTCGGCCGCCTCCTCCAGCTCCCCGGGCAGGGTGAGGAAGAACTGGCGCAGGAAGAAGACGCCGAAGGCGCCCGCCGCCGCCGGGACGATGACGGCCGGCAGGCTGTCGACCCAGGCCAGCTCGTTGACGATGAGGAAGTTGGGGACCAGCAGCACCACCGGAGGCACGAAGAGGGTCGCCACGACCGCGGAGAAGATCGGCGTGCGGAGCCGGAAGCGCAGCCGCGCCAGCGCGTAGGCCGCGGGCGCCGCGGTGACCAGCACCAGCACGGCGTGCCCGGTGGCGGCCAGCACGCTGTTGAGGAACCAGGCGAGGACCGGGCTGTCCGGGCTGGACAGGACCTCGCGGTAGGCGTCCAGGGTGAACGGGTCGGGCACCCACTGCGGGGTGGTCGCCTGGGCGGCCTCGCGCGTCTTGAACGAGGTGACCAGCATGTACAGCAGCGGGCTCAGGTACAGCGCGGCGATCACCGCGAGGACGAGGTGGAGCAGCGCCCGCCTGAGGCCGCGAACGTCCCGGGTCATCGGCTACGCCTGCCGCGGAAGGCGCCGAACACCAGGACGCTGACGCCCATGAGGAACACCGCCAGGATGAAGCTCATGGCCGAGGCCGTCCCCATGTCGAACTGGCGCAGGCCGGTCTCGGCGATCAGGTAGATCGCGGTCTTGGTCTGGTCGGCCGGCGCGCCGGCGGTCATCAGATAGGACTGGCCGAACATGTTGGCCGAGGCCAGGATGGTGGCGTTGACCACGAACACCAGCACCGGCCGCAGGCCCGGCAGCGTGACCGACAGGAAGCGCCGGCCGGCGCCCGCCCCGTCCACCATCGCCGCCTCGTGCAGCTCGCGCGGGATGTCCTGGAGCCCGGCCAGGAAGATGACCGAGTTCAGCCCGAGGGTCCACCACACCGTCACGCCGACCAGGGCGATCCAGGCGGGCGGGACGTCCGTGGTCCATTGCACCTCCAGTCCCAGATAGTCGTTGACCAGGCCGATGTTGCCGTCGAGCAGGAAACGCCAGAGCAGGCCGACCACGGCCACGCCGAGCACGTAGGGCGCGAAGTAGACGGCCCGGTAGACGTTGCGCCCGGCGAAGCGGCCGTTCATCAGCAGCGCCACCAGCAGCGGCAGGACGATGAGGATCGGGACGGAGGCCACGGTGAAGACGCCCGTGGCCCGCATCGCCATCCAGAAGCGCCCGCCGTCCACGCTGCCGGGGTCGAACAGCTCGGCGTAGTTGCCGAGCCCGACGAACGGCTTGGCGGGCAGGTTGATGTCCCATTCGTGCAGGGACGTCCAGAACCCGAAGCCGATCGGCACGATCATGAACACCGTGAACAGCGCCAGGTAGGGCGCCAGGAACGCGTACGGCGTCCACCACCGCATGCGCCGCGCGGTCACAGCGCTCACTGGCCGTACTTCCGCTTGTTGTCGGCCAGCAGCTTGTCGGCGGTGGCGATGCCCTCCTTGAGCGCCTCGGCCGGGGTCGCCTCCTTCAGCACGGCCTTGGCCACCGCGAGCTCCAGCGCCTTGCTCTGCACGTCGCCCACGCCGGGCAGGGCGGGCAGGAAGTGGAAGAGGTCGAGGTTGGCGGCCAGCTTGACCTGGGGAAGCCCGGCGACCTCCGGCGCCTGCCGGGCGGAGTTGCGCGCCGGGATCATGCCGGCCTTGGCCCACTCGGTGGACTGGCGGCTCATGTGGTCGATGAACGCCTTGGCGGCCTGCACCTTGTTGGCGTCCTTGGCGGCCTGGGAGGTGAGCACGAAGTTGTGGGAGGCGCTCCAGGCCGCGGCGGTGCCGCCGATGTTCGGGACGGGGGCCAGGCCCCACTTGAGGCTGGGCGCGTTGGTCTTGAGGTCGTTGATCTGCCAGATGCCGTCCCAGGTGAGGCTGACCTTGCCGTTCTTGAAGGCGGCGTACTGGCTGTCGATGGCCACCTTGGCGGGGCTGTAGCCGTCGTCGATCTGCTCGACCATCCAGCTCAGGGCCTGCACGCCCTGCTCGGAGCCCCACAGGGCCTTGGTGCCGTCCTCGCTGTACAGCTCGCCGCCGTGCTGCCACAGCAGGCTCATGAACATCAGGTGCGCGGGCCACTTGTTGGGCATCCAGAACGGGTTGGCGATGCCGGCCTTCTTCAGCTCGGCCAGCGCGTCCTCGTAGCCGGCCTTGTCGGCGGGCGCCTCCTTCAGTCCGATCTGCTCCAGGTGGGCGCTGTTGTAGTAGTCGCCCAGGCAGTGGACGTCCAGCGGCACGCTGTAACGCTTGCCGGAGTAGACGCCCGCGTTCCAGACGGCGGGGATGAAGTCGTTCTCGGTGAGCTGGAGCGCGCCGACCACGTCGTCGAGCGGGACGAGCACCTGGCGGGCGGCGAAGGTGCCGATCCAGTCGTTGTGGATGACGGCCACGTCGGGACCGTTCCCGGAGGCGATGGCGGTGGGCACGGCGGGGTACAGGTCCTCCCAGCGGCGGGTGACGTTGCGGACCTCGATGCGCCCGGCGTACCGCTTGTTGAAGGCGTCGACCATCGTGCGCATGTGCGGGCCGTCGCCGCCGGTGAAGCCGTTCCAGTAGTTCAGGGTCACCTTGGGGCCGTTGTACTCGCCCCCCGTGAACGTCGGCGCCGCGGCGGTCGGCGACCCGGCGCCGGAACCGATCTTGGTTCCGCCGCCGCACGCCGCCAGTGCCGCGGTCAGGGTCGCTGCTCCGGACAGGCCGAGGAAGCCACGACGGCTCAGCTGGTGGGTCATGTTCTTACTCCTTTGCGGCGGCGGCGAAGCGCACCATGGTCCATGAAGCGGGGGGAAGGGCGAGTGTGGCCGTGCCGTCCTCGCACCACAGCCCGGTCCCGGGGCGGGGCACGACGCGGTGCGGCTCGGCCGCGGTGTTGGCCGCCGAGGGGTCGGCGTCGGCCAGCTCCAGGTGCTCGACCGGGGCGAGGTGGGCGGGCAGCTTGACCTCCAGCTCGCACGGCCCGTCCCGGTGGCGGTTGACGGCGAACAGGGTCAGGGCGCCGGTGGCGGGGTCGTGGGTGGCCGTCGCCCACACCGACGGGACCTCGCCGTACTTCTCGGTGGCGATCCCGGGCGAGTCCGGCTCCACGCGCAGGACCTCGCCGCGCGCGTGCCGGGCGGTCAGGGCGAACGGGTGGAAGATGCTCTGCCGCCAGGCCGGCCCGCCCGGCTCGGTCATGATGGGGGCGATCACGTTGGCGAGCTGCGCCTGGCAGGCCACGCCCACCCGGTCGGCGTTGCGCAGCAGCGTGATGAGGAGGCTGCCGACGACGACGGCGTCGGTGACGTCGTAGCGGTCCTCGATCAGCCGGGGGTGCTTGGCCCACTCCAGGGTGGACTCGCCGCCGAAGCGGCTCTGGTACCACACGTTCCACTCGTCGAAGGAGAGCTTGAGCCGCTTGCGGCTGCGCAGCTTGGCCGCCACGTGGTCGGCGGTGGCGGCGATGGAGCGGATCATGTGCTCCATGTCGGCCGCGCTGGCCAGGAACGAGTCGGTGTCGCCGTCGGAGGGGTCGTAGTAGGCGTGCAGGGAGATGTAGTCGACCAGGTCGTAGGTCTCCTCCAGCACCTCGGCCTCCCAGCCGCCGAAGGTCTCGATGGAGCTGTTGGAGCTGCCGCAGGCCACCAGGGACAGGGCGGGGTCGAGGCGCTTGAGCGCGCGGGCCGTCTCGGCGGCCAGCCTGCCGTACTCCCTGGCCGTCTTGTGGCCCATCTGCCAGGGGCCGTCCAGCTCGTTGCCCAGGCACCACAGCCGGATGTCGTGCGGCTTGTCCACGCCGTGGGAGCGGCGCAGCTCCGACCAGCGGGTCCCGGCCGGGTAGGTGGCGTACTCGACCAGTTGCAGGGCCTCGGCCACGCCGCGGGTGCCGAGGTTGAGCGCCATCATCGGCTCCACCCGCGCCTTGGCCGTCCAGGCCATGAACTCGTTGAGCCCGAACCGGTTGTCCTCCACGCTGCGCCAGGCCAGGTCGAGCGTGGTCGGGCGCTGCTCCACGGGGCCGACGGCGTCCTCCCAGCGGTGGTTGGACACGAAGTTGCCGCCGGGGTAGCGCACGAGCGTGACGCCGAGCTCGCGGACGAGCTCCAGCACGTCCGTGCGGAAGCCGTCGGCGTCGGCGTCCGGGTGCCCCGGTTCGAAGATCCCGGAGTACACGCAGCGGCCCATGTGCTCGACGAAGGAGCCGAACAGGCGGGGTTCCACCGGCGCGATCCGGAAGTCGGGGTCGAGGGTGAGGCGGGCGCGGATCGTCAACGAGATGACCTCTCCGTGGGACGGTCAGGTGATGCAGCGTTTCTACAACGTTGTTTCAACGTTGTAAACGGCTCTGAGACGCTGATATCGGGGCGTTACCATCAACTGCGACACCGAAGAGGGGGAAGCCCATGGGAGTGAGCCTGCGGGACGTGGCCGAGCTGGCCGGCGTCTCGGTGAAGACGGTGTCCAACGTGGTCAACGGCTACGCCCACGTCTCGCCCGCGACCCGCACCAAGGTCGAGCGGGCCCTGTCCCAGCTCGGCTACCGGCCCAACCTGTCGGCCCGCAACCTGCGGCAGGGCCGCACCGGCGTCATCGCGCTGGCCCTGCCCGAGCTGGACGCGCCCTACTTCGCCGAGCTGTCCAGGTTCGTCATCCAGGCCGCCGCCGAGCACCGCTGGCTCGTCGTCATCGAGCAGACCGACGGCAGCCTGCGCCGCGAGCGGCAGGTGCTCGACGGCGTGCGCGACCACCGGGTGGACGGGCTCATCCTCAGCCCCATCTCCATCGGCGCGGACGAGCTGGCGGCCCGCACCGACGAGACCGCGCTGGTCCTGCTCGGCGAGCGCATCTACGACGGCCCTGCCGACCACGTCGCCATCGACAACGTCCGCGCGGCCCGCGACATCACCGAGCACCTCATCGCCCTCGGCCGCACCCGCGTCGCCGCCCTGGGCGTCCAGGACCAGTCCATCAGCGGCACCGCGCCCCTGCGCCTGGCCGGCTACCGCGAGGCGATCGCCGCGCACGGGCTGGCGGAGATCACCGCCCAGGTCGAGCGCTACAACCGCGCGGAGGGGGCGGCCGCGATGGCCAGGCTGCTGGACGCCCCGTCCCCTCCTGACGCGGTCTTCTGCTTCAACGACCTGCTCGCGCTGGGCGCGATGCGCACGGTGCTCGCCTCCGGGCGGCGCGTTCCCGAGGACGTGGCGCTCGCGGGCCTGGACGACATCGAGGACGGCCGCTACAGCACGCCCACGCTCACCACGGTCGCGCCGGACAAGGCGCAGCTCGCCCGCCTCGCGGTCGACCTCCTCAAGCTGCGCATGGACGGGCGGGCCGACCGGCCGCCGCAGGAGATGCGCACCGGCTACCGGCTGATGATCCGCGAGAGCACCACCGGCGTCCGGACCCGCGCGAGCTCCTGAGGCGGCGGCCGTCACCGCGCGGCCCGGTCACCGCGCGGCCCCCGTCACCCCGCGGGTTCCCGGGGCGGCCCCCGTCACCGCGCGCGGGCGTCCGGCTGCCGGCTCAGGTCGCCGAGCACGTCCGCGGACAGCCGTCCGAGCTGGTCGGCCAGCCGGTCCGGCGGGAACAACCACAGGCCGAGCGTGTCGGCGCCGCTGTCGAGCAGGCCCTGGAGCCTGGCCCTGACCTGGCCGGGGTCGCCCGCCGCGGCGAACTCGTCGATCCAGGCGTCCTCGACGGCGAGGGGCTCGTCCTCCCCGAGCGCCGCCACCCGCGCGCGGATCTCGGCGCCGTGACGCGACCGCCCGACCAGCGCGGTGTGCGCCTCGGCCTTGAGGAAGAAGCCGACCGCGTCCCGTACGGCGTCGCGCGCCTGCCGGCCGTCGTCGGCGATCGCGGCCAGGACGAAGGCGGTGACCGGCGGCCGCCGCCCCGCCTCGTCCACCAGCCCGCGCGCCCAGGAGACGTAGGAGGGACCGGCCAGCACCGACAGCAGGACCCCGTCGGCCCGCGCGCCGGCGGCCCGCAGGGCACGCTCGTTGACGGCCCCGATCCACAACTCCGGCGCCCGCCCCGGCACGAACTCCAGCCGGACGCCGTCCAGGTGGTGGGGCCCGGCGTCGCGATCGACGGTGGCGCCGCCGAGCAGGTCGCGCAGGACGTCGAACGTCTCGGTGACCGCGCTGAGCGGCCGCTCGGGCACCAGGCCCATCTGCCGCAGCCAGTGGGTGTTGCCGAGCCCGACGGCGGCGCGGACCCTGCCGGGATGGGTCCTGGCCAGCCCCGCCAGCTCCATCGCCAGGATCGCGGGGTGCCGCGTCATCACGCTCGCCAGCCCGAGCCCGGCGGGCACCTCGCGGGTCGCGGCGAGCAGCTGCGTCAGGCCGGACAGGCCGCCGGTGAAGAAGCAGTCCTCGGAGAACCACAGCTCGCCCAGTCCCAGCCGCTCGGCCAGAGCCGCGCCCTGGGCCAGCTCTTCGGGCGGGGTCAGACTGCCGAAGACGACACCGATCCTGCTGGAGTCCATCGTGCCTCCTGGGGGTGGCGCGCCGCCCGGGGCGGGCGGCGCGGATCGTCCGCGTCGTGGACGGTCGCCCACGACACCCCGCCCTAACCGGACACGGTGTCCATTTATTCCGTTGGGAGCGGTCAGCGTCCGGCCAGCTCGGCCACCACCGGGGCGAGCGTGCCGGCGGCGCCGGCGCCGAAGACGAAGTAGGAGAAGCCGAGCTCCTCCCGTCGCCGCTGGATCTCCTCGGCGGCCGCCGCGGGGTCGTCGGGGAGCGCCGCCAGCGAGTCCGCCGCGTGCAGCGCGGCCGGGTCGATGCCGGGCGAGGCCATGAACGGCGCGACGGCGTCGCCGACCACCGCCACGTGCTGCGCCAGCTCGACGTCCCGGGCGGGGCGGAAGTCGCGTACCACCCGGGTGATCTCGCTCCGGTCGTCTCCCGGCATCAGCGCGAAGGCGACCGTGTCCGCCAGGTCGGCCGCCAGGGCCCGGGCCTTCGGCCCGCGCACGGCCATCACCACCGGCGTGTACGCGCCGGGGCCGTCGAGGTCCCGCAGCGCCGCGACGGCCTCGCGCACCTGGGCCAGCCGCTCGCCCGGCGCCGCGACGGGCAGCCCCAGCTCGCGCAGCTCGTCCTCGATGCCGGGCCGGCCGGTGCCGATGCCCATCTCGAAGCGACCGCCGGTGAGCACCGACAGCGAGTGCGCCTCCCACGCGGTGCTCCAGGCCGGGCGCGGCGGGGAGGCGTACACCCACGTGCCCACCCGCAGGTCGGTGAGGGTGGCCGCGACGGCCAGCGTGGGGGCGGGCGCCGGCTGCCGGTGCGGGACGTCGGGCATCAGCAGCGTGGAGTAGCCGCTGCCGGCGATGCGGCGCACCTGCTCCCGCCACGCCGGCAGGTCCGTCCTGAGCGGGGCGACGACCCCGAACCGGAAGGGCCTGGTGCCGCGGGCCGCCGTGGAGTTCGCCGTGGAGTTCGCCGTGGAGTCGGTCATCGTTCTGTCCTCTTCTGCAGGGTGTCGCGGGCGCCGTGGCCGGCGTCCCACCCCCTCCACGAACGCCACCGCCCCGATCCGACAGCCGGCGACGAGATCGCGCGAAAAAGTCAGAGGATGAATGTGAACAGAGGAGAGCCCGGCGGGATGCGCTCCACCGTGAGCGGGCCGGACTTCATCCGGGACAGCAGGCTGTCGAGGTCGCCGGCGCGCTCCAGCTCGATGCCGACGAGGGCCGGGCCGGTCTCGCGGTTGTTCTTCTTGACGTACTCGAAGGCGATGATGTCCTCGCCCTCCCCCAGGACCTCGTCGAGGAAGTGGCGCAGCGCGCCGGGGCGCTGGGGGAAGGTCACCAGGAAGTAGTGCCGCAGCCCGATGTGCACGAGCGAGCGCTCCAGCACCTCGTTGTAGCGGCTGACGTCGTTGTTGCCGCCCGACACCACGCACACCACCGGCCCGCCGGAGGCGTGGGGCAGCAGCTCGCGGGCGGCGGCGCCGGCGAGGGCGCCGGCGGGCTCGGCGATGATGCCGTCGCTCTGGTAGAGGTCCAGCATCTCGGTGCAGACCGCGCCCTCGTCCACCGCGACGATCTCGTCCACCAGGTCCTTGACCAGGGGGTAGGTGGCCTCCCCCACCCTCCCGACGGCGGCGCCGTCCACGAAGGTGTCGAGCTCGGGCAGCGGGACCGGGCCGCCGTGGTCGAGGGCGGCGCGCATGCTGGCCGCTCCGGCGGGCTCGGCGCCCACGATGCGGGTGGCGGGCGAGTGCTCGCGCAGCCAGACGGCGACGCCGCTGATGAGGCCGCCGCCGCCGACCGGGACGACCACGGTGTGCGGCGCCCGCCCGCACTGCGCCAGGATCTCCAGGCCGACCGTGCCCTGCCCGGCCATCGTCCTGACGTCGTCGAACGGGTGCACGTAGACCGCGCCGGTGCGCTCGCTGTCGGCGTGCGCGGCGCCGCTCGCCTCGTCGTACGTGCCGCCGCCCACCACGATCTCCACCCGGTCGCCGCCGAGCGCCGCGATGCGCTCGCGCTTCTGCCGGGGCGTGGTGGACGGGACGTACACGCGGCCGTCGATCCCCAGCCGCGCGCAGGCGAACGCGACGCCCTGCCCGTGGTTGCCGGCGCTCGCGCAGACCACGCCGCGCCGCCGCTCCTCCTCGGTGAGCGAGGCGATCAGGTTGAACGCCCCGCGCACCTTGTAGGAGCGGCAGACCTGCGCGTCCTCGCGCTTGAGCAGCACCTCGCCGCCGAGCAGGCCGGACAGCCGCTCGTTCGGCTCCAGCGCGGTACGGCGCACCACCGGCCGCAGCCGTTCGGCCGCCTGGCTGATCATGGCGGCGGTGAGGCGGTCGGTCATGCGCGCTCCTGGTGTGGCGGTGGCTCGGAAGGGTCGCCGGCGAGGCGGCGGGACGATGCCGGTGCCGGTGCCGGTGCCCCCGCCGGGCCGCGCGACCTTCATCACCTTACCGGCGCGACGCCACCGGCTCTCCGCTGTCCGTTCCGCTGTGCGGGGATAAGCGGTGAAGGTCTGGATAGACAAGGTCTATGGCAAGATCTGCGCTGGTCGTCATCGACATGCTCAATCCATACGATCATCAGGACGCCGAGCTGCTCGTCCCGAGGGTGGAGGCGATCATCGAGCCCGTGGCGGAGCTGGTCGCCCGGGCCCGCGAGCGGGACGACGTGGAGCTGGTGTACGTCAACGACAACCACGGCGACTTCTCCGCCGACCGGCACGAGATCGAGAAGAGGGCGACGCAGGGCCGGCGCCCGGACCTGGTGAAGCCGATCCTGCCGCCTCCCGAGTGCGCCTTCCTGCCCAAGGTGCGCCACAGCGCGTTCTTCGGCACGTCGCTGGAGTACCTGCTGTCCCACCTGGAGATCGGGACCGTGGTGCTGACCGGGCAGGTGACGGAGCAGTGCGTGCTCTACAGCGCGCTGGACGCGTACGTGCGCCACTACGACCTGGCCGTGCCGCCGGACTGCGTGGCCTCCATCGACGACGAGCTCGGCCGGGCGGCGCTGCGCATGATGGAGCGCAACATGTCGGCGGACCTGTCCCCGTCGGAGGACGTCCTCGCCCGGTGACCCCGCCCCACCCGGTGACCCCGCCCCGGCCTCCGGGCGGGAGCGGAATGAACCTTTCACCGCTCCCGGGATGTTCGCGCTGGTCGCCGTGGCCCCGCGCGGACCGATCTTGCGGCGGTGGCGGGCCCTGTCGTCCAATGCACGGTGATCGCCCACACGATGCGACCCTCACGAGGGGAGAACCGGTGCGTCACAGAATCACCGCCTCAGCGCTTGTCGCGGTCACCACCCTGGCGTCCGTCCTGGTGACGAGCGCGCCGGCGCACGCCGCGTCCACGCTCCAGGTCGTCTACACCAACCTGTCCTACGACATCTGCGTCTCCTTCGGCCGCTCCGGCCAGGAGACCGGGCGCTGGCAGACCTGGTGGTGCAGCACGCACTATCCGCAGACCTATCCGGGGGGCTACACCTACGACCTGTGGGCGTACGTGAACTGACGTTCCTCCCGGCTCCCCGCCGGCGGGGAGCCGGGCCTGCGGCCATTTCTCTCACGACAAGGGAGCGGACATTGCGCGGCTTACGACGACGCCGAGGAATCCGGAGCACTGCCGCCGTCGCGGCCCTCGCCGCGGCGGCGAGCCTGGCCGCCGCGCCGGCGTCGGCCGCGGCCGGCTCCGGGCCCGCCTGCGCCGGAGCGGCGGTCTCGTGCGACCGCCTGCCCGGGGGCGTGCTGGCCCGCGCCCACACCGCCGGACGGGTCGAGGACCGGGGCGACAGTGTGCGCTACACCTGGCCGGGCGTCTCCTTCGAGGGCCGTTTCCGCGGCACCGGGGTCGGGATCGTGCTGAACGACGCCGCCAACGACTACGACGTCCAGATCGACGGCGGCACCCCGGTCACGCTGCGCACGCCGGGCAGGACCACGTACCAGGTGAGCGGGCTCGGCGGCGGCGTCCACACCGTGCGCCTGGTCAAGCGGACCGAGAGCCCCTGGACGCCCGGGGAGTTCGGCGGGTTCGTGGCCGCCCCCGGGGGCCGGATCCTGGCCAGGCCCGCCCCCCGCGCCCGGCAGATCGAGTTCATCGGCGACTCCTGGACCGCCGGCTACGGCAACATGTCGACCAGCCGCGACTGCTCCGCCACCGGCGGGATCAATCCCAACTCCAACGCCGACCAGACCTTCGGCGCCCTCACCGCCCGCGCCCTGAACGCCGACCACCAGCTCACGGCCTGGTCCGGGATGGGCATGGTCCGCAACTACAACGGCGGCAACCCCGGCACCGACTACCGCACCTACTACGACCGCACCCTGCAGGCCGCCGACCCCTCGGTCTGGCCGCGGCCGAGGAGCTGGAACCCCCAGCTCGTCGTGGTGGGCCTGGGCATCAACGACTTCTCCACCCCGCTCAACCCGGGCGAGCCGTGGGCGGACCTCGACGCGCTGGCCGCCGACTTCCGGGCCGCCTACCTGGGCTTCCTGGCCAAGCTCCGCCTCCGGTACGGCCCCGGCACCCACATCGTGCTGACCTACCCCACGATGGCCGGCACCCCGCTGGCGGACTCCGTCGAGCAGGTCGTCCGGCAGCGCAACAGCCAGGGCGACACCCGGGTGAGGTCCCTGCACTACGACAACGACGCCCTGGGGCTCGACCTCCTGGGCTGCGACTGGCACCCCTCGCTGCACGACCACCGGCTCCTGGCCGGCGCTCTCGGCAGGTTCATCGGCACGCTGCCCATCAGGTGGTGACGGCCCGGCGCCTCCCCGACCCGGCCTGACGCTTCCCCGGCCCGGCCGGGTCGCTTTCTTCTCACTACCGGCGCAATCGTAAAGTGAGCACGATTGCACCAGTGAGAGAGGGAGCACCTGTTGCACGAGAAACTGTCGTCGATCTACGACAACGTCCTGCGCCGCAACCCCGGTGAGGCCGAGTTCCACCAGGCGGTGCGCGAGGTGCTCGAAAGCATCGGCCCGGTTCTCGGCAAGCATCCCGAGTACGCCGAATCGAAGATCATCGAGCGTATCTGCGAGCCCGAGCGGCAGATCATCTTCCGGGTGCCCTGGCTGGACGACCGCGGCGAGGTGCAGATCAACCGCGGCTTCCGGGTCGAGTTCAACAGCGCGCTGGGGCCGTACAAGGGCGGGCTGCGCTTCCACCCGTCGGTCTACCTGGGCATCGTCAAGTTCCTCGGTTTCGAGCAGATCTTCAAGAACGGGCTGACCGGCCTGCCGATCGGCGGCGGCAAGGGCGGCTCGGACTTCGACCCCAAGGGCCGCTCCGACCGCGAGGTGATGGCCTTCTGCCAGAGCTTCATGACCGAGCTCTACCGGCACATCGGCGAGTACACCGACGTGCCCGCCGGTGACATCGGCGTCGGCGGGCGCGAGATCGGCTACCTGTTCGGCCAGTACAAGCGCATCACCAACCGCTACGAGTCGGGCGTGATCACCGGCAAGGGGCTGGCCTACGGCGGGGCGCAGGTCCGCACCGAGGCCACCGGCTACGGGTGCACGTTCTTCGTGGAGGAGATGCTCAGGGCGCGCGGCACGTCGTTCGACGGCAAGCGGGTGGTGGTGTCGGGCTCCGGCAACGTGGCGATCTATACCATCGAGAAGGTCCAGCAGCTCGGCGGCGTCGTGGTCGCCTGCTCCGACTCCTCCGGCTACGTGGTGGACGAGAAGGGCATCGACCTGGCGCTGCTCAAGCAGCTCAAGCAGGTCGAGCGCGGCCGGCTGGAGACGTACGCGGCGCGCCGCGGCGACCACGTGTCGTTCGTGCCGGGCCGCAACGTGTGGGAGGTGGCCTGCGAGGTGGCGATGCCGTCCGCCACGCAGAACGAGCTGACCGGCCGCGACGCCGCGTTCCTGGTGGACAACGGCTGCGTCGCGGTCGGCGAGGGCGCCAACATGCCGGCCACGCCGGAGGCCGTCAAGGTGTTCCTGGAGGCGGGCGTCGCGTTCGGGCCGGGCAAGGCGGCCAACGCGGGCGGGGTGGCGACCAGCGCGCTGGAGATGCAGCAGAACGCCAGCCGCGACTCCTGGACGTTCGAGTTCTCCGAGCAGCGCCTCCAGGAGATCATGCGGGACATCCACACCCGCTGCCTGACGACCGCCGAGGAGTACGGCATGCCGGGCAACTACGTGGCCGGCGCCAACATCGACGGCTTCCGCCGGGTGGCCGACGCCATGCTGTCACTCGGCCTGATCTGAGCGTCCCGGCCCGACGGCGCTCAGCTCGCGGCCGGGGGCTTGAGGGGGCGCACCGAGTCGCGCACCACGATGTGCGTGCCGAGCATCACGTGCCGCCCGCCGCCCGCGCCGGCCGGGCTCCGGCCGGCTTCGAGCGCCAGCCGCACGGCCGTGCGGCCCAGCTCCTCGTGCGGCACGTGCACGGTGGTCAGGTCGAGGTCGGCCGCGGACGGCAGGTCGTCGAAGCCGGCCAGGGAGACGTCGTCGGGCACGCGCAGCCCGTGCTCGCGCAGCGCCCGGCGGGCACCCGCCGCGATGAGGTCGTTGCCGGCGAAGATCGCGGTGAAGTCGGGCGGGCCGGCCGCCAGCCGCTCGCGGATCATGCGGTAGCCCTCGCTCCGCTCCATCCGTCCGGTCATCTCCAGGCCCGGGTCGTGGGGGACGCGGTGGTCGGCCAGGGCGTCGCGGTAGCCGAGGACGCGGCTCTCCGGCGTGGTCCAGCCGTCGTGCCGGCCGAGGAACAGGATGCGCCGGTGCCCCGCCGACAGCAGGTGGCTGGTGATGGCGTAGGCGCCGCCGGTGTTGTCGTACTCGACGACGAGCGCCGGGACGTCGGGGCCCAGCGGGGGACGGCCGCACAACACGAGCCGGGATCCGGCCGCGGCCAGCGCGCGGGCGTACTCGGCCATGCGCTCGCGGTGGGCCTCGTTGTCGACGACGTTGCCGACCAGGATCACGCACTCGGCGTGCTCCTGGCGCATGAGCTGGACGGTGGCCAGCTCGCGCTCGGGGTCGCCGCCGGTGGTGCCGATGATGCACAGCTTGCCCTCCAGCGCGGCCTGCGCCTGGACGCCCTGGGCGACGTGGGCGTAGTGGGGCGAGACGACGGAGGTGACGATGATCGCGACGCTGCGGTTGCGCGCCCCGGCCAGGCCACGGGCGTCGGCGTTGGCCACGTAGTCCAGCTCGCGCACGGCCCGCATGACCTTGCCGCGGGTGGCGGGCGCGCTGGGATAGGTGCCGGACAGGATCCGGGAGACCGTGGCCACCGACACGCCCGCGTGCGCGGCCACGTCGCGGATCGTCGCGGGCCGCCGCCCCCCGTCGCCGGACGTCGCGCGCCGGGCCATCACACCTCCACCGGGCCGGGAAACGGCGGGTAAACCGTTTACGCGCGATGCTCGCCGCTCCCCGACCCAGTGTCAAATCGCATCACCGGCACAAGGCCGGATCGGTGCGGCGGGAGAAGGAGCCCGTGCGGTAGCGTCGTCGCTGAAACCGTTTTACCTCTCCAGGGGTCGCCCTCATGCACCTGCACCTCCCCCCGCCGGACGAGAGCCTGTCCCCGCACACCGGCTGGACCCGCGCCCACTGGGAGGCCGTGGCGGACCACCTGCTGGCCTCCGTCGTGCCGTACGCGACCGACGGCTTCGCCCAGTACCGCCTGCCCGGCCGGGCGAGCAGGTCGGGGGTGGCCAGCGACGGGCTCGAAGGGTACGCGCGCACGTTCCTGCTGGCCGCGTTCCGGATCGCGGGGGCCGGCGGCGACGTGCCGCCCGCGCTGATCGAGCGCTATGCCGACGGCCTGGTCGCCGGGACGGACCCGGCGCACCCGTACGCCTGGCCGGCGCTGACCGACATGTCGCAGCAGCTCGTCGAGGCGGCCTCGATCGCGCTGGCGCTGCACGAGACCCGGCCGTGGCTGTTCGACCGGCTCTCCCCCGCGCAGCGCGAGCGGGTGGTGGACTGGCTGGCCGGGTTCGCCGGCCGGCGCACGCCGGACAACAACTGGGTGCTGTTCCGGGTCGTGACGGAGCAGTTCCTGGCCGGGGCGGGCGGGCCGTACGAGCCGGCCGAGATCGAGGCCGGCCTGGACCGCATCGAGGACTGGTACGCCGGCGACGGCTGGTACTCCGACGGCGCGGGCAAGAACTTCGACTACTACTGCGGCTGGGCGCTGCACCTGTACCCGTCGTTGTGGGCGCGGATGGCCGGCGACACCGCCAGGGGGCAGCGGTACGCGGCCCGCCTGCGCCGCTTCCTGGAGCAGTACCAGCACTTCTTCGCCGCCGACGGCGCGCCCGTGCACCAGGGGCGCTCGCTGACGTACCGGTTCGCGACGGTGGCGCCGCTGTGGCTGGGCGCGCTGACCGGCGCCTCGCCGCTGCCGCCCGGCCGCACCCGGCGCATCGCCAGCGGCGTGCTGCGCCACTTCGCCGGGCGCGGCGCCCCGGACGGGCGCGGCCTGCTGACCCTCGGCTGGTACGACCCGTTCCCGCCCGTCACGCAGCCCTACTCCGGCCCGGCGTCGCCGTACTGGGCGAGCAAGGCGTTCCTCGGCCTGCTGCTGCCGCCCGGGCACCCGGCCTGGACCCGGCCCGAGGAGGCCGCGCCGGTCGAGACGGCCGACGTGGCGCTGACCATGCCCGCGCCCGGCTGGCTGCTGCACGCCACCCGCGCCGACGGCGTCGTACGGCTGGTCAACCACGGCAGCGACCGCGACCGCGTCCAGGATCCGGACGGCCCGCCCGACCCGCACTACCTCAAGCTGGCCTACGCCAGCCACGCCGGCCCCGAGGCCGGCGAGCGGGCCCCGGGCGTGGACAATCACCTGGCGGTCGTCGCCCCCGGCGGGACCGCCTCCCGGCGCCGCCGCATCCAGCCCCTGGCGGCGGCGGACCGCTTCGCGGCCTCGGCCTACGACGACGGGCCGGTCCGGGTGGTGACGGCCTCGGTCGTGGACGGCGCGGCGGAGATCAGGATCCACCGGGTCACCGCTCCCCCGGGCTGCCGGGTCAGGGACGGCGGGTACGCGCTGGCCGCCGCCGTCCCCCTCGATCTGCGGCACGAGGGCACGGCCGCGCTGGCCAGGCGGCCCGACGGGCTGGGCAGCGGCGTGCGCGGCCTGCACGGGCACACCGGCGCGGGCGTGCTGACGGCGGAGGGCGCCAACGCGTTCGGCCGGCACTCGGCCACGCCGTACGCCGTGGCCGGGGCCCATCCCGGCGGCACCGCGATCTACGTCAGCCTGGTCTGGCTGGCGGGTGGCGCGGAGCCTCCCGCGCCGGACGTGCGTGTGGCGGGCGACGTGGTGACCCTGGGCCTGCCCGGCGGGGACACGGTGACAGTGGTCATGGCGGACGTCCCGAGCTGCGAGAGGACCCCGGCTGCGGGGCACGGCAACCGTTCACGCGACGCCGGCCGCCTCCCCCTGTGACAAGCTACAGATCCCTGCCATACGAGGAGGAACGGATGTCGTACCCGGACGCTCTCTACCTGGGCGACAAGGGCGAGGTCACCGGCCGGCTGCGCCCCGCGGACGCCGCCCCCGACCTGTCCATCGGCACGCGCACGAGGGTGCACTACCTGGCCACGGGCGGCAGCACCGACGGCCACTACGGCCTCTACCGGTGGGAGATGGGCGCCGAGCCGTCCGGAGGGGGCGCGCACTTCCACAAGACCTTCTCCGAGTCCTTCTACGTCCTGAGCGGCACGGTCAGCCTGTACGACGGCGAGGTGTGGGACGACCGCTCCCCCGGCGACTTCCTCTACGTCCCGCCGGGCGGCGTCCACGCCTTCCGCAACGCGCACGGACCGGCCACGATGCTGGTGCTGTTCGCCCCGGGCGCCCCTCGCGAGCCCTACTTCGAGGAGCTGGCCGAGATCGTGGGCAGCGGGCGGCAGCTCAGCGAGGAGGAGTGGACGGACCTCTACCGCCGCCACGACCAGTACATGGTCTGAACCGCGTCGCCCGGCCCGGGGCGCGTGTCCGAGGCGTGCGTCCGGGGCCTGGGGGCCGCGCCGGAGCGGCGGGACACGACACCTCCCGCCAGTTTCACTTTATAGCAGATCCGCGCGCCTCATGAGACCTCGAAAAGTGGTTCATACTTGCCCGTTGCATCGACCCGACGAGCAATGGGGGCAACGGAATTGAGCTACGTGATGGGGTTCGAGCAGGTCGGCTCCACGGACGTCGCCGCTGTCGGCGGGAAGGGGGCGCACCTCGGCGAGCTCTCCCGGATCGACGGCGTCCGCGTGCCGGACGGCTTCTGCGTCACGACGGACGCCTTCCTGCGGGTCGTGGCCGGGGCGCCGTCGATCGGCGCCCAGCTCGACCTGCTGGCGCGGGTGCGGCAGGACGACCAGGCGGCGATCCGCGCCGCGAGCGCCGAGATCCGCCGCCTGGTCGAGGACGCCCCGGTCCCCGATGAGATCGTGGCGGCGATCGGCGAGGCGGTCGGCCGGCTCGGGGAGCGGGCCGCCTGCGCGGTGCGCTCCAGCGCCACGGCCGAGGACCTGCCGACCGCGTCCTTCGCCGGCCAGCAGGACTCCTACCTGAACGTCGTGGGCCGCGAGGAGATCCTGCGGCACGTCCGCAGGTGCTGGGCCTCGCTGTTCACCGAGCGGGCCGTCACCTACCGGTGCCGCAACGGCTTCGACCACCGCGGGGTGCGGATGGCCGTGGTCGTCCAGCGGATGGTGTTCCCCGAGGCGGCCGGGGTGCTGTTCACCGCCGACCCGGTGACCTCCGACCGGAAGGTCGCCACCGTGGAGGCCGGCTGGGGGCTGGGCGAGGCGCTGGTGTCCGGCCTGGTGGCCGCGGACGTCTACACAGTGCGCGACGACCGGGTCGTCACCGCGTCGGTGGCCACCAAGTCGCGGCTCGTCCAGGCCGCGCCGGAGGGCGGCACCCGGGACGTGCCCGTCGAGCCGGAGCGGCAGAGCCGGCCGGTGCTGACGGACGCGCAGGTCGTCCGCCTGGTGCGGCTGGGCCGGCGCATCGAGGCGCACTTCGGCCGCCCGCAGGACGTCGAGTGGTGCCTGGCCGGCGACGACTTCCACATCGTCCAGAGCCGGGCGATCACCACCCTGTTCCCCGTCCCGGTGACCGACGACGAGGACAACCACGTCTACGTCTCCGTCGGCCACCAGCAGATGATGACCGACGCGATGAAGCCGCTGGGGCTCTCCTTCTGGCAGATGACGACCCCGCGGCCGATGCACGAGGCGGGCGGGCGGCTGTTCGTGGACGTGGCCCCCATGCTGGCAACGGCCGCGGGGCGCGGGTGGCTCATCGGCACCCTGGGGAAGTCCGACCCGCTGATCCGGGACGCGCTGCAGACCGTCCTCGACCGCGGCGACTTCATCCGCCTGCTCCCGGACGAGGAACCCGGCGCCGCGCCCGGCGCCGCGCCCGCTGGGCCCCCGGCCGGGCACGCCGCCGACCCGCCCGCCCCGATCGAGACCGATCCGGCCGTCGTCACCCGGCTCATCGCGGACAACCGGGCGTCCGTCGCCACGCTGCGGCGCGAGATCCAGGGCCTGTCCGGGCCGGCGCTGCTCGACTTCATCCGGACCGACATCGACGAGCTGCGGCGCCTGCTGTTCGACCGCGTGAGCCACCAGGTGATCATGGCCGGGATGGAGGCGGCCTGGTGGCTCAACGACCACCTGGAGGAGTGGCTGGGCGAGAGGAACGCGGCCGACGCGCTCACGCAGTCCGTCCCGCACAACGTCACCTCGGAGATGGGGCTGGCGCTCCTCGACGTCGCCGACACCGTCCGGCCGCACGCGGACGTCGTGGCGTTCCTCCAGCGCGTCGCGGACGAGGGCCGCGAGGGCGACGGCTTCCTGGACGAGCTGGCCGGGCTGCCCGGCGGGCCGGAGGCGCGCGACGCCATCCGGGGCTTCCTCGACCAGTACGGCATGCGCTGCACGGGCGAGATCGACATCACCAGGACCCGCTGGAGCGAGCAGCCCGTCACGCTCGTGCCCACCCTCCTCGGCAACGTCAGGAACTTCGAGCCGGGCGCCGGCAAGCGGCACTTCGACCAGGGGCTCCAGGAGTCGCGGCGGAAGGAGCGGGACCTGCTGGCGCGCCTGCGCGCCCTGCCCGACGGGGAGCGGAAGGCCGAGGAGACCCAGCGGATGATCGACCGCGTCCGCGCCTTCGCCGGCTACCGGGAGTACCCCAAGTACGGCATGGTCAGCCGCTACTTCCTCTACAAGCAGGCGCTGCTGCGGGAGGCCGGCCGCCTGGTCGAGGCCGGGGTCCTGCGCGAGCGGGACGACATCTTCTTCCTGCGCTTCGAGGAGCTGCGGGAGGTCGTGCGCACCGGCGAGGCGGACGCCGGGCTCATCACGGACCGGCGGGAGGCGTTCCGGTCGTACGAGGCGCTCACGCCGCCGCGGGTCCTCACCTCCGACGGCGAGGTCATCACCGGCCAGTACCGGCGCGACGACTTCCCGCCCGGCGCGCTGGCCGGACTCGCGGTCTCGGCCGGGACCGTCGAGGGCCGCGCCCGGGTCGTGACGGACATCGCGCGGGCCGACCTGGAGGCGGGCGACATCCTGGTCACCGCCTACACCGACCCGAGCTGGACCCCGCTGTTCGTCACCGTCGCCGGGCTGGTGACGGAGGTGGGCGGCCTGATGACGCACGGGGCGGTCATCGCGCGGGAGTACGGCCTGCCGGCCGTCGTGGGCGTGGAGCGGGCCACCCGCCTGATCCGCGACGGGCAGCGCGTCCGCGTCCACGGCAGCGAGGGGTACGTGGAACTCCTCGACTGATCCCCACCGCCCGAGGGAGGCTTCAGTCCACCAGGCCGGCGCGGTGGGCGGCGATGGCCACCTGGACGCGGTTGGTGACCGCCAGCTTGTCGAACAGGTGGGACAGGTGGCTCTTGACCGTGGCCTCGCTCATGCGCAGGCTGGCCGCGATCTCGGTGTTGGAGCGGCCGAGGCCGACCTCGACGAGCACCTCGCGCTCGCGCCCGGTGAGGGTCTCCAGCCGGGCGAGGGCGTCACGGCGCCGCCGGACGGGCGCGTCGGTGGTGACCCGGTGGATCAGCCGCCGGGTCACCTGGGGCGACAACATCGCCTCGCCGCCGTGCGCGAGGCGTACGGCGCGGATCAGGTCGTGCGGCGAGGTGTCCTTGAGGAGGAACCCGCAGGCTCCGGCCTCCAGGGCGGCGAAGACGTGCTCGTCGCTGTCGAACGTGGTGAGGATCACGACCGCGGGCGCCCGGACGAGCCCGCGGATCGCCTCGGTGGCGGCCAGGCCGTCGGTGCGCGGCATCCTGATGTCCATCAGGACGACGTCCGGCCCCAGGCGGCGGGTGGCGGCGACGGCCTCGTCGCCGTCGGCGGCCTCCCCCACGATCTCCACGTCGGGCGCGGATTCGAGGATGAACCGCAGCCCGGCGCGGATCAGCGACTCGTCATCCACCAGCAGCGTCCTGATCATGTGTGTCCCTCGCGGATGCGTCCCACGGCAACCGGCCCTCCAGACGCCAGCCTCCCGCATCGCCGGGCGTGCCGCGAACCGTTCCGCCGAGCAGCCGGAAGCGCTCCGCCAGTCCCACGAGCCCGGCCCCGGCGCCGGCCGGCGTGCCGGCGGGGGTGCCGGTGAGGGTGCCGGCCGGCGTGCCGGCGGGGGTGCCGGTGAGGGTGCCGGCCGGGGTGCCGGCCGGGGCACTCGCCGAGGGCGCCGGGAGTGGGGGCGGGGGCTCGTTGGCGACCGTGATCGTGACGCCGTCGCGCGGGCTCGCGGTCACCGACACGGTGACGGGCGCTCCGGGCGCGTGCCTGCGCGCGTTGGTCAGCCCCTCCTGCGCCAGCCGGTACGCGGCCCGCGCCGCCGCCACCGGTAACGCGCCGAGGTCGCCCCGCAGGGTGACGGCGTTGCCCGCCGAGGCCCAGGTGTCCACCAGCCGCCGCAGGTCGGGGAACTCGTCGTCGTGCCCGGCCCGCAGCACGCCGATGATCGCGCGCAGCTCCTCCAGTGCCTCCTGCGCGGTGGCCCGGATCAGCGCCGCCTCCCGCTCGATCCTGGCCGCCTCCGCGCCGGGGTTGACCTCCAGTCCGCCCGCGTGCAGCGAGATGAGGGTGACCTTGTGCGCGAGCACGTCGTGCATCTCCCGCGCGATCCGGCCGCGCTCGGCGGCCCTCGCCTGCTCCTCGCGCAGGTGCCGCTCGGCCTCGGCGCGCTCGGCGCGCTCGCGCAGGGAGCTGGTGAGCTCGCGGCGCGTGGCGGCGTACCCGCCGGTCATCAGCACGGCGGTGGTGGCGACCAGCGCGGGCAGCAGCCCGCCCGCGCCGACGCGTCCGCTCTCGACCCACTGCTGCCCCAGGAACCCCGCCACGCCGATCACCGCGAGCACCGCGAACCGCGCACCCCGCCCCACACCGGACCGCGCGCCCGGTCGTTCTGCCGGCCGTCCTCCCGATCGTTCTCCCTGTCGCCGGAGGGCGCCGGAGAACAGGCCGATCAGCAGCGGGCCCGGGTTGCCCGACAGCGCGTACCCGGCGGCGCCGAGGGCGGCGACCGCGACCGGCCACCGGTCGCGGAACCAGACCGCGCCCGTGGAGACCAGCCCGGCGGCGGCGATGACCGCGCGCGGCAGCGGCGCCCAGGGGGTCTTGACCGCCAGCAGGGTCAGGATCAGGCAGGCCAGCACGCAGGCCGCGCCGACCGCGCGCGGGCCCGGCGCGGCCATCCGTTGCAGGGCGTTCCGGCACGTCACCACCGGCCCAGCCTAGCCAGGGCGGCGGCCCGCCACCTCCGCCGAACGTCGAGGCCGGCCGTACGGAGATCTCCGACTTAAGTGTGACCCGGTACCGACCGTGATGGCGATGTGGCCGCCCCCGCCCAGGAGCCACCGTGGTGGCCTCGACCTTTCGGAGACCACGACAACGTCTGGAGTCGCGCCGTGCGGCCAGTCCCGCTCCCCCGCCTGCTGATCCCCCTCCGCCTGCTGATCGTCACCGCCCTGTCCCTGGCGGCCCTGTCCCTGGCGGCCCTGTGCCGTCCCGCGGCGGCGGCGGCGCCGGCCGCGTCGCGCCTGCCGGACCCCGGCGAGCTGGCGAGCTTCTTCGACGCCGCGATGGCCGAGGGCCTGCGGGCCGCCCACGTGCCGGGCGCGGTGGTCTCGGTGGCGGGCGGCGGCCGGGTCCTCTTCAGCAAGGGCTACGGCCTGGCCGACCGCGAGAACGCCGTCCCGTTCGACCCCGGCACCTCCCTGGTGCGGATCGCCTCGATCACCAAGCTGTTCACCTGGACCGCGGTGATGCAGCAGGTACGGCAGGGCAGGCTCGACCTGCACGCGGACGTGAACCGCTACCTCACCGGTTTCCGCGTCCCGGCGACGTACCCCCAGCCGGTCACGCTGGCGCACCTGATGAGCCACACCGCCGGGTTCGAGGACCACACCATGGGAGTGGGCGCCCGCAGCAGGGCCGACGTGCCGCCGCTGGGCGACTACCTCGCCGCGCATCTGCCGGCGCGGGTGCGCCCGCCCGGGAAGGTGTCGGCCTACTCGAACTACGGCGCGGCCCTGGCCGGGTACATCGTGTCGCGGGTGAGCGGGCTGCCCTACGACCGGTACGTGCAGGAGCACATCCTGGACCCGCTCGGCATGCGGCACAGCACGGCCGCCGAGCCGGTCCCCGCCGCGCTCGCCGCCGGCCAGGCACGCAGCTACGACTACGAGGACGGCGCCTACCGCCGCAAGCCCTTCGTCTTCGACAACCTCGCGCCCGACGGGTCGATCAGCGCCACCGCGGACGACATGGCCCGCTTCATGATCGCTCACCTGGAGGGCGGCGGGCCGGTCCTCGACGGGCCCACCGCCCGCCTCATGCACCGGCGTTCCTTCGCCGCCGACCCGCGCATCGACGGGTACGCCCACGGGTTCAAGGAGCAGACCCTCAACGGGCACCGGGTGATCATGCACGACGGGAGCTGGGAGGGCTTCCAGAGCGTGCTGCTGCTGGTGCCCGACGCCGGCCTCGGCCTGTTCGTCTCGGCCAACGGCACCGGCGGCGTCGAGGCCGTCACCAAGCTCCTCCCCGCCTTCTTCGACCGGTTCCTCCCCGGCGGCGGCCGGGCGGCGCCCGCCGCCCCTCCCGGCGGGACGGCCGCGCCCGTGGCGGGCTTCTACAAGCCGGCCCGCTCCGCCGAGACGACCATCGAGAAGGTGCTCGCCCTCACCGGCTCCACCCGGCTCCGGATCGACGGCGGCGGGCGGCTCGCCTTCAACGGCGCGACGTGGAGCCCGCTGGCGCCGGGGCTCTACCAGCAGGACGGCGGCTCCCAGCGGCTGGCGTTCGTCACGGACGGCGCCGGGGGCACGTACGCGGCCACCGACGGGCCCGCCTACGAGCTGCTTCCCTGGTGGGACACCCCTCCGGTCAGCCTCGTCGCCGTCCTGGCGTTCGCGGTCACCGCCCTGACGGCCGTGCTCGGCCTGCCCGCGGCCGCCGCGCTCCGGCGGCTGCGCGGCCGGCCCCGCCGGGCGGTCTCCCGCGCCTGGCGCGCCGGCCGCCTGCTCGCCGGCCTGGCGGGCGCGCTCGGGCTGGCGTTCGTCGTCCTGTTCGTGCTGGTGCTGACCGGCGAGACGAGCATCCTGTACGGGGCGCCGGCCTCGTTGCGGGCCCTGCTGCTGCTCCCCCCGCTGTTCCTCGCCCTCGCCGTGGCCGCGTCGGCCGCCACCGCGATCGGCTGGCGGGACCGGCGGGCCGGCGTCCTGGCCCGCGCCCACCAGGTGGCGCTGCTGCTCGGGCTGGCGGTTCTCGCCTGGTTCGTCCTGCACTGGAACCTGGTCGGCTGGCGGTTCGGCTGAGACCGCTTTACAACGTTGGATACAACGATATAGAACGAGCATCACCACCTCCGGCACTGGCACCGAAGACCTGCCCGCAGCGGTCCGAAAGGCTGGCACATGCGCATCGCGACGGTCGCCTCGCTCCTCCTGTCGTTATTCACCGCTCCCTCCTCGTACGCCAACCCGGTCTCGGCCGGGTTCGCCGACACCTTCGCCGACCCGGCGGTCATCCGCGGGCTCGACGGCTACTGGTACTCCTACGGCACCTCCGACCCGCTGCGCGAGGGCGAGGGGGTGCACCACCGGCTGCCCATCGCCCGCTCCAGCGACCTCGTGGAGTGGACGTACGTCGGCGACACCTTCGGCGCGGACGACCTGCCGCCGTACGCCGCGCCGGGCAGCCTCCTGTGGGCGCCGGACGTGCGCTACCTGGACGGGCGCTACGTCATGTACTTCACCGTCACCGACACCGCCGGCACGCCGCACCCGTGGGACTTCGCGATCGGCGTGGCCACGGCGCCGTCCCCGGCGGGGCCGTGGACGCACCAGCCCGATCCCGTGGTGGCGCCGCGGCCGAGCGGGGACTCGTACTGGAACACCATCGACCCGGCGCAGTTCACCGACACCGACGGGCGGAAGTACCTCTACTTCGGCGGGTTCTTCGGCGGGTTGTGGGTCACCGAGCTGACGCCTGACGGGCTGCGGACCGTGGGCACGCCGACGCAGGTCGCCATCGACAACAAGTACGAGGGCGCCTACGTCGTGCGCCACGACGGCTCCTACTACCTGCTGGCCTCCTCCGCCAACTGCTGCGCCGGCCCCACCACCGGCTACTCGGTGCTGGCGGGGCGGGCCACCAGCCCGCGCGGGCCGTTCGTCGACCGCGAGGGGCAGCCGCTGCTCGCCTCCCGGGCCGGCGGCACCCCCGTCCTGGACCAGAACGGGAACCGCTGGATCGGCGTCGGCCACCACGCGCAGCTCACGGACCTGTCCGGCCAGGACTGGATGCTCTACCACGGCATCGACCGCTCCGACCCGTTCCTGGACGAGCCCTACGGCGTCAACGAGCGGCCCATGCTGCTGGACCGGCTGGACTGGATCGACGGCTGGCCGGTGGTGCGGGCCGGGGCCGGGCCGTCGGAGCAGTCGAAGCAGGCGCCGGTCACGCGGGGATCGGTGGACGAGCGTTTCACCGGCCCCGGCCTGTCCGGCTGGCACGGCGGGGACGGCTGGACCGTCCAGGACGGCTACCTACGCCACGCCGCGGCCGGGCGCGCGACGCTCACCGCCCGCCGCGCCGTCGGCGGCGACCTGCGCGCCGAGACCGACCTGCGCACGCCCGACGGGCAGCCGGCGGGGCTGCGGATCGGCGGGGCGAGCGTGACGGTGTCCGGCGGCGAGCTGGCCGTGAGCGCGGGCGGGGCGCGGCGCGCGGTCCCGCTGCCGGGCGGCGCGGCGACCTGGCGCAACCTCGCCGTCACGGTCGAGGGCCGCACGATCACCGCGCAGGCGGGCTCGGCCGACCGGCTCGGCGCCGTGGCCACGGTGCGGCTCGGCTCGCCGGTGCCGCTGTCCGGCCCGTTCGGGCTGGTCGCCGAGGGGCCGGCCGACTTCGACAACGTGAGCGTGGCGAAGCTGTTCACCCCCGTCACGCGCCCGGCGCCGGTCCCGAGCCCCGGGCGCCTGGTGGACGGCGACGAGTTCGACGGGCGGGGCCGCGGCTGGCAGTGGGTACGCGAGGACCCCGCCGCCCGCGTCACCGGCGGCGTGCTGCGCTGGCCGGTCCAGGGGGCCGACCTGGTGGGCACGGCCAACACCGCGAGCGCGCTGCTGCGCGCCGCGCCGGAGGGCGACTACATCGTCGAGACCAAGGTGACCCTCGACCTCGGCGAGGACACGGTACGCAACTACCAGCAGGCCGGCCTGGTCGCCTACGTCTCCGACGACGACTTCGCCCGCCTCAGCCAGGTGGCCATCTGGAACACCCGGCAGGTCGAGTACGGCCGGGAGCTCCCCTTCGCCGGCAGCCTGTCGTACGGCGGGAACATCGTCGGCCCGCCCGCCAGGACCACCTGGCTCCGGCTCGCCCACCGGATCGACCCGGCCAACGGCGAGCACGAGTTCCGCGCCGGCTCCAGCCGCGACGGCCGGACGTGGACGTGGGGCGGGGTGTGGACGTTCCCGAAGGACACCACGCCGCGCGTCGGCCTGGTGGCGCACGGGGGCGCGACGCCGGCCGTGGACGCCGAGTTCGACTACGTGCGGATCTACCGGGCCAGGTGAGCGGGCCGCGGGCCGTCTGATCGCGCCCGCGCCCGGCCCCCTCCTCACGGGGCCGGGCGCGGGCTCCCGAGCGCTCCCAGGGCTCAGGTGCGGGTCCAGCGCTGGTTGGCGCCGCCGTTACAGGACCAGATGATCAGCTTGGTGCCGTTGGCGCTGGCGTTGTTGGGCACGTCCAGGCACTTGTTCGCGCCCACGGCGGTGATGGTGCCGTCGCCGTTGAAGCGCCACTGCTGGTTGCTCTGGCCGTTGCAGTCCCAGACGATCACGTTGGTGCCGTCGGCGGTGCCCCGGTTGTAGACGTCCAGGCACCTGCCGCTCTGGAGGCGCAGCTCGCCGCCGGCGGTCACCGTCCACTGCTGGCCGGAGCGGCCGTCGCAGTCCCAGATCTGCGCCTGCGTGCCGTTGGCGGGCGCGGTGCCGGGCACGTCCAGGCACTTGCCCGAGCCCACGCCCTTGATCGCCTGGGGCGGGACGATGCCGCCTCCGGTCACCACGTACATGGCCGCGCCGTGGCCCGGCACCGACGCGCTGATCGTCCCGGACGAGGAGGACGTCGTGTGCGCCCACAGGTCGCGCACCGAGTACGAGGACGCCGAGCCCAGCCCCAGGGCCGAGGCGGTGGTGGAGACGGTCGAGGTCGAGGTGCCCCGGTTGAGCAGGACGACGGCGACCGAGCCGTTGGACATCGGCTTGCGCCAGACCTCCAGGTTGCCGTTGTCGCTGATCTTGTGGCCCTGCCTGCCGCCCCAGTCCTGGTTGACGGCGATGACCTCGGTGTTGGTGAGGATCGTGCGCGTGTCGGCGCTCATCGTGCGCAGGTCGTTGCCGGCCAGCAGCGGGGCGTTGAGCAGCGACCACAGGCTGAAGTGGGCGCGGCCCTCGGTCGCGCTCAGCGAGCCGACGCCGACCTCCAGCATGTCGGGGTCGTTCCAGCCGCCCGGCCCCGAGTACGCCTCCAGCCCCACCTGCTGGTCCAGGATGCCGGTGATAGAGTTCCAGTTCGCCGCGATGTCGCCGGTGGTGCGCCAGGCGTTGCCCACCGGCATCCCCCAGGTCCACACGCTCTCCTGGCCCCAGTTGCACAGGCTGTACAGGATCGGGCGGCCGGTGGCGGCCAGCGCGTCCCGCATGGCGGTGTAGCGCTGCTGCCCGTTCCGGCCCTGGTGGTCGCCGCAGTTGTCGTACTTGAGGTAGTCGATCCCCCAGGACGCCCACAGGGCGGCGTCGCGCCGCTCGTTGCCCAGGCTCGCCGGGTACCCCGCGCACGTCGTGGTGCCGGCCGAGGAGTAGATGCCGAGCTTGAGCCCCTTGGAGTGGACGTAGTCGGCCAGGGCCTTGATGCCGTTGGGGAACTTCTGCGGGTCGGGCACCAGGTCGCCGTTGGCGTTGCGGCTCCTGGTGGACCAGCAGTCGTCGATGTTGACGTAGGTGTAGCCCGCCGCCGCCATGCCGCTGGAGACCATGATGTCGGCCGTCTGGCGGATCAGGCCGTCGTTGACGTTGCAGCCGAAGCTGTTCCAGTCGTTCCAGCCCATCGGAGGGGTACGGGCCAGGCCGTTGTCCAGGGCGGCGGCCGGTGAGGTCGCGCCGCCGATCGCGGTGAGGGAGCCGGCGGCGAGCAGCGCCGCCGTCGCCAGGCCGAGGATTCTACGCAGCTTGTTCTTCACAGTGGCCTCGATGAGAGTGATGTCAGGAGCCGGTACGGGTCCAGCGCTGGTTGGTGGCGGTGCCGCAGGTCCAGATCTGGAGCTTGACGCCGTTGGCGGTGGAGTAGTTCGGCACGTCCAGGCACTTGTTCGCACCCACGGCGGTGATGGTGCCATCGGCGTTGAAGCGCCACTGCTGGTTGCTCTGACCGCTGCAGTCCCAGATGATCACACTGCTGCCGTCGGCCGTGGCCCGCCCGCTGACATCCAGGCACTTACCGCCGTAGACCCGCAACTCACCCGAAGCGGTCGCCGTCCAGCTCTGATTGGCCTGGCCGTTGCAGTCCCAGATCTGCGCCTGCGCCCCGTTGGCCTGAGAGGCACCCGAGACGTCCAGGCACCGGCCCGACCACACGTTCCTGATCGCGCCGCCCGTGCCCGGGGTCCCGGGCTGGCCGATGCTGCCGGATATCGATCGCAGCGCCTCGTACCAGGCGGCGGCCATCTTGTCGTAGCCGCCGGCGGTGGGGTGGACGCCGTCGATCAGGTCGGAGGTGGTCAGCTTGCTGTGCATGTCCACCAGATGGACGCGCTTGCCGCTGCTCACCTTGCTCTGGACGATGCCGGGGATGGCCGCGTTGAAGGTGCGGGCCGCGGACTCCTGGCCGGAGTTGGCCAGCGGGATGATGGTGGCGACGAGCACGTCCGCGCCGGGCACGGCCGCCGTGATGTGGTCGATCAGCGTGGACAGCCGCTGCGGGGCGCCGGACAGGTTGTAGTTCTGCAGGACGTCGTTGGTGCCGATGTGCAGCAGCACCGTGCGCGGGTTCTGCGTGCGCAGCCAGCCGTTGATGTTGGCGTCGATCTGGTCGATGCGCCACCCGGGGTGGCCCTCGTGGTCGTGGTCGCCCAGGTTGCCCGGCCCGTTGAACTGCGAGCCGACGAAGTCGACCGTGTAGCCGCCGGCGGCCAGGCGCTGCCACAGGCCGATGCGGTAGCCGCCCGGCACCTGGGTGCCCTCGGTGATGGAGTCGCCCAGAGGCATGACCCGTACGCCGCCGTTGGACTCGGCTGCGGCGATCCCCGCGGCGGAGACCACCAGGGCGACGGCCGCGAGCACGCAGGCCCCCCATCGTTTCCACGTGCCCATGGGCATTCCTTTCCTGAAGAACAAGACGCTGGATCACAAGACGCTGTACGGCAGGACGTCGAGGGGAAGGCGGCGACGGCTTCCGGCCTCGCTTGTTAGCGCTAACATCGCTCCGGCGAGCGGGGGCTTCCTTCCTTGCGGTGGGGTGGAGTTGGTGGCGTGGCGGAGCCAACATGACGCCGCCGGTTCCGTCAAGGGCCCGCCTGCGGTCGTATCGGTTCGGCGGCCCCCGGGACCGTTCCGAGCTGGCCCTATCCGCCGTGGCGGCGCGGGGCCGGGTGATGAAACGTTCATCGCGGGACGACACGGCGTGACCGCGGCGCGCCGGCGTACCGGCCTCTCGCTGCGGCGCGAGCCGGTCGAACCGATTCGCCGGCGGTCTTGACAGGTTCCGTGGCGGTTTTCACACTGAGGCCGCAAGGCGGCGACCTCCTGCCCTGACCGGTGGCGAACGGCAGGAGCCTCCAGGGTCCGCGCGGCACCCCGCCGGCACCCCGCCGGCACCTTCAGGGCCCGCGCTTCCGCCTCCACGGCCGAGCGCCGCTCCGGCATGCCCCCGACGAGGAACCCGCCCCGGGCGGGCGGCCCGTCACGTACCCCCCTGGAAAGGAACTCCCTGATGATCCGGCGAAGAGCGGCCGCGGCGGGCCTGGTCCCGGCGCTCGTGGCCGTACTGATGACGGCCGCGATGACCCTGGTCGGCGTGCCGCCGGCGCGGGCGGCGGTCGGGATCACGATCAACGGCGGCTCCGGCGGCCGGACCTTCGACGGCGTGGGCGCCATCAGCGGCGGCGGCGGGAACAGCCGCCTGCTCATCGACTACCCCGAGCCGCAGCGCGGCCAGATCCTCGACTACCTGTTCAAGCCCGGCTACGGCGCCGCCATGCAGATCCTCAAGGTCGAGATCGGCGGCGACACCAACTCCACCAGCGGCGCCGAGCCCAGCCACCGGCACACCGCCTCGGACCTCAACTGCGACCGCGGCTACGAGTGGTGGCTGATGGAGCAGGCCAAGGCCCGCAACCCGAACATCAAGCTGGCCGCCCTGTCCTGGGGCGCCCCCGGCTGGCTCGGCAACGGCACCTTCTGGTCCCAGGACACCATCAACTACCTGCTCGACTGGCTCGGCTGCGCCAAGAACAGCCACGGGCTGACCATCGACTACCTGGGCGGCTGGAACGAGAAGGGCCGCGACCTGAACTGGTACGTCAACCTCAACGCGGCGCTGGACTCCCACGGGTACGGCAACGTCAAGATCGTCGCGTCGGACGACTGGGGTTTCGGGGTGGCCGACGACGGCGCCGCCAACAGCGCCTTCCGCAACGCCGTGGACGTCTACGGCTCCCACTACGTGTGCGGCTACCGCGGCCCCCAGACGAACTGCCCCAGCTCGACCACCGCCATCAACTCCGGCAAGACGCTGTGGGCCAGCGAGAACGGCTCCGACGACTACAACGACGGCGCCAAGGCGCTGGCCCGGGGCATCAACCGCGACTACATCGACGGCAGGATGACCGCCTACATCAACTGGCCGGTCATCGCCGCGATCCCGCCGAACCTGCCCTTCGCCACCATGGGCGTGGCCGTCGCGCCGCAGCCCTGGTCGGGTTACTACGCCATCGGCAAGAACGCCTGGGTGATGGCCCACACCACCCAGTTCACCGCGCCGGGCTGGAAGTACCTGGACGCCTCCAGCGGCTACATCGGCGGCAACCGCGGCAACGGCAGCTACGTCTCGCTGCGGGCGCCGGGCACCTCCGACTACAGCGTCATCGTCGAGACCATGGACGCCACCGCGCCCCAGCAGCTCGACTTCACCCTCACCGGCGGCCTGTCCACCGGCACCGTCCACGTCTGGGCGAGCGACGTCAACGCGAACGACCCCGCCCGCCACTTCGTCCGCGCCGCCGACCTGACCCCCTCCGGGGGCTCGTTCTCGCTGACGGCGCAGCCCGGCTACGTGTACTCGATCACCACGACCACCGGCCAGGGCAAGGGCACGGCCACCAGCCCGGCCCGCGGCTCGCTCGCCCTGCCCTACGCCGACGACTTCGACTCCTACGCCGTGGGCCGGGAGGCGAAGTACCTCATGGACCAGCAGGGATCGTTCGAGGTCGTGGGGTGCGGCGGCGGCCGGTCCGGGCGGTGCGTGCGCCAGATGGCCCCCCGGCAGCCGATCCTGTGGACGGGCGGCTCCGACCCGTACGCGCTCCTCGGCGACCTGGGGTGGAGCAACTACACCGTCTCCGCCGACGTGCTGCTGGAGCAGAGCGGCTACGTCCAGCTCATCGGCCGGGCCGGCACCCAGCGCAGCTTCGGCCCCGCCGGGCTGAACGCCTACTACTTCCGGGTCACCGACGCCGGTGCCTGGCAGATCCAGCGCAACAACACCGACGCGGCCGTCACGACGCTGCGCAGCGGCACGGTCGCCGCGCTCGGCACCGGCCGCTGGCACACGCTCGCGCTCGGCTTCTCCGGCAGCACCCTCACCGCCTCCATCGACGGTGTCCAGGTGGGCTCGGTCACCGACGCCACCTGGGGCGCGGGCCAGGTCGGCGTCGGCACCGCCACCACCGAGACCGCCCAGTTCGACAACCTGAGCATCACCCCCGGCCCCGGCGGCGGCAACGGCAACGTGCTGCGCGGCCAGGCGTCCGGCCGCTGCGTGGACGTGCCGAACCAGTCCAGGACGAACGGCACCCAGGTGGCGCTGTGGGACTGCAACGGCGGCGCCAACCAGCAGTGGACGCTCACCACGGCCAAGCAGCTCCAGGTGTACGGCACCAAGTGCCTGAGCGCCGGCGGCGACGGCTCCAAGGCGGTCATCCGGGACTGCGACGGGCAGGCCGACCAGCAGTGGAACCTCAACGCCGACGGCACGGTGACCGCCGTCCGGTCCGGCCTGTGCCTGGACGCCAACGGTGCCGGCACCGCCAACGGCACACTGATCATCCTGTGGACCTGCAACGGCGGCGCCAACCAGCGCTGGACCCGCACCTGACGCCCTGGCGCCCCGGGGGTCCCGGCCCCCGGGGCGCCACCCCTTCCGCGCGAAAAACGATTCAACCTACGATGGCGGGTGTCGGCTCGACCTCGTGAGGAGCACCCGGGTGAACATCGGGGAGATCGCCAGGCGATCAGGCGTGTCCCGCAGCACCGTCTCCTACGCCCTGAGCGGCAAACGCCCGGTGTCCGAGGGAACGCGGCAGCGCATCCAGGCGGTCATCGACGAGTTCGGCTACCGTCCCAACGCGACCGCCCGGGCGCTCAAGGAGGGCAGGACCCGCACCATCGCCCTGGTCATCCCCCCGGCCGGCCGCCGCCTGACCGACGTGCAGCTCGGCTTCGTGGCCAGCGTGGTGGACGCCGCCGCCCGCGCCGACCTGGACGTCCTGCTGTCACCCTCGGGCGGCGAGCACGATCGCTCCTTCGAGCGGGTGATCGGCGGCGGGCGCGTGGACGGCGTCGTCCTCATGGAGCTCCGGATGGACGACGACCGCGTCACCCGCCTGCGGCGGAGCGGGCTGCCGTTCGTCGCCATCGGCCGCACCCGCCACCCCGAGGACCTGACCTGGGTGGACGTCGACAACGACCTCCTCATCGCCAAGTGCGTGCATCACCTGGCCGACCTGGGCCACCGCCGCGTCGCCCTGGTGAACCGCTCCGCCGGGCTGATGGCCACCGGGTACGGCCCCGCCCACCGGGCCCAGGCCGGCTTCGCCCGCGCGATCGCCGAGCGCGGCCTGGAGGGCGTGCAGACCTGCTGCGCCGACGACGCCCAGTCCGGCGTGGCCTGCGCCGAGCGGCTGCTCGGCGAGCACCCCGGCCTGACCGCCCTCGCCACCATCAACGAGGCCGCCCTGCCGGGCCTGTACCGGGGCATCGCGTACGCCGGTCTGGCGGTGCCGAGGGACTTCTCCATCGCCGGCGTCGCCGCCCGGCATCTGGCCGAGAACCTGCACCCTCCGCTCACCGCCGCCGACATGCCCGCGGGCGAGCTGGGCGCCCGCGCGGTCGAGTTGCTCGTCGAGCGCATCGCCGACCCGGCCGCCCCGCACCGCGAGCTGCTTCTCACCCCGCCCATCTCCCTCCGGGAGACCACCGCGCCCGCGCGTCCCCGCACCACGGGGTGAGGGGACGCGGGGCGCTCCGGTCCGTCCTCACCCGCTCATGAGGCTTCGCAGGTGAGGGCGGGGGTGGCGGCGGTGCCGTTGGCGGTGAAGCCGAACGTGGTGGTGCCGCCGGCCGGGACGGAGCCGTTGTAGGTCTCGTTGCTGACGCTCACGCCGGCACCGGAGCCGGAGCGGACGCCGTTCCACAGGCTGCTGATCGTCTGCCCGCCCGGCCAGGTCCAGGCGACCGTCCAGCGGGTGACGGCGCTGCCGCCGGCCCGGACGGTGACGGTGGACTGGAAGCCGCCGGACCAGGAGTTCACGGTCTGCATCGTGGCCGTGCAGCCGCCGGGCTCAGGGGTGGGCGTGGGGGTGGGAGTGGGAGTGGGCGTGGGGGTCGGCGTCGGGCTGGGTGACGACGTGCTGGCGAACTGGGAGAAGAACTTCCACACCTCGCCCTTGGTCCAGGTCGTGGCGCCGTTCTCGGTGTAGGTCCCGTCCACCGGGCCGGGCGTGTGGCCGTTGTCGAACGCGGCCCAGACGACCGGGTAGCCGGACCGGCACCCCGAGTAGGTGGTGACGATGTGGCTGCGGCTGCCCTGGGCCGGCTCGGGCGGGTTCTGCGCGGTGCACCCGTTGTTGCGGACGAACCTGTCGCGCAGCGCCCGCCCCTGCGAGATGTTCAGCACCGTGTCCCCGATGCCGTGCAGCCCCATGTACGCGATGGGCTGGGTGCCGCCGCTGCACCCGCTGAGCTGGGCGCCGGAGAAGACCGCGACCGCGCGGAAGACCGTCGCCCGCGAGCACGCCAGCGAGAAGCTCATGCCGCCGCCGTAGCTGAAGCCGGTGGCGAACAGCTGCGAGGTGTCCACGCACAGGTCCCCCTCGATGAGGCGGACCAGGTCGTCGACGAAGGTGACGTCCTCGCCGTTGGAGTTCGCCCAGCCGTTGTTGAAGCCCTGGGGCGCGACGAAGATCGCGCTGTTGTTCGACAGCTGCCTGAGGCCGTAGTAGGACCAGGAGTAGCCGCTGCTGCCGCCGGAGTCCACGTCGTTGGCGGTGCCGCCCAGCCAGTGGAAGCCGAAGATCAGCCGGTAGGGGGTGTCGTTGCGGTAGCCGTCCGGGATCCGCAGGATGAAGGAGCGGGTCTTGCCGCTGGTCTGGATCGTCTGCTGGCCGCTCCTCAGCGTCGGGGTCCTGCCGCATCCCGCGGTCGCCGCGGCGGCGGCGGAGGTGGCGGCGGTGGAGGCGCCCGCGCTGCTCATCGCCGTGCCCGCCATCGCGAGGAGGAGGAGCACCGCGAGCACGATCGCGCCGAGGAAGGAGTTCTGCCTTGACATCACGTGACTCCGATCATGATCAGCCGCGCGTCCAGCGCTGGTTGGTGGCGGTGCCGCAGGTCCAGATCTGGAGCTTGACGCCGTTGGCGGTGGAGTAGTTCGGCACGTCCAGGCACTTGTTCGCACCCACGGCGGTGATGGTGCCATCGGCGTTGAAACGCCACTGCTGGTTGCTCTGACCGCTGCAGTCCCAGACGATCACACTGCTGCCGTCGGCCGTGGCCCGCCCGCTGACATCCAGGCACTTACCGCCGTAGACCCGCAACTCACCCGAAGCGGTCGCCGTCCAGCTCTGATTGGCCTGACCGTTGCAGTCCCAGATCTGCGCCTGCGCCCCATTGGCCTGGGAAGCACCCGAGACGTCCAGGCACCGGCCCGACCACACGTTCTTGATCGGGGCCGCGTCGCCGGGCGTCGAGGTGGGCGTGGAGGTGGGCGTGGAGGTGGGCGTCGTGTCCGGGGAGGTGCCGTCGAGGCCGAGGAAGGTGACGGCGTGGGTGAGCATGCCGTCCAGCGGCAGGGAGTGGCCGTAACCGGCGAAGCTGAACGCCTCGACGGGGGGCTGGAGACCGGTGCCGCCGTACCGGGTGCGGGTGACGCCGGAGCGCGGGGTGTCGGTGAACGCCGGGGTCTGGCTCACCCCGTTCAGGTCGGTCCACTGCTTGATCTCCTCGCCGAAGTTGGCGTAGGCCAGCGTGGTGTCGGTGGTGCCGTGCCACAGCTGCATGCGCGGGTAGCGGCCGGTGTAGCCGGGGTACATCGCGCGGGCCTGGTCGCCCCACTGCCGGGCGGTCTTGATGAGCTGGCCGCCGGAGCACTGGCTGTTCCACAACGACCCGTTGGTGGTGGCGAAGCATCCGGCCGGTACGCCGGAGAACGCCGCGGCGGCCGAGAACACGTCGGGGTACTGCGCGGCCAGCACGTTGGTCATCATCGCGCCGGAGGAGAAGCCGCTGACCACGATGCGGGCGGGATCGACGTTGTAGCGCTGGCGGGCGTAGGCGACCATCGACATGATGCCGGTGGAGTCGCCGCCGCCGTCGCGCCTCAGCGCGGCCTGCGTGGACACGTCGAAGCACTGGCCGCTGCGGGTGGCCTCCGGGACCACGATGACGTACCCGTACCGGTCGGCCGCGGTGACGTAGTCGTGCCCGACGCCGTTGAACACGCCGGAGGCCGAGCCGGTGCAGTAGTGGACCAGGACCAGCATCGCCGGCCGGGCCGCCACCCGATCCGGGACGTAGACGTACATATTTAGATTGGTCGGGTTCGTACCGAAGCCGGTCACCCGGGTCAGCGACGCGGCCGCGGCGGGCCCGATCCCCAGCAACGCGCCGACGGCCGCCACCGCCACGGCGGCGGCCGTGAGCATGGCGCACAGTGCTCGTTTCACCTTGTGTCCTTCCACCGGGAGGCGCGCTTCGGCCAACCCCGCTGTTAGCGCTAACAAACGACTTTCGGTCGGCCTCCTCCTCGATGCGGCAGGAGGAGGTGGTGGTGGCGGGACGCAGCCAATCCGAGCCGCGAAAAGCTGTCAAGAGACCGGGACGCCCGGCGGGCCGGCGGGAGGGGCGGGCGAGCGGGTTCACCTCGCGCTATCGGCCTTGACTACGGCCTCTCGCCAAGAACGTTTCCGTGAAACTTTCACGCATTTCCCGGGTGGAGACGGCGCCCTCCGAAAGTTTCAGGACGCCTCCGCCGCATCTTGGCAGGACAACATCTTTGACGCAAGGCGCCCTTCGTCGAAAGTTATCGCGTTCTCCTTGACAAGTTTCAGTGCGATTTCCACACTGAGTCTCCGGGACGACCTCCTCGGCCGGATCGGTGGTGCGCGGCGGAGGTTACCGTCACGACGCCCTTGTGGTGCGCGTCCCCGATGGACGCGGCGTCGGTCCCCCGCGGGTGCGACCCGCACGCTCCTTTCCCCATGATCCACATATGGAGGCTCAGGCATGGGCACCAACGCCTTCCCCCCACCCCCGATACAGCGATCCCGCAAACCCCTCATAGCCGCCGCGCTCGGCGTCCTGGTC
>NZ_JBFAHK010000014.1:0-249215 GCF_040802095.1 Nonomuraea sp. NPDC050783
TGCACTCGGGAGGGTGTGGGAGAGTAGGTCACCGCCGGACAATCTTTGTGGAGGGCCTCGACGTTTAGCGTCGGGGCCCTTCTGCATTTCCGGGCATGAAAGAGGGCTGCTCCGGATCCGGAGCAGCCCTCTTCACGTTCCGGGGACCATGAGGTCGCCGTCGTCAGACGCGCTGCCACAGAGCAGGGACGTTGGGTGGCTCCCAGCCTGCTCGTGCCTGATGCCCCTGCAGGCACCGGTACGTCACGCCGTCATACGTGACCTGGTCACCCGCCTGGTAGGTCACCCCAGCCTTCCAGGTCGTGCCGCCCGGGGGCGGGCTTGTCGGGGGGTTCGTGGGCGGGGCGCCCGGGACGTTGAGGACGAAGTCGAAGGTCGCCTCCTTGCCGGTGCCCACCGTCCGTACGGTCATGAGCAGAGCGGGGTCGAAGATGGTGTCGGTGTTGTTGCGCGGCTCGCCGGGGAAGTAGAGCTGCGTCGTCAGGACGGGCCGGCCGGGGGCCTGGGCCTTGACGTGGATGTGGCGGGTGCGGCCGGGGTACAGGCCCGGGACGATGGTGGTGAGCTTGAAGGCGCCCTGGGCGTCGGTGTACTGGTGGCCGCGGAAGTTGTAGGTGACGTTGTCGTAGGCGCCGTTGTTGTCGGCCTGCCAGAAGTCGAGCAGGACGTTGGCCAGGGGCTGGCAGGCCAAGCCGAACACATAACCGCTCACGACCAGCTTTGTGCCCGCGCCGGGCAGGACCGTGCGTTGCGGTGAGTTGGGCTTGAAGTACGGGCCCTCGGTCTGCGGCGGGGTGGGGTCGTCGCCGTCGTCGCAGTAGGGAGTGGGGGTGAGCGGCCCGCCGCTCGCGGCGCTGTCACGGGCCAGGGCCGGCACCTGCCCGGCCAGTAAGGGGACCGGAGCCGCTATGAGAGCCGCTTTGAAGAGCGTCTTCCTGCTGATGCCGTCGCGCCCGGTCTGTTCGCCGGTACGGATGTTCTCGCCTTCCACGATTGCCTCCCGAGAAACGGCCTGCCGAGGGTGCGGCAGGCTGATCCCCAAGGTCGCAGCCACAGGGGCGGGCGGGTACCCTCCAATTTTCCATCCATCTGACGACATGGATCTGGATGGCGATCGGCCCCCGGCTGAAGCGCTACCGGCAGTCAGTAGGGTTGAGGGGTGGATTACCGTGCGGTTGAACGTGCGATCATGGAGCGCGGCGTCGAGTGGGACTTCGAGCCGACGCTCGACAGGATCGCGGCCCTGCTGGATGTGCTCGGCTCCCCGCAGCGGGCGTACCCGGTCATACACATCGCCGGCACCAACGGCAAGACGAGTACGGCGCGGCTGACCGAGGCGCTGCTCAAGGAGCGCAACCTGCGGGTGGGGCGGTTCACCAGCCCCCACCTCGTGTCCATGCGCGAGCGCATCACGGTGGACGGCGAGCCGCTGAGCGAGGAGCGGTTCGCCCAGGTCTACGAGGAGATCATCCCGTACGTCGAGCTGACCGACGCCCAGGGGCGGCGCATCCAGTTCTTCGAGCTGCTGACCGCGATGGCGTTCGCGGCGTTCGCCGACACGCCCGTGGACGTCGCGGTCATCGAGACCGGGATGGGCGGGTCGTGGGACGCCACCAACGTCGCCGACGGCACGGTGTGCGTGATCACGCCGATCTCCCTCGACCACACCGACCGGCTCGGTCCCGACATCCCCAGCATCGCCGGGGAGAAGGCGGGCATCATCAAGCCCGGCGCCACCGCGATCCTGGCCCAGCAGGAGCTGGCCGCGGCCGAGGTGCTGATGCGGCGCTCGGCCGAGGTGGGTGCGGTCGTGGCGCGCGAGGGGCTGGAGTTCGGGGTGATGAGCCGCGAGGTGGCCATCGGCGGGCAGCTGCTCACCCTGCGGGGGCTCAAGGGCGTGTACGACGAGGTCTACCTGCCGCTGTACGGCGCGCACCAGGCGAGCAACGCGGTGTGCGCGCTGGCCGCGGTCGAGGCGCTGACGGGCGGCGACGATCCACTCGACGCCGATCTGGTGCGCCAGGCGTTCGCGCAGGCGTCCTCGCCGGGCCGCATGGAGGTCGTGCGCCGCACGCCGACGGTCGTCATCGACGCCGCGCACAACCCCGGCGGCATGCAGGCGACGCTGGAGGGGCTGCACGAGGCGTTCGACTTCGCCAAGGTCGTCGGCGTGGTCGCGGTCATGCGGGACAAGGACGTCGAGGCCCTGCTGGAGCTGCTGGAGCCGATCCTGGACGAGATCGTCGTCACCCGCAACTCCTCGCCCCGGTCGTTGTCGCCCGACGAGCTGGCGGCGCTGGCCGAGCCGATCTTCGGCGAGGAGCGGGTGCACGTGGAGGACCGGCTCGACGACGCCATCGACCGGGGGATCGGGATCGCCGACGCCGCAGGGGAGTTCAGCGGCACCGGCGTGCTGATCACGGGGTCGGTCGTCACGGCGGGTGACGCGCGGCAGATGCTCAAGGCGGACGGCACGTGACGGGCAGCGACGTCCGGCCGATGCGGATGGCGGACGGGGACGGCGGGTGGTTCGGGTGAGCTTTGAGGTCACGCCGGGGATGCGCAGGCTGGGCGCCTCCGTGCTCGGCATGGAGGCGATCGTGGCCGGCCTGGTCACGCCGGTGGCGATCACCATCGGCGGGGTCGCGCCCGCGCTGGCGGTGACCGTCGGGATCGGGCTGGCCGTGTTGTGCGTCGTCGCCGCCGGCCTGCTGAAGAAGCCGTTCGGCTACGTGCTGGGCAGCGTGGCGCAGGTGCTGGCGATCGCCACCGGGTTCCTCGTGACGGCCATGTTCTTCCTCGGGGCGATCTTCGCGGCACTGTGGATCACGGCGATTATCGTCGCTCGTCGTGTCGAGGGCGCTACTTCCCGCTAAAGTCGGCCTACATGGCCGTCCCCCCGAACCAGCGGTCGCCTCGTCCGGCTGCGTCCCGACATCCCTGGCTGCTCGACACTCTGCTCGGGCTGCTGGTGGTGTGCGCGCTGCCGCTGGCGATCACCTCGATCCCCAACACGCTCTCCGTCGTCGCCAAGCTGCTGCCCGGCGGCTTCGACCAGGTCGCGCTGATGCGCACGCACGGGCTCGCCCTGCCCGCGCTCATGCTGACCGTGCCGTTCGCGGGGGTGGCGCTGCGGCGGGTGCCGGCCGCCCATCTCGTGCTCGCCGGGCTGGCGCTGGTGGCGGTGTCCGAGGCGGCGGGCGGGTACGCGGCCTCCGAGCTGCTCGTCGGTGTCGTGCGCGTGCTGCGCGGCGTCGGGGCCGGGCTGCTCGTGCCCGCCACGCTCGCCGCCGTCTGGGAGCGTGCGCCGGCGTTGCGGGCGCTGTGGGCCGGGACGTTCAGCCTGAGCCTGCTCGCGGCGCAGGCGCTGGCGCTGTGGCCGCTCGACGAGGCCGGCAGCTGGAAGGTGACGTTGCAGCCGTACCCGCTGGTGACGGGGGTGGCGCTGGGGCTCGCGGCGTTCTTCCTGCTCGCCTGGACGCTGCTCGGCCGGCCCGCGACCCCCGTTCCCCAGCCGCGGGAGCGCGGCCGGCTGCTACTGGTCGCCGGGCTCGCGGCGGGGATCGCGGTGGTGGCGATCAGCACCGCGAGCGCGGGGTGGCGGGCGCTGCCGGTGATGATGCTGGCGGTCACGGCCGTCGCCGGGCTGCTGGCGCTGGCGTCGGTCGGCGCGCCGGAGAGCCGCAGGGCCGCGTACACCCTGGTCGCGGTCGGGGTGGTGCTGCTGCCCAGCGCGGCGCAGGTGACGCTGGTGGAGATGGGCGGGCTCGGCGGGCCGGGGTTGCGCGGGTTGTGGGTGCCGTACGGGGCCGCGGGGCTGCTCGCGATCGCCGCGGCGGTGGTGGTGCGGCTGTCCGCGGTCGCCGCCGGGCGGTGGCTGGCGCCGCTGGGGTTGCTGGCGATGGTGGTGGGGTTGTGCTCGGTGCGGCTGGTCGTGCCGTCGGCCGACGGGCTGGTGCTCGCGGTGCCGTTCACGCTGCTCACGGTGGGGGCGGCGGTGGCGGTGACGGCGACGTTGCAGGAGGTCGGGATCGGGACGGCGGCGTTCGGGCTGTCGTTGTGCGCGGCCGGGACGCTGGCCGGGTTCCTGCTCGGCACCGGGGTGCAGATGTCCATGCTGGACGGGGTCCGGTCGGCGCAGGAACTGGTCGACAAGTTCGTGGGGGCGTTGCACTGGTGGGCGCTCATCGGGGGGTTCCTGATGGTGACGGTCATCGTGCTGGCCGCGGTGCTGGCCCGGCGGTCCGAGGGCGGGGCGCCGGCCTCCGGTGACGTGCCGCTCGCGGCGGCGCCGCCGGACGGCGCGGATGCCGTCAGGGGTAGCGAGGTGAGGGACTGCAGCGGCCGGCCGATCGGCGCGGACGGGCGGAAGTGGGGCGACGGGCCCGGGGCCGGCCTGCCCGTGCCGGCCGGGCGCGCCTCCGGCGAGCCGGGCGCCGGGGAGGAAGGGGAGGCGCCGGCGGTTCCGCCGCAGGCGCAGTCGCCCGAGGACGGCGGCACCCCGTAAGGCCGCCGGACGGCCGGTGGCGCGGGCGGCGTCTCGCGATGGCGTCTCGCGGTGGCGTCTCGCGGTGGCATCTCGGGAGCGGCGCTCCGTGGGCGGGCCGCTGGGGATCGCCGCCGGAAGCGAGGGTGCGGCCCTCGGGACGGTAAGCTGAGGGCCCGGCTACGGCGACGCGCGGGCCCATGCCCGGTGCGCGGCGTCCTCGCGGTGAGGCCGGGCGCCGGTAGCCGCGACCCCATTCTGTTCGAAGGAGAACTCCAAGTGTCCGAGCGCACTCTTGTCCTGATCAAGCCCGACGGGGTGAAGCGTGGCCTCATCGGTGACGTGATCTCCCGTGTGGAGCGCAAGGGCCTCAAGGTCGTGGCGATGGACCTGCGCACCCTCGACGCCGACACCGCCAAGGCGCACTACGCCGAGCACTCCGAGCGGCCGTTCTTCGGCGAGCTCGTCGAGTTCATCACGTCGGGGCCGCTCGTCGCCATGGTGCTCGAGGGCCCGCGCGCCGTCGAGGCGTTCCGCGCGCTGGCCGGCGCCACCGACCCGGTCAAGTCCGCCCCCGGCACGATCCGCGGCGACCACGCGCTGGAGATCGGCGAGAACGTCGTCCACGGCTCCGACTCGCCCGAGTCCGCCGCCCGGGAGATCAAGATCTTCTTCCCTGACCGGTTCTGACCGCCACTTCCAGGTGACGCGCTCCGCGCCGCTTTCCGGCCTCCCCCGGGAGGTCTGAGGGCGGAGCCGAGGAGCCTTCCGCGCCCGTACGGCCTCGTGCCGTGCGGGCGCTTTCCGTTTTTGTCGGCGCGGTCGCGTAGCGTGTGTGTCACGTGATCGGGAGTAGTTGCATCGAGGCTTTTACCGCATTCCAGTAGGCGTTCGGGTGTTGTAGCCCAATCTGGGCAAAATCGCGGTCGGGCTTGGGGCTGGAGATTTTTGAGAGGCGCGATGGCTCATTGCGTTCATCGGTGGGTACGTCACGTTACGATTCGAATTCATTCCGTAGTCATTCGTGAACGACGTTACGGAGGGCTCCGTTCCCCATGAGCAGCAAGCTCGCGTTCCTCGGCCGTGACATGGCGGTCGACCTGGGCACCGCCAACACGTTGGTCTACGTGCGCGGCCGGGGCATCGTGCTCAACGAGCCGTCAGTCGTGGCGATCAACACCACTACGGGAAAGATCGTGGCGGTCGGCATCGAGGCCAAGCGCATGATCGGCCGCACGCCCGGCAACATCGTCGCCGTCCGGCCGTTGAAGGACGGCGTGATCGCCGACTTCGACGTGACCGAACGCATGCTGCGATATTTCATCCAGAGGGTTCACCGGCGCCGCCACTTCGCCAAGCCGCGCATCATCATCGCCGTGCCGAGCGGCATCACCAGCGTCGAGCAGCGGGCGGTCAAGGAGGCCGGCTACCAGGCCGGCGCGCGCAAGGTCTACATCGTCGAGGAGCCGATGGCCGCGGCGATCGGCGCCGGGCTGCCGGTGCACGAGCCCACGGGCAACATGGTCGTCGACATCGGCGGCGGCACCACCGAGGTGGCGATCATCTCGATGGGCGGCATGGTCACCAGCCAGTCCATCAGGATCGGCGGCGACGAGCTCGACCAGGCGGTCATGACGTTCGCGAAGAAGGAGTTCTCGCTGATGCTCGGCGAGCGCACCGCCGAGGAGATCAAGATGGCGATCGGCTCGGCCTGCCCCGACGGGGAGGAGACGCACGCGGAGATCCGCGGGCGCGACCTCGTCAGCGGGCTGCCGAAGACGATCATCGTCTCCGGCGAGGAGATCAGGAAGGCGATCGAGGAGCCGGTCAACGCGATCGTCGACGCGGTCAAGACCACGCTCGACAAGTGCCCGCCCGAGCTGTCCGGCGACATCATGGACCGCGGCATCGCGCTCACCGGCGGCGGCGCCCTGCTCAAGGGGCTCGACGAGCGGGTCAAGGCGGAGACGGGCATGCCGGTGCACCTCGTCGAGAACGCCCTCGACTCGGTCGCGATCGGCTCCGGCAAGTGCGCCGAGGACTTCGAGGCGCTGCAGGGGGTTCTGGTTCCGGAGTCCCGGCACTGATGAGAGACTCGCGCCGGGCCCGGCTGATCCTCGGAGTGCTGCTGACGGCGGCCCTGCTCACCCTGACCGTCGACCACCGCACCGGTGGCGCCTCACCGCTGCGCCCGCTCCGCGCCGCGGGGGCCTGGATCTTCGGCTCGGCCGAGCAGTTCGGCGGCGGGGTGGCGCGGCCGGTGACGGCGTTCGTGCAGGCGGTGATCGCGGCGCCGGCCGCGCAGAAGCGCATCCAGGCGCTGATGGAGGAGAACGCGAAGCTGCGGGCCGGGCTGGTGACGGGCAGGCTCGACGCCGGCCGGGCGGGCGAGCTGAAGGAGCTGCTGGGGCTGGCCGGCGCCGGCGGATACAAGATCGTTCCGGCCAACGTCGTCGCGCGGCGGGGGCAGCCGGGGTTCGAGGACACCGTGCAGATCGACGCCGGCACGATGGACGGGGTTCGCCCGGAGATGACCGTGCTCAACGGCGACGGGCTGGTGGGGCGGGTCATCCAGGCCTCCACCGGCACCTCGACCGTGCTGCTGATCAGCGATCCGGCCTCGGCGGCCGGCGCGCGGCTGGAGGGCGGCAAGGAGATCGGGGTCGTGCACGGGGTGGGCGAGCACGGACGGCTCGTGCAGTTCCGGCTGCTCGACTCGACCGCTCCGCTCAACCGGGGCGGGCGCATCGTCAGCTTCGGGTCGCAGAACGGGCGGCCGTACGTGCCGGGGGTGCCGATCGGGGTGATCGAGCGGGTGGAGTCGACGCCCGGCGAGCTGACGCGCATCGCCTACGCCCGGCCGTACTCCGACCTGACCACGCTGGACGTGGTGGGCGTCGTGATCGAGCCGCCCAAGCGGGACCCGCGCGACGCGGTGCTGCCCGCGAAGGAGAGGGCGCGGTGATCAGAGGGGTCGCCTGTCGTGGGCGCGTGGTGATCAGAAGGGCTGTCCGTCGGGAGGAGGCGCGGTGATCGGGGGGTTGTGCGTCCTGCTGGCGCTGCTGGTGCAGGTCATGCTGGTCAACCGGATGTCGTTGCCGGCCGGGGGTGTGCCCGACCTGGTGCTGCTGGCGGTGGCCGGAGCGGCGCTGGGGCGCGGGGAGGTGCCGGGGGCGGTGCTCGGCTTCTTCGCCGGGCTGCTGGTGGACATCGCGCCGCCGGGCGCGCACCTGATAGGCCAGTACGCGTTCGTGCTGGCGCTCGTCGGCTACGTGGCCGGGCGGGGCGCGGGCGGGCCGGCGACCACCGTCGTGCTGTGCGTGCTGGTGGCGCCGCTGCTGGCGGCGGGCGTGAGCCTGCTGGTCGGCGACTCCCGGGTGACGTGGTCCACGCTGACGGAGGAGGTGCCCGTCACCGTCGTCTACACGCTGCTGATGTCCCCGGTCGTCATCTGGCTGACCACCCGCGGCACCCAGCCGAGGTACTCGACATGATCAGGATGCGGACCCGGCTGCTGGTGCTGCACGTCCTGGTGCTGGCGCTGCTCGTGGTGCTGGTCGGGCGGCTTTACCAGGTGCAGGTGGTGCACGGGCAGGAGTTCGTGACACGGGCGACGGAGACCCGCACGCGGACGGTGATCGTGCCGGCGGTGCGCGGGCAGATCCTCGACTCCTCCGGCCGGCCGCTGGTGCGTAACCGGACCGCGCTGGTGGTGTCCGTGGACCGGGCCCGGCTGTCCCGGACGCCCGACGGCGGGGCGATGGTGCTGACGAAGCTGTCGCAGGTGCTCGGCAGGCCGACGCAGGAGCTGCAGCGGAAGATCACGCCGTGCGGGCCGCGGGTCCCGAAGCCGTGCTGGACGGGGTCGCCCTACCAGCCCGTCCCGCTGGACGAGAAGGTCGACACCCGGGAGGCGCTGCAGATCCTGGAGCGGCAGGAGGAGTTCCCCGGCGTGACGGCGGAGATCCACTCGGTGCGGCAGTACCCTGGCGGCCGGGCGGGGGCGCAGATGCTCGGCTACCTGCAGCCGGTCACCGAGGAGGAGCTGGAGAAGCGCGAAGGGCTCAAGGCCGCCTTCTCGGGCGTCGACCTGGCCGGGCGCGACGGGCTGGAGTACGTCTACGACGACGCGCTGCGCGGCAAGGCGGGGCTGCGCCGGGTGCAGGTCGACCGGATGGGCAAGGCGCTCGGCGTGGAGGAGCAGGTGACGCCCGTACCCGGCGATCACCTGGTGACGAGCATCGACTCGCGCATCCAGGCGGTCACCGAGAAGGCGCTGGACAAGGCCATGAAGTCGGCGCCGAGCGCGGACGGCGGGGCCGCGGTGGTGCTCGACGCGCGGTCGGGCCGGGTGGCGGCGCTGGCCAGCCAGCCCAACTACGACCCGGAGATCTGGGGCGGCGGCATCTCGGCGCGCGGCTACCAGTGGCTGATGTCGGAGAAGTCGGGCAAGCCGCTGGTGTCGCGGGCGATCAACGGGCAGTTCGCGCCAGGCTCGACGTTCAAGGTCTCGTCGGTGACGGCGATGTTGCGGGCCGGCTATCCCCTGAGCGGCAGCTACAACTGCTCGGGATCGGTCAACGTGGGCGGACGGGCCTTCAACAACTTCCGCGGCCAGTCGCTGGGGATGATGAACCTGCACACGGCGCTGGTGAAGTCGTGCGACTCCATCTTCTACCGGGCGGCGTACGAGCAGTACCTCAAGGACGGCGGGCGCTACCCCAAGAAGAACCCGAAGGAGGTCTTCGCCAACACCGCCAGGGCCTTCGGATTCGGCCGGCCGACCGGCGTCGACCTGCCCGGCGAGTCCGCCGGCCGCATCCCCGACCGGGCGTGGAAGAAGAGCCTGTGGAACCAGACCAGCGCGGTCAACTGCGAGCGGTCGCGCAAGGGGTACCCGGAGGTGAAGGACCGGGCGCGGGCGGAGTTCCTCAAGCGGCTGGCGCTGGAGAACTGCACCGAGGGGTTCCTGCTGCGGCCCGGTGACTCGGCCAACTTCTCCATCGGCCAGGGTGACGTGCTGGTGACGCCGATGCAGCTCGCCCGGGCCTACATGGCGCTGGTGGGCGACGGCAAGCTGCGCAGCCCGCGCATCGGCTGGGCGCAGGTGCGGCCCGACGGCAAGGTGGTCAGGACGATCCCCGTGCCGGTGGTCGGCAAACTGCCGCTGAGCGAGAAGGAGCGGCTCTACATCAGGAGCGCCCTCAGCCAGGTCACCAAGGACGGCACCGCGGCCGGGGCCTTCGCCGGCTTCCCGATGGACAAGGTGCGCATCGGCGGCAAGACCGGCACCGCGGAGGTGTGGGGCAAGCAGGACACCTCGTGGTTCGCCTCGTTCGCGCCGGCCGGCAACCCGCAGTACGTGGTGGTCGTCATGGTCTCCCAGGGCGGCTTCGGCGCGCAGACCGCGGCGCCCGCCGCACGGGAGATCTACGAGGGCATCTACGGCATCAAACGACCGGAGGCGGTGCCCGGCGGGAGGATCACCACCAGGCTGCCGGCCTTCCGGCCCGACGGGACGGTGGTGCCCCGATGACCGCCCGCACCGTGGCCGTCCAGCGGCCCTCACTGCTGCGCCGGCTGGTGCAGGAGAACTCACCGATCCGCAGGCTCGACGGGCTCATGCTGGTGGCGGTGGCCGGGCTGTGCGTGATCGGCACCCTGCTGGTGTGGTCGTGCACCAGGACCTGGGCGCCGGGGTCCACGGGGCTGGTGAAGAAGCACCTGCTCAACGAGGCCATCGGGGTGGTGCTGTGCGCCATGGTGGCCACCGTGGACCACCGGGCGATGCGGGCGTACGCGCCGCTGGTGTTCGTGGTGTCGCTGGTCGGGCTGGCGCTGGTGATCACGCCGCTGGGCGCCACCATCAACGGGTCGCACTCGTGGATCCTGCTCGGCGGCGGCTTCGCGGTGCAGCCGTCGGAGTTCGCCAAGGTGGGGCTGCTGCTGGTCATCGCCATGTTGCTGGCGCAGCCGGCCGAGGGCGCCGACCGGCCGCGCGGGCTCGACGTGATCCTGGCGATCCTGGCGGCGGTGCTCACGATGGGGCTGGTGATGCTCCAGCCCGACCTCGGCACGGCCATGGTGCTGGCGGTGATCACCGCGGCCGGGCTGGTCCTCGGGGGCGTGCGCAAGCGGGTGATCGTGGGGCTGGTGGTCGCGGCGGCGCTCGGGATCTTCTCGGTGTTCTACTTCCAGCTGCTGGAGCCCTACCAGGTGGCGCGGTTCACGGCGTTCGTCGATCCGAGCGTCGATCCGCGCGGGGTGGGCTACAACGCCACGCAGTCGCTGATCGCCATCGGGTCCGGGCAACTGCTGGGCAAGGGGCTGCTCGGGGGAGGGCAGACGACCGGGAGGTTCGTGCCCGAGCAGCACACCGACTTCATCTTCACCGTGGCGGGGGAGGAGTTCGGCTTCCTCGGGTCGGCGGCGGTCGTGGTGCTGCTCGGGGTGGTGCTGGTACGCGGGCTGAGGATCGCCCGCAGGTGCGAGGACCGGTTCGGGACGCTGGTGGCCGGGACGATCGTGTGCTGGTTCGCGTTCCAGACGTTCGTCAACGTGGGCATGACGATCGGGATCATGCCGATCACGGGGTTGCCGTTGCCGTTCGTGTCCTATGGCGGCACGGCCACTTTCGCGAACCTCATGGCGGTGGGGCTGTTGCAGGCGATCAAGGTGCGCGGGCAGTCGTTCCTGTGACGGGGGTGGCGGGAGTGACGCTCGGCGGAGTCGGTACGGCGTTGCCGGATCTGGTCACGCCCGGACGCCGCTACCCTTGACGGTATGCCTGTCGAGTCGATTTTCCACCGCCTGGAAGCGCTGCTGCCCAAGGTGCAGAAGCCCATCCAGTACGTCGGGGGTGAGCTCAACTCGACCGTCAAGGACTGGGACTCCGCCGACGTGCGGTGGGCGCTGATGTACCCGGACGCCTACGAGGTCGGGCTGCCCAACCAGGGCGTGGCCATCCTCTACGAGATCCTCAACGAGCTGCCCGGCACGCTGGCCGAGCGCACCTACGCCGTCTGGCCCGACCTGGAGGCCCTCATGCGGGCCGAGGGCGTGCCGCAGTTCACCGTTGACGCGCACCGGCCGGTGCGCGCCTTCGACGTGCTCGGCGTGTCGTTCTCCACCGAGCTCGGCTACACCAACCTGCTGACCGCGCTCGACCTGGCCGGCATCCCGCTGGAGGCGGCCGACCGGGGCGAGGACGACCCGATCGTGATCGCGGGCGGCCACGCCGCCTTCAATCCCGAGCCGATCGCCGCCTTCATCGACGCGGCCGTGCTCGGCGACGGCGAGCAGATCTCCATCGCCATCAGCGAGGTCGTGCGCGAGTGGAAGGGCGAGGGCAAGCCGGGCGGCCGGGAGGAGCTGCTGCTGCGGCTGGCCGAGTCCGGCGGCGTCTACGTACCCAGGTTCTACGACGTCGACTACCACCCGGACGGGCGCATCAAGCGGGTCGCGCCCAACCGTCCCGACGTGCCCTGGCGCGTCCACAAGCACACCGTGATGGACCTCGACGAGTGGCCCTATCCGAAGAAACCGCTGGTGCCGCTGGCCGAGACCGTGCACGAGCGGTTCAGCGTGGAGATCTTCCGGGGCTGCACGCGCGGGTGCCGGTTCTGCCAGGCGGGCATGATCACCCGCCCGGTGCGCGAGCGCTCCATCACCACCATCGGCGCGATGGTCGACAACGGCATCAAGGAGTCCGGCTTCAACGAGGTCGGCCTGCTGTCGCTGTCGTCGGCCGACCACTCCGAGATCGGCGACATCGCCAAGGGCCTGGCCGACCGCTACGACGGCACCAACACCTCGCTGTCGCTGCCCTCGACCCGGGTCGACGCGTTCAACATCGACCTGGCCAACGAGTTCTCCAGGAACGGCCGGCGCTCGGGCCTGACGTTCGCCCCCGAGGGCGGCTCCGAGCGGATGCGCAAGGTGATCAACAAGATGGTCACCGAGGAAGACCTCATCCGCACCGTCACCACGGCCTACTCGCAGGGGTGGCGGCAGGTGAAGCTCTACTTCATGTGCGGCCTGCCCACCGAGCAGGACGAGGACGTCCTCGGCATCGCCGACCTGGCCAAGAAGGTCATCAAGGCCGGGCGCGAGGCCACCGGCAGCCGCGACATCCGCTGCACGGTCTCCATCGGCGGGTTCGTGCCCAAGCCGCACACGCCGTTCCAGTGGGCCGGGCAGGCCGACCACGAGACCGTGGACCGGCGGCTCAAGGCGCTGCGTGACGCGTTGCGCAGCGACAAGGAGTACGGCCGGGCCATCGGCTACCGCTACCACGACGGCAAGCCGTCGATCGTGGAGGGCCTGCTCTCGCGCGGCGACCGCCGGGTCGGAGCCGTCATCCGCGCCGTCTGGGAGGACGGCGGCAGGTTCGACGGCTGGAGCGAGCACTTCTCCTACGAGCGCTGGATGGCCGCGGCCGAGAGGGCCGGGGTCGACGTCGACTGGTACACCACCCGCGAGCGGGAGGAGAACGAGATCCTGCCATGGGACCACCTCGACGCCGGGCTCGACCGCGAATGGCTGTGGCAGGACTGGCAGGAGGCCGTCTCCGGCGGTGAGGTCGAGGACTGCCGCTGGACCCCGTGCTACGACTGCGGGGTCTGCCCGACCATGGGCACCGAGATCCAGATCGGCCCGACCGGACGGAAACTCCTTCCTCTTACGGTGGTCTAGCGCTCTCAGTGGGCGAGCCGTGCCTCGGCGTACACGTACATACGCCGGGGCGGCTTATCCTGAGACGAAGGAACTCTTACAAGGGAAGGACGACAAGCTCTGAAACCTGTTCCCGAAGGGCCTCCGCCCGCGCCCACGGTGCAGCGCCTGCGTGTGCGTTACGCCAAGCGCGGCCGCCTGCGCTTCACCAGCCACCGCGACATCTCGCGGGCCGTCGAGAGGGCGGTCCGCCGTGCCGGCATTCCGGTGGCCTACAGCGCGGGCTTCTCGCCCCACCCGAAGATCTCCTACGCCGGCGCGGCGCCTACCGGCGTTGCCAGCGAAGCCGAATACCTCGAGATCGCCGTCACCACGCCGTGCGACCCCGAGCAGGTCAGATCCGGTCTGGACGAATCGCTGCCGCCGGGGCTCGACGTGCTCGACGTCGTGGAGGCGGGTCAGGGTGGGCTGGCCGACCGTCTGGAGGTCTCCGACTGGGAGGTGCGCCTGTCCGGTGCCGATCGCGAGCTCGCCGAGGTGGCGGTGGAGAAGTTTCTCGCGGCGGGCACCGTGGAGGTCGAGCGCCTCACCAAGAAGGGGCTGCGGCGCTTCGACGCGCGCGGTGCCGTCCTGGGGCTGACGGTGTCCGAGGGAACAGAAAGAACCGCAGCTCAGGTGCGAGGAGAGCCGTGTGTCATACTGCGCATGGTTGTTCGGCACATGACGCCTGCAGTTCGACCCGACGATGTGCTCACAGGGCTGCGCCTTGTGGCCGACTTCGCGCCGCCGGTTCCCCCCGAGGTGACCAGGCTGGCGCAGGGGCCGCTCGACGCCAGCACCGGTGCGCTTGCCGACCCGCTCGACCTGGACCGCGACACGACGCGCGGCGGCGAGGCGGGACCGGCGGGTGAGCACGTCGGCGGTTGAGGACGCGCCCAGCATGAGCCGGGCACGACCGCTGACAGGACTTGGCGTCGGCGCCTCCGACATGGGGGCGCCGGCGGACAACTGAGACACGATGGCTCCCGTGCGGCGCGGCGACGCGCCCGGGAGCTGACGGGAGAGCGCCCGCATGCTCGACAACGAGCCCAACGCCGGGGCCACTGGCCCCGACGGGGAGACAACTGAACAGCCTACGGAGACCCGGCGCCGCCGCGCCGCCAGCCGGCCCGCGGGGCCGCCGCCCGAGCTGCCCGAAGAGCCGGCATCGAGACCGGTCACCGTTGTGGCCGCGAAGGCCGCGCCGTCAGTCACGGTGGCGGAAGGCGCGCCGGTGCGGGGCACCGTGGCACGCAGGGCCGCGGGGTCGCCGGATCCCGACGTCCTGGCGGCCGCGGGAACCGGGGCCGGAGCGGCAGGGACCGACAGCGGTACGGCTGCCGCCGGAGGGCCGGTCGCCGGTGCCGGAGCGGGGGCTGGAGCCCCGGCGGAGGGTACGGCGGCCCGCGGGGCCGGGAGCCCGGCGGAGGCCGGGGTGACCGACGCGGCGGCCGGTGCGATCGCCGAGGGCGGTGCCGAGGAGAAGCCGAAGAGGACGTCACGGACGCGGTCCACCGCCACGACGACGCGGCGGCGTACGACGAAGAAGGCCGCCGAAGCCGCAGAGGCGGCGGAGGCGGCGGGGAACGCCGCCGAGCAGGCCGGTGTGCCCGTGGGGGCCGCCGGGAGCGTCGCGGCCGGTCCGGCCGCGAGCGGTGCGGGCGGTGCGGCTGAGGCGGCCGCTCAGGCGTCTGCTGGGGTGCCTGGTGAGGCGCCTGCTGAAGAGGCCGCGCCCAAGCGGCGCACCAGGACGCGTAAGAAGGCGAGCGACGCGGATGTGACTGCGGAGGCCGCTGCCTCCGGCCAGGCTGCTGTCGGCTCTGGCCAGGGCGCTGCTGGCGCTGGCCAGGGCGCCGCCGGTGCGGGTCAGGGTGCTTCCGGCGCCGGAGGCGAGGGCGCTGCCGGCGCGGGTCAGGGCGCCGCCGGCATGGTGAGTCCAGACGAGGCCGCCACGGCGCAGGCCGTTGGCGCGGCCGGGACGCGGGCCACGGGCGACGCCACGGCGGGAGCCGCCGGTGGTGGCACGGCAGGTGGCGACGTTGCGGCGGGGACCGCCGGTGGTGGCGCGGCCGTGGCCGGTGGCGAGGTCGCCGGTGGCGAGGTCGCGGTGCCGGCCGGTGAGACGGCTGGGGACGAGGCCGGTGGCGCGGGGGCCGTGAGCGGTCGCGGCACGAAGGCCAGGACGACGCGGGCCCGCAGCACGACACGCAGCACGACACGCAGCCGCCGCGGAGCCGCAGCGCAGGCGGCGTCCGGCGAGACGGCGTCCGGCGAGACGGCCCAGGACGAGAGCACGCGGAGCACCGTGCCCGGCACCGAGCAGGACACGGCGGCCGGCGGCGCGAGCACCACGGCGGGCTCCACGGCCGGCGGTGCTGCTGCTGGCACGGCGGCCGGTGGTGCCGGTGCGGATGACGTGCGGGGTACGGCGGCCGGTGACGTGCTGGGCGTTCAGGACGAAGAGGACATCATCGAGATCCTGCCCGAGGACGAGCCGCTCGACGACGAGCCCGCCGGTGAGGACCTCGACGAGGAGCCCACCCCCTCCAGCCTGCTGGCCGACCCGTTCGGGTTCTCGGTGCGCCGCCAGGACGAGCCGGGTGCCGCGTTCCAGCGGCCCGCCGCGATCTTCGCTCCGCTGTTCCAGGCCCCCGACCCGAGCCAGGCCAAGCCGGCCGTGACCCGGCGGCCCGAGCCGCCGCAGCCGGTCGAGCCGGAGGAGGAAGAGGTCGAGGACCTCATCGAGGAGGGCGCCGGCGAGGACGAGATCGACGCCGACGTCTCCGAGGAGCAGGAGGAGGAAGAGGGCGGCAGCCGTCGCCGTCGCCGCCGCCGTGGCGGCCGCGGGCGCGGCAAGACCCGCGAGCGCGACGAGAACGAGGACGGCGAGGAGCAGGACGAGGAGGCCGAGGAGGAGCCGGCCGAGGAGTCGTCCGCGCAGGAGGAGGAGTCCTCCACCTCGCGCCGCCGCCGTCGCCGTCGCCGCCGGGGCAGTGACGACGGTGCCGAGCCGGCCACCGACGACCCGCCGAACACGGTGGTGCGCATCCGCGCGCCGCGCTCCGGGCGTACCGGGGCGCTGGAGACCGCCACGGACGGCGTGCAGAGCGTGCGCGGCTCGACCCGCCTGGAGGCCAAGAAGCAGCGCCGCCGCGAGGGCCGCGAGCTGGGCCGCAGGCGTCCGCCGATCATCACCGAGTCGGAGTTCCTGGCCCGCCGCGAGTCGGTGGACCGCATGATGGTGGTGCGCCGCCAGGGCGACCGCACGCAGATCGCGGTGCTGGAGGACGGCGTGCTCGTCGAGCACTACGTCAACCGCGAGGCGAGCCAGTCGTACGTGGGCAACGTCTACCTCGGCAAGGTCCAGAACGTGCTGCCCTCGATGGAGGCGGCGTTCGTGGACGTCGGCAAGGGCCGCAACGCGGTCCTGTACGCCGGCGAGGTGAACTTCGACACCGCCGGGATGGAGGGCCAGCCGAAGCGCATCGAGTCGGCGCTGAAGTCCGGGCAGTCGGTGCTGGTGCAGGTCACCAAGGACCCGATCGGGCACAAGGGCGCGCGGCTCACGTCGCAGATCAGCCTGCCGGGGCGCTACCTCGTGTACGTGCCGGACGGCTCGATGACCGGCATCAGCCGCAAGCTGCCCGACAAGGAGCGCACGCGGCTCAAGAGCATCCTGAAGAAGGTCATGCCGGAGAACGCGGGCGTCATCGTCCGCACCGCCGCCGAGGGCGCCTCCGAGGACGAGCTGGCCCGCGACGTGGCCCGGCTGTCGGCCCAGTGGGAGAACATCCAGAAGAAGGCCAAGTCGGCCAGCCCGCCGGAGCTGCTGTCCGCCGAGCCCGACCTGACGATCAGGGTCGTGCGTGACGTCTTCAACGAGGACTTCACGAACCTGGTCGTGCAGGGCGACGACGCCTGGGACACGGTGGACGAGTACGTCAAGTACGTCGCGCCGCACCTGGCCGACCGGCTGTCGAAGTGGGACGACGACCAGGACGACGTGTTCGCGGCGTACCGGATCGACGAGCAGCTCGCCAAGGCGATGGAGCGCAAGGTGTGGCTGCCGAGCGGCGGCTCGCTGGTCATCGACCGCACCGAGGCGATGACGGTCGTGGACGTCAACACCGGCAAGTTCACCGGCCACGGCGGCAACCTGGAGGAGACGGTCACCAGGAACAACCTGGAGGCGGCCGAGGAGATCGTGCGCCAGCTCCGGCTGCGCGACATCGGCGGCATCATCGTGATCGACTTCATCGACATGGTGCTGGAGTCCAACCGGGACCTGGTGCTGCGGCGGCTGCTGGAGTGCCTGGCCCGCGACCGCACCAAGCACCAGGTGGCCGAGGTCACCTCGCTGGGCCTGGTCCAGATGACGCGCAAGCGGGTGGGCCAGGGGCTGCTGGAGGCGTTCTCGACGCCGTGCGAGTGCTGCAACGGGCGCGGGCTGCTGGTCTCGACCGAGCCGGTCGAGAGCAAGCCGGAGCCGCGGGGCACGCAGGGCAAGATGGCCGTCGAGAAGGCGGTCTCCGACAAGGTTTCCGCGGCCAAGGACACCTCCGGCCGTGATACCGTGACCGGTGCGCTTGATGGCGTCCCGGCTGAGGACGACCAAGCGGGCCAGACTTCCGGCAGGGGGCGGCGACGCTCCCGCCGAGCCAAGTCCGCCGAGTAGCACTCGGCGGGCATCCGACGATCCGTCCGGTTCGCCTGGGGGGCCGTTAATCCGGTACCCTGGTGAACCGGTGCGTCAGGTGACGCGCCCTGTTGGCGCGCCTACTCGGTTCGTCGGTTCAGACAGGACCGGATGGCAGGCGCAGCATTCGGCGGCCGTCCTCACGCAGGACGGCTGTGGCAACAGCGAGTCAGTAGAAGGGTTCCGCGGTGTACGCGATCGTTCGTTGCGGCGGCAGGCAGCAGAAGGTCTCCGTCGGTGACGTCCTCGAGGTGGACAAGGTCGCCGGCGAGGTCGGCTCTTCGGTTTCGCTGCCGACGGTGCTCGTCGTCGACGATGGCGACGTGACCACCGAGGCGGGCAAGTTCACGGTCAGCGCCGAGATCCTCGGCGAGACCAAGGGCCCGAAGATCCGGATTCTCAAGTACAAGAACAAGACCGGATACAAGAAGCGCCAGGGTCACCGCCAGCGGTACACCCAGGTGAAGATCACCGGTATCGACCAGGCCTGATCGGGAGTTTGAGAGATGGCACACAAGAAGGGCGCGTCGTCCACCCGGAACGGCCGTGACTCCAACGCTCAGCGCCTGGGCGTCAAGCGCTTCGGCGGCCAGCTGGTCAACGCGGGCGAGATCATCGTCCGCCAGCGTGGCACCCACTTCCACCCCGGCGACAACGTCGGTCGTGGTGGCGATGACACGCTGTTCGCGCTGGCCGCGGGTCACGTGCAGTTCGGCGTCAAGCGCGGCCGTCGGGCCGTGAGCATCGTCCCCGTCGCGGAGTAGGTGCGGAGCAGTCTCCGCTCCCGTTCCCGGGGTCGTTGCACCATCGCGTCAAAAGGGGTGGATCGCGCGGGCGATCCACCCCTTTTCGCGTTCTCGTGGCTCGGGTAGGGCCCCGTTCAGTGAGTTGAGGAAGAGCCCCTGGTGGGGCGATGGAGGAGTGCTACATGCCGGACTTCGTGGATCAGGTGGTCCTGCACGTCAAGGCCGGTGACGGGGGGAACGGGTGTGCCTCCATCCACCGGGAGAAGTTCAAGCCGCTCGGCGGCCCCGACGGGGGCAACGGCGGGCGCGGCGGCGACGTGATCCTGGAGGTGGACCCCAACACCGCGACGCTGCTCGACTACCACCGCCGCCCGCACCGCAAGGCCGAGAACGGCAAGCAGGGGCAGGGCTCCAACCGCGACGGCGCCAACGGCGAGGACGTGGTCCTGCCGGTGCCCAACGGCACCGTGGTCAAGAACGCCACGACCGGCGAGGTGCTGGTCGACCTGGTCGGCGCCGGCACCCGGTACGTGATCGCGCAGGGCGGCCACGGCGGGCTCGGCAACGCGGCGCTGGCCACCACCAAGCGCAAGGCGCCGGGGTTCGCGCTGCTCGGCGAGCCGGGCGACGGGCTCGACGTGGTGCTGGAGCTGAAGAGCGTCGCGGACGTGGCGCTGGTCGGCTTCCCGAGCGCGGGCAAGTCGTCGCTGATCGCGGCGCTCAGCGCGGCCAAGCCGAAGATCGCCGACTATCCGTTCACGACGCTCGTCCCGAACCTGGGCGTGGTGACCGCGGGCGACACCGTGTTCACCGTGGCCGACGTGCCGGGGCTGATCCCGGGGGCCTCGCAGGGCAAGGGGCTCGGGCACGAGTTCCTGCGGCACGTCGAGCGGTGCGACATGCTCGCGCACGTCATCGACTGCGCCACCATGGAGCCCGGACGGGACCCGGTCAGCGACTACGAGGTGATCGAGGCGGAGCTGACGGCGTACGGGAAGCTGGAGGACCGGCCGCGCATCGTGGTGCTCAACAAGGCGGACGTGCCGGACGCGCGGGAGCTGGCCGAGCTGGTGGCGCCGGAGTTCGAGGCGCGCGGGCTGCGGGTGTTCACGGTGTCGGCGGCCACGCACGAGGGGCTGCGCGAGCTGACGTACGCGATGGGCGAGTGGGTCGCGGCGGCCCGGGCGAACAAGCCGGTCGAGGAGCCCACCCGGCTGGTCATCCGGCCCAAGCAGCTCGGGGACGCCGGTTTCGAGGTGCGGCGGGTCAACGAGAACCTGTTCCAGGTCACCGGCGAGAAGCCGGAGCGCTGGATCCGGCAGACCGACTTCAGCAACGACGAGGCCGTCGGCTACCTCGCCGACCGGCTGGAGCGGCTGGGGGTCGAGGAGGCGCTGGCCAAGGCCGGGGCGACGCCGGGGGCCGAGGTGGTCATCGGGCCGATGGAGGGCGGCTACGTCTTCGACTGGCAGCCCACGCTGAACGCCGAGTCCACCCGCCAGGGCCCCCGGGGCAGCGACAACCGCCTGGGCTGACCGGGCGGCCCCGTCACGGCCGCGGCGGGCGAAACCCTGTCAAGGCTGTGGCGGGCGACGCCCCGTCACGGCCGCGGCGGGCGAAACCCGGTCGTGGCCGCGGCGGCGGCTTGGATAGGCTGCCAGACGTGCGGGAACAGATCAGCTCAGCGTCGAGAGTCGTTGTCAAGATCGGCTCCTCCTCGCTCACCACCTCCCAGGGCACGATCGACGTCGATCGGGTGGACGCCCTGGTGGACGTGCTGGCGGCGCGGCGCCGGGCCGGGACACAGATCGTCCTGGTCTCCTCGGGGGCGATCGCGGCGGGCCTCGGCCCGCTCGGGCTGGGCGCGCGACCACGCGACCTGGCCACCCAGCAGGCCGCCGCCTCCGTCGGCCAGGGTGTGCTGGTGGCCCGCTACACCTCCTCCTTCGCCCGCTACGGCCTGCGCGTCGGCCAGGTGCTGCTGACCGCCGACGACATGATGCGCCGCGCCCACCACGTCAACGCCCAGCGCACCCTCACCCGGCTGCTGGAGCTGGGCATCGTGCCCATCGTCAACGAGAACGACACGGTCGCCACCGACGAGATCCGCTTCGGCGACAACGACCGGCTGGCGGCCCTGGTGTCCCACCTGATCCGCGCCGACGCGCTGGTGCTGCTGTCGGACGTGGACGCCCTCTACGACGGCCCGCCGAGCCGTGGCGGCGCCCGCCGGCTGGCCGAGATCCGCGGCCCCGAGGACCTCGCGGGCGTCGAGCTCGGCAGGAACGGCGCGGCCGTCGGCACCGGCGGCATGGTGACCAAGGTGCAGGCCGCCAGGATCGCGACCGGGGCGGGTGTCCCCGTGGTGCTCACCGCGGCCGCCCACGCCGCCCAGGCGCTGGGCGGGGCCGACGTCGGCACCTTCTTCCACCCCGGCGGCCGCCATCCCGGCACGCGCCTGCTGTGGCTCGCGCACGCCACCACCGGGCGCGGCCGGCTGCACCTCGACCAGGGCGCCGTGGAGGCCATCGTGGGGCGGCGCAAGTCGCTGCTGCCGGCCGGGGTGACGTCGGTGGAGGGCGAGTTCGCGGCGGGCGACCCGGTGGACCTGTGCGGGCCGCGGGGCGACCTGGTGGCCCGGGGGCTGGTCAACTTCGACGCCGCCGAGATCCCCGGGCTGCTCGGTCGTTCCACCCGGGAGCTGGCCACCGCGCTCGGTCCGGAATATGAACGCGAGCTGATCCACCGCGACGACATCGTCATACTGGAAGCCCACGCCTAGCACCGCTGGCGCCCGAACACGCTCAGCAGCCCGAAGAGGAGCACGCGATGTCCGAAGAGTTCCTGAAGGTCGCCCGCGCGGCACGAGAGGCCGCCGCCGAGCTGGCCCCGCTGCCGCGGGCGCCGAAGGACCGGGCGTTGCGCGCGATCGCCGACGCCCTGACCGCCCGCGCCGCCGAGATCGTCGCGGCCAACGCCGAGGACGTCGAGCGGGCCAGGCAGCAGGGCACCTCCGAGGCGATGATCGACCGGCTGCGGCTGGACGAGGCCCGCATCGCCAAGATCGCCGACGCGGTGCGCGAGGTCGCCGACCTGCCCGACCCGGTCGGCGAGGTCGTCCGGGGCGGCACGCTGCCCAACGGCCTGGAGCTGCGCCAGCTCCGGGTGCCGCTGGGCGTCATCGGCATCATCTACGAGGGCCGCCCCAACGTCACCGTGGACGCCGCCGCGCTCTGCCTCAAGAGCGGCAACGCGGTGCTGCTGCGCGGCTCCTCCAGCGCCTACTCCTCCAACACGGTGCTGGTACGGGTCATGCAGGACGCGCTGGAGGGCACCGAGGTGCCCGCCGGGGCGGTCCAGCTCGTGCCGGGGCAGACCCGCGACTCGGTCAAGGAGCTCATGCGCGCCCGCGGCCTGGTCGACGTGCTGATCCCGCGCGGCGGCGCGTCGCTCATCAACTCCGTGGTCGAGGAGTCCACCGTGCCGGTCATCGAGACCGGCGTCGGCAACTGCCACGTCTACGTGGACGCCGAGGCCGACCTCGACCTGGCCGTGCAGATCCTGGTCAACGCCAAGGCGCAGCGGCCGTCGGTGTGCAACGCGGCCGAGACGTTCCTCGTCCACCAGGACGTCGCCGGCGCGTTCGTGCCGAAGGCGCTGCGGGCGCTGGCCGAGGCGGGCGTGACCGTGCACGGCGACGAGCGCATCGCCGCTCACGGCGCGGACGTGGTGCCCGCCACCGACGACGACTTCACCGCCGAATACCTGTCCCTGGACATCGCCGCGGCGGTCGTCGACTCGCTGGAGGAGGCGGTGGCGCACATCCGGCGCTACGGCTCGGGCCACACCGACGCCATCGTCACCCGCTCGCAGCGGGCCGCCCGGCGGTTCGTGGCGCTGGTCGACTCGGCGGCGGTGGCGGTCAACGCCTCGACGCGGTTCACCGACGGGGGCGAGTTCGGGTTCGGGGCGGAGATCGGCATCTCCACCCAGAAGCTGCACGCGCGTGGCCCCATGGGGCTGCCCGAGCTGACCTCCACGAAGTGGGTTTACACCGGCGAAGGGCATTTGCGCACGTCAGAGGGTACGGTGGTGGCCGGTTGACCGGCGTGTCGGCCTGACCGTGGCCGGGTGCCACGGCTTGACTGGGGGGCATGGAGATCATCGTCGCCCTCGCCTTCGTCGCCGCGGTGCTGTTCGGCGCCGACCGCCTGCTGCTCTGGCTGGAGAGCCTCGGTCACGTCCACTGGCGCAGGAAGGGCCGCAGGCGGCTGTCGGAGGAGCCCACCGCCGGGCTCGACGCCATGCTCTCCGACCACTCACGCCGATAAACCCGCATGACCTCCGGCGCGCCGCGAGCGTTGATCGCCGTCCCGACGCTAGGGTTGTGTCCCTTATGGGCGCGCCGGGCGGGGAGGGACGGTGAGCAAGCTCGGCAAGGTCGGGCCGTACACCTTGGTCGAGCGGCTCGGCCGGGGCGGCATGGGCGAGGTCTACCTCGCGACCACCCGCCGGGGCGAGCGCATCGCGCTCAAGGTCCTGCACGACCTGGCCGAGGACCGGACCTCGCGCGTCCGGCTGGAGCGCGAGGTCCGCGCGCTGCGCAGGGTCGAGAGCCCGTACGTGGCCAAGGTGCTGGACGCCGATCTCGACTGCGCGCGGCCGTACCTGGTGATGGAGCACATCGAAGGCGTCACGCTGCTGGAGAAGGTGCGCCAGGACGGGCCGCTCGACGTCGCCGAGCTGGTGGAGATGGCGCAGGGCATCGCGGCGGCGCTGGCGATCATCCACGCGGCCGGGGTCGTGCACCGCGACCTCAAGCCCGGCAACATCATCATGTCCGCCCGGGGGCCGGTGCTCATCGACTTCGGGATCGCCCAGGTGCTGGACGCGACCCGGCTGACCATGACCGGCACCTTCCTCGGCACGCCCGGCTACACCGCGCCGGAGATCTTCGCCGACGAGCACGTCGACTCGCCCGCCGACGTGCACGCCTGGGCGGCGACGGTGGCGTTCGCGGCGACCGGGCGGCCGACGTTCGGGCGGGGGACGGCCGAGGCGCAGATGTACGCCGTGCTGAACGGGCAGGCCGACCTCAAGGGCGTGCCGGTCGAGCTGCTACCGCTGGTGCGCGCGGCGCTCAACAGGGAGCCCGGCAAGCGGCCCACGGCGGCGCTGCTGGCCGACCGGCTGTCGCGGCTGGCCCGGGCCACCAGCGCGCCGGAGACCGAGCCGGGCGGCGAGGCCCCCGAGGAGGGGCCGGCGCGGGGCAGGGGCGCGGAGGAAGGCGCCAGAGGGGAGGCCAAGCCCGCGCGCGGGCGGCCGAACCCGGCGGGCGCCGACGGCAAGGTGCCGCCGCCCCGCCGCACCGGGAACGACCGGACGCGCGCCGCCACCGCTGACGGCAAGGCCACCCCGTCCCGCGGCCGGCCTCCCGCCGACGGCACCGCCGCCCGCGGCCGGCCTCCCGCCGACGGGGCCGCCGCCCGCGGCCGGCCTCCCGCCGACGGGGCCGCCGCCCGCGGCCGTACCCCTGCTGACGGGGGCGCTGCCCGTGGGCGGACTCCGGCTGATGGGGCCGCTGCGCGCGGGCGTACTCCTGGTGACGGGGCTGCCGCGCGTGGCCGGACCCCTGCCGACGGTGGTGCCGCGCGGGGGCGGACTCCCGCTGATGGCGCGGCCGGGCGGGGGCGTGGTGGGAGCGGGGCGGACGGCGGTGTCGCGCGGAGCAGGATGGACGGGGCCGTGGCGCGGATCCGGACCGGCACCGACGGCAAGGCGCCCGTGCCGCGCGGCCGGGGGAGCGCCGACGGCAAGCCCGCCGGGCCGCGTGCCAGGATGGCCACCCCCCGCGCCCGGGCGGCCGCGGCGGTGCGGACCCGCGCGGCGGCGGCCCGCCCGCAGGTCAGGCGCGGGAGCGACGCGCCCACCACGCTGCCCGCGGGCAACGGCGCGCTGCTGCTGCTCGCGGTGCTGGCTGTGCCGTGCGTGGTGACCTCGGTGATCTGGCCGATCGCCTCCATCGCGATCACGGCCGCCTTCGTGGTGCTGACCAGGACGTTGTGGATGAACCACTGGATGGTCAGGAACCGCACCTCGCGGCGGGCCCGGGTGGCGCTGCGCGTGCTGCTGTTCCCGCTGGCGCTGGCCGGCGCGGTGGCCACCGCCGTGGTCTGGCCCGGCGTGCCCGTCGCGGTGGCGTCGGGCGGAGCGCTGTGGGTGACCGGCGGCGGTCAGATCGACACCGACTGGTGGCAACAGCCCGCGCCCGTGACGGTGGCGGGCGTGGTGTTCGGGATGTTGTGCGGCGGCATCACCGGGCGCGAGATCGAGCGGATCGGCGGGCGGCTGCCGGAGCTGCGCCGGGAGGGGCTGCGGGCGCTGGCGGTGCTGGGCGGGTTCGTCGCCCTGTGCGCGGCCGCCGTACGCGCCATCGCCCTCCTGCTCTAGCGCGCCTGCTCCAGCGCTTCAGAGCCTACTTCAGCGTCGGCTTCAGCGCGGCGCCCCGGGGGGCGTGATCTCCGGCCCGCCGGCGTCGGCGGGCCGGGGGCGCGGCCGATCACGCCGGCCGGCCGCGCAGGTGCCGATCGGCAGGTCAGCCCTGGCCGCCGTCGCGGCGCGAGAAACGGTTGAAGATGCGCTCGCCCGCGTTGACCGCGCCCTCGGCCACGTCACGCAGCACCCCGATGAACGGGTCCTGCGACTGCTGCCAGGACGCGCGGTAGGACTCGGCCGCGGCCTTGATCTCGTCGGTCACTCGTGCGTTGGAGTCGTCCTCCCGGCGCGGGTAGTTGCCGCCGAGGATGCTCTCGTACTCGCCGCTGCGCTGCCACTTGTCCAGCTCGGCCACGCGCACCACGGCGAACGGGTGCGTGGTGCCGAGCAGGTTGAGCACCTTGAGGAAGCCGTCGCGAAGGTCGCCCGCGGTGTCGTATTCCTGGTACTGCTCCAGGAACGCCTCGATGTTCATCTCGTGGGTGTAGTCGCCGCCGGCGAGCTTCATCAGCGCCCTCTTGCCCGCCTCCGGGTCCTGGCCGACGAGCAGGCCGCCGCGGTCAGAGGACAGCTCCGACTTGCGGTACCACTCCTCCAGGCCCGCGACGATGGCCCGCAGGCCGATGTAGCCGAGCGGGATCCAGGCGACGCGGGTGGCGAGGCGGGTGAGGATGTCGAGCATCGTCCGGTAGACCGCGTGCCCCGAGAGGATGTGGGCGGTCTCGTGGCCGATGACGAAGCGCTGCTCCTCCTCGTTCATGAGGTTGAGCAGGCCGGTGGTCACGACGATGAACGGGTCGTCGAAGCCGATGGCCTTGGCCTGGACCTGCGGGTCCTGCTGGATGTAGATCTCCGGGATCCGGTGCAGGTCGAGCGTGTAGGCGGCGTCTCGCCCCATGTCGTAGACGCTGCGGAACTGCGTCTCGCTGACGCGGACGGCCGACGCGAGGTACATCAGGCGCAGGCGGCGCTCGCTGATGAGACCGGACATCTGCTTGAGAACCGTGTCGAACCCACTCAACTTACGCAGAGCGACCAGCGCGGACCGGTCTGCGGGGTGTTCGTAGGCTCGGGACGAGATGCCGGGCAGTTGGACGCGATTGCGGTCCGGGGTGGTCGTCATGCCCGGCATGCTACGTCCGCAACCGAAGTGGCGCGCGGACATCGCGAAGGGGGGTCCCGTCGAGTTGTGGCACAGCGCCCGCGTAAGGTCCGTTTCATGATGAATGCGCCTGGGACGCAGGGGATGCGGCGCGTGGGGGTGATGGGAGGGACGTTCGATCCCATCCATCATGGTCACCTCGTCGCCGCCAGCGAGGTCGCCCACCATTTCGAGTTGGACGAGGTCGTCTTCGTGCCGACCGGACGGCCGTACCAGAAGTCCGGGCGCGAGGTCTCGGCGGCCGAGGACCGCTACCTCATGACGGTCATCGCCACCGCCTCCAACCCCCGCTTCTCCGTCAGCCGCGTGGACGTGGACCGTCCCGGGCCGACGTTCACCATCGACACGTTGCGCGACATAGCAAATATTTACGGACCGGACACCGAGCTGTTCTTCATCACCGGCGCCGACGCGCTCGGCGCGATCCTCGGCTGGCAGCAGGCCGGCGAGCTGTTCGAGCTGGCGCACTTCGTCGGCTGCACCAGGCCCGGCCACACGCTGCACGACCCGGGCCTGCCCGAGGGCCGGGTGACGCTGCTGGAGATCCCCGCGCTGGCCATCTCGTCGTCGGAGTGCCGCCAGCGGGTGGCCAAGGGGGAGCCGATCTGGTATCTCGTTCCCGACGGGATCGTCCAGTACATCAACAAGCGCGGGTTGTACCACGCCCACGGGTGAGGCTATCCGTGCCGTACGTGAGGGGTTTCGGCCTGGACGGGTACCCTCAACATATGGGCATGCTGCCGACACAGGAGGACAGACCCGTATCGTGACCGCATCTGACAGAGCCGTCCAGCTCGTGCGTATCGCCGCGGAAGCCGCGGCCGACAAGCTGGCCGATGACATCCTCGCCTACGACGTGAGCGAGCAGCTCGTCATCACCGACGCCTTCCTGCTCTGCTCCGCCACCAACGACCGTCAGGTCCGCGCCATCGTCGACGAGATCGAGGAACGGCTGCGCACCGAGGCGGACGCCAAGCCCGTGCGCCGCGAGGGCGAGCGTGAGGGCCGCTGGGTGCTGCTCGACTACATCGACATCGTCGTGCACGTCCAGCACGAAGAGGACCGCACGTTCTACGCCCTCGAACGCCTGTGGAAGGACTGCCCGGCCATCTCGCTGCCGGAGAGCGTCATGCAGGCCAACCTGCAGCGGGCGCGCACTTGAGCAAGCGCATCGTGTGTCTGCGCCACGGGCAGACTCTGTGGAACGTCGAGCAACGTTTCCAGGGGCACTCCGACATCCCGCTCGATGAGACCGGCGTCGCGCAGGCGGCGCGGGCCGCCTCGCTGCTGGCCTCGCTCCGGCCCACCCTCATCGTCTCCTCCGATCTGCGGCGGGCCAACGACACCGCGCTCGCGCTCGGCCGGTTGGTCCGGCTCGACGTGCACGTCGACGAGGACTTCCGCGAGCGCGGCGGCGGCCAGTGGGAAGGGCTGACGCGGGAGGAGATCGCCGCGCGCTGGCCCAAGGAGTACGCCGACTGGGAGGCGCCCGACGGAGAGGCCGTCCAGGACGTCGCCGTGCGCGTGGCGACGGCGATGCGCCGGTGGGCGGCCAAGCTGGAGGACGACGGGCTGCTGGTCGTGGCCTCGCACGGCGCGGCGCTGCGGCTCGGCATCTGCGAGCTGCTCGGATTGCCCGAGGAGCTGTGGCCGGCGATCGGCGGGCTGGGCAACTGCTCGTGGTCGGTGCTGCAGGAGGGGCGCAAGGGCTGGCGGTTGCTGGAGCACAACGCCGGCACCCTGCCCGAGCCCATCAGCAGCGACGACAAGCCGGACGCCGAGGTCTAGCAGGATCCGGCCGGGTCCTCGGGGCCCAGCCGTACGGTGCGAGGGCCGTGCGGCGCCGGGTCCTGGCCGGAGCGTGCCCGGGCCGGGGCGGGGCCGCCCTCCGGCGCGGGATGGTCCTTCAGCGTGATGGCGCTCGCGGCCCTGGTCGCCATCTTCCTGACCAGGTTCCGGTAGGGCAGGTAGGGGAGCATGCGCATCGCCTGGTCGCGCCACCAGATCTGCCGGCGCTTCTGGGGGACGAGGAACTTGTCCGCGCCCCTGGCCTGCTTCTGGCAGGTCTCGACGTAGGGGCGCAGCTCCTGCTCGTAGCGGGCGAAGGCGGTGCGGTGGTCGCCGGCGGCCGCGGCCAGCTCGCCGGCCAGCACGTACGCGCCGATCAGCGCCAGCCCCGTGCCCATGCCGCCCGGGCCCGGCGCGTAACCGGCGTCGCCCAGCAGCACCACCCGTCCGGCCGAGTACGCGGGCAGGACGACCTGGGCGGCGGGGGCGAAGTAGAAGTCCTCGGCGGTCCACATGGCCTCCAGCAGGGACGGGATCTCCCAGCCGAGACCGTCGAAGGCGGCGGCGACCAGCTCGCGCTGGCGGTCGCGGTCGCGGTGGTCGTAGGCGAGGGGCGGCGCGGCGAAGTCCAGGGAGGCCCGGGTCTCGCCGTTGGTCCGCATGATGGTGGCGCACCTGCCGGGGGCGCTGTGCATCACGCCCGCGCGGTCGAGCCCGTACGTGCCGGGCACCCGGAAGGCGGCCTGGTAGAGGCCCAGGTGGCGCAGCTCGGCCCCGTCGCCGCCGAAGGCCAGCTCGCGTACCTTGGAATGGATGCCGTCCGCGCCCACGACCAGGTCGAAGCGGCGGGGCGGCGCCTTCTCGAAGGTCACCTCGACGCCGCCGGGGGTCTCGGCCAGGGAGGTGATCGAGTCGTCGAAGACGTACTCGGCGCCGCCGGAGGCGTCGTGCAGGATGCGGCTCAGCGCGCCGCGCAGGATCTCGACGTCGCCGCTGAAGATCGCCGAGGGCAGGCGCGACCGGCGCCGCCCGCGCTCGTCCACGATCGTGATGTCGCCCATGTGGGTCTGGTGCTCCTCCACCGCCCGGCGGATGCCCATGCGCTCCAGGACCTCCAGCTGCGGGCCGCCGCGGAAGTCCACCGCCTGGCCGCCGGGGCGCAGGGACGGGGCCCGCTCGACGAGCGTGACGCGGTCGCCCCGGCGGACGAGCCAGTGGGCGAGCGCGGGGCCGGCGATGCCGCCGCCCGAGATGAGCACGTTCAGGGCGCGCATGGTGTCTCCTCCTGGTGGACGGGGGTAGTGCGGTGGTTTACCGTGTATGCAGACCGTAGGCAGGGGCCTGTTCAGCGGGCAAGATGAGGGTCTGGCGTACTAGTGCGCCGGAGATCCGTGAGATGGCGGGACGGCTCGCGGGCGTCCTGGCGTACTAGGGCGCTTCCGCGGAAGGGCGGGCACGTGACCAGGGCGGCGCACATCGTGGACGAGCTGCGGCGGCGGATCACCTCCGGCGAGCTGGCGCCGGGCGACCGGCTGCCCTCCACCCGGCGGATCGTCCGCGAGTGGGGCGTCGCCATGGCGACCGCCGGCAAGGTCCTCGGCCGCTTGCAGGAGGAGGGGCTGGCGCGGGCCGTCCCGGGGGTGGGGACCGTGGTGGCCGGGCGGGACGAGCGCCCTCCGGCCGCCGAGCTCACCAGGCGGCGCATCGTCCGGGTCGCGGTCGGGATCGCCGACGGGGAGGGGCTGGCGGCCGTCACGATGCGCCGCGTCGCCACCGAGCTGAACGCCTCCGCCATGTCCCTGTACCGGCACGTGGAGGGCAAGGAGGACCTCGTCCGCCTGATGGCCGACGCCGTCTACGCCGAGGACCCGCCGGCCGCCCGCGTGCCGCGCGGCTGGCGGCCCCGGCTGGAGCTGGCGCTGCGCCAGTTGTGGCGCATCCACCGCCGCCACCCCTGGCTCGCCCAAGCCGTCTCCCTGACCCGTCCCGAGTTCGTCCCCAGCGGCATGGCCCACACCGAGCGCCTGCTGCACGCCCTGGACGGCCTCGGCCTCGACGCCCGCACCATGCTGCACGCCGCCACGTCCCTGCTGAGCCTCGTCCGCGGCGCCGCCGTCAGCCTGGAGACCGAGTTGCAGGCCCGCACGGAGACCGGCATCACCGAGGACGAGTGGATCGAGGCCCGGTGGGCCGAGCTCGGCGCCCTCCTGGCGGACGGCGCGTTCCCGACGCTCGCCAAGGTGGTGGGGCAGCCGGACCTCGACATGGACCTGGACTCCATCTTCGAGTTCGGGCTGCGCGGCCATCTCGACGGCATAGCCGTCCTGGTGGCGCGGGCCCGGACCGGCCGTCGCGATTAGGCGAATCGGGGCGGATGGCTATATGCTCTCGGAGCGCCGCAACGGGTGGGCTCGGAGCGGTGACCAGGGGCTATAGCGCAGTTGGTAGCGCGCCTCCATGGCATGGAGGAGGTCTGGGGTTCGAATCCCCATAGCTCCACCTCATCGAGGGGAAACCGGGCGGAAGCTAGGTGGGAGCCGCCTCGGCGGCGGGAGACCGCGGATGGCGGTCCCGCCAGATCAGGAAGACGGCGCACGACACCAGCGCCCACGCCCCCAGCACCAGGAACGGCATCAGCCGCTGGTGCCCGCCGAAGTAGACGGCGGTGTGCTGGGCGTTGATCGAGGCCCCGGGCGGCAGCCAGCGCCCGATGGTGCCCAGCGGCGACGGCAGCAGCGGCCACGACACCGCCCCGCCCGAGGACGGGTTGCCGAGCAGCACCATCAACCCCCAGGTGGGCAGCATCGCCCAGCGCCCGAGGAGGGTGTTGAACATGGTGAACACCATCCCCGAGGCGAACATGGTCAGCGCCAGGATGAACCAGGACTCCAGCAGCGGCAGGTCGAGCGCGCCCAGCAGCCAGTCCACGACGGCCGCGATGGACAGCGCGCCCAGCGCCGAGTACGCCGCCGTGAACAGGATGCGCTGCCACGCGGCCAGCACCCCGGCGTTGACGCTGAGCTGCACCGCCCCGACGAACCCGATGATCACCGCGGCGAGGGTGATGTAGAACAGCGCCAGCCCGCGCGGGTCGCCCTTCTGCAGCGGCTTCATGTCCCGCACCGTCAGCCGCACGCCGACGCGCCGGGCCACCTGCGGCGCCGCCTCGCTGAGCAGCTGCGCCACCGACGCGCCGGAGGCGCCCGACACGTTCAGCGTGACGTCGTCCCCGCGCACCTCGATGACGCCGAAGACCCGCTGCTCCTCGACCTCCTGCCTGGCCTGCTCGAAGGAGCTCTCGAAGGACAGGGCGAGCGAGGCGTTCAGCAGCTCCCCCAGGCCGGTGGCGAACGCCTTGCCGCGTACGGTCTCGTGGCTGACCCCGACCACCGCGATCGGGACGCGGTGCGGGGTCGGGTCGGCCATGGCGTAGGTGTAGGAGCCGGCGAACAACCCCGCCGCGGCGGCGAGGATCAGCACGATCACGGTCGCGGGGAAGAACGGTGACTCCCTGAAGGCCGCCCAGCCGTGGCCTGTCCGTTCGTCCATGCCCCCACACGCTAGGCACGCGAGGGGCGCCGCCCGCCCGCTGACACGCGCCCCTGAGGGAAGTTTGGCCCCGCCGGCCCCTTCCTTGGCCACCGCCGGCCACCGCCGGCCACCGCCGGCCACCGCCGGCCACCGCCGGCTACAGCCGGCTCAGCACCCGCATGGCGTCCTCTTCGAGGCGCGCGAGGTCGCGGAGGATCGCGCCGGCCCGTTCGAGGTGCCCGGCGTCGCCGCTCTCCCCGGCCTTGGCGATCAGGGCGGAGACGTCCGTCCACAGGGTGGCCGCCTCGGCGTACAGCCGGTGGCCGGTACGCAGGCCGTCGCCGCCGACCAGCCGGGCGGCCTCGTCGAGGAAGTCGCGGTAGAGGGCGCGGAACAGGGCGCCGCCGGTGCCGCCGTGCTCCATGAGGAGAGCGGCCTGGGGGAGGTCGCGCCGCGGCTCGGCGGCGCGCGACAGCCACGTGGGCACCTGCCCGGCGGCCTTCCCGATGCCGCGGTGGCCGAGGTTCGCGATGGGGGCGGCGAGGAAGGCGGTGGCGCAGTCCCTGACGGCGGGGACGATCCGGTCCTGCCAGGGGACGGGGCCGGCCGGCAGGGCGAGGGTGAAGGAGCGGTTCCTGGCGGTCATCGGGCCGCGCTCGGCCCGCGCCCTGGCCAGGCTCTCCCGGCTGGTACGCACCGCGCCGCCCTGCTGGGCGGTGTCCACCAGGTGGGCGTCGTGCTCGTCGTAGCCGTACATGGCGACGACGTGGCCGCCGAAGTGCACCTTGGAGCGGAAGTAGTCCAGGTGGTAGCAGTCGAGCTGGAGGCCGACCGGCCGGCCGGCGTCGATGGGGGCGGCCACGTTGTCCCACGCCCTGCGCGCGGAGGCGGTCTCCTGGACCGTCAGCGTCAGCCCCAGCCTGGCGGCCAGGCTCCTGGTGAGCTCGAAGGGCTTGACGCGGCCGCCGAGGAAGGGGAACGGCATGCCCTTGCCGTCCCAGTAGATGAAGGACAGGCCCGCGCCCAGCCCGAACAGCATGGCCTCGGACAGGTCGAGCCCCTCGTGCCGCAGCAGCACCCCCAGCGCCGTCGTCTCGCAGTGGTGGGTGCCGCGTGCCTCGATGTCCTTCACGATGGTCATGCGTCGGTATCATGCCCTCTCCCACAGGAGGAGAGTCCAATGAACCCCGACCAGGCACCTCCGGCAGGGCTGCGCGCCCGCATCGCCGCACACGCCGGGACGGCCGGCTACGGCGCCGACGACCCGCTCGTGGTCGGCGTGCGGCACGGCGGCGCGCCGCCCGTCTTCCTGGCCCAGGGGCGGGCCGCGACCGGGGAGCCGCTGGCCGCCGGCACCGTGGTCTACGCCGCGTCGCTGTCCAAGCAGATCACGGCCGCCTGCGCGGCGCTCCTCGTCCGGCGGGGCCTGCTGGACCTCGACTCGGCGCTGACGCGGTGGTTGCCCGAGCTGCCCGCGTGGACGGGCTCCGTGCGGGTGCGGCACCTGGTCTCGCACACCAGCGGCCTGCCCGAGGGCGTCGAGTTCGACGAGCTCCACCGCGCGGGGCTCGACCTCACCACCGCCGCGGTCCTCGACGGGCTCGCCCGGTTCGACGGTCTCGCCTGCCCGCCGGGGACCGAGCACCGCTACAGCAACACCGGTTACGTCTGCCTGGCCGTCGTCGTCGAGCGCGCGGCGGGCCGGCCGCTGGCCGACTTCGCCCGCGAGCACGTGTTCGGCCCGCTCGGGATGACCGCCACCCGGTACTGGTCCGGCCCGGCCCCGCATCCGCCCGGAGCCGCCCCCCTCGACGCGCGGTACCCGGCGCCGCTGTCCCTCGGCGACGGCGGGGTCTGGTCCACGGCCGTGGACCTCGTCCGCTGGAACCAGGCCCTGGAGGGCGACGAGCTGGGCGTCTCCGCGTTCCTGCAGACGCCCGGCCGCCTGGACGACGGCACGCCGCTCGACTACGCCTGGGGCCTCGGCGTCCGCGAGTACGCGGGCCGGCCCGTCTACCAGCACGGCGGCAGATGGGCCGGGCTGTGCGCGCAACTCGTCCGCCTGGCCGGGCGGCGCTCCGGTTTCGTCATCCTCGCCCTGGACGACGACGAGGACCGGATGACCGCCCTGACCACGGCCGTGATCAAGGAACTCGCGGCCTAGCGGGGGCGGGGTCAGGTGGTGCAGGCGGCGCCGTTCAGGGTGAACGACGACGGCGCGGCGGTGTTGCCGCCGTGCGTGGCCTGGAAGCCGAACTGGGTGGACGCCCCGGGCGCCAGGGCGCCGTTGTAGGTGACGTTCCTGGCCGTCACCGCTCCCGAGGCCGGGGAGACGGTGGCGTTCCACGCCGAGGTGACCGCCTGCCCGGCGGGCAGCGTGAAGGCCAGCGACCAGGACGATAGCGGGGACGTCCCGGTGTTGGTGATCGTCACGCTGGCGGTGAAGCCGGTGTTCCAGGTGTTCATGGCGTACGCGACCTTGCACGCCCCGGGCGGCGGCGGGGTCCCGGTCGGCGTCTGGGACGGGCCGCCTCCGCCGGTGTCCAGGCCGAGGAAGGCGATCGCCATCGCGGCCATCCCGCCCTGCGGCAGGCTGTGCCCGACGCCCTGGAGGCTGATGCCCTCGACCGCGACGGTGGTGCCGGTGCCGCCGTAGCGGGTCCGGGTCCAGCCGGAGCGGGGCTGGTCGGTCATGGACGGGGTCTGGCTCAGGCCGTGGACGTTCGTCCACTGCTTGATCTCCTCGCCGAAGTTCGGGTAGCGCAGCGTCGCGTCCTCCGTGCCGTGCCAGAGCTGCATGCGCGGGCGCGGGCCGCTGTAGCCGGGGTAGGCGGCGCGTACCAGGTCGCCCCACTCCTGGGGGGTCTTGACGATCTGGCCGTTGGCGCAGGCGCTGTTCCAGCTCGACCCGTCGGTGGTGGCGAAGCAGCCGAACGGCACGCCCATGAACGCCGCTCCCGCCCTGAACACGTCGGGGTAGGCGCCGAGCAGCACGTTCGTCATCATCGCGCCGGAGGAGGCGCCGGTGACGTACGTCCGCTCGGGGTCGGCGTTGTAGCGCTGCTGCACGTACCTGACCATGGACACGATGCCGACCGGGTCGCTGCCGCCGTCGTGCCGCAGCGCCTGCGGCGAGGAGACGTCGAAGCAGGATCCGCTCCTGGTCGCCGACGGGTAGACGACGATGAACTTGTACTGGTCGGCCAGCGAGGCGAACTCCGTGCCGGAGTAGAAGGCGGGGCCGGAGCCCGTGCAGTAATGGACGGCGACGAGCAGCGGCGGGCGGGCGCCGATGCCGTCCGGCACGTAGAGGTGCATGCGCAGGTTGGTGGGGTTCGTGCCGAAACCGGTTACCTCGGTCAGCTGGGCCGAGGCGGCCGGAGGCGCCGAGATCAGCATCGCGGCGACGAGCGCCACCGCCGCGACCACGGCGCCGGCCAGGCGCGCTGACAGTTTCATCCGGGCTCCTCTCGATCGCCTGAAACATTGCGAGTGTGTGAAGAAACTTTCGGCATCGCAATGGGGCAGGCTGACGGGGTGCGGTGGCGGGTCTGTGAGCTGCGGGGGAGCGCGGATCAGCGGTTCTCGCCCGTGAAAGTTTCGGGGGCGCGGTAGCGCTCGGCGAGCACGGCGGCGGTGGCGGCGAGCCGCTCCCGCAGCTCGGCGGGGGCCAGCACCTCGACGTCCACGCCGAGCCGCAGGAACTCGCCCAGCGCGTGCTCGACCGACTCGATCGGCACCGTGACCCGTGTCCAGCCCGCCGCGTCCGGCGGCCCGGCCGTGCGCCGCGCCGCCTCCGCCATCCCCGGCGTCATGAGGTCGGGCAGCCGTTCCAGCCCGCGCGGCGACAGCAGCACCACCGCCTCGCCCCGCCGCAGCCGCGCCTCGAACGCGGTCAGGTAGTCCTCCCAGTAGGCCGCCAGGTCGAACCCCTCGGGCCGGGAGAACCCCTCCTCCAGCGCGTGCAGCTCAAGGATCTGCGAGACGCGGTAGGTCCGCACGCCGCCGTCCGCCCCGGCCACCAGGTACCACCGGCCCGCCTTGACCACCAGCCCGTACGGATCCAGCCGCCGCTCCACCTCCTGCGGCGCCTTCCACCGCCGGTACCTGACCTGCACCCGCCGCTCGTTCCACACGGCGTCGGCCACGGCCGGCAGGTACGCCACCGGCTCCCGCTCCCGGTACCAGGTGGGCGCGTCGAGCAGGAAGCGCTCCCGGACCCGCCCGGCCCGGTCACGCAGCTCGACCGGCAGCGCGGCCATCAGCTTGAGCTGCGCCGCCGTCACCACCGCCCCGAGGCCCAGCTCCGCCGCCGGGCCCGGCAGCCCGGCCAGGAACAACGACTCGGCCTCGTCGGCGGTCAGCCCGGTCAGGCGGGTGCGGTAGCCGTCGAGGAGCTGGTAGCCGCCGCGCGGGCCGGCGTCGCCGTACAGGGGGATGCCGGCGGCGTGCAGCGACTCGACGTCGCGGTAGATCGTGCGGACCGACACCTCCAGCCGGTCGGCCAGCTCGCGCGCGGTCATCCGGCCACGGGTCTGCAGGAGCAGCAGGATCGACACCAGGCGGGAAGCACGCATCATCACTGACACTACCTGTCAGCGACCCGGCCGTACGTTCCTCCGCATGAACGACTTCGACTTCCTCGCCGGCCACTGGAACGTCGCCAACCGCCGCCTCCTCAAGCCCCTGTCCGGCAGCGCCGAATGGGAGGAGTTCCCCGGCCGGTCGGTCGCCACCCGGCACTTCGACGGCGCGGCCAGCTTCGACGAGATCACCTTCCCGACCAGGGGCTGGAGCGGCCTGACCGTGCGCGTCCGCCACCCGGGCACCCGCCGGTGGTCCATCTACTGGGCCAGCAGCGCGCGCGGCGAGCTCGACACCCGGCCCATGGTGGGCGTGTTCGAGGGCGGCCGCGGGCTCTTCTACGGCGAGGAGACCTACGAGGGCAGGCCGGTCCGCTGCCGGTTCGTCTGGACCGTCCTCGGCCCGGACGCCGCCCGCTGGGAGCAGGCGTTCGCCGAGATGGGCGCCGAGACGGGTACCGAGATGGGCACCGAGGAGTGGGAGACGAACTGGGTCATGGAGCTGACGCGGGCATGACCGCCCCATGGGACGGCGCGCCGCTGACGGCCGCGGTGGCGGCCTGGGCACTGCGCACCCACAGGACGGCCGCCACCGCCAGCGCCGCGAGCAGCAGCACCAGCCCGCCCACCACGATCACCCACCGCCATCCGGAGCGCGGCGGCCTGGTCTCGTAGAGCTGGACGTCGGGCAACATGTCCGGCGTGTACTCCAGCCGCCTGGTCGCCGGGGGCTCGGCCGGCCGGGGCGGCTCCGGGTGGGGTGAGCGGCGCCGGATGGTCTGTTCGGGGTCCGGCTCCTGCCGGCCGGGCTGCTGCGAAGTCATGTGTCCCTCGAACGCGCTGCGGGTTGCCGGATTCTCGCCGACATTGTCACACTTTCGTCTGCTGCCCCGTCCAGACCGCATGACACGTGTGATCGTGACGGGAGGCAGCGGCACCCGCAGGGCGCGCGGGGCTCAGCCCTGGTTGAAGGGTGGCTGCGGCGGGTTCTGCCAGCCGGGCTGCTGCGGGTAGGGCGGCTGCTGCTGCTGGTACGGGGGCTGCGGCGGGTACGGGGGCTGCGGCTGGTTCCAGCCCTGCGGCCCTTGCGGGCCCTGGGGGCCCTGGGGGTGGGCGGGCTGCGGCGGGTCGCGCCTGGCCGCCACGCCGGCGATCAGCAGGCCGACGCCGAACAGGTGGAACATCGTGCTGACCAGGGCCGACACGACGATCATGCCTTCCGTGCCCAGCATGCCGGCCAGCGGCCGCGCCAGCAGGCTCTGCAGCAGGCCGTATCCCACGCCCAGCAGGAGCACGACGCAACCGGCGATGCCGAGGGTGGCGCCGCGCCCGTGCGCGCGCCGGCGCACCGCGATGAGGATCAGGCCGCCGAGCAGCAGGACGGCGTTGAGGAACAGGGTGATGAGGCTGATGACGGTCATCGAGCTGGCGAGTGTCAAGGAGGGGCTCCGGCGGGGGTGAGGTTCCTGGGTCAGGAAGGCTACGGGGATCGGCGCAGATCCGCTATCGCCCGCTCGATCGAGTCCCGGTCGAGCGGGCCCTGATAGCGGACGCCGTTCAGGAAGAGGGTGGGGGTGCCGCGCACGCCGCTGTCGCGGCCGGACGCCTCGTCGAGGGCGATCCTGGCGGCGTGCCGCGGCACGTCCTCCCACGGCTCGACGCCGAGCTGGGCGGCGTAGTGCTCCAGGTCGGCGTCGGTGAGGAAACGCTGGTTGTCGTAGAGGACGTCGTGCATCTCCCAGAAGCGGCCCCGCTCGCCCGCGGCCTCGGCCACGATCGCGGCCGGGGCGGCGCGCGGATGCAGGGTCCGCAGCGGGAAGTGCCGGAAGACCAGCCGCACGTCGGGGTGGCGCCCGCGCAGCTCCTCCAGCACGGGGTGCAGGCGGCCGCAGTAGGGGCACTCGAAGTCGCCGTACTCGACGATCGTGATCGGGGCGTCCGCCGGGCCGCGCACGTGGTCGTCCGGGCCCACGGGCACGGACAGGATCTCGGGCAGCTCCTCGCCTGGCTCGGCCTCCGGCGGGGCGCAGACCCCGCCCCGGTCCCACGCCAGCCGGAAGATCACCCAGCCCAGCACCGCCGCCAGCAGCGACCCCGCCAGGATGCCGATCTTCGCCTCGGCGCGGACCGCCGGGTCGGGGAAGGCCAGGTCCACGATGAACAGCGCCACCGTGAACCCGATCCCGGACACCGCGGCCCCGCCCAGGAGCTGCCCCCACACCAGGTTGCCCGGCAGGATGCCCCACCTGAGCCGCAGCGGCAGCCACGTGCCGAGCGAGATGCCGACGAACTTGCCGAGCAGCAGCCCCGCCGCCACCCCGATGGACACCGGCGAGGTGAGCGCGGCCCGCAGGGTCTCGCCGTCCAGCCGCACGCCCGCGTTGGCCAGCGCGAACACCGGCACGATCACGTAGCTGCTCCACGGGTGCAGGCGCAGTTGCAGCCGCTCGTTGACGGACACGGCGTGCTGGACCCGGCGGGTGGCCTCCCTGGCGGCGCGGGCGCTCGGCTCGTTCGTGAACTCCTGGACGGCCTCGCCGGCCAGCAGCAGCTTCTGGTCGCTGGGGGCGTAGACGAAGACGAGCACGCCGAGCGCGATGCCGATCAGCGTCGGGTGCAGGCCGCTCTCCAGCGTGGCCACCCACAGCGCGAACCCCAGCACGATGTAGGCCGGCGCCCGCCAGATCCGCAGCCACCGCAGCGTCATGATGGCGGCCAGCAGCAGGGCGGCCGTGACGAGGGCGGGGACCGACAGCTCGGCCGTGTAGAACAGCGCGATGATGAGGATGGCCAGGACGTCGTCCACGATGGCCAGCGTCAGCAGGAACGCCCGCAGCGGGTCGGGGCAGCGCGCCCCCACCACGGCCAGCACGCCCAGCACGAACGCCGTGTCGGTGGCGATCGGCACGCCCCACCCGGCCGCGCCCGGCCCGCCCGCGTTGAGCAGCAGGTACAGGCCCGCGGGCACCAGCATGCCGCCGAAGGCCGCCACCGCGGGCACCGCGATCAGCCGCCGGTCACGCAGCTGCCCGAGCCGGACCTCGTAGGAGACCTCCAGGCCGATGACGAAGAAGAACAGCGTCATCAGCCCGTCGTTGACCCAGTGCCGCAGGTCCAGCGAGAAGTCGGCCGCGCCGAACGAGATGCCCATCGGCGTGTGCCAGAACGCCTCGTAGGTGTCGCCCCACGGGGAGTTGGCCCACAGCAGGGCCAGGACGGTGGCCACGAGCAACGCGCTGGTGCTGCCGGCCTCCGTCCTGAAGAAGGTGCGCAACATGGATCAGATCTCCTCCCCCCGGAGATCTGATCCTAGAGGCGCGCCCCGGGCCGATCAGTTCGGGGTGAAGAACAGCTGGAAGGCCGCGTCCCGGGCGAGCAGGAAACCGATGATGGCCAGCGCCCAGCTCACCATCGACGCGGAGTGCCTGGTCAGCCAGGCCCGCAGCCGCTCCAGCCGGGGCTCCAGCCGGGCGCCCGCGACGGCACGCAGGCCCATCAGCGCGAGCGGCGGCAGGATCATGACGAGCACGTACCCGGCCAGCAGCGGCAGCCATCGCGTGGCGGGCAGGCCGGAGGTCGTCAGGATGCCGACGGCCGCCAGGTAGGGCACCATCGTGGCCACCTCGATCGCCCCGGCGCCCAGCGCCAGCAGCACCATCGCCCGCGGCCCGCCCGCCACCGGCTCGAACCGGCGCTCCGGCCGGCCCCGCTTCGCCCGCCGCTTCGGGTCGAACCTGAAGCTCAGCGCGAACAGCCCCACGCCGAGCACGAGCTGCACCCAGTACGCGGCCCGGCTGTGCAGGGCCTCGCCGAAGCTCTCCAGGGCCGCCGTGAGCCCCAGCATGAGCGCCACGCCGACCAGGAAGTAGAAGACCGCGATCGTGGCCAGGTAGACGAGCAGCCCGGACGTCCTGGACCGGTCACGGGACAGCAGCAGGTAGACGGGGATCACCAGGGTCCCGAAGCTGGTGCTGTCGATCACCGCGAGGGCGGCGAGGGTGAGCATCAGACCGATCGTCATGAGACGATCCTGCTGGCCGGCGCCCGCCCCCGCCTCCTCCGCCGGGGCGAACCCGGCGTACATCCTTCGATGCAGCCGGGCTCGCGACGCGGCGGGTCACAGGATCACAGGTTGCGCAGGTACGCGAGCGAGGGCGCGAAGAAGTACTCCCCGCCCTTCATCGTCACCGTCTGCGCCACCTGGGCCTGCGGCGGCGAGAGCTCGGGCTTGCCCCAGACCTTGGGGAAGGTCACCTTGATCGCCCGCTCGCCCTGGCCGATCACCGGGTCGTGGCCGGTCGCGGGGTTCTGGAAGTCGGGGTTGTTCGCCCAGGAGTGCTGGGTGAACTCGAACTGGTCGACCAGGCTGCCGTTGAACGCCATGAACAGCAGCCCGACCTCCCCGCTCGGCCGCGTCTCGGGGGGCGCGTCGTCCCACGGCTGGTCCTCGCGCTCCCCGTACGTCTGCCCGCGCCTGGCCATGAGCACCTCGCGCCCGAACGAGCGCGGGTTGGTCTTCCTGACGTGACCGCTGAAGGGGCACTTGCTGCCGTCGTCGCCGTCGAAGGTGAAGTCGTTGGACACCGGCCCGCCGCCCGCCTTGCCCTTGGCGGTCAGCGGCGTGCCGTCCTTGAAACGGCCGATGAGCATCGCGCCCGCCCGGTCGCGGTCGCCGCTCTCCAGCCCCAGCGCGTCGGCCAGGTCCCGCTCGATCTCCTTGAACGCCCGCACGTTCTGCTCCAGCTTCCTGAAGACCAGGTAGCTGCCGTGGTGGCGGCGCGGGTCGGGCGAGAAGGGGTCCGGCACCAGCACGTTGGACAGCGGGAACGCCGGGTCCCAGCGCTTCTTCGGCTCCCGGTCCACCTCGTCCTTGAGGAACAGCGGCTGGCTGCGGCCGTCCACGTACCCGAAGTGCTCGATGCCGTCGCCGGCCGGGTTGCGCATGCCCTGGCCGCGCTCCTCGCCGAGCAGCCGGGCGCTGTCCGGCAGCGCGGCGAGGATCTTCTCGCGCAGCGCCGCCACCGGCTCCGGCCGGTCGTCGCCGATGAGGATGACGGCGTGGATCTCCCGCTGGTAGGCGCGGTCCCACTGATCCACCGGCGGGTCGTTCACCTCGGCGACGCGCCGCTTCATGCCGTCGCGGAACGCCTGGTCGCCGAACTTGCGCACGTCCTCGACCGAGTGCCCGAGGTCGCGGTAACCGGCCTTGCTGATGCCGATCCCGACGTACGGCGTGCCGCGACGGCCGCCGGTGGCGAAGTCGCGCACCTCCTTCAGGTGTTCGCGCGCCGACTTCATCATGGTGGTGGCGACGTGCCGCAGGAACGCCTTGCCCTCGGCCACGTCGTTGAACCGGACGAACAGGACGGACAGCTCCTCGCGCACGTGCGCGCGCAGGATGTTCGGCTGAAGGTTGTCGAGCATCGCCTTGGTGTCCGCGTCGAGCGTGGCCGAGTCCCAGGCCAGGGGTTGTGCGTTGTTCAGGTCGACTGGCATTGCCGAGTCCCTTTCCCCGTTTCGGAATGACATTTCCGAGCCCCCACCTCTAGAGACTCCCGGGGTGCGGGAAAAGTTTCCTGATTTATCGGGACAGACGGCCATAATGCCGATGTGAGGGGTGCTGGATGAAAAGCCACCGGTGGGGCAGGTCGAGCGGCACCAGGGACGCGCTGCTGCGCGCCGCCCGCGAGGTGTTCCTGGCCAGAGGGTACGCCGAGGCCACGGTCGCCGACATCGTGGAGACCTCCGGCATCAGCGTCGGCAGCCTGTACCACCACTTCGGCGGCAAGCCGGGATTGTTCCTGGCGCTGTGGGAGCAGTTCATGCGCGGCCAGGAGGAGCGCACCTCCCGGGCCGCCAAGGCGGCCGCCGCGAGCGCGACCGAGCGGTTCCTGGCCGGGGCGCGCGCCTACCTGGAGGGCTCGTGGGAGCAGCGCGAGGTGGCCAGGCTGTTCCTGGAGAACGACGGCCCGGCCGCGTTCACGACGCTGCGCAGGCAGCGCGGCTGGGACTGGATCGGCGGCAACAAGAAGCTGCTGGGCCTGGCGGACACGCGCGAGAGCCACGTGCTGGTGGTCCTGCTCACCACCATGATGGGCGAGGCGGGCCGCGAGGTGGCCGCGTGCGAGTCGGAGCAGGACGCCCGGGTGACGATCGACGAGGTGATCCGGCTGGTGCGCCGCACGCTGACGCCGGCTACCGCACAGGACGTAGGCTGACGGCCTCCTCCGGGACGATGGCGCGCGACCGCCGCGGTGCGAGCGTGGTCATCATGGACGCACTGCGCAAATCCCTGGGCCGGCTCTCCCTGCTGTACGCGCTGGTCTTCCTCGTGGCCGTGCTGCTGCACTCCGGGCTGACGCTCGGCCCGCTGCGCCAGCCCGTCATCGTCCCGGCCGCGATCGCCGAGTCGCTGTGCTGCGCGGCGATGCTGACCGGCGCGTACGGCGCGCTCTCGGCCCGCTGGTGGGCCTGGGACGGGCTGATCTACACCCACGCGGGCGCGCTGAGCGGCGTGCTGCTGGGGCTGCTGGCCGGCGCGCTCGTGCCGGGGGCCGCTCCGGACGCGCTGCTGGTCTGGTATCACGGCGTCATCGCGACGCTGCTGGCCGCCGGGCTGGCCGCCGCCTTCTACGTCTCCAGGGTGCGCAGGTAGCCGGCCGCCTCGGCGAGCTGGTCCTCGCTGAAGACACGGATGCCGTGCCGCTCCAGCAGCGCCGTGGTGACCCCCTGGCCGGGCACCCGGCGACCCTGGAAGGCGCCGTCGTAGACGGCGAGCGCGCCGCACGAGGGGCTGCCCTCCTTGAGCACCGCGAGCCGGGCCCCGGCCGCCCTGGCCGCCTCCAGCGCCAGCCGCGCTCCCGCCAGGAACTCCCGCGTCACGTCGGTGCCGTCGGCGGCCAGCACCCGGGCCGTGCCCTCCAGCACGGCGGCCCCGCCCGCGCCGCGCTCGATCTCGGCGGCCGGACGGGGGATCGGCAGCCCGCCCTCCACCTCGGGGCAGAACGGGACCAGCCGCCCCTCCTCCCGCCACCCGGCGAGGACGGCGGCCGAGCTGGTCTTGGCGCCGCCGTCGTAACGGACCCGGCGGCCCATCAGGCAGGCGCTGACGAGGATCTTTTCCACGCCCTCGATCCTAGGAGGGCGATCGGGACGAGCGAGACGGCGGCCAGCGCGACGGCGCAGCCGAAGGCGTAGGTGTAGGGCCGCGCCGCGCCCGCCGCGCCGGCGAGCTGGAGCAGCACCGCGAGCACCGCGACGCCGAACGACGAGGCGAGCCGCAGCGAGATCGTGCTCAGCGTGGTCGCCGCCGGGATGGCCGCGTGCTCCAGCGTCGCGTACGCCGCCGCCAGCACCGACGTGGACACCAGCCCGTGCCCCAGCCCGACCACCAGGATCGGCCCCGGGCCGGGGAACGCCGCGAACGCCGCGATGCCCGCCGCCACCAGGGCCACTCCGCCCGCGGCGACCCCCCGCGCGCCCCGGCTGTCGGTGAGCCTGCCCGCGACCGGCAGCGTGACGGCCGCCCCGATCCCCAGCGGGGCCAGCAGCAGCCCCGCCTCCAGAGGGGTGCCGCCGCGGGCGAGCTGGCTGTAGAGCGGCACGAGCACGGTGAAGCCGAGCATCGCCGCCGAGTAGCAGACCATCGCCCCCACCGCCGCGGCGAAGGTGCGGTCGCCGAACAGCCGCAGGTCCACCAGCGCCCCCGGCGCCCACAGCGCCCGCACCGCGAAGGCGGCGACGAGCGCGAGCCCGGCCCACAGCGCCGGATGCAGCGGCGAGGCCCCGTTGCCCACCTCCGACAGGCCGTAGACCAGCGCGGCCAGCCCCGGGGACAGCAGCGCCAGCCCGAGCACGTCGAGCGGCTGCTGGGCCGCGCCGCCACCGCCGCCGTCCGCCGGCAGCAGCAGGAGTGCCGCGAGCAGCGCCACCGCGCAGACGGGCACGTTGACCAGGAACAGCCAGCGCCATCCCAGCGACTCGACGATCACCCCGCCGAGCGGCGGCCCGAGCACCGGCACCAGCATGCCGGGCACCGTGATCAGCGCCATGGCCCGCCCCATGCGCTCCTTGCCCGCCGCCTGCGCCAGCATCGCCTGCCCCACCGGCATGAGCAGGCCGCCGCCCAGCCCCTGCGCGGCGCGGAAGGCCACCAGGCTCGCCACCGACCAGGCCGCCGCGCTGAGCGCCGAGCCGGCGGCGAACAGCAGCAGCGAGGTCAGCCAGACGTTCCTGGCGCCGAAGCGGCCCACGGCCCAGCCGGTCATCGGGACGGTCATCGACAGGGCCAGCAGGTAGCCGGTGACGGCCTGCTGCGCGGTGGCGGGGGTGGCGTGGAAGTCGCGGGCGAGCGTGGTGAGCGCGACGTTGACGATCGTCGAGTCGAGCATCGTCATGACGCCGCCCAGGAGCACGACCAGGCCCGTCGTGGCGATCGGCTTTCGTACGCTGTATCGCATGTCGTACACCGTATCAGTTTCGTACGCCGTAGCGTCTGCTGTGGGGCCTGCCCTAGGATCGGGAAGCGTGAGTTCTGTCTGGTCGCGGCCGTCGCCGCCCCGCCGCCCGGCCCTGACCAGGGAGGCGATCGTGGCCGCCGCCATCGCGATCGCCGACGCCGAGGGGCTGGCCGCCGTCTCCATCAGGCGCGTGGCCACCGAGCTGGGCGCCCGGGCGATGACGCTCTACTCCTACATCGAGCGCAAGGAGGACCTGCTGGCCCTCATGCTCGACGAGATCGCCGCCGAGCTGCGCGGTGACGAGCTGCACGGTGACGAGTTGCGCGGTGACGAGCTGCGCGGCGACGAGCCCGTGCCCGGCGACTGGCGCGAGGCGCTGCTGGACATCGCCCGCCGCGAGCGCGACCTCGTCCGCCGCCACCCTTGGCGGATGGACCTCGTCGCGACGCGGGGCGTCGCCGTCGGGCCCCACGCGCTGCGGCACGTCGAGCGCAAGCTGGCCGTCCTCGCCCGGCTCGGCGCCGGGCCGGCGGCCACCTGGCGCTTCCTGGCCGCCTACACCGACTACATGACCGGCTTCCTGGTGCGCGAGGCGCAGGAGCGGGCCGCGCCCCGGCGCGAGGGCATCAGCGACGCCGAGCGGGCCGCCCTGGCCGAGCCGTACGTCAGGGAGCTGGTCGAGCGGGGCGAGCTGCCGCACCTGGCGCCGCTGATCGAGGGGGGCGCGGCAGGGGCGGGCGACACCTTCGAGCGGGGCCTGCGCTGGCTGTTCGACGGCATCGAGCGCGAGCTGTCACCGGAGCGAGGGGGCGCCGGCCCCGGGCGATAGCCTTGGCCCCGATGAACACCACCGTCTCCGCGATCGTCATCGCCGGCGCGCTGCTGCTCATGCTGGCGAGCCTGGTCACCGCCTTCCGCGGCCGGCCCATGGGCATGGTGCTGCTGATCGGCTTCGCCGCCCTCGAACTCGCCGTGCTGGTGCAGGTCGGCTTCGTGATCGCGGCGTTGTCCGGGGGAGCGGGGCCCCGGGAGAAGGTCACGCTGTGGGGCTACCTCATCGGCGAGGTCGTCATCCCGCCCGCCGGGGTGTTCCTGGCGCTGGCCGAGCGGTCGCGGTGGGGGACGGCGATCCTGGCCCTCGCCGGGTTCGCGATCGCGGTCATGAACGCCCGGCTGCTGCAGATCTGGCAGGGCGCCGCGTGAGCTCCATCGGCAGCGGGCCCGGGCGGGCGCTGATCGCCGTCTACGGGCTCTTCTCGCTGGCCGCGGGGGCGCGGGCCGGGGTGCAGATCGCCACCAGGTTCGGCGAGGCACCGCTGGCCTACAGCCTGTCGGCGTTCGCGGCGGCCGTCTACGTCCTGCTCACGGTCGCGCTCTGGCGCGGCGCGCGGCGCACGGCGCTGGCCGCGCTCGGCGTCGAGCTGGCCGGAGTGCTGATCATCGGCACCGCCAGCGTGGTGGACCCGGCCGCCTTCCCCGACGAGACCGTGTGGTCCGTCTACGGCAAGGGATATCTGTTCATCCCCCTCGTGCTCCCGTTCGTCGGCCTGTACTGGCTGCTCAAACGGAGGCGTTAGCCTCCGGCCCGGGCGGGCAGTGGCTGAACCCATGAGCACGATCGAGCATTCCGTAGACGTAGAGGTCCCCATCAGGGTGGCCTACAACCAGTGGACGCAGTTCGAGAGCTTCCCCGAGTTCATGGAAGGCGTGGAGTCGGTCAAGCAGCTCACCGACACCCGTACCCATTGGGTGACGGAGATCGCCGGCGTCAAGCGCGAGTTCGACGCCGAGATCACCGAGCAGCACCCGGACGAGCGGGTCGCCTGGCGCAGCCTGGACAAGCCCAACCAGGCCGGCGTCGTCACCTTCCACCGCATCGACGACAACCACACCCGGGTCACGCTCCAGATGGAGTACGACCCCGAGGGCTTCGTCGAGACCGCGGGCGACTGGCTGCAGCTCGTCCGCCTGCGGGTCAACGGCGACGTCAAGCGCTTCAAGGAGTTCATCGAGTCGCGCGGCTCGGAGACCGGCGGCTGGCGCGGCGACGTGCCGGGCCCGCACCAGCGCGACGACCTCGGCACGGGCGGTGCCGGCACGGGCGTGCACGAGCCCGGCTCCACCTACGGCGGCGCCCAGCAGGTCCCGCCGGGCACGGTCGGCGGCGCCGACCCGACGCTGCTGCCGCCGGACACCCTGCCGGCGCCCGGTTCCGTCCCTCCGCGCAACGAGCCCCCGGAGGGCCCGCGGCCGGTCCTGTGACCGCCCGCCGCCCGCTTCCGACCAGAGCGGCCGCCCACGTGGCGGTCGCTCTCGCGTTTCCGGCCCGAGCGCGGCCGGCCCGGGCGCGGCCGGAGATGGTGCCAGGAATAAAGCCATATTTCGGTCCTGTTAAGGTGGTGATTCGTCCCATGATTTGATGAGTGGAGGCCCGACCCCGCATGAGCGTGCTGGCTTCAGAGTCCAGAGAGTCCAGAGGCAGGACGAGCCCTCTCGCCTGGCTCCTCGTGCTGGGGATCGTCCTCGCGGCACTCAACCTCCGTACCGCCGTCACCAGCGTCGGCCCCCTGCTCGACCAGCTCGCCGCCGCGCTCGGCATGTCGAGCGTCGGCACCGGCCTGCTCACCACCCTCCCGGTGCTGGCCTTCGCCGGCGTGGGCGCGATCACCCCGACGCTCGCCCGCCGGATCGGCGAGCACCGGCTGCTCCTGCTGGCCCTGGTCACGCTGGGCGCCGGGCTGCTGGTGCGCTCGCTGGTCGGCTCGGCCCCGGTGTTCCTGCTGAGCAGCGCGGTCGCGCTGTCCGGCGGCGCCGTGGGCAACGTGCTGATCCCGACGCTGATCAAGCGGCACTTCCCGGCCCGTACCGGGATCATGACCACCGTCTACACCACGGCCCTGGCGGCGGGCACGATGCTGGCCGCCGCCGCGACCGTGCCGATCGAGCGCGCCTCGGGGAACTGGCACGTCGCGCTCGGCGTGTGGGCGGCCCTGGCCGCCGTGGCCGCCATTCCGTGGCTTGCGCTGCTGCGCAGTGAGCCGGAGCGGGACACGGGTGGCCGGGACGCCGGGATCCGGCGGATGCTGGGCAGCCGGCTGGCCTGGATGATCGCGATCTACTTCGGCACGCAGTCGATGATCGCGTACATCATGTTCGGCTGGCTCGCCACCATCCTCACCGACGGCGGTTACACCACCTCGGAGGCCGGGCTGGTCCTCGGCGTGTTCACCGCGCTGAACATCCCGGTCTCCGTCGCCGTGCCCGTCGTGGCCACGCGCTTCCGCGACCAGCGCCCGATCGTGGTCGGCCTCGTCGCCTTCTACGTGGCGGGCTTCGCCGGGCTCTGGGCGGGGCCGGCGTCGTGGGCGCTGGTCTGGGTGACGCTCATCGCCGTCGGGATGGGCTCGTTCCCGCTGGCGCTGATGATGCTGGGGCTGCGTACCCGCGCGCCGGAGACGACCGCCGCGCTGTCGGCCTTCGGGCAGAGCGCCGGCTACCTCATCGCCGGCGGCGGGCCGCTGCTGGTGGGCGTGTTGCGGGACGTGTCCGGCGGCTGGTCGCTGCCGTACGCGCTGATCTTCGTCGTGCTCGCCGCCCAGCTCGCCACCGGCCTGTACGCCGGCCGCGAGCGCTACCTGGAGGACGAGCGCCCGCGGGGCTGACGACCGCTCCCCGCCCGGCGCGGGCCGGGCGGGGGGCGATCGCGGGTGACGCGGGTACTCCGGAAGTCCGATACACTTGGTGATCGCAAGGGGCTATAGCGCAGTTGGTAGCGCGCCTCCATGGCATGGAGGAGGTCTGGGGTTCGAATCCCCATAGCTCCACCCTCTCCGCGAGCGGCCACCGGCGTGGCTGCCGCCGTCCCGCCCTTCCTCCGCCTAGCGTGGCGGGCATGCGTGCCGCCATTCGGGCGGGAGCGATGGCCGCTCTCGTGATCGGGCAGGTCACCGTGGCCCTGCCGGCTCGCGGTGACCGCGTCCCCGCTGCCTGGAAGCACCGCACGTCGCTGCGCGTGGTGCCCGACCGGCCCCGGCAGAACGACTTCGTCCGGGTCTTCGTGCACTGCCCGCCGGCGGCGAACCACGCGACCGTCGGCTCCACCGCCTTCACCCTCAAGGGCTCCCGGCGGCTCTACCGGGAGGTCGGGGTGTCGCTCTCGGACCGGGGGCTGGGCCGGGCCGCGGTGTCCATCTCCTCCTACGCGCTGCCCGGCGACCACGAGGCCCTGCTGCGCTGCGTCGAGGTCACGATCGATCCCCGGACGCGGGTCAGGAAGGTGCGGGTGGTCGGCCGGTGCGCCGTGCCGCTGCGGGTGCGCCGGTTCACCGTGGCTCGCTTCTTCGACTGAGCCTCCCGTACGCGCACACGTCGAGCAGCACGCACTCCTCGCAGCGCGGCCGCCGCGCCCGGCAGGTCGTACGGCCGTGCCAGATGAGCCGGACGTGCAGCTCGTGCCGGACCGGCGGCGGCACCAGCGGCGCGAGGAGCCGGTGGGCCCGCTCGGCGGAGGTGCCCGGCGGGACCCAGCCGAGCCGGGTGGTGACGCGGTGCACGTGGGTGTCCACGGGGAAGGCGGCCCGGCCCATCGAGAAGACCAGCACGCAGGCGGCGGTCTTCGGGCCGACGCCGGGCAGCGAGGTCAGGTACGCCTCGGCCGCCTCGTCGTCGAGCCCGTCGAGGCGGCCGAGGTCGATCGCGCCCTCGCGCTCCTCGACGGCGGTCAGGATCTCCTGGATGCGGCGGGCCTTGCGCTGGGCGATGCCGCCGCAGCGGATGGCGTCGGCCACCTCCTCCACAGGCGCGTCCGCCACCTGCTCCCAGACCGGGAACCGCTCCTTGAGCCGGGCGAAGGCGCGGCCCGAGTTGACGTCGGACGTGGCCTGGGACAGGACCGTGGCGACGAGCTGGTCCACGACCGGCAGGGCCGGGCCCGGCACGAACTCCTTCTGCCCGGCCCGCAGCCGCCGCAGCACCTCCAGCACCCGTTCGCGTGACATGACCGGCCCCTTCCCGATTACTCGCCGGCCAGTACCTCCAGGTAGTGCGGGTTGTTCATGACGCCCAGGAGGTTGCCGAACGGGTCCACCACGGACGCGGTGACGAAGCCCTTGCCCTCGCCGCGCTCGGTGATCGGCTCGTGCTCGCGCGCGCCCAGGGCGAGCAGCCGGTCCACCGCGGCGCGCAGGTCGTCCACGTGCCAGTACATGATCGCGCCCCCGGGCCCGCCCGCCGCGCCCCCGGGGGCGTAGCGGGCGTTGATGAGGCCCAGCTCGTGCTGGTAGTCGCCGATCCTGAACTCGGCGTAGGCGCCGGGGACCTCGTAGTACGGCTCGACGCCGAGCAGTTCGGCGTACCAGCGCTTGGCGCCCTCGAAGTCGGCGGCGTAGAAGTTGAGCGTGGCGAATCCGCGCAGCATGTCCCGGTCCCTTCGTCGTCTTCCGGACACCACTGATTCTTCCGGCCAAAGTGCTCACCTCATGAGCACTTTGGAGCGCGGCAGGAAAAGGGGACGGGCCGGAGGCGCGCGCCTCCGGCCCGTCCCTGGCGAATCCGCCTATGGCGAAGCGGTCAGCGACCGCTGAGGGTCTTGCGCCAGTGGAAGCCGCCGGGCAGGTTGACCGACAACGTGCGGCGGCCGTCGGCCGTCCGCGTCACCCGGAACAGCCGATTGCCCCAGCTGTGCCCGACTCCGCCGCGGGACAGGTTCAGCCGTAAGGGGCCCACCTTGATCGACTTACGGTAGCTCCAGCCCATCAGACTCCTCCAATGAGATCGCGAGGAGCATCAACTACCCAGCGGGAGCGACTTTTAGCACGATCAGTAATGCCCGTGGTATCTCCGGCCGCCGAACGTCTTGCCGACGTGGAAGCCGCCGGGCAGGCGCACCGACACGTGCCGGCGGCCGTCGGGGGTCGTGGTGACGTGGAAGCGCCGGTTGCCGAAGCTGTGGCCGACGCCGTGCCGCGAGAGGTTGATCCGGAACGGTCCTACCTTGATCGACTTGCTGTAGTGCCAGCCCATGTCCCTCCTCCGGTGTTCACCCTGGTCAACGACGGGCGGGCCGGCGGAGTTCCCCCGTCCCCCGCTCCTCGGCGTACGGTGAAGTCCTCCGCGGACAGGAAGGACCCCCGGCATGATCGTGATCGCGCACCTGAGTGACGTGCACATCGGAGCCACGCCCGAGAGCGCGGGCCGCACCCGCGCCGTCATGCGTCACCTCGACGCGCTGCCCGCCGACCTCGACGCCGTGCTGGTGACCGGCGACATCGCCGACCACGGCACGCCCGACGAGTACGAGCAGGCCCGCAAACTGCTCACCTCCCGCCACCCCGTGCTGATCGGTCCCGGCAACCACGACGTGCGCGAGGAGTTCCGCCGCGTCCTGCTCGGCGAGCCCGACCCGGGCGCCGGCCCGGTCAACCAGGTCCTGCGCACCCCGTCCGCGATCTACGCGATGTGCGACTCCTCGATCCCGCGCCAGAACCCCGGCCACCTCGACGACGAGACCCTCGACTGGCTGGAGGGCGTGCTGGCGGGCAGCGACCGCCCGGTCTTCGTGGCCTTCCACCATCCGCCGGTCACCCTGCACGCGCCGCTGGTGGACGGCATCCGGCTGCGCGCGAACGAGCGCCTGGAGGAGCTGGCCGGCCATCCGAACGTGGCGGCCGTCCTGGTCGGCCACGCCCACACGGCCGCGGCCACCACGTTCGCCGGCCGCCCGCTCCTGGTGGCGCCCGGCGTGGTCTCCACCATCAGGCTGCCCTGGGAGGGCGGCACCACGTGGGACACCTGCCTCGACTTCGGCCTGCCCCCGTCGCTCGCCTTCCACGTGCTCGACGACGAGGGCCGGCTGACCACCCACTACCGGGTGGTCACCGCTCCGTGAGCTCGATGAACGTCACCGAGTGGGCCGGGAAGTCGTAGCCGAAGGAGGCGGAGAACCCGTCCTGCCGCCACTCCTCGGGTGCGACGCGCTCGGGCTCGGCGAGCGTGTTCACGTCCGAGGGCGAGCCGGTCAGCGAGGTGACCACGGCCGCCGGCCGGAACCGCGCGCCGCCGAGCTCCACGGCGGTGCGCACCGCGGTGTCCTGGGCGTTGACGACCTTGAGCGTCACTCGGTCGCCGTCCCTGGACACCACCTGGTAGAGCGGTTCGACCCGGGCGCTGTCCACGACGTCGTCGATCTTCCTGCCGTCCAGCCAGGTCGTGATCCGCCGCCCGCTCACCTGCACCTTCAGCCGGTAGTCGCGGCCGGTCTCGACGGTCTGCGCGGAGGTGGTGAGCGAGGACTTGCCGCCGTTGACGGCCTTCTCGATCGCCGACTGGGTGTTGTTCCAGCCGCCCACGTTCCACCAGGAGAAGTTCCCGGTGTCGCGCACCCCGAACATCAGCAGGAAGCCCTCGTCGCCGCCGGTCCTGCGGGCGGTGACCTCGATCGTGTAGTTCGACCAGCCGGCCGAGCCGGCCGTGGCGCGGGCGTCCTCGACCAGGGCGGTCTGGGCGTAGGCGCCGTCCTGCGCCACCCAGGTCCCGGCGCCCGGCGTCCACCGGGACGCGCCCGCCGAGAAGTCGTCGGACAGCAGCACGGTCCCGTCGGCGGCGGTCACCTTGACGTCGTCGTAGCGGACCTGGGTGCGCCAGGCGCCGAGGCCGACCGCGCCCGCGATGTCCTCGACCGGCCTGGCCTGCCCGGTGAAGGAGCTGGGCAGGACGCGGTCGCCGGCGTGGGTGGAGAACAACTTCTGCACGTAGTAGCTGGGGGAGCCGTACGCCTGGTCGTTGTCGAACCAGATGAGGTCGGGCGTCCAGTTCACATAGTCCACGTTGGCCAGCAGCGGCGCGTACGAGGCCAGCTCGACCACGTCGGCGTTGCGCTCGATGCCGGTCAGGTACGACGCCTCGGCCAGGGCATTGGAGAAGGCGTTGCCGCGCGAGGCGTACTCGCCCACGAACACCTTCGGCCCGGTGCGGTCGTAGGTGTCGTAGCGGTGGTTGTTGGCCAGGAACCAGTCGGGGTTGTTGTAGTAGTGCTCGTCCACCAGGTCGGCCTTCTGGTCGCGGGCGAACTGCCACATCCGGTCGAACCAGGCGCCCTGCGAGGTCTGCCCCGCGTTACTGATGATCTTGATCTCCGGGTACCTGGCCCGGACGGCGCCGGCGAACTTCGGATAGTTGGTGAAGAACTCGGGATAGATCTCCTCGTTGCCGAGCCCGAGGTACTCCAGTCCGAACGGCCGCGGATGCCCCATCTCGGCGCGCTTCCTCCCCCACGTCGAGGTGGCCGGGCCGTTGGCGAACTCGATGAGGTCCAGCGTGTCCTGTACCCAGCGGGCCAGCTTGGCCTCGTCGGTCAGCGGCCGGTTCTCGCCGCAGCCGTTGACGCCCACCGACAGCACCGGCAGGGCCTCGGCCCCGATGTCCTCGGCGAACTGGAAGTACTCGTAGGAGCCGATGCCGTACGACTGGTTGTAGCCCCAGAAGTTGAAGTTCGTCGGCCGCTCCTCGACCGGGCCGATGGTCTCCTTCCACTGGTAGATGCGCCGCCGGTCCTGGTTGTCGGCGTACGGGTCGTAGGTGCCGACGTTGGTCACGCAGCCGCCGGGGAAGCGCAGGAAGCGCGGCTCCAGCTCGGCGATCATCCTGGCCAGGTCCGCCCGCATGCCGTGGCCCTTGAACGTCTCGCGCGGGAACAGCGAGACCATGTCGAGGTCGGTGCGCCCGGCGGGCGCCTGCACGACCAGGCGGCCGGCGTCGGTGGTGGCCGAGGCGGTGAAGGAGGCCCGGTACTTCGCCCAGCCGCCGGCCCTGACCCGCAGCGTGGCGCGGCCGAGCACCGTGGTCCCGTCCTCGACGGTCACCGTCAGCGGGGCCGCCGACTCCCGCCGCGCCCACAGCGACAGGTCGTAGCGCGCGCCCGCCCTGAGCGGCAGGCCGCGGTTGAAGCCCGCGTTGCGCACCCCGGCCGTGCCGTCGCCGGTGACCTCCAGTCGCAGGTAGTTGCGGTTGTTCGGGTTGAGCGGCCGGTCGCCGGTGACCTCCAGCGCGGCGGTGGCGCCGCGCTCGACCGCGCTCCAGGCGGTCAGCCCGGTGTAGGTCCGCTCGTCGGTGGCGTTGAACTCGAACGAGCGGTTCTGCACCAGCTCGGCGTACAGGCCGCCGTCGGCGGCGTGGTTGATGTCCTCGTAGAAGACGCCGTAGAGGTCGGGAGAGACCTTCGTGCCGGCGGCCGCGGCGTCGGCGGCCAGCCGGCCCGTCGTGTAGCCCTCGACGCGGAACCTGCCGGCCTCGGCGCCCATGACGAGCCGGTCGCCGGACACCGAGGCGTCGCGGCCGCCGGAGGAGAGCGTGACCTTGCCGCCGCCGGCGTCCCTGAGCTGGAAGACCGAGCCGGTGCGGGCCAGCCGCACCCGGTCGTCGGCCCGCAGGTAGCGGCCGGTGGCGACGTCCTTGAGCAGGACGCCGTCACCGCCCGCCACTGCTGTGTCCGACGGGCCGCTCGCCACGGCGGTGACGGCCAGGCCGGTCGCCGGCGGGCGGGCGGTCGCCCTGATCGCGCCGGAGCGGTCCGCCGACAGGTACGGCAGCGCCGCCGCCCGCAGCGTGAACGGCCCCTCCGGCACCACCGCCCCGCCCTCGGCCGCCTTGACCGCGAAGTAGTCGAAGTCGGCCCGCATCGGGGTGCCGTTCTGCGCCGACAGCCCGAACAGGCCGACCTGCCGCACCCGCAGCCCGGCGGTCATCCTGGACGCCTGCACCCAGGCCGAGCCGTCCCAGTAGGAGGAGGTGAACTCGTCCCCGCTGCGCGCCAGCTTCAGCACCTCGCCGGCCGATCCTGGCCGGGCCGCGAAGGCCGAGGTGAAGGCGGCCCCCACCTCGGTCGCGGTCTCGATCACCGGCCCGCCCGCGAACCCGACGTGGGCCAGCCCCGCCCGCACGTAGTTGTCCCAGTCCTGCCAGACCAGCAGGCCGGCGCTCTGGTAGTCGAGCGCGACCGGCGCGCTCAGCCTGGTCACCACCTCGAAGTCGCCGTCGGGGACGTCCACGAGGAAGAGGTTCCTGGCGTTGTTGGTGCCCTGGTGCGTGTCGCCGGCCAGGGTGTCCAGGTGCAGCGCGCCGCCGGAGACCGACCAGCGGGAGTCGTCGGGCGACAGGACCGTCCAGTCCTGGCCGAGCGTCGTGCCGTCGAACTGGTCGACGACCGCGCCCTCGGGGACGGGGCCGGCCAGGGCCGCCGCCGGGCTCGCCGCCACCGGGGCCGGCGCGGCGAGCAGGGCGGCCACGAGCAGGGCCGATGAGGCGATGCGGATCATGAGCGGGGAGCTCCTCATGTTTTGTTAGCGCTAACAAATTTGGTGAGCGCTAACAACTGCGATCTGCGCCACGTTATGGAGCCTTCCGCCGCACGTCAAGAGGTGTCGTGCGTAACCCGACCGTAATCCGGCGACCCCTTGACGAGACCGGTTGTTAACGTTCACAGTCGTCCCCAAGCCAGGGAAGGAGTAGGGCAGTGGGATCCCGCCTGGAGCGACGTCCGCCGGTCATGGCCGATGTGGCCAAGGAAGCCGGCGTGTCGCATCAGACGGTCTCGCGCGTGCTCAACGATCACCCGAACGTGCGCAGCGAGACCCGCGCCCGGGTGCTCCAGGCGATCGACAAGCTCGGCTACCGCCGCAACCTCGTCGCCCGTGCCCTGGTCACCAAGCGGTCGCGCACGCTCGGCGTGGTGAGCTTCGACACCACGCTGTACGGCCCGGCCAGCACGGTGTACGGCATCGAGCAGGCGGCCAGGTCGGCCGGCTACTTCGTCAGCATCGTCAGCCTCAAGTCCATCGATCCCGGCGGCGTCCGCGACGCCCTCGACTACCTGGCCGACCAGGGAGTGGACGGGGTGGTGGTGGTCGCGCCGCAGCGCTCGGCCGCCCGCGCCCTGGCCGACCTCCCGCACGGCATCCCCACCGTCGCCGTGGAGGGCGGCGAGGCGGGGAAGGTGTCGGTGGTCAGCGTGGACCAGGTCGCGGGGGGCAGGCTCGCCACCGAGCACCTGCTCTCCCTGGGCCACGAGACGGTCTGGCACGTCAGCGGCCCCTCCGACTGGCTGGAGGCCGAAGGGCGCGTGGCCGGGTGGCGGGCCGCGCTGGAGCAGGCGGGGCGCCAGGCCCCGCAACCGCTCGCCGGGGACTGGAGCCCGCGCTCGGGATACGAGGCGGGCCGCAGCCTGGCGCGCATGACGGACGTGACCGCGGTCTTCGTCGCCAACGACCAGATGGCGCTCGGAGTGCTGCGGGCGTTCACCGAGCAGGGGGTGAGGGTGCCCGGCCAGGTGAGCGTCGTCGGCTTCGACGACATTCCCGAGTCGGCGTACTTCTCGCCGCCGCTCACGACCATCAGACAGGACTTCGACGCGGTCGGCAGGCACAGCATCGAGGTGCTCGTGAGGCAGCTCGAGAACGGTCCCGAGGATCGGGAGCGGCTCGTGGTGCCGCCGGCGTTCGTGCTGCGGGCCAGCACGGCCCGGCCCCCCGGCGGCCGTTAGCGGCTCGACGGGAAGGCGGTCCCTGGGCTCACCCCGGGGATGTTAGCGTTCACATCAGAAGGGAACCCCCCAAGTGTTCAAGAGGATCTCGGCCTTGGTCCTCGCCGGGCTCACCGCGATGTCGGTGACGGCCTGCGGCGGCAGCGGCGGCACCACCAGCGCCGGCACCGGCGGTGGCGGCGGCGGTGGCGGCGACACGATCACCATGGGCTTCGCCCAGGTCGGCGCGGAGAGCGGCTGGCGTACCGCGAACACCAAGTCCATCCAGGACTCGGCGAAGAGCGCGGGCATCACGCTGAAGTTCTCCGACGCCCAGCAGAAGCAGGAGAACCAGATCAAGGCCATCCGCTCCTACATCCAGCAGAAGGTGGACGTCATCGCCTTCTCGCCGGTGGTGGAGTCCGGCTGGGACCCCGTCCTCAACGAGGCCAAGAACGCCAAGATCCCGGTCATCCTGACCGACCGCGCGGTGGACTCCAAGGACACCTCTCTCTACAAGACCTTCCTCGGCTCCGACTTCGTCGAGGAGGGCAAGAAGGCCGGCCAGTGGCTGGTGGAGCAGTACAAGGACAGCAAGGACACGGTGAACATCGTCGAGCTGCAGGGCACCACCGGCTCGGCCCCGGCCAACGACCGCAAGGCCGGCTTCGCCGAGGTCATCGGCGCGGACCCGAAGTTCAAGGTCATCGCCTCGCAGACCGGTGACTTCACCCGGGCCAAGGGCAAGGAGGTCATGGAGGCCTTCCTGAAGTCCAACCCGGACATCGACGTGCTCTACGCGCACAACGACGACATGGGTCTCGGCGCCATCGAGGCCATCGAGGGCGCGGGCAAGGTGCCCGGCAAGGACATCAAGATCATCACGGTGGACGCGGTCAAGGACGGCATGCAGGCGCTCGCCGACGGGAAGATCAACTACATCGTCGAGTGCTCCCCGCTGCTCGGCCCGCAGCTGATGGACCTGGCCAAGAAGGTCGTCAAGGGTGAGCAGGTGCCCCCGCGCGTGGTCACCGAGGAGACCACGTTCACCCAGGAGCAGGCCAAGCAGGTCCTGTCCTCCCGCCAGTACTGATCTGAAAGGCGCCGGGCCGGCCGCGTGCCGGCCCGGTCTTCCCTTGGAGGCTTCATGACAGCACCCGCGCCGGTCCTGACGATGAGCGGGATCGGCAAAAGGTTCCCCGGGGTGACCGCCCTGGACGGCGTGGACCTGCGGCTGCTCCCCGGCGAGGTGCACGCGCTCATGGGAGAGAACGGCGCGGGCAAGTCCACCCTGATCAAGGTGCTCACCGGCGTGCACCCCGCCGACGCCGGCACCATCGTGCTGGACGGCAGGAACGTCGTGTTCGGCAGCCCGCTGGAGGCGCAGCAGGCCGGCATCAGCACGGTCTACCAGGAGGTCAACCTCTGCGCCAACCTCTCGGTGGCGGAGAACATCCTGCTCGGCCGCGAGCCGCGCCGGCAGGGCCGCATCTCCTGGCGGCGCATGCGGGCCCGGGCGAGCGAGCTGCTGGCCCGGCTCGACATCAAGCTCGACGTGTCGGCGCCGCTGTCGACGTACTCGCTGGCCATCCAGCAGATGGTGGCCATCGCGCGGGCCGTGGACATCGACGCCCGCGTGCTCATCCTCGACGAGCCCACCTCCAGCCTGGACGCCGACGAGGTCGGCCAGCTCTTCCGGGTGATGCGGCGGCTCAAGGAGGAGGGCATCGCCATCCTGTTCGTCTCCCACTTCCTCGACCAGATCTACGAGATCTCCGACCGGATGACGATCCTGCGCAACGGGCGGCTCGTGGGCGAGTACCTGACGAGGGAGCTGCCGCAGGTCGAGCTGGTCGCCAAGATGATCGGCCAGGAGCTGGCCGCGCTGGAGCGCCTGCACGGCGAGCACAAGACCTTCGACCGCCCCCTGGTGGAGGCGCGCGAGCTGAGCCGGGCCGGGGCCATCGAGCCGTTCAACCTGACCATCCACGAGGGCGAGGTCGTGGGCCTGGCCGGGCTGCTCGGCTCGGGCCGCACCGAGATCGCCCGGCTGCTGTTCGGGGCCGACCACCCCGGCGGCGGCGAGCTGGCGGTCGGCGGCACGCCGGTCTCGCTGCGCACCCCGAGGGCCGCGATGGCCCGCAGGATCGCGTTCTGCTCGGAGAACCGCAAGCAGGACGGGCTCATCCCGGACCTCACCGTCCGCGAGAACATCGTCCTGGCCCTGCAGGCCACCCGCGGCTGGACCCGCCCGGTGCCCCGCGAGCAGCAGGACGACCTGGTCGGCCGGTACGTCAAGGCGCTGCGGATCAGCCCGCCCGACCCCGAGATCCCGGTGCGCAACCTCAGCGGCGGCAACCAGCAGAAGGTCCTGCTGGCCCGCTGGCTCATCCTCGAACCCCGGCTGCTCATCCTCGACGAGCCCACCCGCGGCATCGACGTCGGGGCCAAGACCGAGATCCAGCGGCTGGTGGCCGAGCTGTCCGACGGCGGCATGGCGGTGCTGTTCATCTCCGCCGAGCTGGAGGAGGTGCTGCGGCTCAGCCACAAGGTCGAGGTGCTGCGCGACCGCCGCCTGGTGGCCGAGCTGCCCAACGACGAGACCCTGACCACCGACGTGCTGATGGAGACGATCGCCAGCGGAGGGCGAGTGTCATGAGACGCCTGCTGTGGCCGGTGGTGGTCCTCGTGCTGCTACTGGCCCTCAACATCTTCTTCACCCCGAGTTTCTTCTCGATCCAGGTCAGGGACGGCCACCTGTACGGCAGCCTGATCGACATCCTGCGCTTCGGCGCGCCGCTGATCCTGGTCTCGCTCGGCATGACCCTGGTCATCGCCACCGGCGGCATCGACCTGTCGGTCGGCTCGGTGGTGGCCATCTCCGGCGCGCTGGCCTGCCTGCAGATCAGCCAGGACGCCGGGCTGTTCACGGCGGTGGCCACGGCGCTCGGGCTGTGCCTGGTGCTGGGGGCCTGGAACGGGCTCCTGGTGGCCACCGTCGGCATCCAGCCGATCATCGCCACGCTCATCCTCATGGTGGCCGGGCGCGGCCTGGCCCAGCTCATCACCGACGGGCAGATCATCACGGTCAACAACCCGGCGTACAAGGTGATCGGCGGCGGCTACTGGCTGACCGTGCCGTTCGGCATCCTCATCGTGATCGCGGTGCTGGCGATCACCGCGTTCCTGACCCGGCGGCTGGCGCTGGGCATGCTCATCGAGTCGGTGGGCGGCAACGCCGAGGCCAGCCGGCTGGCCGGCATCCGGGCGCGCGGGATCATCATCATGGTCTACGCCTTCGCCGCCCTGTGCGCGGGCGTGGCCGGGCTGATGATCAGCTCGAACGTCTCCAGCGCCGACGGCAACAACGCCGGCCTGTGGATCGAGCTGGACGCGATCCTGGCCGTCGTGATCGGCGGCACCTCGTTGTCGGGCGGCCGGTTCTCGTTGTCGGGCACCGTGCTGGGCGCGCTGATCATCCAGACGCTGACCACGACCATCTACTCGATCGGCGTGCCGCCGGAGACCACGCTGCTGTTCAAGGCGCTGGTCGTGACGGCCGTCTGCCTCATCCAGTCCCCGACCTTCCGCGCCAAGGCGTTCCGCCGCCGCGGCCGGCCGGCATCACAGAGCCCTGCCCCTGAGGAGAAAGTGCGGGTGACAGCTTGACGGCGCTGACCGTCGGCCGGACCACCCTTCCGGCCAAGTACCTGCCGGTCCTGGTGACCGGGTGCCTGTTCGTGGCGATGTTCGTGGCGGGCGGGATCCGCTACGAGGGCTTCGCCAGCGGGCAGGTCATACTCAACGTCTTCATCGACAACGCCTTCCTGCTGGTGGTGGCGGTGGGGATGACGTTCGTGATCCTGACCGGCGGCATCGACCTGTCGGTGGGGTCGGTGGTGGCGCTGTCCACGATGATCGCGGCGAGCCTCATGGAAGGGCCGGGGTGGCCGCCGTACGTGGTGGTGCCGCTGGTGCTGGCCATCGGGTCGGGGCTCGGGCTGGCGATGGGCTGGATCATCCAGGCCTTCGACATCCAGCCGTTCATCGTGACGCTGGCGGGCATGTTCCTGGCACGCGGGCTGTGCTACACGATCGGGACGGACTCCATCCCGATCGACGACCCGACGTTCACGGCGTTCGCGCAGACCAGGATCGACCTGTTCGCGGACCTGTGGATCTCGCCGAGCGTGGTCATCGCGCTGGTGGTCGTGGCGGTGGCGGCGTACGTGCTGCACTACACGCGCTTCGGCCGGTCGGTCTACGCCACCGGCGGCAGCGAGCAGTCGGCGCTGCTGATGGGGCTGCCCGTGGCCCGTACGAAGATCATCGTCTACACCCTCAGCGGGTTCTGCTCGGCGCTCGGCGGGGTGCTGGTGTCGTTCTACATGCTCTCCGGCTACGGCCTGCACGCGGTCGGCATGGAGCTGGACGCGATCGCGGCCGTGGTGATCGGCGGCGCGCTGCTGACCGGTGGCAGCGGCTTCCTGCTCGGCACCGTCCTCGGGGTGCTGGTGCTCGGCCTGATCCAGACGATCCTCACCTTCGAGGGGACGCTCAGCTCCTGGTGGACGAAGATTTTTATCGGACTGTTGCTCTTCGTCTTCATCCTCTTCCAGCGCCTGTTCTCCGCGCGATCAAGGCGGTGAGCTGGGCGGACTCCTGCGTGAAAGTTACCTGAAAGTTTCCGGCAGGTTATCCCCATCCGTTGACATACACTTTGTTAGCGATAACAATCGGCGGGAACGAACGCGAACTTTGTTCTGATTCGTCACGTTCAGTGATCGAATTTGTCGCTACCACCGGCAGCCGCCGCGTCCAGCGCTGCCGTGACCCCCATCGCAAGGAGATGACATGAGGTTGGGACGAATCGGGGGCGTGGTCTCGGCCATCGCGCTCGCCGCGACCATGACGGCCTGCGGTTCCAGCACGAAGACCGTTGACGCCGAGGCCTCCGCGTCGGCCGGCGCGGGCAACGCCGGCGCGCTGATCGGCGTCACCATGCCCACCAAGTCGTCGGAGCGCTGGATCCACGACGGCGACAACGTCAAGTCGGCGCTGGAGAAGCTCGGCTACAAGGTCGACCTCCAGTACGCCGAGAACGACATCCCCACCCAGGCCAACCAGATCGAGAACCAGATCACCAAGGGCGCCAAGCTCCTGATCATCGCCTCGATCGACGGCACCGCGATCACCTCGCAGCTCCAGCAGGCCGCCGACGCCAAGATCCCGGTCATCGCCTACGACCGGCTGATCCGCAACAGCCCGAACGTGGACTACTACGCCACCTTCGACAACTTCAAGGTCGGCGTGCAGCAGGCCACCTCCCTGCTCAAGGGTCTCGGCGTCGAGGACGGCAAGAAGGGCCCGTTCAACGTCGAGCTGTTCGGCGGCTCGCCCGACGACAACAACGCCACGTTCTTCTGGAACGGCGCCATGTCGGTCCTCAAGCCGAAGATCGACGACGGCACGCTGGTGGTCAAGAGCGGCCAGACCGACTTCAAGCAGGCCGCCATCCTGCGCTGGGACCCCGCCACGGCCCAGAAGCGCATGGAGGACATCATCACCAAGACCTACACGGGTAGCACCAAGGTCGACGGCGTGCTGTCCCCGTACGACGGCCTGTCCATCGGCATCCTGTCGGCGCTGAAGAGCTCCGGCTACAGCAAGCCGTACCCGATCGTGACCGGGCAGGACGCCGAGCTCCAGTCGGTCAAGTCGATCATCGCCGACGAGCAGTACTCCACCATCTTCAAGGACACGCGCAAGCTCGCCGAGCAGACCGTGAAGATGGCCGACGCCGTGCTCAAGGGCCAGCAGCCCGAGGTCAACAACACCAAGGACTACGACAACGGCAACAAGGTCGTCCCGTCGTACCTGCTCGACCCGGTGATCGTCGACAAGTCCAACTACAAGGAGATCATCGTCGGCGGCAACTACTACACCGAGGACCAGCTCAAGTAAGGGACCGCCCCGGGGACGCACGCCGCGTCCCCGGGGCTCTCCATGAGCGAGGGGCACATGACCGAGCACATTTTGCGGATGAGCGGGATCACGAAGACGTTCCCGGGCGTCAAGGCGCTGCAGGACGTCAACCTCTCGGTGAAGCGGGGCGAGATCCACGCCATCTGCGGCGAGAACGGCGCCGGCAAGTCGACGCTGATGAAGGTGCTGTCCGGGGTCTACCCGCACGGCGACTACGAGGGCGAGATCTTCTTCGAGGGCAAGCGCTGCGAGTTCGGCGGCATCCGCGACAGCGAGCACGCCGGCATCGTCATCATCCACCAGGAGCTGGCGCTGAGCCCTCAGCTGTCGATCGCGGAGAACATCTTCCTCGGCAACGAGCGCGCCAAGCGCGGTTTCATCGACTGGAACCGCACCAACTACGAGGCCGCCGAGCTGATGAAGCGCGTCGGCCTGCGCGAGAACCCCACGACGACCATCTCCGACATCGGGGTGGGCAAGCAGCAGCTCGTGGAGATCGCCAAGGCCCTGGCCAAGAGGGTGAAGCTGCTCATCCTCGACGAGCCGACCGCGGCGCTCAACGACGACGACTCGGCCCACCTGCTGGACCTGCTGCGTGGGCTGCGTGACGAGGGCATCACCTGCGTGATCATCTCGCACAAGCTCAACGAGGTGACCGCGATCGCCGACTCCGTCACGATCATCCGCGACGGCCGCACGATCGAGACGCTGGACATGGCCACCGACCACGTCACGGAGGACCGCATCATCTCCGGCATGGTCGGCCGCGCCCTCGACAACCGCTACCCGCCGCACGAGCCGAAGATCGGCGAGGAGGCGCTGCGGATCGAGGACTGGACGGTCTACAGCCCCAGCCAGCCGGACCGCAAGGTCGTGGACGGGGCCTCGCTGTCGCTGCGGCGCGGGGAGATCGTCGGCCTGGCGGGCCTGATGGGCGCCGGGCGTACCGAGCTGGCGATGAGCCTGTTCGGGCGCACCTACGGCGTGCACATCTCCGGCAAGGTCTTCAAGGACGGCAAGCCGATCGAGATCCGCAACGTGCAGGACGCGATCAACCACGGCATCGCCTACGCCTCCGAGGACCGCAAGCGGTACGGGCTCAACCTCATCGAGGACATCAAGCGCAACATCAGCGCGGCCGGGCTCAAGAGCCTGGCCAAGCGCGGCTGGGTGAACGAGAACGAGGAGGTCCGGGTCGCCGAGGGCTTCCACAAGAGCATGAACATCAAGGCGCCCAGCGTCAACAGCGTCGTGGGGCAACTGAGCGGCGGTAACCAGCAGAAGGTCGTGCTGTCCAAGTGGATCATGACCGAGCCGGACGTGCTCATCCTCGACGAGCCCACCCGGGGCATCGACGTCGGCGCCAAGTACGAGATCTACACGATCATCAACCGCCTCGCCGACCAGGGCAAGGCCGTGCTGGTGATCTCCAGTGAGTTGCCTGAGCTGCTGGGCCTGTGCGACCGCATCTACACGCTCTCCGAAGGTCGCATCACCGGCGAGGTTCCCCGCCGGGAGGCCACCCAGGAAAGCCTCATGCATCTCATGACCAAGGGACAGGAGTAGCTCTGATGAGCAGCATCACGCCCGCCGACGTGAAGGTCGGCGCCACGGGCGACGGGGGAGCGCCACGGCAGCCGGGCCGGGTGTCGCTCGGTGGAATCTCGCTCAACCTGCGATCCAGCGGCATCTACATCGCCTTCGCGGCGATCATCGTGCTGTTCTCGATCCTGACCGACGGCGCCCTGCTCCAGCCGCAGAACATCTCGAACATCATCGTCCAGAACTCCTACGTCCTGATCCTCGCGATCGGGATGATCCTGATCATCATCGCCGGGCACATCGACCTGTCGGTCGGCTCGGTGGTGGCGGTCACGGGAGCGCTGGCGGCGGTGCTCATGGTGAACATGGGCTGGCCGTGGCCGCTGGCCCTGCTCGTCACGCTGCTCGCCGGCGCGCTGATCGGCGCCTGGCAGGGGTACTGGATCGCCTACTTCGGCATCCCGGCCTTCATCGTGACCCTGGCCGGCATGCTGCTGTTCCGGGCGCTGACCATGACCGTCCTGGGCAACCAGGGCATCGGCCCGTTCCCCGACCAGGTCCGCACGCTGGCCAACGGCTTCACCGACGGCTACCTCGGCAACGTCGGCCTCGGCCCGCTCGGCGGCGCCGACCTGTTCAGCCTGCTGATCGGCATCGTCGCGATCGCCGGCATGTTCACCGCCCAGTGGCGCACCAGGAACGCCCGCAAGGGCTACGGCCAGGCGGTCGAGCCGATGGCGATGTTCGTGCTGAAGCTGGTCGCGGGGGCCGCGATCATCCTGTTCCTGGTCGTGCAGCTCGCCCGGTTCAAGAACCTGCCGTGGGTGCTGGTCCTGCTGGCGATCCTCGTCCTCGGGTACTCGCTGATGGCCAACCGCACGGTCTTCGGCCGGCAGATCTACGCCATCGGCGGCAACCTCCAGGCGGCGGTCATGTCCGGCGTGAAGGTCAAGTCGGTGGTCTTCTGGATCTTCGTGAACATGGGCGTGCTGTCGGCCATCGCCGGCATCATCTTCGCCGGCCGGCTCAACCAGGCCGGCCCGACCGCCGGTAACAGCTTCGAGCTGGACGCCATCGCCGCGGCCTTCATCGGCGGCGCGGCGGTGCAGGGCGGCGTCGGCCGGGTCGTGGGCGCCATCACCGGCGGCCTGATCATGGCCGTGATCAACAACGGCATGTCCCTGATCGGCTCGCCCAGCGAGCGGGTCATGCTGGTCAAGGGCATCGTGCTGCTCGCCGCGGTCGCGTTCGACGTCTGGACGAAGCGCCGGGCGGGCGCGAGCCGCTGACTATGATCATCGAAGTCCCCTGAGCCGCGCCCAGCGAGAGGAGAGGCCGTGACGACCCCGAAGCGCCGGCTGCCGGTCATGGCCGACGTGGCCAAGGAGGCCGGCGTGTCGCACCAGACGGTCTCCCGGGTGCTCAACGACCACCCGAACGTCCGGGCCGACACCCGGGCGCGGGTGGAGGCGGCGATCACCCGGCTGGGCTACCGGCGCAACCTGGTCGCCCGCGCCCTGGTCACCAAGCGGTCGCGCACGCTCGGCGTGGTGAGCTTCGACACCACGCTGTACGGCCCGGCCAGCACGGTGTACGGCATCGAGCAGGCGGCCAGGGACGCGGGCTACTTCGTCAGCATCGTCAGCCTCAAGTCCATCGACGCCGGCAGCGTGCGCGACGCCATCGACTACCTGGCCGAGCAGGGCGTGGACGGGGTCGTGGTGGTCGCGCCGCAGCGCTCGGCCGCCCGCGCCCTGGAGAGCCTGCCCTCGGGCATGCCGGCCGTCGCGGTCGAGGGCACCTACCACCGGGCCGGCGTCTCGGTGGTCTGCATCGACCAGGCCGAGGGCGCCAGGCTCGCCACGCGCCACCTGCTGGAGCTGGGCCACGAGACGGTCTGGCACGTCAGCGGCCCCGTCGACTGGCTGGAGACCGAGGGCCGGCTGGAGGGCTGGCGCGCCGCGCTGGAGGAGGCGGGCCGGCCGGTGCCCGAGCCGCTGGCCGGCGACTGGAGCCCGCGGGCCGGCTACGAGGCGGGCCGCAGCCTGGCCGCGATGGAGGGTGTCACCGCCGTCTTCGCGGCCAACGACCAGATGGCGCTCGGGGTGCTGCGCGCGCTCAGCGAGGCGGGCGTGCGCGTTCCCGAGCAGATCAGCGTGGTGGGCTTCGACGACATCCCGGAGTCGGAGTTCTTCTCGCCGCCGCTCACGACGGTCCGGCAGGACTTCGACGTGGTGGGCCGGCACTGCATCGAGGTGCTGCTGCGCCAGATCGAGCCGGGCGCGGTGCCCGGCCCGAGGCCGGCCGGCACCGGACCGGGCAGCACTGGACCTGGCAGCGCTGGATCGGTCCGGGCCGGGCACGAGCGGCTGATCGTGCCGCCGGGCTTCATGGTGCGGTCCAGCACGGCCCCCTTCCCTGGACGCCACGCCGGTAGATGATGGGCATGCCCCGGAATTTCCCCCTGGAGAGCAATGTGAACGCTAACAACTATGTGGTCGGAGTCGACTTCGGCACGTTGTCCGGCCGCGCGGTCGTCGTCCGGGTGAGCGACGGCGCCGAACTGGGCAGCGCCGTCCACGAGTACGCCCACCGCGTCATCGAGCACGAGCTGCCCGGCTCGGGCGTGCGGCTGGGCCCCGACTGGGCGCTGCAGTCGCCGCAGGACTGGCTGGAGGTGCTGAAGAGGGCCGTGCCCGCCGCGCTCGCCGCCGCCGGCGTCCCGGCCGAGCAGGTCATCGGCATCGGCACCGACTTCACCGCCTGCACCGTCCTGCCCACCACGGCCGACGGCACGCCGCTGTGCGAGCAGACGCCGGAGCTGCCGCACGCCTGGCCCAAGCTGTGGAAGCACCACGCCGCGCAGCCGCACGCCGACCGCATCAACGAGCTGGCCGCCCGCCGCGGCGAGAGCTGGCTGCCGCGCTACGGCGGCAAGATCTCCTCCGAGTGGGAGTTCGCCAAGGCTCTCCAGGTGCTGGAGGAGGCCCCCGACGTCTACGCCAGGGCAGAGCGCTGGATCGAGGCCGCCGACTGGATCATCTGGCGGCTCACCGGCGTCGAGAGCCGCAACATCTGCACGGTCGGCTACAAGGGGGTCTTCCAGGACGGCGCCTACCCGTCCAAGGAGTTCCTGGCCGAGCTGAACCCCGGCTTCGCCGGCTTCGTGGACAAGCTCGCCACCGGCAAGGTCGGCGACGACGTGGCGGGCGTCACGCTGGCCCCGCTCGGCGGCCTGGCCGGCCGGCTGAGCGCCGAGGCCGCGGCCTGGACCGGCCTGCCCGAGGGCGTCGCCGTGGCCGTCGGCAACGTGGACGCGCACGTCACCGCCGCCGCCGCGGACGCCGTCCGGCCCGGCCAGATGGTGGCCATCATGGGCACCTCCACCTGCCACATCATGCCCAGCGACCGGCTCGCCGAGGTGCCCGGCATGTGCGGCGTGGTCCGCGACGGCATCGTGCCCGGCCTGTGGGGCTACGAGGCGGGGCAGTCGGCGGTCGGCGACATCTTCGCCTGGTACGTCGAGTCCTGCGGCCGTACCCACGAGGAGCTGACCGCCCTGGCCGAGAAGCAGGCCGTCGGCCAGCACGGCCTGGTGGCGCTGGACTGGTTCGGCGGCAACCGCTCGGTCCTGGTGGACCACAACCTCTCCGGGGTGATCGTCGGCCAGACCCTGGCCACCAGGCCCGAGGACGTCTACCGCGCGCTCATCGAGTCCACCGCCTACGGCGCCCGCATGATCGTTGAGACGTTCGAGCAGGCCGGCGTGCCGGTCGAGGAGTTCGTCGTGGCCGGCGGCCTGCTGAAGAACCCCTTCCTCATGCAGATCTACGCCGACGTGCTGCGCCGCCCGCTGTCGGTCATCGGCTCCGACCAGGGGCCCGCGCTCGGCTCGGCCATCCACGCGGCCGTCGCCGCCGGCGCCTACCCGGGCATCGAGGAGGCCGCGGCGGCCATGGGCAAGCGCACCGAGGCCGCGTACACGCCGGACCCGGAGCGCGCCGACGCCTACGACCGGCTCTACGCCGAGTACCGCCGCCTGCACGACTTCTTCGGAGACGGCCGCATGCTGCACACGCTGCGCGCCATCAGGAACGAGGCCCACGCATGAACATGAGGAAGACCGTCGCCGACCTGCACGCCGAGCTGGTCCGCTACAACCTGGTGGTGTGGACCGCCGGCAACGTCTCCGGCCGCGTCCCCGGCGAGGACCTGTTCGTCATCAAGCCCTCCGGGGTCTCCTACGACGAGCTGACGCCGGAGAACATGGTGGTGTGCGACCTGGACGGCAACCTGGTGGAGGGCGAGCACGCCCCCTCCAGCGACACCGCCGCGCACGCCTACGTCTACCGCAACATGCCCGACGTCGGCGGCGTCGTGCACACCCACTCGACCTACGCCTCGGCCTGGGCCGCCCGCGGTGAGGCGATCCCCTGCGTGCTGACCGCGATGGCCGACGAGTTCGGCGGCGAGATCCCGGTCGGGCCGTTCGCGCTGATCGGCGACGACTCGATCGGGCAGGGCATCGTCGAGACGCTGAAGGGGCACCGCTCCAAGGCGGTGCTCATGCGGAACCACGGCGTGTTCACCATCGGCAAGGACGCCAAGGCCGCGGTGAAGGCGGCCGTCATGTGCGAGGACGTGGCCCGTACCGTGCACGTGGCCCGCCAGCTCGGCGAGCCGCTGCCCATCGCGCAGGACGACATCGACCGCCTGTACGACCGTTACCAGAACGTCTACGGACAGAGGAGCCCGCGTTGAAGATCTGGTTTCTGACCGGCAGCCAGGGGCTGTACGGCGAGGACACGCTCCGCCAGGTGGCCGAGCAGTCCCAGCGCATCGCCGAGCAGTTGCCCGTCCCGGTCGAGTGGAAGCCCGTGCTCACCGACGCCGCCGCCATCCGGCGGGTGATGCTGGAGGCCAACGCGGACGACTCGTGCGCCGGGGTGATCGCCTGGATGCACACCTTCTCCCCGGCCAAGATGTGGATCGCCGGCCTCGACGCGCTGCGCAAGCCGCTGCTGCACCTGCACACCCAGGCCAATGTCGAGCTGCCGTGGGCCACCATCGACATGGACTTCATGAACCTCAACCAGGCCGCGCACGGCGACCGCGAGTTCGGGTTCGTGCAGACCCGCCTCGGCGTGCCGCGCAAGACCGTGGCTGGGCACGTCAGCGACCCGGCCGTGGGCGCGCGGATCACCGCGTGGGCACGCGCCGCCCAGGGCCTGGCCGAGGTCCGCCAGCTCAAGCTGGTGCGCTTCGGCGACAACATGCGCGACGTGGCCGTCACCGAGGGCGACAAGGTCGAGGCGCAGCTCCGCTTCGGCGTCTCGGTCAACACCTACGGCGTCAACGACCTGGTGGCGGCCGTGGACGCGGCCTCCGACGCGGACGTCACCGCGCTGGTCAAGGAGTACGAGGAGCAGTACCGGGTGGCCCCCGAGCTGCTCGGCGACCGCAACGAGTCGCTGCGCTACGCCGCCCGCATCGAGCTGGGCCTGCGCGGCTTCCTGGAGGCCGGCGGCTACCGGGCGTTCACCACGAACTTCGAGGACCTCGGCGGCCTGCGCCAGCTCCCCGGCCTGGCCGTGCAGCGCCTCATGGCCGACGGCTACGGCTTCGGCGGCGAGGGCGACTGGAAGACCTCGGTGCTGCTGCGCACCCTGAAGTCGATGTCCGGCGAGGGCACCGGCGGGACCTCCTTCATGGAGGACTACACCTACGACCTGACGCCCGGCAACGAGCTGATCCTCGGCGCGCACATGCTGGAGGTCTGCCCGTCCATCGCCGCCGGCACGCCGTCCTGCGAGATCCACCCGCTCGGCATCGGCAACCGCGAGGACCCGGTGCGCCTGGTGTTCGACGCCGCCCCCGGCCCCGGCATCGTGGTCGGCCTGTCGGACATGGGCGACCGGTTCCGCCTGGTGGCCAACGAGATCGACCTCGTGGCGCCGCCCGAGCCGCTGCCCAAGCTGCCCGTGGCCCGCGCGGTCTGGAGCCCCCGCCCCAACCTGCGCACGTCCACCGAGTCGTGGCTCACCGCGGGCGCGCCGCACCACACCGTCCTCACCACGGCCGTGAGCCGCGAGGAGCTGACCGACCTGGCCGAGATGCTGGGCGTCGAGCTGGTGATCATCGACGCCGACACCACGACCGAGCGCTTCGCCAAGGAGCTGCGCTGGAACCAGGCGTACTACCGCCTGGCCCAGGGCTTCTAGTCCTCCTCGGCGGGTCGCTTCGGGGCGTTCCTGCGCTGCTCCTCGGCACGTTCGCGGCAGCGGCGCAGGAACTCCTCGTCGTCGGCGGGGTCGGTGGCGGCGAAGCGGCCGGGACGGTCGTACTCGGGGAAGGCGCTGGGCCGCGTCGCCGACGGCCGCCGCTCCGGCCGGCCGGCCAGCAGCCACACCAGCGAGCCGACCAGCGGCGCCAGGAACACGATCACCAGCCACATGATCTTGGGCAGGTTGCGGCACAGCGGCTCGGGCGTGGTGATCACGTCGAAGAGGCAGTAGAGCCAGAGCACGAGCGTGACCAGGCTCATGACCTCGTACAGGTACAACACGGCGCACCTCCGTCAACGGCCAGACGAAACTAGCGGCACCCGGCCGGGCTGACAAGCGGCGCCTGTGGGAAGGTAAGGCCGTGACGCTGACCAATTGGGCAGGAAACACCGCATTCCGCGCGAGCAACGTCCATCACCCCTCCTCGATCGACGAGCTGCGGCGGCTCGTCGCCGGCAGCGCGCAGGTGCGGGCGCTGGGGAGCGGCCACTCGTTCAACGACGTCGCCGACACCACCGGCGACCTCGTGATCCTCGACCGGATGCCGGACGCCGTCGAGATCGACACCGCCGCCGCCCAGGTGCGGGTGCCGGCGCGCACGACGTACGCGCGGCTCGCGGCGCTGCTGGACGAGCGCGGCCTCGCGCTGGCCAACCTGGCCTCGCTGCCGCACATCTCCGTGGCCGGCTCGGTCGCCACCGGCACCCACGGCTCCGGCGACACGATCCAGGGCCTGGCCGCCGCCGTCGCCTCGCTCGACCTCGTCACCGCCGACGGCTCGCTGCTCACCCTCTCGCGCGGCGACGCCGACTTCCCCGGCGCCGTGGTGGCGCTGGGCGCGCTCGGCGTCGTCACCTCGCTCACCCTCGACCTGGTGCCCGCCTTCGAGGTACGCCAGTACGTCCGCGAGGGCCTGCCGATCGAGGCCCTCGCCCACTTCGACGACATCATGGCCGCCGGTTACAGCGTCAGCCTGTTCACCGACTGGCGCGAGACCCGGGTCTGGCTCAAGCGCACCGAGGAGCTGACCGACCCCGACTGGTACGGCACCCGCCCCGCCGACCGCCCCCGCCACCCGCTGCCCACCATGCCCGCCGACCCCTGCACGCGCCAGCTCGGCGTGCCCGGCCCCTGGCACGAGCGGCTGCCGCACTTCCGCGCCGACTTCGAGCCCAGCGGCGCCGGCGACGAGCTGCAGTCGGAGCTGATCCTGCCGCGCGAGCACGCGGTCAAGGCGCTGCGCGAGCTGTACACGATCGGCGAGCGCATCCGGCCGGTGCTGCAGATCTCCGAGGTCCGCACCATCGCCGCCGACGAGCTGTGGCTGAGCCCCTTCCGCGGGCGCGACAGCGTCGGCATCCACTTCACCTGGGTCAAGGACCCTGAGGCCGTGCGGCCGGTGCTGGAGCTGGTGGAGGAGACGCTGGCGCCGTTCGAGCCGCGGCCGCACTGGGGCAAGCTGTTCACCCGGTGGCCGGAGTGCCCCGACCGGTTCCGCTCGCTGGCGCGGCGGCTGGACCCCGGGGGCACCTTCGCCAACGGCTTCGTCCGCCGGTTGCTGGCGGAGTAGCGCCTACCTCCGGGGGAGTAGCGCGGCGGGCGCCCGGCTGCGTCCCCGGGCGTAGCCGGTCACCGGTCCCGGGGACGATGTGCCGGGGCCGCCGATCGGCGAGGGTTGGGGCATGACCGATCATCCGTTCAGGTTCGGCGCGGTCGCCGGACGAGCCCCCGACTGGTGCGGCCTGGCCCGGCGGGCCGAGGACCTCGGCTACACGACCCTGCTGGTGCCGGACACGCTCGGCACGCTCTCGCCGTTCAGCGCGGCCGCCGCGGCCGCCGCGGTCACCACCCGGCTGCGGATCGGCACGTACGTGCTGAGCGTCGCCAACCGCACGCCGCGCGCCGTCGCCTGGGAGGCGGCCACGCTGCACGAGCTGTCCGGCGGCCGCTTCGAGCTGGGCCTGGGCGCCGGCCGGCCGGACGCCGAGCGCGACGCCGCCGAGCTGGGCCTCCCCTACGGCACGCCGGGCGAGCGCGTGCGGCGCCTGGCCGACACCATCGACGCCGTCGCCGGCGCGGCCCCGGAGGTGCCGGTGCTCGTCGCGGCCTCCGGCACCTGGCTGCTGCGGCTGGCCGCCGCCCAGGCCCGCACGCTCGCGCTCGGCGTCCCGCCCCAGTACACGGAGGAGCAGGTGGCGGCCAGGCTCGACGAGCTGTACGAGCTGGCCGGCGACCGTTTCCACGACCTGGAGCTGGCCATGAACCTGGTGTCCGCCGGCGCCGAGCCGCCCGCCTGGCTCGGCCCCCTCGGGCCAGGGGCCACCGGCGCGCTGCGCGGCACGCCCGCCGAGATGGCCGAGGTGCTGCGCCGCCGCAGGGACCGGCTCGGGGTGTCGTACGTGTCGGTCAACGCCCAGTACCTGGAGGAGTTCGCCCCGGTCGTGGAGCTGCTGGCCGGAACCTGACCGGTTCTGACAGGTTCACCGGGCACGATGGACGCCATGACCGCAAAGGGAACCTTCGACACCGCGAACTGGAACGCCGAGCAGCCCTACGAGGACCGCGACGGCGTGACGCTCGGCCTCGTCACCATGACCAAGACCTTCCACGGCGACCTGACCGGCACCAGCCTCGTCACCCTGATGGTGGCCTCGACGCCGGTGGAGGACTCCCGCTCGTACGTGGCGCTGGAGCGCGTCGAGGGCACCCTGGACGGCCGTCCGGGCAGCTTCGTGGTGCAGCACAACGCCGTCAGCGACCGGGGCGCGCAGTCGCTGCGCGTGTCGGTGGTGCCGGACTCGGCGACGGGGGAGCTGACCGGCCTGCGTGGCGAGATGGACATCGTGATCGACGCCGACGGCGGGCACTCCTACACCTTCGACTACACGCTCTGATGGCGTTCGCGGGTCCCGCCGGGTAACGTACCGACCGGCCGGTACGCCCGATCCTCCGGAGGAGCCTCGCCGTGTGGGACCCCGAACTCGCCGAACTGCACCGCCGCAGGAAGCTGGCCGAAGGCATGGGCGGCGAGGAGCGGGTGGCCCGCCAGCACGCCACCGGACGCCTCACCGTCCGCGAGCGGCTGGCCGCGCTGACCGACTCCTGGCAGGAGATCGGCGCGCTGGCCGGCCGGGCCGACGGGGAGGCGTTCACCCCGTCCAACGTCATCATCGGCCGGGCCCGCCTCGACGGCCGCAGGATCGTGGTGTCCGGCGACGACTTCACCGTGCGGGGCGGGGCCGCCGACGCCGCCATCCACGACAAGCAGATCCTGGCCGAGCGCATGGCCGGCGAGCTGCGCGTCCCCATCGTCCGGCTCATCGACGGGACGGGCGGCGGCGGCAGCGTCAGGCAGCTGGAGGAGTTCGGCCGCACGTACGTCCCTCACAACCCCGGCTGGGACCAGGTGGTGGCCAACCTCGGCCGCGTCCCGGTGATCGCGCTGGCGCTCGGCCCGGTGGCCGGGCTGGGCGCGGCCCGCCTGGTCACCTCCCACCTGTCGATCATGGTGAAGGAGCTCTCCCAGGTCTTCATCGCCGGCCCCGCCGTCGTGGAGGCGGGCATGGGGGAGAGCGTGGGCAAGGAGGAGCTGGGCGGCTGGCGGGTGGCCGCCGCGGCCGGCACGGTGGACCTGGTCGCGGAGTCGGAGCAGGAGGCGTTCGCCCTCGCCCGGCGCGCGCTCTCCTACCTGCCCCAGAACGCCTGGCAGCCGCCCCCGGTCACGCCCTGCGCCGACGACCCCGGCCGGGAGGCCCCCGAGCTGCGCGAGCTCGTCCCCAGGGAGCGCCGCCGCCCCTACGACATGCGCCGCGCCCTGGACCTCATCCTCGACGCCGGCAGCGTCCTGGAGCTGGGCCGCCGCTTCGCCCCCTCCGTGATCACCGCCCTGGCCCGGCTGGACGGCCACCCCGTGGCGGTCCTGGCCGCCGACCCCCGCGTCTACGGCGGCGGCATGACCGCGGCGGGCGCGGACAAGACGGCCCGTTTCATCGACCTGGCGGAGACCTTCCACCTGCCGGTCGTGCACCTGGTGGACCAGCCGGGCTTCGTCATCGGCACGGCCGCCGAGCGGGCGGGCACGATCCGCCGGGGCGCCCGCGCCCTGGCCGCCGTCTACCAGTCCACGGTGCCCTGGGCGTCGGTCCTGGTCCGGCGCGTCTTCGGCGTCGCCGGCGCCGCCCACCGGCCGCACGACCGCTACACCTTCCGGGTGGCCTGGCCCTCCGGCGACTGGGGCTCGCTGCCGATCGAGGGCGGGCTGGAGGTCGCCTTCAAACGCCTGCTCGCCGAGGCCGGCGAGGACGCGGCGGCGCTGAAGGCGGAGATCGCCGAGCGCCTGGAGGCGGTACGGTCGCCGTTCAGGACGGCCGAGGCGTTCCTGGTGGAGGACATCATCGACCCCGCCACGACCCGCCCGCTCCTGACCGGCTGGGTGCGGGACGCCTACGCGGCCCTGACGCCAGGGCCTCGGCCCACGACCCGGCCCTGACCACTCCAAAGAGGTGGAGCTATGGGGATTCGAACCCCAGACCTCCTCCATGCCATGGAGGCGCGCTACCAACTGCGCTATAGCCCCTTGCGGCCTGCGCCGCGGATATGAGTGTATCGGACTTCGCGAGCACGCAGGACACGCTAGGACAGCAGCAGACGCAGGATCGGCTCGGCGTGCGTCCACAGCAGGGAGCCGCCCGCGCCGGGCACGAGGTGGTGGCGGGCGCCGCGGATGCGCCGGGACAGAGTGCGGCCCTGGTCGGGGGAGTGGTGCAGGTCCTGGTCGCCGTACCAGAGATCGACCGGGACCGGGGTCTCGGACAGGGGGAGCGGCCAGGGGCTCATCGCCAGCACGCTGTCGCGGGCGTAGCCGGCGGGGCCCTGGGCGAACGCCTCGGTCATGGCGCGGCGGTAGGCGCGGGCGAAGCCGGGCTGCTCGTACACCGCCCGGTCCACGGCGGGGCTGTTGGGGACGATCATGCCCCAGAGCGCGTCGGGGGTGAGGGAGGCGAAGAACGTCTCGGCGGCCGACGGGTCGGCGGCCACCGTCTTGACCAGGTCGCGGAAGTGGTCGGGCAGGACGTCGGGCATGGTGGCGACCTCGTCGGCGCCCGAGACGATCGCCACCCGGCGCACGGCCGGCGCGAAGGCGCAGGCCAGGGCGAACGGCGCGCCCTGGGAGAAGCCGACCACCCGCAGGTCGCCCAGGCCGAGGGCCGCGACGTCGTCGGCCCAGGAGGTCAGGGTGCGGCCGGGGGAAGGGTCGGAGGCGCCGAGGCCGGGACGGTCGAGCGAGATGAGCCGGACGCCGAGCTCGTCCACGACGCCCGCCCCGAAGCCGAGCCACCGGCTCGTGCCCGCCCCCGGGCAGAGCACGACCGGTGTCCCGGTGGCGGGCCCCCACTCGGCCCAGCCCAGGCGGCGGCCGTCGGGCAGGTGGCTCTCGCCGAGCCGGGCCGGCGCGGTGATCAGGGCGTCCTTCGTCATGCCGGTCACTTTGCTGGAGCCGGCCCGCCGCCCGCAAATCGTTTAGCCGAGCGTGTGCGCCTTGCCGATCAGGCCGGCCAGCTCGGTCACCATCGGGTCCTCCGAGAGCGAGGCGAGCCGCGAGGCGTGCTCGGCCAGCTCCGGCAGGCCCAGCCCGAACGCCTCCCGGTCCCGCAGGTACACCGCGAACGCCGCCACCACCACGTCCACCTGCAACCGGACCGGCGTGCCCGTGTCCCACACGCCCCCGGCCAGGTCCCCGGAGCCCAGCGACCGGCTCGCCTCGGACGCCGCGCGGGTGTCGGGGTCCTGCCAGCGGACCACGGCCTGGGCGAGCTGGCCGGAGGCGCCGGGCTTGAGCTTGAGCGCGTAGAGGGCGGTCACCGCGTGGCCGGGTCCGATCTCGCCGCCGTCGCGGCTGTCGTCGCGGAACTCCTCGGCGGTCAGGGCGCGGTTCTCGTAGCCGATGAGGCGGTAGGTGTCCACGACGGACGGGTTGAAGACGACCTGGGCCTTGGCGTCGCGGGCCCGCAGCTCGATGGTGGCGGTGAGCTGGGTCGCGAAGAGCTTGTCGGCCTCCTCCTGGGAGCTGACGTACACGGCCATGCCGTCGCCGTTGTCGGCGAGCTGCTCCATCAGCGCGTCGCCGTACTCGCGGCCGACGCCGACCGTGAGAAGCGCGACCTGCCGGCCCGCGTACTCCTTGACCCGGTCGAGGATGCCCTGCCAGGCGGTGTCGCCCTGGTTGGCCAGGCCGTCGGAGAGCAGGATGACCCGGTTGGTGGCGGCCGGGCGGAACGCCTTGGCGGCCTCCTGGTAACCGGCGACCAGCCCGGCCTCCAGGTTCGTGCCGCCCTCGGTCTCCAGCCGGTCCACGGCGGCCTCCAGCTCGGCGCGGGCCGTGAGCGGCGTCATCGAGGCCAGCACCTGGGCCTCGTCGCTGAAGGACACGATCGACACCTGGTCGCCGGGCGCCAGCCGGCCGAGCAGCGTGTGCAGCGCGGACCTGACCAGGTCCAGGCGGCCGGCCTCGGCCATCGAGCCGGAGACGTCCACCACGAAGGTGAGGTTGGCGGGGCGGCGCGCGGCGGCGTCGGCGGCGCGGGTCTGCAGGCCCACCCGCAGGACGGCCTCGTCCCGGCCGCCGGGCAGCCGGGCGCCGTCCACGTGCACGGCGAAGCCGTCGTCCGGCGGCTGCCCGTAGTCCTGGCGGAAGGCGTTGACCCACTCCTCGGGACGGATCTCGGCCGGCTCGGGCCAGCGGCCCTCGCCGAGGACGCGGCGGGCGTAGCCGTACGACGCGGTGTCCACGTCCAGCGCGAACGTGGAGATCTGGGCCGTGGTCGTGTCCTGCTCGTCCTTGTCCCGCCCGTCCTGCCCCTGTTCCTGCGCGTCCGGCTGCGACTGCGGCTGCCGCTGCGCCGGGGCCTGCGACGCGGCGGACTTGGGCGCGTTCTCCGCGCTGCCGGCCGAGCCGCCGGAGCCCCCGCACCCGGCGAGCACGAGCACGGCGACGAGGCCGGTGCCGATGGCTAACGGAAGAGTTCTCATCTCAACCACCTCCGACCCCTTTCGACGGCGCCGGACCCGCCGGCCGCCGGGCCGGTGACGCAAGCGAGCACAAACCGCGATCGTTACGTGATCAGTTGTGAGGAGAGGTGCCCGTGGGACGGAGGCGGACCGGGGGCCTGGAGCGGATCACGGTTTCCAGGCCGGATCCCGGCCGATGACCCCGAGGAAACGCTCCAGCGTGGGGGCGTCCTCGGGCACCGCGACCTCCTCGCCGAACGCGCCCTGGCGGCGGCCCATCGGCGCCATGTCCCTGGCGAAGGCCAGCAGCCTGGCCGCGGTCTCCTCCGGCACCTCGTAGGGGCGGCCGGTGGCCCTCGACAGGTCCCAGCCGTGGGCGACCAGGTCGGTGAGTGCCATGTGGGCGAGGACGGTCCGCGGCAGCCCGCCCATCGCCTCGCTGACGCCCTCCCACGACTCCGGCCGCTCCCAGACGGCCAGCATGCGCTCGACCCGCTCGGGGAAGTCGCCGGTGTACTCCTTGGGCGGCAGGAAACCGCCGCCGCCCGCGACCGACTCGAAGAGCGAGGCCCCCCACTCCATGTGGTTGACGAGATCCTTGACGTCGTACTCCTGGCACGGAGTGGGCCGGCCGAGCTCCTCCTCGGGAATGCTCCTGACGAGGGCGACGGTGCGGTCGGCGGCGGCACGCAGCATGGGTAGCAACTCGTCTCTCATGTGCTACAGGATGCCAGCGCCCGGTCCTCCACCGTGATCCGAATCGTCAGAAGAACCGCGTTGGCGGCGGTGAAGAGCAGCGCCGTGAGCCAGGCGGTGTGCACGAGCGGGAGCGCCAGGCCCTCCGCGACGACGGCCACGTAGTTGGGGTGCCGTACCCACCGGTACGGCCCGCCGCTCACCAGCGGCAGCCCCGGCACCACGACCACCCGCGTGTTCCACTGCCGCCCCAGCGTCGCGATGCACCACCAGCGCAGCCCCTGGGCGAGGAGCACCACGGCCAGCATCGGCCAGCCGAGCGCCGGGACGAAGGGCCGGCCGAGCAGCCACACCTCGGCCGGCGCGGCGGCCAGCAGCACCACGTGGGCGGCGACGATCCAGGGATAGTGCCCCCGGCCGTGCTCGACGCCGCCCCGCGCGCGGGCCCACGCCAGGTTGCGCCGGGCCACGACCAGCTCGGCCAGCCGTTCCGCGACGACCAGCCCGATCAGCACCAGGTACGCGCTCACCGGCGCCTACCAGTGCAGCAGGAGCAGCTCGGCGGAGAAGCCCGGCCCCAGGGCCATCAGCACGGCGGGCGCGCCCGGCCGGCCGCGGGTCTGCTGCAACACGTTCAGCACCGACACCGACGACAGGTTGCCGCGCTCGCGCAGCGACCGCCAGGTCACCTCGACCGCCTTGGGCGGCAGGTCGAGCGTCTCCGTGATCTTCTCGATGACCTTGGGGCCGCCGGGGTGGCAGATCCAGGTGCCCACCTGGTCGGGGGTCAGGCCGTAGTCGGCGAGGAAGGCCCGGATGTCGCCGGCCAGCCGCTCCTCCACGAAGCCGGTCAGGTCGGGGTCCAGGACGATGCGGAAGCCGTGGTCGCCGATCTCCCAGCCCATGAGGTGCTCGGTGTCGGGGTACAGGTGGCTGCGGGTGGCCACGACCTCCGGCCCCTGGCCGCGTCCGGTCGCGACGACGGCCGCCGCGCCGTCCCCGAACAGGCCGCTGGCCACCAGGTTCGCGATCGAGGTGTCGTCGCGCTGGATCGTCAGCGAGCACAGCTCCACGCACACCAGCACCGCGACGTGGTCGGGCCAGCCGCGCAGGTAGTCGTACAGGCGGGACAGGCCGGAGGCGCCCGCGGCGCAGCCGAGCCCGAACACCGGCACCCGCTTGACGTCCGGCCGCAACCCCACCCGCTTGGCCAGCCGCGCGTCCAGGGAAGGCGTGGCCAGGCCGGTGGTCGAGCACAACAGCAGGTGGTCCACCTTCTCCGGCTCCACGCCGGCCTGGTCGAGCGCGGCCCGCAGGGCCTGCTCGGACAGGTCGAGGGCGACCTCCACGTACGCGTCGTTGGCACGGCGGAAGGAGTCGAGCTTGGTGTACTCCTCCAGGGGGAGCGCCAGGTTGCGGCCGGTCACGCCGGTGGCGGTGTGGAACCGCCGCAGCAGGCCCTCGTCGCAGTCGGTCAGGCGGGCGAACGCCTCGGTGATCTCCGCCTGCTCGTAGCGGTGGTCGGGCAAAACCGTCTGTACCGCCGAAATATGCATATAGTTCCTCTGCCGCGGGAGGGGCCCGGCTAACATGCGCTCATGCTCCTCCCCGCACCGGCCCGGCCCCATCAGGTCGCTGTGCTGGTCTTCGACGGCATGGCGCCGTTCGAGCTGGGCTGCGTTGTGGAGCTGTTCGGGCTGCCCCGGCCGGAGCTCGACGTGCCCTGGTACGACCTCAAGGTGTGCGCGGAGACGCCGGAGCCGCTGCGGGTGGTGGGCGGCTTCACCCTGCGCGCCGAGCACGGGCTCGACGTGCTCGCCGCGGCCGAGACGGTGATCGTCCCCGGGGTGGCGGACGTGCGCGGGCCGGTGCCGGCCGGGCTCGTCGCCGCGCTGCGCCGGGCCGGCGAACGCGGGGCGCGCCTGGTGTCCATCTGCTCGGGCGCCTTCGCGCTGGCCGCCGCCGGGCTGCTCGACGGCCGCCCGGCCACCACCCACTGGAGGTACGCCGCCCTGCTCCAGGAGCGCTTCCCCGCCGTCCGGGTCAACCCCTCGGTCCTGTACGTGGACGACGGCGACGTGCTCACCAGCGCGGGCAGCGCCGCCGGGCTGGACCTGCTGATCCACCTCGTCCGCACCGACCACGGCCCTGGCGTCGCCAACGCCGTCGCCCGCCGCCTCGTCGTGCCGCCGCACCGGGAGGGCGGGCAGGCCCAGTTCATCGAGGCGGCGGTCACGCCGGTCGGGGACGACGACGCGGTGGCCCGGGCCATGACCTGGGCCCTGGAGCACCTCGCCGAGCCGATCACCGTGGCGGACCTGGCCCGGGCGGCCACCATGTCGCAGCGCTCGTTCATCCGGCACTTCCGGCGGCAGACCGGGACCAGCCCGCTGCGGTGGGTGATCGCGCAGCGGGTGGCGGCGAGCCTGCCGATGCTGGAGTCCACGGGGGCGCCGGTGGAGGAGATCGGGGCGGCGGTGGGGTTCGAGAGCGCGGTGACGTTCCGCCACCACTTCGCCAAGGCCATGCGGACCTCGCCGTCGGCCTACCGCAGGACGTTCGCCACCGGCTCACCCTGACGCGGGAGCCGGCACGTCCTGGCGCGCGGCGTTCGCCGGCCGGATCACCCTGCCGCGAGGCGTTCGCCGGCCGGCTCACCCTGGCGCGAGGCGTTCGTCACCGGCTCACCCTGCCGCGAGGCGCAGGCGCCACAGGGTCGTGACCTCGGCGGCGCGGGCCGCGTGCAGCGGGTCGCGCGGGTCCGACGGGCGGCGGTGGCGCGGCACGGTCTCCCGCCGCCCGGCCACCCGCAGCCCCGCCCGCCCGAACGCCGCCGCCAGCTCGCCCCGCCCGCGTAACCCCAGGTGCTCGGCCAGGTCCGACAGGATCAGCCACGCCTCGCCGCCCGGCTCCAGATGCCCGGCCAGCCCGTCCAGGAAGCCGCGCAACATCCGCCCGCCCGGGTCATAGACCGTCCGGTCGAGCGGTGAGGCCGGCTCGGCGGGCAGCCACGGCGGGTTGCACACCACCAGCGGGGCCCGGCCCGGCGGGAACAGGTCGGCCAGGACCACCTCCACCCGGCCGCGCAGCCCCAGCCGCGCCACGTTGTCCTCGGCGCACGCCACCGCCACCGGATCCAGGTCGGTGGCCACGACGTGCCGCACGCCGCGCCGGGCCAGCACCGCCGCCAGCACGCCGGTGCCGGTGCCGACGTCGAAGGCCAGCCGGTCGGCGGGCAGCGGCGTCCCGGCGACGAGGTCCACGTACTCGCCCCTGACCGGCGAGAACACGCCGTGGTGCGGGTGGACGCGGGCGCCGAGCGCCGGGACGTACACGCCCTTCCTGCGCCACTCGTGCGCGCCGATCAGTCCGAGCAGCTCGCGCAGCGGCCCGGCGGCCGGGGGCGCGGAGGGGCCGCCGAAGACCTCCGCGCAGGCCGCGCGCACGTCCGGGGCCCGGCGCAGCGGGATCACGTGGTCGGCGGCGTACGGGACGAGCAGCATGCCGAGCGTCCTGGCCCGCCGCGACCGGGCCCGCCGGTACTCCTCGAAGCCGGACCCGGGGGCGGCGGGCGGGCAGCGGCGGCCCATCGCGGCCAGCAGCGTGCGGGCGTTGTGGAAGTCGCCGCGCCACAGCAGCGCGGTGCCCTCGCGGGCCAGGCGGCAGGCGGTGGCGGCCTTCAGGTCGTCACCGGCGACCACGACGTGCTCGGGCGGCGGCACGCCCAGCGCCGAACGCCAGAGCGCCGTCCGCTCCCGGCCCGCCTCCGTCCATCGGATCATCTCCCTTCGACCGTGTCACGGAGCGGGCGCCGTGGCGAGGGGCTTTCCCCGACGGGAGCGTCAGGGCAGCAGCCCCGCGACGAGGGCGCGCAGCCCGCGCTCGTAGGTGTCCTTCGCGGTCAGCTCCTCCCACCGCCGCCCCACCTCGGCCAGCCGGGGGAACTCCCGCGCGTCCAGCTCGGCGAAGACCCGCTCCCGGTAGGTGGCGCCGCCCTCGGCGCGCCGCCTGCGCGCCGCCGCCCGGCCGCCGATCTCGCCCGCCGTGTAGTGCCAGATGATCCGGTACGCGGCCACGGCCTCCTCCGTCGCCAGCCCGGCCGTCAGGGCCGCGTCGATGATCTTCTCCGGGTACCAGAGCCCGCCGACGGACAGCAGGTCGTCGGCCCGCAGCACGTCCACGATCCACGGGCAGCCCGACAGCGCCTCCCGCATCGCGGTGGCCACCGCGACCACGCGCTCGCGCGGCTCCGCCGGCAGCTCCTCCTCGGCGGGCCTGGGCCGGCCGGCCGCGTAGTCGTCGAGGAGCAGCAGGAGCAGCTCCTCCTTGTCGCGTACGTGGTGGTAGAGGGCCATGGCGGTGCTGCCGACCTCCCGCGCCAGGCGGCGCATGGTCAGGCCCTCGACGCCGTCCTGGTCGATGACCCGGTGGGCGGCGGCCACGATGTCGGCCCTGGAGATCCTCGGCGGTCGGCCGGTGCGCGCTGGCATCCTGCCATGTTACTTTCTATACATGTATAAAAAATCGCCGGGAAGCTGGACGGCCGTCGGCGCGCTGGCGTTCGGCGTCGCCGTCGGCTCCCTGCAGATGACCGTGGTCGTGCCGCTGCTGCCGCGGCTGGCCCGCGACCTGGACGCCTCGCCCGCCACCGTCTCCTGGATCCTCACCGCCGGGCTGCTGTCCGGTGCCGTCGCCATCCCGCTGCTGTCGCGCCTCGGCGACCTGTACGGGCGGCGGCCGGTCTCCCTGGCCGCCCTCGTGCTGCTCGTGGCCGGATCGGTGCTGAGCGCCGCGTCCGACGCGCTCGCCCCCCTGATCGCGGGACGCGTCCTGCAAGGGGTGGCCGCGCCGCTGCTCCCGCTGGCCATCGGCCTGGTGCGCCAGGCCCTGCCCGGACACCGGCTGCCGACCGCGATCGGGGTGCTGAGCGCCACCATCGGCGTCGGCAGCGGCGGAGGCATGATCGTCGCTGGGCTGGTGGACGGGGACAAGAAGGCCGTGTTCTGGATGCTCGCCGGGCTGGGCGCGCTGGCGCTCGCGCTGGTGGCGGGCCTGGTCCGGGAGGAACGCGGCCCCGGCCGGCGCGACGGCCGGCTGGACCTGACCGGCGCGGCGCTCGTCTCGACGTGGCTCGTCTGCCTGCTGCTCGCGCTCAGCAAGGGCGCCGAATGGGGCTGGACGTCACCGGTGACCCTGGGGCTGCTGGTCTGCGCCGCGGTGGCGGCCGGCTGCTGGGTCGTGGCCGCCCGGCGGGCCGCGTCCCCGCTGATCGAGATCCCCATGCTGCTGCACCCCGGGACCGTCGGGGCCACTGTGGCCTCGTTCCTCATCGGGTTCGCGCTGTTCGCCGCGATCACCACGATCTCGGCGTACGCGCAGGAGGCGCTCGGCGCGTCCGTGCTGCAGGTGGGGCTGTACCTGCTGCCCACGACGCTCCTGATGTTCGCGGTGTCGGTGCTGGCCGGGCCGCTGATGCGGCGCTTCAGCCCCGCCACGCTGGTCGCCTGCGGCGCGGCGCTGGTGGCGCTCGCCGCCCTGTGGCTCGCCGCGCTGCGGGGCGGCGGGCCGGACCTGTACGGCGCCACGGCCGTGCTCGGCCTGGGCGTCGGGCTCGGCTACGCGGCGCTCGGCACGATGGCCGTCGAGCACGTCGAACCCGCCAGGACCGCGGCGGCCGGCGGCGTGAACGCGCTGGTCAGAGTGCTGGGCAGCAGCGTCGCCGGCGTGCTCGGCGCGGTCGTCCTGTCCGCCGGAGGGCCCGGCTGGGCCTTCGTCCTCGCCGCGGGAGCCGCCCTCCTCGCGTCCCTGTTCGCCGCCGTCCACGGAAAGGCCCGCCTCGCATGAACGCCCAGCACCCCGACCAGCGCCCCGACCAGCGCCCCGACCCGCGCCCTGACCAGCACCCCGACCAGCGCCCCGACCCGCGCCCTGGCCAGCACCCCGGCCAGCGCCCTGACCGGCATCCTGATGAGCAGCGGCTCGTCGCCTGGGGTGACGAGCTGATCAAGCTCCACGACGCCTTCCGCCGGGACCTGGCCGCCCTGCGCGCGGCCGAGCCGGGACGGCTGCCCGGCGGCGACCTGCGCACGCACTGCCTGGCGTTCTGCGACGCCCTGCACGCCCACCACGAGGGCGAGGACAACGCGCTGTTCCCGCACCTGGCCACCGAGCACCCCGCTCTGGCCGACGTGCTGGAGCGCCTGCGCGCCGAGCACCGGGTGGTGTCCCGTCTCATGGACCGCATCCGCCGCCTGCTGGACGGCGACGGGACGAAGGACGCGAGTGGGGACGTGGCGGACGAGTTGGCACGGCTCGCGGACGAGCTGGAGGCACACCTGGACTACGAGGAGGAGCAACTGGTCCCCGTACTCAACCGGATGACCACCCTGCCGGAGAACGTGTGACCGCACCCCGCCCTCTCCGGGGAACGCGGCTGCCCGTGCCCCCGAGCCGACGGCGCTCCTCCTCGGCCGCGGGGCGGACGGGCGGGCGGAGGGGGTCACGTCGGCGGGGTGGCGCGCAGGGCGTCCAGCATCAACGTGAAATGCCGCCGCCACCGCCGGGGCTCGGCCTCGGCCACCCGCGAGTTGGCCATGAGGAACAACGCCACGTCGAGCGGCCCGACGTCACGGCGCAACCGCCCCGCCTCCTGCGCCCGCTCGACCAGGCGGTAGACCAGCCGGTCGATCCCGTCCTGGCCGCCCTCGCGCCGGTCATCGCCGTGCGACAGGCAGACCAGCTCGGTGAACGCCCGGTCCGTGGCCTGCATCTCGCACGTACGCTCCAGGAACCGCGCCAGCCCCTCCCAGGCGTCGTCCGCGGCCAGCGCCTCCTCGGCGAGCTCCGTCCAGGTCGCGACCTTCTCCTCCAGCAGGGCGTCCATGAGGTCGCCGCGCTCGGGGAAGTGCCGGTAGAGGGTGCCGATCGCCACCCCGGCGCGTTTGGCCACGGCCTCCAGCGGCGCGTCGAGCCCGCGCTCGGCCAGCACCTGCCTGGCCGCCGCGACGAGGGCATCCCGGTTGCGCTGAGCATCCCGGCGGAGCGGACGGTCCATGCCCCCAGTGTAGTGAAGTCGAGCCACCCCCTCACTTTCGTGCTAAGGTGAGGCTCGCCCTCGACTTCGAGGGCACCTCTCATCTCTCTTGGGGAGCGTCACGATGAAGATCGCCATTCTGGCCGCGGGTCCTGGCATCGGCCTGGCCGCCGCCCGCCGCTTCGGCGGCCAGGGCTTCACGGTGTCCCTGGTGGCCCGTGACCCCGCCAAGCTGGCCGCCATGACCGCCCAGCTCCACGCGGAGGGCATCGAGGCGACGGGCCACCCGGCCGACGTGACGGACGAGGCGTCGCTCTCCCGCGCCCTCGCCGAGATCGGCGGCCCGCTCGACGCCCTGCTCTACAACGGCGCCGGCACGGCGAAGGCCCTGACCCCGGTGCTGGAGGTCACCAGGCGGAGCGCTCAGGACGCCTTCGACTCGGCCGTCCTGGGAGCGGTGACGGCGGTCCGCTCGGTGCTCCCCGCCATGCTGGAGCGCGGCACCGGCTCGCTCCTGTTCACCTCGGGCATCTCGGCCGTCCATCCGCTGCCCTTCCTGGGCAACATCGGCATGGCGGCCTCGGCCCTGCGCAACTACGTCCTGTCCCTGGCCGAGGCGCTCGCCGGCAAGGGCGTCCACGTGGGTCACGTCCCCATCGCCGCCGCCGTGGCCCCCGGCTCACCAGCCTCCCCGGAAGCCGTGGCCGGTACCCACTGGCACCTCCACACCACCCGCGACCGCACGGAGGTGATCCTCGGCGACCTCGCCACCGTCCAGGCGGCCTTAGCTCGCCTGGCGAAGTGACCACCGCCGGCAGCGGCGAGATCTTGCCTGCTGCCCGAAAGCCCGCTCGCTCTGCTCTCGTCCCCGTTCCTTGACGTCTTTAGCGGTGCTAAGTTACAGTGCCGAAGAGGAATTTAGCAACGCTAAGGCGGTCCGGCATGGAGGTCGTCCACACCTCGCGCACCATCACCTCGTCCGATGGCACGACCATCGGCTACCACCAGCTCGGCGACGGGCCGGGCCTGATCCTCCTCAGCGGTGGTTACCTGGCCGCCCAGCACTACATGGAGCTGGCGCGAGCGCTCTCGCACGCCTTCACCGTGTACGTCCCCGATCGGCGTGGCCGTGGCCTCAGCGGTCCGCCCGGGCCGAGGTACTGCATGGCCAGGGAGTGCGAGGACGTCACGGCGCTGGTGGCCGAGACCGGTGCGCGCCTGCTGTTCGGCCACAGCTCCGGTGGCCTCATCGCGCTCCAGGCGTCCCTGGCGCTTCCCGCCGTCGAAAAGATCGCCGTCTACGAGCCGGCTCTCAGCATGTACGGCACCTTCTCCATGTCGTGGATCCCTCGCTTCGAGCGTGAGCTGCGCCAGGGCCGGCTGGGCGCGGCCATGGTCACTTTCAGCAAGGGCGTCCAGGCGGACCGGAAGGTGGATCTCCTCCCGCGCTGGCTCCTCGTGCCGATGATCGACCTGTTCCTGCGCCGCCGGCCGAAGGCGAGCCGATCCGGCGAGCAGCCCTTGTCCGAGCTCATCCCCTTGCAGCGACTCGATGTGCAGATCTTCCAGGAGATGTCCACCAGTGAGGGTTTCGCCGCTCTCACCGCCCAGGTCCTGCTCATGGAGGGCGCCGGCACCCCTCCGCCGTTGCGCCGCGCGCTCGACGCCCTGCAGGCGACGTTGCCGCACGCCCGGCGGATCACCTTTCCCGGTGTGGGCCACGAGGCGCCCGTCGGCCGGCGGGGCGCTCCCGGCCGCGTCGCCGACACGCTGCGCATGTTCTTCACCGAATCGAACTAGCGTTCGTATAATGGAAGAATGGATCTCAAGCCCAAGGAACTACCCGAGCTCTGGCGGCCGCCGATCGTACTCCGCGCTGGTGCGGCGCGGTATCTGCTCGCGTGGGGCGATGACGCCGAAGGCGAGCGGTGGGGCTTCTTGCTGTGGCCGCCGCAGGCGACAGCCGCCGTTGACGGGATGCGGCACGAGGGGCAGGCGCGCTGGGTGCCCTGGGAGGACATCCGGCCGGTGACCGGAGAGGACTACAGCACCGTACCCGTGGCGCACTCGCTCCTGTAGGAGGATGGTGTTCGATCGCATTCTCTGACTAAGGTCAGAGAATGGATGCGACGGTGATCGGGCAAGTGCGCCGGTTCCAGCGGACCGTGACGCAACGCATCGGGGCGCTCGACGACCGGTTCCTCGCCAGGGACCGGCCGCTCGGGCAGGCGCGGCTGCTCTGGGAGATCGGCCCGGACGGCAGCGAGGTACGCGCCCTGCGCGCCCGGCTCGAACTGGACTCGGGCTACCTGAGCCGGTTGCTGCGGTCCCTGGAAGCGGACGGCCTGGTCGTCGTGAACGACGGGGCCGGCCAGGGAGGGCATGATTCGGACGGACGCGGCTCACATGAGCGGGGCTCGGATGAGTGCGGTCCGGGCGGGCGCGGCTCGGATGAGCGTCCTGTGGGTGAGCGAGGTTCGGGCGAGCAGGGCTCGGGCGAGCGTCCTTTGGGCGGGGGTGGTCCAGGTGGGCGGGGCTTGGACGGGCGGGTCCGGGTGGCTCGGCTCACCGCCGCCGGGCTCGCCGAGTGGCAGGAGCTGGACCGCTTGTCGGACGAGGCGGCCGCGTCCATCCTCCAGCCGCTCTCCGGCCGGCAGCGCGAGCGCCTGGTCTCCGCCATGGCGGAGGTCGAGCGCCTGCTGCTCGCCTCGATGGTCACGGTCGACGTACGCGACCCGCGCCACCCCCACGCCCGCCACTGCGTCCAGGCGTACGTCGCTGAGCTGGCCCGCCGCTTCGACGGCGGCTTCGACCCCGCCCGCAGCATCTCCGCCGACGACCACGAGCTCCGCCCGCCGGCCGGAATGCTGCTGGTCGCCGCGCTGCGCGCCGAGCCGGTGGGCTGCGTGGCACTCAAGCTGCACCCCGGCACCGGTACCGCCGAGCTGAAGCGCATGTGGGTGGACCCGGACACGCGCGGCCTCGGCCTGGGCCGCCGCCTGCTGGAGGAGGCGGAACGCCGGGCGGCCGGGAGCGGCCTGCACACCGTCCGGCTGGAGACCAACCGGGCGCTCGCGGAGGCGATCGCGCTCTACCGCTCGGCGGGTTACCAGGAGGTGCCGCCGTTCAACGAGGAGCGGTACGCGGACCACTGGTTCGAGAAGCGACTCGGCGTGGCGGGCTGAGTGCCGGCGGGTGATGTCGGAGGGCCGGTCCGGCGCCGGGAACGGGCGTTGCGGGAGGGCGACGGTTCGTACCGGCGCGGGGTCGCGGGGATGTGGAGGCGTGGTGAGCAGGGCGTAGATGCGGGGACTTGGTGAGCAGGACGTATCGGACCGGGCGGTGGGGCCGCCCGGTCCGGTTGGGCGGGTCAGGTCGGCGGGTTGAAGCGGTGGTAGCCGGGAGGCGTCCAGCCCGGGGCGGAGGTGCCGGTCGCGTGCGTGTACTCGTCCAGGGTGAAGTGCACGAGTCGCTGGGCGCCGGGCACGTCCCCCGGATCCCAGGACACCTCGGCGCGGCCGGTCAGGTGGAGGGTGTCGCCGCGTTCCCAGTCCACGAACAGCAGGCCGGCGGCGGGGTTCAGCTCCAGGTTGCCGAGGGTCATGAACATCAGGTTGCCCGCGTAGTCCGGGAACGTCAGCGACCTCGGGCCCGTCACCCTGACGAAGCCGGGGTTGCCGCCGCGGTGGGAGACGTCCGCGCCGAGCCCTTCGACGCCGGTGGCGATGAAGAACGTGTCGGCCGTGGTGATCCACGCGTGGAGGCGGTCCGTGAGGGTGGTCCCGTGGCCCGCGATGGCCGGGGAGGCGCTGGGGGAGGAGGTCGGCTCGCGGGTCTGGATGTACTTGGGGCAGTTCGAGTACACCTGTTCCGTCCGTACCACCAGGGTGGTGCCTGTCCGTACCGCCGTGCCGTTGACGCGCATCCTGCGGCGCGTCGCGGGCTCGATGGCCAGCAGGCCGAGGTCGCGTTCCCTCTCGAAGAGGCCGTGCAAGGGGTCGGGAGCGGCCGGGAAGGCGCCGATCACGATCGTGCGGTCGTCCTTCGCGGTGGCGAAGCCGGCGGGGCCGGTCAGCAGGCCGGCCCACATGCGGCCGGCGTCGTCGGCCGCGCCGGCGACCAGCAGGTGCTGGTCGCGCAGGAAGTCGGCCGCCGGCTCCGGGATCTGCGGGCGGGTGCGCGAGCTGCCGTGGTTCTCGGCCCGCACCCCCGCCCGCCGCTGCACGGCCACCTCGCCCGGATGCCGCATCCCCGCCTGCCGGTACATCCCCGCCTGCCGGTGTGTCTCCGCTTGCCGGTGTGTCTCCGCCTGCTGGTGTGTCTCCGCCTGCCGCTGCGTCTCCGTCCGCCGGTGCCTGGCTGGTGCTCCTCCCGTGTCCCGCTCCGCCGGGCGGTGGGTGGCGGTGCTTGTCTCGCGCGCGGTCATTAGAAGAATCCGCAGGTAGGGGCGCCGGAAGTGGGGGCGGGGCGGTCGCCGGCGGCGTCCGGGGCGAAGATCTCCAGGCGGATGCCGTCGGGGTCCTCGAAGAAGACGCCGCCCGAGGAGGAGCCCTCGCCGTGCGGTACGACCCCGTCGTGGTGCAGCGTCGCGCCGATCTCCCTGATGACCGACTCCGCCGTGCGTACGGCGGCCAGGTCCGCGACCTGGAACGACAGGTGGTGCAGCCCCGGCATCCCGGCGGGGAAACGGCCCTCGCTCTGCTGCCACAGGGTCAGCACCAGCGTGCCGTCCTGGGCCAGGAACGCGTACCGGCGGCCCTCGTGCTGCGACTCGCCCGCCACGGTGAAGCCGAAGACACGCTGGTAGAACTCCTTGGACTTGTCGAGATCGGTGACGTTGAGCCCGATGTGGCCGGTCTTGAAGGACATTCCGTACGCACCCTTCATCTAACGGTTGCACGACCGATTGGCCGTTAGAAGCAATATAACGGCAAACCGGCGTCTTTGGCGTTAGATGGGGCTATTTCTTGTGCTCCCGGTAGTGCCTGGCGGCTCGGGCACGGTTGCCGCAGGACGTCGAGCACCACTCCTGACGTGGGTGTTCCTTGAGGTAGTACAGGACGCAGCGCGGAGCCTGGCAGGTACGCAGAGCCGCGCGCTCCGGCCCGGCCAGGAACTCCACCGCCGCGGTGGCCAGCGCGCCGAGCAGCCGCGCGGACGGCTCCACCGGTACGGCGGGTACCGTGACCAGGGCCGGCTCCCCGTTCCAGGACAGTTGCGGGACGCGGGGCGCCGCCAGGGCGCGGGCGTTGACCAGGGCCAGCGACTCCTCGAAGTCGGGCAGCTCCGCGGCGTCCGCCCGGCTCGGCGGGGCCGGGGCGACCGCCCTGGCGAACAGCGCGCGGACGGCCTGGCGCAGCCGGACGGTCTCGGCCCGCAGCTCCTCCGTGGCGGTGAAGCCGGGGTCGATGTCCAGGTCTGCGGCGTGCCGGTGGATCCAGGCGGTCAGGCCGTCGGGGTCGGACAGGTGGTCGACCAGCCCGGAACGCTCGGCCCTGATCGTGCTGACGAATGCGAGGGTCAGGGGCATCTTCCCAATCTAACGCTTGGGAGCGACTGGGCCCGTGAGATGCCTCAGGCTGCCGTCTGGCTGCGGGTTGCCTACCCCGGCGGAAATGCGGGGCATAAAATTTGCGCGATACGCAATGAAGGCGTGATCTCGGGGGCGTGAGCGGGCTCCGGGAGCGGGGTCCGGGAGCGGGGCCCAGGAGCGGGGTCCGGGAGCGGAAGAAGCAGGAGACGCGAGAGGCGCTGATGACGGCCGTGCTGCGGCTGGCGCTGGGGCACGGGCTGGAAGGGCTGGAAGGGCTGGAAGGACGCGCGGGTCGAGGACATCGTGGCCGCAGTCGACGTCTCGCCCCGCACGTACCGCGTCCGGGGCACGGTGGTGGCGCTGCGCGAGCTGTTCGGGGAGTTGCTGGGGAACTGCTGGGGGAGGAGGGCAACCGCCGCCGCCTCGCCGGGCTGCTGACGGGCGCGGGCCTGCCCTACCCGATGCCCGCGCCGCCGCATCCGCTGGTCGGCCGGTTCCTGGCGGAGCTGCCACCCGGCCTGACGGCTCGTGCCTGACGGTCCGTGCCTGACGGTCCGTGCCTGACGGTCCGTGCCTGACGGTCCGTGCCTGACGGTCCGTGCCTGACGGTCCGTGCCCGGCGGTCCGTGCCTGACGGTCCGTGCCTGACGGTCCGTGCCTGACGGTCCGTGCCCGGCGGTCCGTGCCCGGCGGTCCGTGCCCGGCGGTCCGTGCCCGGCGGTCCGTGCCCGGCGGCCCGTGCCCGGCGGCCCGTGCCCGGCGGCCCGTGCCCGGCGGCCCGTGCCCGGCGGCCCGTGCCGGACCGGCCGTGCCCGACCGGCCGTGCCCGACCGATGGTGCTCTTCCCGGACGGCGGCCTGCGCGTGCGGCACGACCGGGTCGAGGTGGTGCCGTCCAAGGGGCCCGACGCGGTGCTGGTGCGGCCCGGCGGGTACGTGGCCTGGGCGGTCCGGCCGGACGACGGGACGCTCGACGCGGCGCCGGCCGCCTGGTTCGGCGAACGCCTGGAGACGGCGGCATAGCCCGGCCCGGGCGGTACGGCGTGGCCGAGGGGGCGTGTTTCGGCTCGGATGGTGCGGCGCGGCCGGGGAGGTGTGTCCGGCTTCAGGCGGTATGGCTGGGCTTATTCGGGTACGCGCCCCACGCCCGCCAGTATCCCGGACTTCACGTAGTCGTACGATCCGTCGGGCTTCCCGTCCGGCGTCCAGTCGGCGACCGGCACCACCCCCGGCCCGACCAGCTCCAGCCCGTCGAAGAAGGCGGCGATCTGCTCGTGGTCGCGGCGCGCCAGCCCGCCGGAGGGCGTGTTCGCGTAGACCTGGCGGCCGGCGCGGACGTCGTCCTCGGTGGCGTTGCCCGCGTACAGGTGGGACAGCACGAGATGCCCGCCGGGCACCAGCCGCTCGCGCAGCCGCGCGACGATGCGCCCGGCCTCGGCGTCGTCGGGGACGAAGTGCAGGACGGCGACCAGCAGGACGGCGTACGGCCGCGACAGGTCCAGGTGCCCGGCCACGCGGGGGTCGTCCAGGATGGCGTCCGGGTCCTTGAGGTCGCCCTCCAGGGCGAGCACGTCGGGCTCCCTGGCCAGCAGCGCGCGGGCGTGGGTGAGGACGATCGGGTCGTTGTCCACGTACACCACGCGCGAGCCGGGCCCGTGCCGCCGGGCGACCTGGTGGACGTTGTCCTGCGTGGGCAGCCCGGCGCCGATGTCGACGAACTGGCGCACGCCCGCCTCGGCCAGCATGCGTACCGCCCGGCCGAGGAAGGCGCGGTTGGCCAGGGCGATCGCGCGGGCGTCGTTGCCGAGCCGGCGGCCGAGTTCGATCATCTTCTCGGCCGCCTCGCGGTCCGCCGCGAAGTTGTCCCGGCCGCCGAGGTAGTAGTCGTACATGCGGGCGACGCTCGGGACGTTGGGGTTGATCCCCGCCGGTACGTGCTCAGCCTCGCCCATGTCACGCCTCTCCGCTCGATCGCCTCCGGCCGGGTGATTGTAAGCGGATCACCGACATGCCGGACAGGCCCAGGAGCGCCGCGGCGGGGATCAGATCCGCCGGAAGGTGTGCCGGTACGCCAGCGGCGCCACCCCCACCGCGGCGTGCAGGTGCTGGCGCAGCGAGACCGCCGTGCCGAAGCCGGCCCGCCTGGCGACCTCCTCCACCCCGAGGTCCGTGGCCTCCAGCAGGTGCCGCGCGTGCCGTACCCGCTGCCCGGCCAGCCACTTGGCCGGGCTCATCCCGGTCTCCTCGCGGAAGCGCCGGGTGAACGTGCGCACGCTCATCCTGGCGTGCGCGGCCAGCGCGTTGAGGTCGAGCGGGTCGGCGAGGTGGGCGAGCATCCACTCCCGGGTGGCGGCGGTGCCGCCCGCGGTCTCGTCCGGCAGCGGGCGCTCGACGTACTGGGCCTGGCCGCCCTCCCGCCACGGCGGCATGACGCAGCGGCGGGCGGTCCGGTTGGCGACCTCGCTGCCGTGGTCGCGCCTGATGACGTGCAGGCACAGGTCCAGCCCGGCGGCCACGCCGGCCGAGGTCAGCACGTCGCCGTCGTCCACGAACAGCACGTCGGGGTCCAGCTTCACCTGCGGGAACAGCTCGGCGAACCGGGGCGCCTCCCGCCAGTGCGTGGTCGCCGGGCGGCCGTCCAGCAGCCCGGCGGCGGCCAGCACGAACGCCCCCGTGCAGATCGACATCACCCGCGGCCGCCCGTGCAGGGCCGCGCGCAGCCCGTCGGAGATCGTACCGTCCTTCAGCGGCCGGCCCGCGTGGATGCCGGGCACCAGGACCGTGTCGGCGGTGTCGAGGACGTCGAGGTCGTGGTCGGGCCGCACGGTGTAGCCGGCCGAGCAGCGGACCGGCTTGCGGCCCTCGGAGCAGGTCACCACCTCGTACAGCTTCTCGCCGTCCGGGGTCTCGGCGGCCCAGAACACCTGGCCGGGGATCCCGAAGTCGAGCGGGGCGAGATGGTCGAGCGCGAGGACGGCCACACGATGACGACGCATGGCCGGATTCTTGCACATATTGGCTTTCCGGCCACTCGCGACCCCCGGGCGGTTCCTCCAGGATTGCCGCATGACGTCCAGCACCACGCCTGTCATCTCCCCTCCCGGCGCTGCCCGGCGCGGCCCCCATCGCGCCTGGTACGTGGCGGCCGTCGCCTTCGTCGCGATCCTGGGCGCCGCCGGATTCCGTGCCACCCCCGGCGTGCTGATCACGCCGCTGCGCGCGGAGTTCGGCTGGTCCACCGGGACGATCTCGCTGGCGGTCTCCGTCAACCTGGTCCTCTACGGCCTGACCGCTCCCTTCGCCGCCGCGCTGATGGACCGCTTCGGCATGCGCCGCGTGGTCGCGCTGGCCCTGCTGCTCATCGCGGCGGGCAGCGGGCTGACCGTCCTCATGACCGCGAGCTGGCATCTCCTGCTGTTCTGGGGCGTGTTCGTGGGGCTCGGGACGGGGTCGATGGCGCTGGTGTTCGCCGCGACCGTGGTGGACCGGTGGTTCGTACGGCACCGGGGGCTGGTCACCGGCATCCTCACGGCGGGCGGCGCGACCGGGCAGCTGATCTTCCTGCCCGTCCTCGCCCGGCTCGCCGAGGGGCCGGGGTGGCGGTGGGCCTCGCTGGCGGTCGCCGGCTCGGCGCTGGTGGTTTCGCCGTTCGTGTGGTGGCTGCTGCGCGACCGTCCCGAGGACGTCGGCACGACCGCACTGGGCGCCGAGCCGGTCGCGGCCCGCACGGCCCCGGGCACAGGCACGGGCACAGCCCTGGGCGCGGGCGCGGGCGCAGGCACGGGCGCGGGTACAGGCACGGGCGCGGGCGCGGGCGCGGGCAACGTGGCGCTCCGGGCGGTCGGCGTGCTCGCGCGGGCGGCCCGTACGCGCCCGTTCTGGTTGCTCGCGGGCGGCTTCGCGATCTGCGGCGCGAGCACCAACGGCCTGGTCGGCACCCACTTCATCCCCGCCGCGCACGACCACGGCATGGCCGAGCCGGTCGCCGCCGGGCTGCTGGCGATCATCGGCATCTTCGACATCGCCGGCACCGTCGCCTCCGGCTGGCTCAGCGACCGGATCGACCCGAAGGTGCTGCTCGGCGTCTACTACGGGCTGCGCGGGCTGTCGCTGATGGTGCTGCCCAGCCTGTTCGCGGCCACGACCGAGCCCAGCATGCTGATCTTCATCATCTTCTACGGCCTGGACTGGGTGGCCACCGTGCCGCCCACCGTGGCGCTGTGCCGCCGGGCCTACGGCGCGGACGGGGCCGTGGTGTTCGGCTGGGTGTTCGCCTCCCACCAGATCGGGGCCGCCGTCGCCGCCGCCGTCGCCGGCCTCACCCGCGACCACCTGGGTGCCTACGACCTGGCCTGGTACGGCGCGGGCGCGCTCTGCCTCCTCGCCGCCGGCATGTCCCTGGCGATCGGGCATGCTAGGAACCGATGAACGACGAGTCTGATGAGTTGTACGTATTGCCGCTGGTCGTCCGGATCGAGCGGGCCACGCCTCCGGAGCGCACCGACGCGCTGGAGGCCGCCGCCATGGCGGTGCTGAGCCTGCTGGCCGATCCGGGGGAGTGGGCGGCCGAGCTGCACGCCTGGCAGTCCACCGGCAAGATCCGCAAGGTCGTGCGCCGGGCGCGTGGCGCGGAGTGGCGGCGGGCCGTCGCGCTGCCCGGCCGCACGGTCGGGCACCGTACGGCGGAGGTGCGCGTCCACCCGCCCGTGCCGCTGGACGACTGGCCGAGGGACCTCGCGCGGCTGCAGGTCAAGGGCACCGAACTGAGCGACACCCAGGCGCCGCCGCCCGCCGCGCCGCCCGTCCTGTGGGCCAACCCCTCCCTGGAGATGACCGCGGGCAAGGCCATGGCGCAGGCCGGGCACGCCGCCCAGCTCGCCTGGTGGGCCAGCGACGCGGCCGAGCGGGCGGCCTGGCGCGAGGCCGGGCTGGCCGTCTCGGTGCGTACGGCCCCCGACCGGGACGATTTCGACGCGAAGGTCGCGGCCGGGCTGCCGGTCGTGCGGGACGCCGGGTTCACCGAGATCGAGCCGGGCTCGTGCACGTTCGTCGCCGAGGCGCCGTGGCTGCGCGGCCGGGTCGCGAGACCGTGAGCCGGACGGCCGGACCGTGGGCCGGACGGCCGGACCGCGCATCGGGCGACCGGGCTGTGAGCCGGGCCGCGAACCGGGCGGCTAGCTAGATCGTGAAGATGTCGGCCAGCACGCCGCCGGCCGGGGTGATCCTGGCCGGCGACGGGCTGTCGTAGACCACCATGAGCCGCCCGTCGGCCAGCCGCACCAGCCCCTCCGGATGGTCGCAGCCCACCCCGTACGGCAGGTCCATGACGACCTCCAGCTCGCCGGCCGGCACCACGCCCGCCCGCCGCCCCGGCCACCAGCGCCTGACCTGCACCGGGCCGTCGAGCGCCATGGTCGGGCCGGTGAGCAGCAGCAGGCTGTCGCCGTCGGGGCACAGGTCCCGCACGCCGAGCCCGCCGAGGTCCAGGAAGTGCTTGCGGTACGGCTCGCGCAGCCGTAGCCGCCGCCGGTCCGTCTCCTCCGGCCGCAGCTCCAGCACCACCGCCCAGCCGCGCAGCACCGGACCGCGCAGCCCGAGATAGACCCGCTCGCCCACCACCGCGATGCCCTCGACGTCGAGCCCGTTGTCCTTGCCCGGCAGCGCCAGGAACGGCCCGAGGTGCACGTCCTGGCTCAGGTACGCCGTGAGGTTGCGCTCGCCGGACATGACCGCGCCGGGCCCCGGCTCCTCGCCGTGCAGCGGCAGGCGGGCCAGGATGAAGCGGTTCTCCTCCCGGACGACGGTGGCCAGGCGGTGGGCGGCCTTGGCCGGGTCCTTCGACTTGACCCGCTTGCGCTTGAGGCTGTGCGAGCCGACCACCCACAGGTGGCCGTCCGCCCGGGCCATGCCCTCGATGTCGGCCTCGTCGTCGGGGCCCGCGGGCAGGTCGATGTACTCGGCCAGGCGGAACGTGCGCTGGTCGCCGTAGTGGTCGCCGGTCCACGCCAGGTGTTCGAAGGAGGCGGTCTCGTCGCCGGCGATCCAGAGGCCGTGGGGGCTCTGCCGGATGGCCGAGAGGTTCGTGTGCGTCTGCGACGCTCGCGAGGCATGGTCGAAACGCAGCTCCACCTGTTCCACCACGCCATGATTGCACTTCGGTCGCATCACACACGTAATGGCGGGTTTTGTCGTACGCTCCCGTCGTGCTCGATGGGGAAGATGAGATCAAGGGTTCCCGTGGGAGAACCACAACCCGGCCCGGAATCCTTGCTCCTCCGCCCAAACGCTCCCGCATCGGTGATCTCCGCATGCGGGTGGTGTACCGGGGCCTCGCCGTGGCCGCCGCCGTCGTGGCGGCCGCCGTGACCGTGGCCGTGGTGCTCCCGTCGGAGCCGGACGAGGTCGTCGCGGGGCCGGTAACCGCGCCGCCGGCCGCGCCGCCCTCGTCCGGCCCCGCAGCACCCCCGCCGGTCGCCTCGCCGGTCGCCTCGCCGGTCGCCTCGCCGGTCGCCTCGTCGGTCGCCTCGTCGCCCGCGTCCCCGTCGCCCGCGTCCTCGTCATCCGCGTCCCCGTCGCCGACTGAGGTGATCACTCCGGCCGCGCCCGCCGCGCGGGGCACCCCGACGCCCGGCGTCTCCCTCGCCCCGGGCTACACCGCGATGGAGGCCCTGTACGCCGACCCCCGCGTCCCCCGGCTGACCGGCGCGGTCAAGCGCATGTCGCTGCCGTCCCGGTCCCGGCGGGTGGCCAAGGACCGGCGCAGCGGCCTGGCCGTGCCCCGGCTGGCGAGGCCCTGGAAGGCGTACGGGGCGGCGCCGTTCACCACCAGGCAGGTGCTGCCCCGTCCGCGCGGCGGCGGGCCGCGCGGCACGTTCGTCACCTGCCCGCTACCGATCATGGAGCAGGACTCCCCGCGCGACACGGCGCTGCTGGCCGCCCGCTGGACGCTCAACCACCACCCCAAGGGCGCGAGGATCAGCTGGCTGGCCTCGCAGCCGGTCAAGCACGGCTGGCTGCTCGCCTACCGCGTCACCTACGGCCGTCACTCCTCGCGGGCGGCGGTGGTGGTGCTGGACGGGGGAATGCGCAAGCCCGGATTGGCGTTCGTCACAGTGCCTGATGCGCAGCGCAAGCACTGGCGGGACATCGCCCGCGTGGCCGCAGGGGTGCGTGTTCTAGGCTAGAAAGATCATGGTGGCGGCGACGTGGGGAGTGGACGCCGTGGAACGCTCTGGACCGCCGCAGGCGCCGGGCAAGGGCAAGGGCAAGCCGCCCTGGCGCTCGGAGGGCCTGCCGGGCACGCCCGGAGGCAGGCCCAAGATCAACTGGTGGCGCTTCGTCGTCACCCTGCTCGTGGTGTACGCGGGCTTCTTCGTGGTGTCGTCCTTCGTGGACGGCGGGTCGGTCGAGACGATCTCGTACACCGAGTTCACCAAGCAGATCAACGCGAAGAACGTCAAGGACATCTACGCCCAGGGCCTGTCGGTCGAGGGCGACCTGCGTACTGCCGCGAAGAACCCTGACGGCGGCGCCTCCTACACGAAGTTCGCCACCGAGATCCCGGCCTTCGCCAACACCGACCAGCTCGACCAGCAGCTCGCCACCGGCCAGGTCGAGATCACCTCCAAGCCGCTCACCCGCGGCTTCTTCTCCAACCTGCTGCTGTCGCTGCTGCCCGTGCTGCTGCTGGCCGGTCTGTGGATCTGGATCATGCGCCGCGGCGCCAGCATGATGGGCGGCGGCCTGGGCGGGCTCGGCAAGTCCAAGGCGGCCAAGCCGGTCGAGGCCGGGCAGGTGCGGGTCACGTTCGACGACGTGGCCGGCATCGACGAGGTCGAGAACGAGCTCGTCGAGGTCGTCGACTACCTCAAGGACCCCGGCAAGTACCGGCGGCTCGGCGCCAAGCTGCCCAAGGGCGTGCTGCTCGCCGGCCCGCCCGGCACCGGCAAGACGCTGCTGGCCAGGGCCGTCGCGGGCGAGGCCAAGGTGCCGTACTTCTCCGCCTCCGCCTCCGAGTTCATCGAGATGATCGTCGGCGTGGGCGCCTCGCGCGTGCGCGACCTGTTCGAGGAGGCGCGCAAGGTGGCGCCGTCGATCGTCTTCATCGACGAGATCGACGCCATCGGGCGGGCCCGGGGCGGCGCGGGCGGCCTCGGCGGCCACGACGAGCGCGAGCAGACGCTCAACCAGATCCTCACCGAGATGGACGGCTTCTCCGGGGCCGAGGGCGTCATCGTCATCGGTGCCACCAACCGCCCCGAGATCCTCGACCCGGCGCTGCTGCGCCCCGGCCGCTTCGACCGCACCGTGCAGGTGGGGCTGCCGGACGCCGCCGGGCGCACCGCGATCCTCGCCGTGCACACGCGCGGCGTGCCGCTCGACCCTGAGGTCAGCCTCGACCGGCTGGCCAAGACCACGCCCGGCATGACCGGCGCCGACCTGGCCAACCTGGTCAACGAGGCCGCCCTTCTCGCCGCCAAGCGCGGCAAGGACAAGGTCACCGGCTCCGACTTCACCGACGCGCTGGAGAAGCTGCAGCTCGGCGCGGCCCGCAGCATCGTGATGCCGCAGGAGGAGCGCACCCGCACCGCCTACCACGAGGCCGGTCACGCGCTGCTCGGCATGCTCCAGCCCGGCGCCGACCCGGTCAGGAAGATCTCGATCATCCCGCGCGGCCGGGCGCTCGGCGTGACGCTGTCCACCCCCGACACCGACCGGTACGCCTACGACGAGCAGTACCTGCGCGGCCGCATCACCGGCGCGCTCGGCGGCATGGCGGCCGAGCAGGTCATCTTCGGCGTCATCACCACCGGCGCCGAGAACGACCTGGAGCAGGTCACCATGATCGCCCGGGGCATGGTGGGCCGCTGGGGCATGTCGCCGGAGGTCGGGCCGCTGACCATCCTGCCCAACGACGGCACGCCGCCCCAGGCCAGCGCCGCCACGCTCGCCAAGGTCGACGAGGAGGCGCGGCGCATCGTGGAGGAGTGCTACGAGCGCGCCGTCCAGGTGCTCACCGACAACCGCGACAAGCTGGACGCCATCGTGGCCGCCCTGCTGGAGCACGAGACGCTCGACGAGGCCGACGCGTACGCCGCCGCCGGGCTGACCAGCCAGTCCAAGGCCGCCGTGACCTCCTGACTTTCCAGAGAATTGCACAAAACGGACGTTGATCCGCCGGCGCCACGGGAACCTGTAGCCTGAGGGAGCCCTCTGAGCGCCGAGGATCGGGGGAGAGCCGTGACGCTGCACGACGAGCTTGTCGACCAGCAGCTTCTCGACCAGCTCGGAGAGCCGGGCGTGGAGCAGATGGCCGCCCTGCTCGGCACGGACGAGGCCAGGGCCCGCGACGTCGTGCAGGCGGTGACGGGCGTCATCGTGGGCGGCCTGGCCCGCAACGTCCAATACCCCGACGGGGCCGACGCCCTGCGCGGCGCGCTGGAGGACCACGCCGACGCCGACCCGTTCGACGGCGACGTGGCCTCGCTCACCCGCGACGGGCACAGCATCCTCGGGCACGTCTTCGGCGGGCAGGGCACGGAGGCGGCGGCCACCGGGCTGGCCCACCTGTTCGGCCTCGACACCGGCGCCATGATGAAGCTGCTGCCGCTGGTCGCGCCCATGGTCATGTACCTCCTCGCCACCCGGGCCGCCGGCCGCGACCTCGACGCCGACGGCCTGGCCGACGAGCTGGAGCGGGAGCGGGCGGCCATGCCCGCCGAACGGCGCGACCTGCTCGACGACCTGCTCGACCGCGTCCTCGGCCCCGGCCCCGACGGCTACGGCAGGTTGCCGGGCACGGCCCTCCCCGACTGGTGACGAACGATAGGCTTGTCCGGTGATCGTTCTGGCCTCTGCCTCTCCCGCCCGCCTCGCCCTGCTGCGCAGCGCCGGCCTCGACCCCAAGGTGATCGTCAGCGGGGTCGACGAGGACGCCTACACCGCGCACTCCCCTTCGGCGCTCAGCCTCGTGCTGGCCAAGGCCAAGGCGGAGGCCGTCGCGAGCGGGCTCGACGAGGGCGTGGTCATCGGCTGCGACTCCATCCTGGAGCTCGACGGCCGTCCCTACGGCAAGCCGGCCTCCGAGGAGGAGGTCGTGGAGCGCTGGCGGCTCATGCGCGGCCGCACCGGCCGGCTCGTCACCGGCCACTGCGTCATCGACGTGGCGTCCGGGCGGCGGGTGGCCGAGGTCGCGAGCACCGTGGTGCGCTTCGGCCAGCCGTCCGAAGAGGAGATCGCCGCCTACGCCGCCACCGGCGAGCCGCTCGGGCTGGCCGGGGCGTTCAGCATCGAGGGGCGCGGCGGCTGGTTCGTCGAGGGCATCGAGGGCGACCACGGCAACGTGCTGGGCCTGTCGCTGCCGCTGCTGCGCGAGCTGCTGGGCGAGCTCGGCTACGCGGTGACGTCGTTCTGGCGCTAGCCTGCCGGGCATGCGATCATTGCAGAATTTCGCAGCCGGAGTCGGCTTTTTCTTCCAGGGGTTCGGCTGGGTGGCCAGGAACGGCCGGTGGTGGGCGTTCGGGCTGATCCCGGCGGTGATCGCGTTCGCCGTGTACGTGGTGGCACTGGTCTTCCTGGGCATGTACGCCCTTGAGCTGGCGGAGTTCCTGACCCCGTTCGCCGACACCTGGAGCTGGCGGGAGCTGTTCCGTACGCTGGTCGGCATCGCGCTGTTCCTCGGCGGGCTGGCGCTGGCGGTGCTGACCTTCGCCGCGATCACGCTGGTCATCGGGGAGCCGTTCTACGAGCGGCTGTCCTCGGCGGCCGACGTGCTGGAGCGCGAGGAGGAGCAGCCGTGGTGGCGTACGCTGCCGCGCTCGATCAGGGACAGCCTGATCACGCTGCTCTACGTGCTGCTGTTCACCGTGCCGCTGTTCGTGCTGGGGTTCGTGCCGGTCCTCGGGCAGACGGTGGTGCCGGTGCTGGGCGCGGCCGTGTCCGGGTTCTTCCTGACCGTCGAGCTCACGACGCTGGCGCTGGAGCGGCGCGGGATGGCGCGCAAGGAACGTTTCCGGGTGCTGCGCGCGAACCTGAGCACCGCGCTGGGGTTCGGCGTGGCGGTGTTCGTGTTGTTCCTGGTGCCGTTCGTGGCGGTGATCGCGATGCCGGCGGCCGTGGCGGGCGCCGCCCTCCTGGTACGCGAGCGCATCGCCCCCGTCCCGTAGGGCGTTGTCCACAGGCGGTCCGGCCGGTCGCGCGCTCGTCCACAGAATCGCGCTCGGCCGCTCGCGGCGGTCGCCCGCCGGGCACTCTTACGGTCCATGACGACCAACACCTCCCCTTCCTCCTCGCCCTCCTCCTCCGCCTGCGCGTCCCCCTTCCTCACCCTGCGCAGCCCGGCCGACGTCCTGGCCGCCGTCCCCTATCTCGTCGGCTTCCACCCCACCAGCAGCCTCGTCGTGGTGGGGCTCGACCGCGGCCGGGCCGCGATGGTGATCCGCTGGGGCCTTCCCCTGCCGCCGCGGACCCTCGACCCTCTGGAGACCCTGTTCGGGCGGGAGGGCGTCACCGAGATGGTCGCCATAGGCTACGGTCCCGGCGAGGCCGTCACCCCGGCCGTGGACGAGGCCAGGCGGGTGGCGGCGCGGGCCGGCGTGCGGGTGGGCGAGGCGCTGCGTGCGCACGAGGGCCGCTACTGGTCCTACGTCTGCGACCTGCCGGGCTGCTGCCCCGCCGAGGGCACGCCGTACGATCCGGTCGGCAGCCGGGTCGCCGCCGAGGCCACGGCGCGCGGCCTGGTGGCCCTGCCCGACCGGGAGGCCCTCCGAAACACCCTGGCGCCCGTCACCGGCCCGGTCCGCCTGGCGATGCGCCGCGCCACGTCCGAGGCGGTCACCGAGGTCAAGGCCGGGCTCGCGGCGGCCGCCGACCCCGACGCCTTCGCCCGCCGGTTCGTGGCCGAGGGCCTGGCCCGCGTCCGCGCGGCCCTGGCGGCGCACGCGGAGGGCGGGCGCCTCGGCGACGCGGAGGCCGCCCGGCTGGGGCTCGACCTCGCCGTCGTCAGGGTGCGCGACGAGGCGTGGACCCTCATGCACGAGTCCCACGCGCCGCTCTGGAAAGACCTGACCCGCCGCCTGGAGCCGCGCTTCGCGCCGCCTGCCGCGTCCCTGCTGGCGATGGCGGCCTGGCGGGCGGGCGACAACGTGCTGGCCACCATCGCCCTCGAACGCGTCCTGACGATCGACCCGGGCTACTCGATGGCCAACCTGCTCATGCACGCGGTGCAGAGCATGCTCTCGCCCGCCGCCCTGGGTGCACGCATGCCGACGCCCGCCGAGCTCGACTCCGCGATGGGCACGGCCCACGCGGGCTGGCTGCTTCCGCTGGCGGGCCTGCTCTCCGACGAGGACGACGGCGACGCCGCCGCCGTGCCCGAGGGTGGCTGACGACACTTCCGGAAGGCGGCCGACACGTCGAGACGGGGCGACACGTCAAGACGGGGACGAGTGGAGAGGGACAGCCGGGAGCACACCGCCTCAAGGAAGCCACAAGAGGCCCCGGAAAACCGGAAGAGGCCCGGGAAGCCACAAGAGGCCGGGGAAGCCACAAGAGGCCCGGAAACCGGGAGATCCGGAAGCCGGAACAGGCCCGGCAAGCCGGAACAGGCCCGGGGAAGTCGCAGGAGGCCCGAGGAAACCCGGGGAAGCCGGAGGAACCCGAGGAAGCCGGAGGAACCCGAGGAAGCCGGAGGAACCCGAGGAAGCCGGAGGAACCCGAGGAACCCGAGGAAGGCGGAGGAAATCGGGGAGGGAGTTGGAGCTGAAGAAGGGGGTTAGAGGGAGCCCTCTTCCCGGCGGCGGCGTTCGTTGTAGGCCCGCATGCGGGGCGGGTATCCGGTGAGCTGGACGTCGTACACCGGTAAGGCCAGATTGCGGGCGACCTTGTGGATCACCGCGGGCGAGCCGACCCGCCGCCTGGTCCACTCGCCGTCGTCGGCGACGGCCACGGCGGTCGTGTCGGTGGCGAAGGTCTCCGGCTCCACGTAGAACTCGACGCCGCGCCGCGAGCGGGCGAAGGCGATCAGCGCCTCGATGTCGGCGTCTGTCGCCTCACGGTCGAACTTCGCGACTTTCGAGCCGCGCCATCGACGAAGGCCGTACCGGTCTCGCCATCTCATGAGTCCTTTTTATATCGTCTGGCGCTTTCGCGCGTACGGGAAATGATCTTTTCGGGGACGATCTCCGGGACACCTCGGGGTTTCTCCCGATGGCTCAGGGACGATCGACAGAGCAGTATGGGGGGAGCAACGATTACCGAAGGAGAGGCATGGGGACTATGGCTGGGGTACCGACAACCCCTGGGCCGGGCCAGGTGCCGCCAGCTCACCTGCGCGTCACCAACCAGGACCGGGAGCACGTGGTCGAGCACGTCAAGACGGCGTACGCGGAGGGCCGCTTCGACAAGCTGGAGTTCGACGACCGGCTCGAACGGGCGATGACGGCGCGCACCCACGGCGACCTGATGCCGATCATGGCCGAGCTGTACGGCCCGGAGGCGGTGCCGCAGCTCGCCTCGCGCCCGGTGGCTCCGGCGTACCCCGATCGGGCTCCGGAGAGCAACGAACGCCTCGGCGCCGCGGTCGCCCACCTGCTCCTGGCCGTCGGCTTCCCGATCATCGGCCCGCTGGTCATGCTGCTGGCGGCCGGCAGGACCTCGCCCTACGTGCGCCGGCACGCCGTGGAAGCGCTCAACTTCCAGCTGACCGTGGTCGGCGCGACGATCCTGCTCCCGTTCACGATCATCGGTGTCGTGCTGGTGCCGGTCATCTGGGTGGCCGCCTTCGTCCTGACGATCGTCGGCGGCGTCAACGCCCTGACCGAGGGACACTTCCGGTACCCCATGACGGTCCGCCTGGTGAAGTGACCGGAGCCGGTTGCGTCAGCGGGCCAGCACCTGGTACTTGACGCGCATCACGCCGGCGTTCGTGTTGCCGATGGCGGAGAAGGCGGCGGCGGACAGGTCCAGGCAGCGGCCACCGACGTACGGGCCGCGGTCGTTGATGCGGACGGTGACCGCCTTGCCGTTGCGCGGGTTGATCACGCGGACCCTGCTGCCCAGGGGGAGGGTCTTGTGCGCGGCCGTCAGGGCGGAGGGGTTGAAGCGCTCGCCGCTGGCGGTCATCTGGGGCTCGTCGTAGAACGAGGCTCCGCAGGAGCCGGAGGAGAGCACCCGCGCCTTCGGCTTCCCGGCGACCGTTTTCTTGGTGACCGGCTTCTCGGTGACCCGCTTCTCAGTGACCGGTTTCTCGGCGACCGGTTTCTCGGTGGCGGTCTTGGCCGTTCTGGTCGTCCCGGGCTCGGCAGGGCGCGCGGTCCGGGTCGCGGGGTTCGGGGTCGCGGCGGCCGGGGGCTCGGAGGCCGGGGACAGAGGCTCCGGGGACGAGGGCTTCGGGTTCGGGCGGCGAGCCGCCCCGTTGAGCGCCTTCGGCTCCGGGGTCGCGCTGTCGGCGGGCTTCGCGGCGGTCGGGGTGCGCTTGGGAGCGTCGTCGTTGGCGATCGCCGCGTACGCGGAGGTCGAGGCGGTGGCGATGACGGCGGCACCCGCCGCGATCGCGGTCCAGCGGCGCTTGCCGGTCGGGAACGGCTTGGTGGAGTGCTGACCCAAGGTAAACCACGGTCCTGGATAGGGGATAGGACAGGGAAAGGCCAGGCCGGATGGGGGTGGAGGCGCACGGCGGCCGTTTCGTCGGCGCGGCGGGGAATGCCACGCGGTGAGGACGAACATACGGGACAAATAGCCGGTAAAGACAACTTAATGGGAGTCTAAGTGATATATATCACTTAGATCACAAGATCGCCCTTATCGCCAACAGTACGCTATTGATCTTTGCAATTCCGAGAAATGGCGGAATTCACGACTTGATCGCGAAAATGGCCCATGATCAGGGCAGACACGGCCAGCGGTCGCGCGCCCGGATCAGAACATGAGGGAGCGGACGGTCTCCACCGTGTCGGCGTCCTCCACCCGCTTGTCGGGGCGGTAACGCAGCACGCGGGCGAAACGCAGCGCCATGCCGCCGGGGTAGCGGGGCGAGCGTTGCACGCCGTCGAAGGCGATCTCCACCACCAGCTCGGGGCGCAGCCGCACCGTCCAGTCGTCGGTGGGCCCCTCGGCCAGCTCCAGGAAACGCTCGGTCTGCCAGGCCAGCAGCTCGTCGGTCAGGCCCTTGAACGTCTTGCCGAGCATCACGAACCCGCCCTCCGGGTCGCGGGCCCCCAGATGCAGATTGGACAGCTTGCCCTCGCGCCGGCCGTGGCCCCACTCGGCGGCCAGGACCACCAGATCGAGCGTGTGGCGCGGCTTGACCTTGATCCAGCCCGCGCCGCGCCGCCCGGCCGCGTACGGCGACGACAGCGCCTTCACCACCAGGCCCTCGTGCCCGGACTTCACCACGTCGGCGAAGAAGTGCTCCGCCTCCGTCACGTCGCCGGTCACCAGGCGCGGGGTCAGCAGGGACTGCGGGACGGTGCGGGCCAGCGCCTCCTGGCGCTCGGCGTAGGGGAGGTCGAGCAGGTCGGCGCCGTCCAGGCGGAGCGCGTCGAAGAAGAACGCGCTCAGCGGCGTCTGCTCGCGCAACCGCTCGACGTTGAGCTTGCTGCTGACGCGGGAGGCGGTGACCTGGAACGGGTGCGGGCGGCCGTCGGGACGCAGTGCGATCACCTCGCCGTCCAGCACCAGGTCTTCCGAGGGCATCTTCAGCACGGCCTCGACCAGCTCGGGCACCTGCGCGGTGATGTCGTCGAGCGTGCGGGTGAAGACGCCGACCTCGGTGCCCGAGCGGTGGGCCTGCACGCGGATGCCGTCCAGCTTCCACTCCAGCGCCGCGGGCGTGCCCGCCTTCTCCAGCGCGGCGGCGACATTGGGGGCGCTTCCGGCCAGCATCGGGGAGACCGGCCGCCCGACCTCCAGGCGGAAGGCGTGCAGCGCCGCCACGCCGCCGCTCAGCGCGGCCGCCCCGACGGCGGGCAGCCAGCCGCGCAACGTGAGCGCCCGCCGCACGTCGGCCGAGGGCGCGCCGGACGCCTTGGCCACGGCCTCGATCATGACGCCGTCGAGCGCGCCCTGCCGCAGCTCGCCGTGGAGCAGGCGGCGCATGAACTGCTGCTCCTGGCTGGTCAGCCCGGCGAACAGCTCGGCCACCAGCGCCTTGCGGGCGGCCTGCGAGCCGGGGCCGGCCACGGCCTTGATCGTGGTCAGCAGCTCGTCGACCGCGGTCAGGGTGGCGGTGGCGGCCAGCTTGGGCGGCGGGGCGTCCTCAAGGGTGCGCCAGCCGACGCCTACCTGGCGCTGGGGCAGCTCGCCGGACAGGTAGGAGATCGCGATCTCCGCCTCGTCGGGGCCGACCCTGCCCAGCAGCTCCGCCAGATGGGCGATCTTGCCCAGCCTGGCGGACGTGCGCGTCACCGCCTCGCTCACTCGGACCACGTCGATCAGAAGCACACGCCTATCGTGCCTCACGCGGCCGACAATCCCTACTGGATACCGGGCGGATGATGGGTCCCTCCGGCCCGGATCCGCCCCGGATCCGGCCCGCGGGCCCGGCGCGCGCCGGCGCGGGGGCCGTCGCGCGAGGCCGGGCCCGTGCCCGTGCCGGGGTGACGGCTCGGCACGGGCCGGGCGGGGGCTCAGCTGACGCCGAGGAGATCCACCACGAAGATGAGGGTCTCGCCGGGCTTGATGGCGCTGCCCGCGCCACGGTTGCCGTAGCCGAGGTGCGGCGGGATGACGAGCTTGCGCCGGCCGCCGACCTTCATGCCGGCGACACCCTGGTCCCAGCCGGCGATGACCCGCCCCTTGCCGAGCGGGAACTCGAACGCGCTCCCGCGGTTCCACGACGCGTCGAACTCCTCCCCGGTGGAGAAGGCCACACCGACGTAGTGGACGCGGACCGTGTGACCGGGCTTGGCCTCGGGGCCGTCGCCCTCGACCAGGTCCTCGATCTCGAGGTCCTTGGGCGGCGTGCCGCCGGGGAAATCGATCTCGGGCTTCTCAAGTGCCACGAAGTGCTCCTGTTGGCGATTCTGACGTTGTCATCGGACCCGAAGACTCTATGCGGTCGGGATATCGTCTTCGTTCATGGCCGCCCTGAGTCCCGACGCGATCCTGCTCACCGGCCGCGTGGCCGTCGTCACCGGTGGAGCGCGGGGCATCGGGCTGGCCATCGCCGAGACCCTCGCCGCGTTCGGCGCGCACGTCGCCGTCTGCGACCGCGACAAGCCGCCGCTCGGGGAGCCGGGCATGACGCTCGACGTGCGCGACCCGGTGGCGGCTGAGGTGTTCGCCCAGGCGGTGCGCGAGCGCTGGGGCCGGGTGGACGTGCTGGTCAACAACGCGGGCGGCACGTTCCACGCGCCGTTCGCCGAGGTCTCGCCGCGCGGCGAGCGTACGCTGATCGAGGAGAACTTCACCCAGGTCACCGGCATGATCCGCAGGCTGCTGCCGCTCATGCCGCCGGGCTCGTCGATCATCAACGTGACGTCGAGCGAGGCGCACCAGGCGGCGCCGGGGTTCGCGGTGTACGCGGCCATGAAGGCGGCCGTGGAGAGCCTGACCCGGTCCCTGGCGCTGGAGCTGGCGCCCCGGGGTGTCCGGGTGAACGCGATCGCCCCCGACGCCCTGCCCACCGAGGGCGAGCGGGGCGTGCGCGAGCGCATGCTGGCCGCCGCTTCCCTGCCCTACGAGCCGGCACGCCTGCCGCCCCTCGGCCGGCTCGGCGAGCCGGTGGAGGCGGCGGGGGCGGCGGTGTTCCTGGCCGGTGACCTGGCCAGGTTCGTGACGGGCACGACGGTGCACGTGGACGGCGGGATCAACGCCGCCGGCGGCTGGCGGCGCGTCCCGTGAGCGCCCATGAGGGCCCGTGAGCGCCTGTGAGCCCATGAGCGCCGGTAAGCGCCCGTGAGCCCATGAGCGCCCGTGAGCACGGGTGAGCAGGGCCCTGGCGGCCGGTCGTCACCAGCTCGTGTGCAGCGGCATCCCCTCGGCGTAACCGGACGAGCTCTGGATCCCGACGACGGCCTTGGCGTGGAACTCCTCCAGGTTCGAGGCCCCCGCGTACGTGCACGACGAGCGCAGCCCGGCCACGATCGCGTCGATCTGGTCCTCCACGCTGGGCCGCTTGGGGTCCAGGTACATCCTGGACGTCGAGATGCCCTCCTCGAACAGCGCCTTCCTGGCCCGCTCGAAGGCGGAGTCCTCGGCCGTCCGCAGCCGCACGGCCCGCGCCGAGGCCATGCCGTAGTTCTCCTTGTACTTGCGCCCGTCGGCGTCGGTGCGGGTGTCGCCGGGCGACTCGTACGTGCCCGCGAACCACGACCCGATCATCACGTTGGAGGCGCCGGCGGCCAGGGCGAGGGCCACGTCGCGCGGGTGGCGCACGCCGCCGTCCGCCCACACGTGGCGCCCGAGGCGGCGGGCCTCGGCGGCGCACTCCAGCACCGCGGAGAACTGGGGCCGCCCCACGCCGGTCATCATCCGGGTGGTGCACATCGCGCCCGGCCCCACGCCGACCTTGAGGATGTCGGCGCCGGCCTCGACCAGGTCGCGGACTCCGGCGGCGGTCACCACGTTCCCGGCCGCCACGGGCACCCCGGGGTCGAGGGCCCGCACCGCGCGCAACGCCGAGATCATCTTCTCCTGGTGGCCGTGCGCGGTGTCCACGACCAGGCAGTCGACCCCGGCCTCCAGCAGCTCCTTGGCCTTGGCGGCCACGTCGCCGTTGACGCCGACGGCGGCCGCGACGCGCAGCCGGCCCCGGGCGTCCACGGCCGGCTGGTAGAGGGTGGCGCGCAGCGCGCCGGTGCGGGTGAGGATGCCGACCAGCCGCCCGTCGTCGTCGACGATGGGCGCCAGGCGGTGCCGGCCGTCGTGCAGCCGGTCGAAGGCGGCCCGCGGGTCGAGCCCGGCGGGCAGCGTCAGCAGCTCGCTCGACATGACCTGGGAGAGCTGCGTGAACATGTCCACGCCCTGGCAGTCGGCCTCGGTCACGACGCCGACCGGCCGGTTGTCCCAGTCGACGATGATGACCGCGCCGTGCGCGCGCTTGGGCAGCAGTTGCAGCGCCTCGCCGACGGTCTCGTGCGGGGTGAGGGTGAGGGGCGTGTCGTGGACGAGGTCGCGCCCCTTGACCCATTCGACGACGTCGGCCACGACGTCCAGCGGGATGTCCTGGGGGATCACGGCGATGCCGCCGCGCCGGGCGATGGTCTCGGCCATGCGCCGGCCGGCGACGGCGGTCATGTTGGCCACGACGATGGGGATGGTGGTGCCCGTGCCGTCGCCTGTGGACAGGTCGACCGCGAGCCGCGATCCGACGGCGGAGCGCGACGGCACCATGAACACGTCGCTGTAGGTCAGATCATGCCTCGGCTCGAGGTCGTTAAGAAACTTCACGTTCATCCATCTTATGTGGTGACAGCCCTGTCATGGGTTTTACCCGTTCGCGGGGGCCATATGATCGGCCCGGGCATGTCAGGGGAGGAAGGGGTCTCGTGAACGTCACCGAACGGGCCGAGTTGACGGTGGTCGGCTGGGTGGTCCGCACCAGCAATGCCGACGAGATGGACCCGGCGCGCGCCAAGCTGCCCGCCCTGTGGCAGCGCGCGGGAGCGCCGGGCGTCTTCGCGCACGTGCCCGGACGGGTGGACGAAAACCTCTACGCCGTGCTGACCGACTACGAGAGCGACCACCACGGGGCCTACACGCAGATCGTCGGCGTCGGCGTGCGCACCGCGCCGCGGCTGCCCGAGGGCATGGTGGCGGTCCGGGTGCCCGGCGGGCAGGCGCTGAAGGTCGAGGCGCGCGGGCCGATGCCGCAGGCCCTGGTCGAGGCGTGGCAGCAGGTGTGGAAGCACACCGAGTCGGGCGGCACCCCGCCGCGCGCGTTCACGACGGACGTCGAGGTGCACCACCCCGACGGGGTGGACATCTACCTGGGCCTCTAGCCCGGCCTGGACCGGTCCGGAGCCGGGCGCGGGGCCGGGGCGGCCAGAGGGCAGCCAGAGGGCGGCCAGAGGGCAGGCGGAGAGCAGGGCGCGGTCTACGGCAGGGCGAGGGCGGCGGCCGCGGCCTCGACGGCCGCCCGTTTGACCTGCGCCACGGGCAGGTGCGCGTACTCGACCGTGCAGTCGGACATGCCGCCCAGCGCCACCGTCGCCCGGATCTGCAGCTCCGGTGTGGGATCGGGGCCGAGCAGCAGCGCGATCATGCGCCGCTGCCACGCGAACACGCGCTCCCCGAGGTCGAGCGTGCCCAGCAGCGACAGCTCGCGCACGATCATGGTGGTCACCTCGCGGTGCCGCCACATCAGCTCGAAGCAGTCTTCCAGCAGCGCCCGCGCCTCGCCCGCCCGCGCCTCGCCGGGCGGGCGGGTGTCGACGAAGCGCTCCAGGTCGTCGACCAGCGGCTGGAGGATGCTGCGCACGAGGTCCTCGCGCGAGGCGAAGTGGTAGTAGAGGGCGGGCTTGGTGATGCCCAGCCGTTCGGAGATCTGGCGCAGGCTCGTGTTCTGCACGCCCTGCCGGACGAACAGCTCGCGGGCCACCTCCTGGATGCGCGCCTTGGTGTCACCGGGCATGGACCAAGATTACCCCTTACCTTCCGTTAAGTCAGAGCGTACTCTGGAGCGTACTTACCTTCCGTTAAGTAAGGAGGTCGGCATGAGGGTCCTCATCTCCGGCGCCAGCGTCGCGGGTCCCGTGCTGGCGTACTGGCTCAACCGGTACGGCTTCACCGTCACCGTCGTCGAGCGCGCCCCGGCCCTGCGCAAGGCGGGCGGCCACGCGATCGACCTGTTCCGCCCCGCCATGGACATCGTCGAGCGCATGGGCGTGCTCGACCGTGTGCTGGCGGCCAGGACCGGCACCGAGCACCTGACCATGTACCGCGAGGGCTTCGCCAGGCCGATCGACCTGGAGATCACCCGCGTCCTGGCCGCCGTCTCCGACCGCCATGCCGAGATCATGCGCGACGACCTCAGCGAGATCCTGTACGAGGCCGCCCGCGGCGACGTCGAGTACGTCTTCGGCGACTCGATCGCCGCCCTGTCGGCGCGGACCGGCGAGGTGCGCTTCGACAGCGGCAGGGAGGACCGCTACGACCTGGTGGTCGGCGCCGACGGCCTGCACTCCAACGTGCGCCGCCTCGTCTTCGGCCCCGAGTCCCGCTACACCACCTGGATCGGCGCCTACCTCGCGGTCGCCTCGGTCCCCAACCACCTGGGCCTGGACGGCCGCATGGAGGGCATCGCGGGCGCCGGCCGGATGGCCGGCATGTACGGCGCGGCCCGCATGGACGACGCGCGGGCGCTGTTCCTGTTCCGCACCCCGCGCCCGCTCACCTACCACCACCGCGACGTCGCCACCCAGCGGCGGCTGCTGCGCGAGCACTTCACCGGCCTGGGCTGGCAGGTGCCGCGCCTGCTGGCCGAGGCGGAGCGCTCGCCCGCGTTCTACTTCGACTCCATCACCCAGCTCCGCCTCGACACCTGGTCACGCGACCGGGTGACGCTGGCCGGCGACGCCGGCTACTGCCCGGGACCGGCCGTGGGCGGCAGCACGAGCCTGGCGGTCGTGGGGGCGTACGTGCTGGCGGGCGAGCTGGCCCTGCACGGCGGCGACCCGGCCCGCGCCTACCCGGCCTACGAGGCCGCGATCGGCCACTACGTGCGCCGCAGCCGCGCGTTCGCGGTCAAGGCGGCCCGGCGGCTCGTGCCGGGCAGCCGCCTGGACCTGGCCGCGCTCGCGGGCGCCGCGTGGCTGGCCGGCCGGCTGCCCACCGGGCTGACCAGGGCCGTCGTCAAGCTCGGCAGCAAGGGCGTGCGCCTGCACGACTCGATCGCCCTGAAGGACTATCCCGCCCTCACCGGGGCCGCAGCTCGATCGGGAACGACGTCACGCCCCTGACGAAGGCGTTCGGCAGGATCCGCGGCCCGCGCCCGTCGGCCCAGGACGCCTCCCGCACCCGCGCCACCCACTCCTCGAAGAAGATCCGCAGCTCCAGCCGGGCCAGCGCCGCGCCCAGGCAGAAGTGCGTGCCGAGGCCGAAGGCGATGTGCCCGCCCGGCCTGCGGGTCACGTCGAACGCCTCCGGCTCGGCGAACACCTCGGGGTCGCGGTTCGCCGCGCCGTACATGAGCAGCACCTGCGCCCCCGCGGGGATCGGCCGGCCGTGCAGGCGGGTGTCGCGGGTGGCGGTCCTGCACATGTTGAGTATGGGCGTGGTCCACCGGATGAACTCCTCGACCGCGCCCTCCATGAGGCCGGGGTCCTCGCGCAGCAGCCGCCACTGCCGCGGGTGGCGGATCAGCGCGTCGATGGCGGTGGCGATCACCGTCCTGGTGGTCTCGGCGCCGCCGTCGAGCAGCAGCAGCGCCTCGTTGGCCAGGCGCTCGTCGTCGTAGTCGGGGCTGGCGCACCACAGCGACAGCAGGTCCCCTCGCGGGCGGGCGCGGCGCTCGGCGGCCAGCTCCAGCACCGCCTGGCCGTACTCGCCGGCCGCCACCGCGGCCTCGTGGGTGACGTAGCGCAGGCCGCCGCCGGCCACGATCGTCGTCTCCGACCAGTGCTTGAGCCGGGGCCAGTCCTCCTCGGGGAAGCCGAGCAGCCAGCCGATCATCCGGGCCGGCAGCGGCGCGGCCAGCTCGGCCACCGCGTCCACGGCGCCCTTCTCCAGGGCCCGGTCGAGCTGCTCGGCGACCACCTCCCTGACGCGGCCGGCGTAGGCGTCGCGGACGTGGTGCGGGGTGAAGCGGCGGTGGACCAGGCGGCGGCGGGCGGCGTGCTCGGGGTCGTCCAGGCCGATCATGGACGGCTCGGACGGGAGCTGCGGGCGGTAGCCGGCGGTGCTGGTCCACAGCTTCGGGTCGCGCTCGATCGCCGAGACGTCGGCGTGGCGCGAGATGCCCCACAGGCCGTTGGCCGCGTCGTGGTAGACGGGGGCGTGCTCGCGCAGCCAGGCGTAGACGGGGGCCGGGTCGCCGGCGTACAGGTCGCCGTCGAGCAAGTCGATGATCATGCGAGCACCCCTTGGCTTCGCAGCTTGTCCGCCTCCTCCCGCGTGAGGCCCCAGTCGGACAGGTCCGTCAGGCGGGTGGCGGGGGAGAGGTCCTGGGCGGGCACGCCCAGCAGGCGGGGCGCGGGCCGGGGCTGGACGACGCCCCCGACCTCGGCGAAGGCGTCCCGCGCGACGTTGTGCGGATGGGCGGCGGCCTCGGACATGGACAGGACCGGCGACACGCAGGCGTCGGAGCCGGCGAACAGCTCCTCCCACTCGGCCCGCGTGCGCTTCCTGAACTCCTCGGCCAGGCGCTCGCGCAGCGCCGGCCACTGTGCCCGGTCGTCGCGGTCGGGCAGGTCGGTCAGACCCATGAGGGTGACCATCGCCTGCCAGAACTGCGGCTCCAGCGACCCCACGGCCAGGTAGCCGCCGTCGGCCGTCTCGTAGGTGTCGTACTGCGGCGCGCCGGTGTCGAGCAGGTTCGTGCCGCGCGGCCCCCAGAAGCCGCTCTGCACGCCCTGGTAGAACATCGCGAACAGGATCGCCGCCCCGTCCACCATGGCCGCGTCGATCACCCGCCCCCTGCCGGTGCGCTCCCGCTCGAACAGCGCCAGCAGGACGCCGTAGGCGAGCATGAGGCCGCCACCGGCGAAGTCGCCGAGGATGTTGATCGGCGGGGTGGGCTTGCCGCCCTCGCGGCCGAGCATCGACAGCACGCCGGAGATCGCGATGTAGTCGATGTCGTGCCCGGCGGTGGGGGCGAGCGGGCCGTCCTGGCCCCAGCCGGTCATCCGCCCGTAGATCAGCCGCTCGTTGACGGCGTGCAGGTCGTCGGGGCCGATGCCGAGCCGCTCGGCCACGCCCGGCCGGAACACCTCGATCACCACGTCGGCATGCCGCGCCAGCTCCTTGAACGCCGCCACGCCCTCGGGCGCCTTCAGGTCCAGACCGACCGTGCGCTTGCCGCGGTCCATGACGTCGGTGCGCGGCCGGTCGGAGACGGCCTTGACCCGGTCCACCCGCAGCACCTCGGCGCCGTGGTCGGCCAGCATCATCCCGGCGAACGGCCCCGGTGCCAGCCCGGCGAGCTCCAGCACGCGCACCCCGGCCAGCGGGCCGCGACGGTCTTCAGTCATACCGACAGTAGAACAACATTCGGTGATCTCGTGCAAGCCGCCTTCCTCGACCACCCTCCCCGGCCGCATCAGGTATGGGAAACTTGCCTGCTGTCTGTGGTGATCTACAGGGGACGGACATGGTTTCGGATAGCAACCGGCTCATCGCCCGGCGCTACGAGTTAGTGCGCGAGCTGGGCCGCGGGGGGATGGGCGTGGTCTGGGAAGGCCGGGACACGCTGCTCAACCGGCAGGTCGCCATCAAGGAGGTGGTGCTGCCGGACGGCTTGTCGCCGGGCGACCGGGAGCGCCAGCTCGTGCGGACCGTCCGCGAGGCCCGCACCGCCGCCAAGCTCAACCACCCGGGCGTGGTCGCCATCTACGACGTGGTCGAGGAGGACGGGCGCCCCTGGATCGTCATGGAGCTGCTGCGCTGCCCCACGGTCGAGGAGGTCGTGCTCAGCACCGGCGCGCTGCCGATCCGCGAGGCCGCCGACGTCGGCCGCCAGGTGCTCTCGGCGCTGCGCGCCGCCCACGCGGCCGGCATCCTGCACCGCGACGTCAAGCCGAGCAACATCCTCATGACCGAGGACGGCCGGGCGGTGCTCACCGACTTCGGCATCGCCACTGTCGAGGGCGACGCCTCGCTCACCCGCACCGGCATGGTCACCGGCTCGCCCAGCTTCCTCGCGCCCGAGCGGGTGCGCGCCGACGCCGCCGGGCCGCCCTCCGACCTGTGGTCGCTGGGCGCGACGCTGTACGCGTGCCTGGTGGGCCGCTCGCCGTTCGAGCGGGGCGAGCCCATGGCCACCCTCAACGCGCTGCTCAACGAGGAGCCCGACTACCGGCGCATCCCGCCCGCCATGCACCCGGTCCTGCGCGGCCTGCTGCGCAAGGAGCCGGAGGACCGGCTCGACGCCGAGGAGGCCGACAAGCTCCTGGCCGCCCTCGCCGCCACCCGGCCCGCCTACGACCACGACGAGCCCGAGCGCGAGCGCGGCGGCCGGGGCCGGGGCCGGGCCCTGCTGGCGGCGGCCACGGCGGCGGTGGTGGTGATCGGGGCCGGGGCGTTCGGCTACTTCAGGTTCGCCACGCCCGCCGAGGGCGCGCCGCGCGCCAGCACCGCGCCTGCCGCGGCGACCGCTCCGCTGACCCCCGTCCCGACGCCGCCCGCCGCCACCCCCACCGCGACGGCCACGCGCACGCCGCGCGCGACCCGGGCGGCGGCGCCCCTCGTGCGGGCCTGGCGCTCGCCCGACGGCTGGTCGATCCTGCGGCCGACCGGCTGGCGGGGAGCGCGCGGGGAGGCGTACACCGAGTGGACGCGCCGCGACCGGGGCGCCCACCTCGGCGTCCAGGCCGTCTTCAGCAACACCCAGCCGAGCGAGCTGATGATCACCACCCTCGACGAGCTGCGGCAGAGCGCCGCGAACGTGGTCGAGCGCGGCCGGCGCACGGTCCGCCACCAGGGCGTCAGGACGCTGGAGTGGGAGCTGACCTGGACGGCGGGCGCCGAGGGCGGCGCGCCCTGGGTCACGCCCGGCACCCGCTACCGCGAGCTGCGCCGGGCGGTGGTTGTCGGCGACACCGCCTACGTCCTGTCCTGGACCGTCGCCGAGAAGCAGTGGCCGCGCAGCCGGGCGCTGATGCGGCAGGTGATCAACAGCTTTACTGTGAGGGCATGAGCCCCTGGACCCTGCTCGCCCTGCCCCCACTCCCGGAGGCGCTCGTCCGCCGCCTGCTCGCGCCGCTCGGCGACCGGGTGGACGTGCGGGTGCCCGCCGCCCGCGACCGCGACGCCCTCCTGGCGGCGCTGCCGGAGGCCGAGATCGTGCTCGGCGACTGGACGGGCGCGCTCGCGCTGGACGCCGCCGCGGTGGCCGCCGCGCCCCGGCTGGCCTTCGTCCAGCAGCCCTCGGTGGGCGTGGACGGCCACGACCTCGGCGCCCTGGCGGCGGCCGGGGTGCCGCTGGCCAACACGCCGGGCGTCAGCGCCGTCGCGGTCTCGGAGTGGTGCCTGGCCGCCGCCCTGGCGCTGGCGCGCAAGCTGGTCGCGGGCGACGCCGCGGTACGGGCCGGGGAGTGGCCGCAGCAGAGCCTGCAGCCGTACGAGCTGCGCGGCCGCCGGGTGGGCGTGGTCGGGTACGGCCCGATCGGCGCGGCCTGCGTCGAGCTGTTCCGCGCGCTGGGCTGCCAGGTGGCGTTCTGGACCCGCACGCCCCGCGAGGACCCGTCCTTCCAGGACCTTGACGCGCTCGTGGCGGGCAGCGACGTGCTGGTCGTCGTCATCGCGCTGTCGGAGCGGACCAGGGGCCTCGTCGACCCGGCCCGCATGAAGCCCGGCGCGCTGCTGGTCAACGCCGCCCGCGGCGGGGTGGTCGACCAGGCCGGGCTGGTGCGGGCGCTGCGCGAGGGCACGCTGGCCGGGGCGGCGCTGGACGTGTTCGACACCGAGCCGCCGCCCGCCGACGACCCGCTGCGCGAGCTGCCGAACGTGCTGCTCAGCCCGCACGTCGCCGGCGTCACCCCCGAGGCCAGCGGCCGCCTGCTGACCGCCACGGTGGACAACCTGCTCGCCGCCGTCGAGGGCCGCGAGGTGGACGGCGTCGTCAACGGTGTCGAGCCCGCGGTTCGCAGGAAGTTTACCGATACATCTACCCAATAACGGCTCCACCTGGCACGATGAACAGTTTTCGTGTCTTTAACGACCCCGGTCTGGCTCACACCGCGCGCGGGAGATACGGTCTTACGGACGATCTCTACACCAGCTCAAGGGGGTGATTTGGTGACGACGATGGCGACACACCGCCGGGCAGTGGAGCAGATCCGGCAGTCGTACGCCGAGATCCCGGGCGGGGCGGCGCCCCGGCTCGCCAAGTCGACGTCGAACCTCTTCAGGTTCCGCGACCCCGGGCGTACGGCCAAACTCTCGGCCAGAGACCTCGACGAGGTCATCAGCGTCGATCCTGAGACCATGACGGCCGAGGTCCAGGGCATGACCACGTACGAGCACCTGGTCGAGGCGACGCTGCCGCACGGCCTCATGCCGTACGTCGTCCCGCAGCTCAAGACCATCACGCTCGGCGGCGCCGTGACCGGGCTCGGCATCGAGTCCACCAGCTTCCGCGACGGCCTGCCGCACGAGTCGGTCGAGGAGCTGGAGATCCTCACCGGCGACGGCCGGGTGATCGTGGCCCGCGACGACAACGAGCACCGCGAGCTGTTCCGCGCCTTCCCCAACTCCTACGGGACGCTCGGCTACGCCCTGCGCATCAGGATCAAGCTGCGCAAGGTCCAGCCGTACGTGCACCTGACCCACATCAAGTTCACCGACGCCGCCAAGTGCATGCTGGCCATGCAGGAGATCTGCGACAGCATGGTCCACGACGGCGAGCAGGTCGACTTCGTGGACGGCGTCTTCTTCCATCCCGGTGAGATGTACGTCACCGTCGGCCGCTTCGCCGAGCGCGCGCCCTACGTCTCCGACTACACGGGCATGCGCATCTACTACCAGTCGATCAGGCAGCGCAACCGCGACTGGCTGACCATTCACGACTACCTGTGGCGCTGGGACACCGACTGGTTCTGGTGCTCGCGGGCCTTCGGCGTGCAGCAGCCCGTGGTCCGCTCGCTCATGCCGCGCCGCTGGATGCGCTCCGACGTCTACCGCCGCCTGGTGGCGCTCGACCGCAGGCACGGCGTCACCGCCCGGGTCGACCGCTGGCGCGGCCAGCCCGTCCACGAGTCGGTCATCCAGGACGTCGAGACGCCGATCGAGCGCGGCGCGGAGTTCCTGGAGTTCTTCCACGACAAGGTCGGCATGACCCCGGTGTGGATGTGCCCGCTGCGGGCGAGCTCGCGCTGGCCGCTCTACCCCTTGGAGCCGGGCCGCCTCTACGTCAACTTCGGCTTCTGGGGTATGGTGCCGCTGCCACGGGGGCAGTTCGACGGCTACTACAACCGGTTGATCGAGAACGCCGTACACGATCTCGACGGCCACAAGTCGCTCTACTCGACGTCCTTCTACGCCCGTGAGCGGTTCTGGCAGCTGTACAACGGCGACGCCTACTGGCCGGTCAAGCGGGAATACGACCCCGACGGGCGCCTGCTGGACCTGTACGACAAGTGTGTGCGGGGAAGGTGACTGGATGGCTCTCGCAACCATCTTTGAGAAGATCGTCGGCTCCGACGCGAACATCGCGTTCACGGCCTACGACGGCAGCAAGGCGGGCCCTGACGGGGCCGATCTCGCGATCGAGGTCAAGTCCCCGATCGCGGTGGCCTACCTGGCGCACGCCCCGGGCGAGCTGGGCCTGGCCCGGGCCTACATCTCGGGCCATCTCGACGTCCAGGGCGACCTTTACACGTTGCTGGACCGCATGTGGAACATCACCACCAACGACCTGACCACCGCCGAGAAGCTCGCCGCGGTGAAGGCGCTGGGGGTCAAGCCGCTGCTCATGCGCGTTCCGCCGCCGCCGCAGGAGATGCGGCAGAGCGTGCTGGCCCGGATGGGCTCCCGGCACGCCAAGCAGCGTGACGCCGAGGTCATCCACCACCACTACGACGTCTCCAACCGCTTCTACGAGTGGGTGCTGGGGCCGTCGATGGCCTACACGTGCGCCTGCTTCCCGGAGGAGGGCTCCTCGCTGGAGGAGGCCCAGTACACCAAGTTCGACCTGGTGGCCCGCAAGCTCGACCTCAAGCCGGGCATGCGCCTGCTCGACGTGGGCTGCGGCTGGGGCGGCATGGTCATGCACGCCGCCAAGCACTACGGCGTCAAGGCGCTCGGCGTCACGCTGAGCAAGCAGCAGGCCGAGTGGGCCCAGAAGGCCATCGCCGACGCGGGTCTGCAGGACCTCGCCGAGGTCCGCCACCTGGACTACCGCGACGTCCGGGAGACCGGCTTCGACGCGGTCAGCTCCATCGGCCTGACCGAGCACATCGGCAAGGACAACGTGCCGTCGTACTTCGAGTTCCTGTACGGCAAGCTCAAGCCCGGCGGCCGCCTGCTCAACCACTGCATCACCCGCCCGACCGGCAAGGAGAAGACCTTCAACAAGGGCGGCTTCATCAACCGCTACGTCTTCCCCGACGGGGAGCTGGAGTCGGTGGGCTGGCTGATCCGCCAGATGGAGGACCTCGGCTTCGAGATCCGCCACGAGGAGAACCTGCGCGAGCACTACGCCAAGACCCTGCGCCACTGGTGCGACAACCTGGACGCCAACTGGGCGGACGCGGTGCAGGAGGTCGGCCTGGGCACCGCCCGCGTGTGGGCCCTCTACATGGCCGGCTGCATCGTCGGCTTCGAGCGCAACAAGGTCCAGCTCCACCAGGTGCTGGCCGTCAAGCTCGACCGCGACGGCCGCTCCGGGGTCCCGCTGCGCCCGGCCCGCACCTGGCCCTGACCCGCGCCACACCGAGAGGGCCCTTCCGGGGCCCTTTCGGCGTTTCCGGGCCGGATCGTCCCCGGTCAGGCCGCGGGAGTGACGTCGAGGACGGCCTTGCCCGCGACGCGGCGGCCGAGGAGGGCGGCGGCGGCCTCGGCGATCCCCTCCCACGAGCCGCGCAGGCCCACCTCGGGCGACAGGCGGCCGGAGGCCACGAGGGAGACGAGCGTGCCGAGGTCCGGCCCGGGCTCGCGCACGTCGCCGAACGAGCTGATCGTCCTGGCCGGGCCGAGGGCGAACAACGAGCCCGGCTCGAAGACGGCCGGCTCGCCCGAGGCCCAGCCGATGCTCTGGACGCCGCCGCCCGGCGCGAGCAACCGCCAGGCGGCGGCGAGCTGGGGGCCGCCGACGTTGTCGATGACCAGGTCCACCGGCTCGCCGACGCCGTCCAGGCCGGTCACCACCTCGGCCGCGCCCAGGGCGGCCAGGCCCGCGGCGCGGGCGGGCGAGCCGACCGAGGCGATGACGTGGGCGCCGCCGAGGGCCGCGAGCTGCACCGCGTACCGGCCGACGCCGCCCGCCGCCCCCGTGATCAGGACGCGGCGGCCCAGGATCGGGCGGGTGCGCAGGGCACGCAGCGCGGTGAGGCCGGCCATCGGGAGGGCGGCGGCGTCGGCGAGGTCCACCCCGTCAGGGACGGCGGCCACGGCCGTGACCTCCACCGCCATCCGCTCCGCCCAGGCTCCGGCCCCGAACGCCACCACCCTCGTCCCCTCGGCCGGGCCGGTGCCGTCCGTCGCGGCGTGCCGGACGACGCCGGCCGCGTCGTAGCCGTGGACGGTCCCGGGCGGGAGCGCCGCGGCGCCGGCGATCTCGCCGCGGTTGAGCGAGAGGTGGCGGACGTCGAGAACGAGCCGGCCCGGGCCGGGCGCCGGGTCGGGGGCGGTGCCGAAGCGCAGGGCTCCGGGGACTTCGGGATCGACGACGAGAGCGCGCATGGTCAGAGGTCTCCACGAGTGCGGGAACGAAACGGACTGTCAGTCCGATTGGCTCCGCACGCTAGCATATGCGGACCGGTAGTCCGCAACAGGGAGAGCGCGGCGAGATGAACGAGGAACGGCCATGACGGCTGAAGGGCGCGCGGAGCGGGTCGACGCGGCGCGCAACCGGGCGGCGGTGCTGCGGGCGACCGAGCTGCTGCTGGCCGAGGGAGGCGGCGACCACGTGTCCATCGACCGGGTCGCGGCGCTGGCCGGGGTGGGGAAGGGGACCGTGTTCCGGCGGTTCGGCAGCCGGGCCGGGCTGCTGCAGGCGCTGCTGGAGGAGCGGTCGAAGGAGCTGCGGGAGGCGATCGCCGGCGGGCCGCCGCCGCTCGGGCCCGGCGCGCCGGCGCGCGAGCGGCTGCTCGCCTTCCTCGACGGGCTGGGCGCGATCGCCGAGGGCAACGCCACCCTGCTGGCGGCGCACGAGCAGGCGTGCGCCGAGGACAAGTACGACGACCCCAGCTACCGCTCCTGGCACCGGCACCTGAGCGGCCTGCTCGCCGAGGCCCGCCCGGACCTCGACGCGGACTTCCTGGCCCACGCCCTGCTGGCGGTCTTCGACGGAGGGCTGATCCGGCACGTGACGCCGCCGGACGAGCCGCGCCGCTTCACCTGCGCGGTGCGGGAGCTGGCCACGGCGCTGCTGGACGGCTGAGCGGCCGCCCGGGTGCCCGCTGCCGGCCCTGGCCCGGGGCTTACTTCTTGCTCTTGGCCGGAGCGGCGTGCTTGCCGTGGCTCGGCCGGGGCTCGTCGGCGGGGGAGCCTTCCTTGGGCTCCTCCGTCTGGTCCTCGGGGGTGTGGGGCTTCTCGTGGCGGCCCACGCGACCTCCTTCGCCGTGCTTGACTGCTTACCGTTACCGTAAGATTACCGTCGGCACGCGCCTAAGGCGAACACCTGTCACGAAAGCCGGTCATCCGGCGGCAAGCTCCTCGACGGTGCCCTTCAGGCCCGCCCAGCCCTGCCGCGTGTCCGGGGTGTCGCCGTGCGAGGCGCGAAACCAGGACACGAAGTCGGCCACGTCGTCCAGGGCCCAGCGCAGCCGGTAGCTCGCCAGGAGGTCCCGGTCCGGCCGCCGGCCGGTGGCGGCGGCGTATCTCGCCAGGTCATCGGGGGTGGGCGACAGGTGCCACAGGTCGCGCTCGGGGACGGCCAGGCCGACCGTGTCCCAGTCCACGAGCAGGAGGCGGCCTCCGGGGGCGCGCAGCAGGTTGCCGGGGTGCGGCTCGCCGTGGGTGACGACGAGCCCGCCGGACGTGCCGAACGTGCCGGACATCGTGTCGAGACGGGTCAGGCAGCGGCGCAGCACGGCGGCGTGGCGGGCGACCAGCTCCCTGGCGGGCTCGGCGTACGGGCCGCCCCGCCAGGGCCGGCCGCTCTCGCGCAGGGCGGCCTCCAGCGGGCCGCGGCCCGCGAGCCCGGCCGGCGCGCGCGGGGTGGACGCCGGCGGCGGCGTGCGGTGCAGGGCGGCCAGCAGGTCGATGAGCCGCTCGCGCTCCGCGGGCGGCCGGGCGTCGCCGAAGTCGCCGGGGACGCCCTCCTCGTACGGGAACACGCTCACCGCGTGGCGGCCCAGGCGGACCAGGACGGCGCCGTCGCGGGTGCTCAGCGGAGCGACGACGAAGCCGAGCCCGGCCCGCTCGCGCAGCGCGCGTGCGGTCTCCAGGGCCAGGCGGAGGCCGTCGTGGGAACGCCGGCCCAGGTCCGCGACGGTGACGAACCACCGCCCGCCGGCCACCCAGTGGTAGTCGCCGAAGCCCACCGGCGCGTAGTCGAGCCCGCCCGCCCGGATGCCCCACGCCTCGCGCAGGGCGGGCAGCAGCAGCCCTTCGTCGAAGCCGTCCGGCCGATCCCGCATGCCGGGCACGTTATCGGCCGGAGGCCGGGGCTTTCATCCGGATAAATCCATCCCGATGAGCAGTTCCACCGCGTCCAGGACGTCGCGCACGACGTGATCGGCGGCGGGAGCGGGCCCGGGCCGCCCGCGGTCGAGCCAGATCGTCCGCAGGCCGGCCGCGCGCCCGCCCTCGACGTCCTTGACCGGGTCGTCACCCACCATCCAGCCGCCCGCGGCCAGGGACGTGCCGCACCGCGCGGCGCCGATGGCGAACAGCCGCGCGTCCGGCTTGCGCACGCCCTCCGCGCCGGAGATCGCCCAGCCGTCCACCCGCCCGGCCAGCCCGGTGCGCCGGATCTTGCCTGTCTGGTTGTCGGGCATGCCGTTGGTGACGACGCCGACCGTCCACCCGGCCGCCCGCAGCCGCCCGAGGCCGTCCAGGACCTGGGGCCGGCAGGTGACCAGGCCCGGCAGCCGGGCCCGGTAGGCCCGCCACAGCTCGGCGGGCGGCTCGGCCAGGCCGAACCGCTCGCGTACCAGGCCGAAGAAGACGTCCATCGGGACGGAGCCGTCGGCGTCGGTCTCGACCAGCCACGCCGCGCCGGCCGGCCCCAGGCCGCGCTCGGCGGCGAACCGGGCGGCCCACCGCTCGAACGCGGCCAGCCGGTCGATCAGCGTGTTGTCCAGGTCGAAGAGGGCGAGGGGCACCGTCCCGGGCTAGCGCAGCTCGCGCTTGAGGATCTTGCCCGTGGCCGTCATCGGCAGCGCGTCGCGGAACTCGACGATCCTGGGGTACTTGTAGGCCGCCATGTTCTCCTTGCACCAGGCGACCAGCTCGTCCTCGGTGATCGTCGCGCCCGGCGTCCTGATGACGTACGCCTTGACCTCCTCGCCGTGGGACTCGTGCGGCACCCCGACCACGGCGGCCAGCGAGACGGCCTCGTGGGTCATGAGCACCTCTTCGAGCTCGCGCGGGTAGACGTTGAAGCCGCCGCGGATGATCATGTCCTTGGCGCGGTCGATGATGGCGTAGTAGCCGTCGGCGTCGCGCGTGGCGATGTCGCCGGTGCGGAACCAGCCGTCCTTCATGACCTCGGCCGTGGCCTCCGGGCGGCCGTAGTAGCCCTTCATGACGTTGTGGCCGCGGATGGCGATCTCGCCCGGGCCCTCGCCCTCGACGGTCTTCCAGTCGCCGTCCACCAGCTTCATCTCCACGCCCCAGATCGGCGTGCCGATCGTGCCCGGCTTGGCGGGCCGGCCCGGCTGGTTGAAGCTGGCCACCGGCGAGGTCTCCGACAGGCCGTAGCCCTCCAGGATGCTGACGCCGAAGGTCCGCTCGAAGTCCTTCAGCACCTCCACCGGCGAGGACGCGCCGCCCGCCACCGCGATGCGCAGGGTGCCGGGGACCGCCGCGCCCTCCGCGTGGATCTTGGTGAGCATGCCCCAGTACATCGTGGGCACCCCGGCGAAGAACGTCACGCCCTCCCGGCGCATGACCTCCAGGGCCTCGCCCGGCTCGAAGCGCGGCATGAGCACCACGGTCGCGCCGCGCAGGAACCCGGTGTTCAGGACGACGCTCTGGCCGAAGGAGTGGAACATCGGCAGCACGCCCAGGTAGACGTCGCCGCCCTCGGTGGCCGGGAACATGCGGTCGCTGACGATGGCGTTCATCAGCATGTTCTGGTGGGTCAGCTCGGCGCCCTTGGGCCGGCCGGTGGTGCCCGAGGTGTAGAGGATGACCGCGGTGTCGTCGGGCGCGGTCTGCACGGTCTCGAACTCGCCCGGCTGGCCGCCGAGCGCCGCCCAGATCGACTCGCCGTACTCCGACTCGGTCGCCAGCGGGGTGGCGGGCAGCGCGAAGAAGTGCTCGCAGCCGGCCGCCGCCTCGAAGCCCGCCCTGCCGCGCTCGCCGAGCGGCAGCTCGGGCGTGCCCTCGAAGCAGAACAGCGCCTTGGCGTCGCTGTCGTCGAGGTGGTAGGCGATCTCGCGGGACTGCAGCAGCACGTTCAGCGGCACCACCGTCGCCCCCGCCTTGAGGATGCCGTAGTAGACGAACGGGAAGTACGGCAGGTTGGGGCAGGCCAGAGCGACCTTGTCGCCCTTGCGGACGCCGCGCGACACCAGCAGGTTGGCGACCTGGTTGGCGACAGTGTCGATCATGGAGTACGGCAGCCGCATGTCTCCGAAGACGACGGCCGTGCCTTCAGGGTTGTTCCTGGCGCTGTCCTCCAGGACGATCGACAGATTGAGCATGACGCCTTCCTCCTCTAGACCGGCTTCGGCGCCATCTTCGCAGCCTCACCATACCGACCGGTAGGTAATGCAGGTCACAGATGGATATGGACGCCCCAGCCCGCCGTGGAGTAAGCAAGGAAGACGTTGCCCACCGTGGAGGGAAACCGTGGAGTACGACTATGTCATCGTCGGCGCGGGCTCCGCCGGATGCGTGCTGGCCAACCGGCTGTCGGCGGATCCGGACGTGTCGGTGGCGCTGGTCGAGGCGGGTGGCCAGGACGACAAGCTGGAGATCCGCATGCCCGCCGGCTTCGCCAAGCTCTTCAAGACCGCCTACGACTGGAACTACACCACCGCCAAGCAGGGCGAGATGGCCGGCCGGGAGCTCTACTGGCCGCGCGGCCGGGTCATCGGCGGCTCGTCCTCGCTCAACGCCCAGATGTGGGTGCGCGGCTGCGCGCGCGACTACGACCAGTGGGAGGTCCCCGGCTGGTCGTACGCGGACGTGCTGCCCTACTTCACCAGGGCCGAGCACCGGGTCGGCAGCAACGGCGGCGAGGTCTACGGCACCTCCGGCCCGCTCTACATCTCCGAGCTGCGCAGCCCCAACGTCACCACGGCCGCCTTCCTGCGGGCCTGCGAGGAGCTGGGTTTACACCGTCTGGAGGAGCTGAACGGGCCTTCCAACGAGGGCTTCTGCCCGACCCCCGTCACCCAGAACCGGGGCCGGCGCTGGAGCTCGGCCGACGCCTACCTGCGCCCGGCGCTCAAGCGGCCCAACCTGACCGTGGTGACCGGCGCGAGCGTGGACCGCGTGCTGTTCGACGGCCGCCGGGCCGTCGGCGTCGAGCACGGGGGCGGCGCGCAGCTCAAGGCGCGGCGGGAGGTCATCCTGTCGGCGGGCGCGATCGGCTCGCCCCACCTGCTCATGCGCTCGGGCGTGGGCGCGGCCGGCGAGCTGCGCGACGCCGGGATCGAGGTGGTGCACGACCTGCCCGAGGTCGGCAGGAACCTGCAGGACCACCTCGCCTCCGGCGTCTACGTCGAGTGCCGGCAACCGGTCACGCTCACCAAGGCCGAGTCCCTGGTCAACCTGCTGCGCTACATCGTGCTGCGCTCCGGCATGCTCACCACCAACGTCGGCGAGGCCGTCGCGTTCCTGCGCACCTCGGCCGAGGAGCCCGCGCCCGACATCGAGCTGGTCTACGCGCCCGTGCCCTTCGTGGACCACGGCCTGACCCCGCCGACCGGTCACGGCATGACCGTCGGCGTGGTGCTGCTGCAGCCCGAGAGCCGCGGCAGGATCACGCTCAACGGCAAGGACGTGCTGATCGACCCGGCCTACCTGAGCGAGGAGGCCGACGTCCGGCGGCTGGTCGCCGGGCTGAAGACGGCCAAGCAGGTGTTCGCGACGGCCGCGATGAAGGCGTACGCGGGCGGGCCGATGGCCCCGTACTGGGCGCCGGAGAGCGACGAGGAGCTGGCCCAGTGGGTGCGCGAGCGCGCCGAGACCCTCTACCACCCGGTGGGCACCTGCCGGATGGGCACCGACGAGGGCTCGGTCGTGGACCCCTCGCTGCGCGTGCGCGGCGTCGAGGGGCTGCGCGTCGTGGACGTGTCGATCATGCCGACGCTCAACCGGGGCCACACCCACGCCCCGGCCGTCATGATCGGGGAGAAGGGCGCGGACCTGATCCTCGGGCGCGGGTGAGCCGCCCTTGACGTAAGTGGTCACTTGCACGATGTTGGTGGGCATGACGTTGTCCGCCGACCTCGACCTGTCGCAGATCCCCTTCTGGCGGCTGCCGCAGGCCGAACGCATGGAGGCGTTCCGGCGGCTGCGCGCGCTGGAGCGCCCGGTGCTCGTCCCCGAGCAGAAGGTGCCGTTCATCGGCGGCGGGCCGGGCTACTACGCCCTCGTCCGCCACGCCGACGTCACCGAGGCCAGCAGGAACGCCGCCGTCTTCAGCAGCGAGCCGTGCTCCAACAGCATCCCCGACATGCCGCGCTGGCTCGGCGTGTACTTCGGATCGATGATCAACATGGACGATCCGCGGCACGCCCGGCTGCGGCGCATCGTCTCGCGCGCCTTCACCCCGCGCATCCTGGCCAAGATGGAGGAGGACCTCGCCAGGGCCGCCGCCGAGATCGTACGGCGGGCGGCCGAGGAGGGGCCGGGCGACTTCGTGACCCAGATCGCGGCGCGGCTTCCCGTACGGGTGATCTGCGACATGATGGGCGTCCCCGCCCGCTGCCACGACCTGGTGCTGCGCCGCACCAACGTCATCCTCGGCAACGCCGACCCCGAGTACACCGGCCTGTCGCCCGACTTCAGCCGCCTCAACGTGGCCCGCGGCCTGGCCAAGCTGCTGCACGCCGGCTACTCGCTCAACCGGCTGGCCGCCCGCCTCGGCGACGAGCGGCGCAGGCGGCCCACCGGCGACCTGGTCAGCCTGCTGGTCAACGGCGAGGAGCGGCTTTCCTCCCAGGAGCTGGGCTCGTTCTTCATCCTGCTGGTGGTGGCCGGCAGCGAGACCACCAGGAACGCCATCGCCTACGGGCTCAAGCTCCTCACCGACCATCCCGAGCAGCGCGAGCTGCTGCTGGCCGACTTCGACGCCCGCATCGTCCCGGCCTGCGATGAGATCGTCAGGTACGCCACGCCGGTGATCCAGTTCCGGCGCACGCTCACCCGCGACCACGAGCTGAACGGGACCGCGTACCGGAAGGGCGACAAGGTGGTGCTCTTCTACAACTCGGCCAACCGCGACGAGGCGGTCTTCGAGCGCCCCGACGCCTTCGACATCACCCGCGACCCCAACCCGCACGTCGGCTTCGGCGGCCCGGGCCCCCACTACTGCCTGGGCGCCCACCTGGCGCGCAGGGAGATGACGGTGATGTTCCGCGAGCTGTTCGCCCGCCTGCCGGGCATCCGCTCGGTGGGGGAGCCGGACTTCCTGCTGTCCAACTTCATCAACGGCGTCAAGCACCTGCGCTACACCTGTTGACCGGTACTCCCGCGACAGGCCGGGTGCTAGGTTTCGCAGTCATGGAGATCAGAACCGTCCACGCCAACGGGCTGGAGTTCGCGTGTCTGACCTTGGGCGAGGGGCCGCTCGCGCTGTGCCTGCACGGATTCCCCGACACCGCCCACACCTGGCGGCACCTGATGCCGTCCCTGGCCGAGCGGGGCTACCGGGCGGTCGCGCCGTTCCTGCGCGGCTACGCGCCCACCGAGATCCCGGCCGACGGGGCCTACGAGGACGCGGCGCTGGTGGCCGACGTCCTCGCGCTGCGGGACGAGCTCGGCGGCGGCGCGGACGCGGTCGTCGTCGGGCACGACTGGGGCGCCTTCCCCGTCTACCAGTGCGCCGGGCACTTCCGCCGGGCGGTCACGCTGGCGGTGCCGCCGCCGGGCTCCCTGGCCACCACGTTCCTCGACTACGAGCAGCTCAGGCGCTCCTTCTACATCTTCCTGTTCCAGACGCCGCTGGCCGAGGCCGCCGCCGCGAGCCCCGGCTTCCTCGACTCCCTCTGGCGCGACTGGTCGCCGGGGTACGACGCGAGCCACGACCTCCAGTTCGTCCGGCGCAGCCTGCTCGACGACCCCGCCAACCTCAAGGCCGCCATCGGCTACTACCGCGCCATGCTCGGCACCACCCCGCCCTCCGGGCGCTACCCGGCGGTGGACCCGGGCGCGCGCGGGCCGGTGCTCTACCTGCACGGCGCCCAAGACGGCTGCCTCGGCCCCGGCCTGGCCAAGGAGGCCGCCGCCCACCTGCCGGAGGGCTCGCGCGCCGAGGTGGTGCCGGACGCGGGCCACTTCCTGCACCTGGAGCGGCCCGACGAGGTCAACCGGCTGATCCTGGACTGGCTCGGCCCGGCCTCCTGACCGTCACCTCCTCCGGGGGGCGAGCACCGCGATCACGGGATGCCGTCCCGACAGGCTCACCCGGACGGCCTCCTCCACGGCGAACCCCGGCGGCACCCGTGACAGGTCGTCGTGGACGAGCGCCACGGCCAGCCCGTCGGCGGCCAGCACCCGCCGCACCTGCCGCCACAGCGGCCCGAGGCCGCCGGCCAGCAGCCCGGCCGGCGGCACCTGCCGCCCCCACGGCGGGTTGACCAGCACCCGGTCGGCCGCCCCGTCCCGCACGGGCAGCCGCCCGCCGTCAGCACGCGCCCAGGCGAACGACTCCCCGGGCAGCCGCCCGCCGTCGGCACGCGCCCAGGCGAACGACGACCCCCCGGGCGGGCGGCAGGCGCCCGCGGCGGTGAGCGCGTTGGCCGCGGCGGCGGCGAGCGCGGCCGGGGAGTGGTCGAAGCCGAGGAAGCGGGCGCGCGGGGCCAGGGCGCGCGCCTCGATCAGCGTGGTGCCCGCGCCGCAGCACGGGTCCAGCACGGTACGCGCGCCGTCCAGCCGGGCCAGCTCGGCCATCGCGGCGGCCAGCGGCGGATGGAGCGTGCCCCGGACGGAGGCCGTCTTGTACGCCCGCCGGTGCAGCGGCCGCCGCGCCGGCCGCACCGCGATGACCGCGCGGTCCTCCTCGATGGTGACCCGCCAGGCCATCGCCCCGTGCGGCGGCCGCCCGCCGCCGCCGCGCGAGTGGTACGGCACCCGCAGCGGCCGCGCCAGCTCGGCCCCGACCGCGTCCTCGACCTCGAACCGGGTGTAGTTGCGCCGCCCCACGAACGACGCCGACACCTCCACGCCCGCCGCCCCCGCCGGCACCCCGAGCAGCGCGGGGTCCAGCCCGCGCGCCGCCCGCGCGAGCCGCCGCAGGGCCGAGCGGTCCCGCCCGATCCCGTCCACCACGGCGGCGGCCAGCAGCACGTCGTCGGCCGTCCGCAGCGCCGGCAGGCCCGTGCCGCCGGTGGCCTCGAACCACACCTCGCGATGGCGCATCCCGCGGACCACGCCCGCACCCGAACGCCGGATCTCCGTGGCCACCAGGGGCTCGATGCCGTGCACCGCCCTGGCCACGGCAAAAGTATGCACGTGTCCTTCTCCCACGTCGCGACCCGGGACGGCGCTCGCTCAGCCGTCCCGCATCGCCGGCGGTGGGTGCTCCGCGACCCGCCGGCGGATCGCTAGCCGAGGTGGAAGAAGAAGAACATGGCGGTCATTCTAGCCACACGGGCCACGGCATCTCGTACGTACGCCGTACGTACGAACCATTGACGTAAGTGGATACTTTTCCAATGATTGCCCTATGAGCGTCCTCGACTTCGACCTGTCGGACCGCGACTTCTGGGCCAGGCCCATGGAAGAGCGCGAGCGGGCCTTCGACAGCCTGCGCGTCCGTGACACCCCCGCGTTCTTCGAGGAAATGGACGTCGACATCGCCCCCAAGGGCCCCGGTTACTACGCGCTGGTCAAGCACGCCGACGTCGTGGAGGCCAGCCGCAACCCGGAGGTCTTCTGCTCGGGCGACGGCGGCGCGACCAACATCCCGGACATGCCGACGGAGTTCGCCGAGTACTTCGGCTCGATGATCAACATGGACGACCCGCGCCACGCCCGGCTGCGCCGGATCGTCTCCAGGGCGTTCACTCCCAAGATGATCAAGCAGTTCGAGGCGGACGTCGAGTCCGCCGCCCGCGCCATCGTGGACGACCTGCTGGCCAAGGGCTCCGGCGTCGACTTCGTCACCGAGGTGGCGGCCCGGCTCCCCCTGAAGATCATCTGCGACATGATGGGCATCCCCGAGCGGGACTACCGGTTCGTCTTCGACCGCTCCAACATCATCCTCGGCGGCTTCGACCCCGAGTACGCCGGCGACGACCTCGAACAGATCGCCACCCGCCTGCTCACCGCCGGCATGGAGCTCCAGCAGCTCGTCCAGGACCTCGCCGCCCACCGCGCCGACAACCCGACGGGCGACCTGACCTCCTCCCTGGTCAACGCCAACATCGACGGCGAGCGGCTGACCATGCAGGAGCTGGGCTCGTTCTTCATCCTGCTGGTCGTGGCCGGCAACGAGACCACCAGGAACGCCATCTCCTACGGCCTGCGCCTGCTCACCAAGAACCCCGACCAGCGCGCCCTCTGGCTGGAGGACCTCGGCGGACGCGCCGCCGGAGCCGTCGAGGAGATCGTCCGCCTGGCCTCGCCGGTGAACTTCATGCGCCGCAAGGTCACCCGGGACTTCGAGATGAACGGCCACCTCTACCGCGCGGGCGAGAAGGCCGTCCTGTTCTACTGGGCCGCCAACCGGGACGAGTCGGTGTTCGAGGACCCGTACCGCTTCGACATCACCCGCCAGCCCAACCCGCACGTCGGCTTCGGCGGCCCGGGGCCCCACTTCTGCCTGGGCGCGCACCTGGCCCGGCGGGAGATCACCGTGATGTTCCGCGAGCTGCTGAGCCGCGTCCCGCGGATCGAGGCCGGCCGGCCGGACCGGCTGCACTCCATGTTCATCAACGGCATCAAGCACATGGAGTGCAGCTTCTAGCCCCCGGGGCGGGGCTCAGGACTGGGCGCCGAGCCTGAGCTGGTTCATCACCACGCGGATGTCCGGCAGGAGCTGCTTGCTCTCGGCCGGGATCGACACGTAGACGATGGCGGGCACGCTGCCGCCGGTGTTGACCGCCATCGTGACGACCGTGGCCTTGTCGGTGCTCGACGTCAGCGAGTACGCGACCAGCCGTCCGGTCTTGTCGCCCACCTTGATGGCCTGCTGGGCGATCTTGCGGACCTTGTTGTCCGCCGGGAAGAACCTCTTGCGGGCGTCCAGCACCACCTGCTTGATGACCGGCTCCAGGTCGTCCTGGTCGTAGTACGAGGCCAGCCGCTGCGGCAGCGGCCCCGACATGACCATGGCGGCCTTGTCGTCGGTGATCGGGACGTACTGGCGGGTGTCGTAGCCGTAGGTGGCCTTGACCGTGGCGCGCTGGTCGAGCCGCCAGGTGCCGCCGAGGCGCGGGACGGAGATCCCGGCCGCCTGGTCCGGCACCCTGCCGATGACCGGGGACGCCTTGCCGGAGTACTTCGGCAGCGGGCCGATCGAGGTCGAGGACTTGGTGGTGCCCGCCTTCTGCGAGGCGGAGGCGGAGGCCGAGGGCTCGGCGAGGGCGGCGGTGCCCGCCGGGTCCTCGCCGGCCAGCGGTCCGGCCAGGAACGCCCACAGCAGCGCGGCCACCAGCGCGATCACCACGGACCCGCCGAGCGCGTAGATCCAGATCGGCTTGCCCCGGTCCTCGTCGTCCAGCGCGTCCCGGTCGCCCATCGCCTGGTAGTCGTCGCCGAACACGGTGTTCCACAGCTCCTGCTGGCGCTCGGGCGGCGGGGTGCGCGAGCCGCTGATCTGGCCCGCGGTCACGAACCGGTTCTCCGGGTCGGAGGGGTCGCGGCTCAGTCCCGCGCCGGGACGGGGGCCGCCGCCGCCCTGCGGCCGGCCGTGCGGGTCCTCGGCGGGCGGGCCGGGCGGGGGCGTCGGCGGCGTGCCGATGTGGGTGGGTTCCATAGGGGTGCTGGGGACCGCGCGATCGTTGAGCAGGTTCTGGGTCTGGGCGTAGGTGACCGTCCGCTCGTCGGACGGGTGGAGCTGGGCCGGGGGACCCTGCGGCACGGGCGGCCCGTCCTGCGGCCGGTCGTACGGCCCGTCCTGCGGCCGGTGTGTGCCGTCGTGCTGGCCGTTGCCCGGCAGGCCGTTGGGGTTGGGGGAGCCGTCGTACGGGCCGCCGCCCGGCGGCCGGTGTGTGCCGTTGTGCTGGCCGTTGCCCGGCAGGCCGTTGGGGCTGTGCGTGCCGTCGTGCGGGCCGCTGCCCGGGAGGCCGTGGAGGCCGTGGTCGGGACCGTAGCGCGGCTCGTGGCGCGGCCCGCTGTCGGGGCCGTTGTGCGGCGGGGTGCCGGGAGGGGTGGCGCTCCGGTCGAAGGGGCGCTGGTCGAGCGCGGCCTGGCCGAAGGCGGCCGGTGCCTGCCGGTCGGGCTCGCGCCGCTCCGGGGCCTCGGCGGGGGCCTGGTCGCGGGGCGGCCACGGGGCCGGGGTGGACAGGTTGGACCACGCGCCGGGCGTCGGCGTCGGCGGCTGCTGCCAGGCGGGGATCGGGTCGGGCACGAAGGGCTGCCCGTTGGCGGAGTCGCCCGGCCATGCCGCCACGTTCGAGGCGGGGGCGCCGTCCCTGCGCGGCGGCTCGGGCCAGCCGGCGTCCGGCCGTGGCGGCTCGGGCCAGGCCGGACCGCCGTCAGGCGCGCCCTGCGAGCGCGACCCGGCGACCCGGCGGTCCCCGGCGACGGCCCCGGAGCCCGCATCCGACCCGGAAGCCGAGCCGAAGGACGGGCCGGAAGCCGAGCCGAAGGACGGGCCGGACGCCGAGCCGAAGGACGGGCCGGATGCCGAGTGGGACGCCCGGCCGGACGCCGAGCCGGACGCCGGGCCGGATGCCGAGCCGGACGCCGGGCCGGATGCCGAGCCGGACGCCGGACGGGGCGACGGGCCGAAGGACGGGTCGGACGCCGGACCGGGTGAGCCCGCGGCCGGGCCCGAGGGGCGGGCCGGGCGGGGCGGCTCGGGCCAGCCGGCGTCCGGCCGCGGCGGCTCCGGCCAGGCCGGGTCGTGGCCGGTCGTCCGGGGTGTCTCGGGCCAGGCCGGGTCGTGGCCGGCCGGTCGCGGCGTCTCGGGCCAGGACGTCGGCACCTCGGTCGCGGACGCGCCGGCCCAGGCGGGGGAGGGGTCGGGGGCGGAGGGCGTGCCGGCCCAGGCGGGGGTCTCCCGGCGGGGTGCCTCCGGCCAGGACGGGGGCAGGTGTGGTCCGGAGTTATCCGTTGCCATGTCTGCCGGTCCTCCCGAAGTTCTGTCCGGATCAACCCTTATATCCGGATTTGACGTACCAGGCATGATCTCATGGGATTTTCCAGGAGATGCGGGTAGTTCCGCAGCGAAACGAGCGAAGCCATGAGGATCGGTGGGCGGGTCCTGCATCGGCAGGCCGTCCTCCGGTCGGTCGGGCTCAGCTCGGTACACCACGGCGACAAGGGTATTCTTCTGGGACGAATGTGGTCACAACGGATAGATCACCATCGGGTCTCGTCGACCCTGAAGCGTCCATTGTGCCTGCGCTCGTCGATCGACTGCCTGCATTCAGCCGAAGAGGTGCGCTAGGCTTGACACATGCGTTCCGCGACCCTGCTTCTTAGCGGGCCGCGACGGCCCTGAGATCTCGCCGTCGCGGCTACCCCTCGTCCTGTGCACGGGGGGTTTTCTTATGGGTCCGAATCAAGCCAGAAGGACAGTAGCCGTGAGTGAGTACGACCCGCAGGCACTGCAGGCCAAGTGGCTGCAGCGCTGGGAGGAGCAGGAGCCCTACCGGGCGAGCGAAGACCCCGCCGACCCCCGCGAGCGGCGCTACATGCTCGACATGTTCCCCTACCCGTCGGGCGACCTGCACATGGGTCACGCAGAGGCGTTCGGCCTGGGCGACGTCGTGGCGCGCTACTGGATGCAGCAGGGCTACAACGTCCTGCACCCCATCGGCTGGGACTCCTTCGGCCTGCCCGCCGAGAACGCCGCGATCAAGCGCAACGCGCACCCCGCCGAGTGGACCTACGCCAACATCGACACGCAGGCGGGCTCCTTCAAGCGCTACGCGCTGTCGTTCGACTGGTCGCGCCGCCTGCACACCAGCGACCCCGACTACTACCGCTGGAACCAGTGGCTGTTCGTCCGCTTCTTCGAGCGCGGCCTGGCCTACCGCAAGGGCGGCCTGGTCAACTGGTGCCCCAACGACCAGACCGTGCTGGCCAACGAGCAGGTCGTGGCGGGCAAGTGCGAGCGCTGCGGCGCCGACGTCATCCGCCGCGAGCTGACCCAGTGGTACTTCAAGATCACTGACTACGCGCAGCGGCTGCTGGACGACATGAAGCAGCTGGAGGGCTGGCCCGAGCGGCTGCTGACGATGCAGCGCAACTGGATCGGCCGCTCCGAGGGCGCCGACGTGATCTTCGAGATCGAGGGCCGCGAGGAGCCGGTCCACGTCTACACCACGCGCCCCGACACCCTGTTCGGCGCCACGTTCTTCGTCGTCGCCGCCGACGCCGCGCTGGCCGACGAGATCGTCACCGACGAGCAGCGGCCCGCGTTCGAGGCCTACCGCGCCGAGGTCGCCCGGCTGAGCGACATCGAGCGCCTGGCCACCGACAAGGAGAAGACCGGCGTCTTCCTGGGCCGCTACGCGATCAACCCGGTCAACGGCGAGCGCATCCCGGTCTGGGCGGCCGACTACGTGCTGTCCGACTACGGCCACGGCGCGATCATGGCGGTGCCCGCCCACGACCAGCGCGACCTGGACTTCGCGCGCAAGTTCGACCTGCCGGTCAAGGTCGTCGTGCACACCGGCCTGGCCGACCCCGGCGAGACCGGCGAGGCCACGCCCGGCGAGGGCACGCTGGTCAACTCCGGTCCGCTGGACGGCCTGTCCAAGGCCGAGGGCATCGCCAGGATCATCGAGATCCTGGAGCGCGAGGGCAGGGGCACCGGCGCGGTCAACTACCGGCTGCGCGACTGGCTGCTGTCGCGCCAGCGCTACTGGGGCACGCCCATCCCGATCATCCACTGCCCCGACTGCGGCGAGGTCCCCGTCCCCGACGACCAGCTGCCCGTCACGCTGCCCGACCTGCGCGGCGAGGCGCTGGCGCCCAAGGGCGTCTCCCCGCTGGCCAGCGCCACGGAGTGGGTCAACGTCGCCTGCCCCAAGTGCGGCGGCCAGGCCCAGCGCGACACCGACACGATGGACACCTTCGTCGACTCCTCGTGGTACTTCCTGCGTTACTGCTCGCCGGGCTACACCGACGGCCCGTTCGACGTCGAGCAGGTGCGCAAGTGGGGCCCGATCGACCAGTACGTCGGCGGCATCGAGCACGCCGTGCTGCACCTGCTGTACGCGCGCTTCTTCACCAAGGTCCTGCACGACATGGGCATGGTCGACTTCACCGAGCCCTTCCTGCGCATGCTGAACCAGGGCCAGGTGATCAACGGCGGCAAGGCCATGTCCAAGTCCCTGGGCAACGGCGTCGACCTGGGCAAGCAGATCGACCAGTTCGGCGTCGACGCGGTGCGCCTGACGATGGTGTTCGCCGGCCCGCCCGAGGACGACATCGACTGGGCCGATGTCTCGCCGCTGGCCTCCCAGAAGTTCCTGGCCCGCGCGCTGCGGGTGATGTCCGAGGTCACCAGCGAGCCGGGCGTGCCCGCCGAGGGCGGTGACGCCGAGCTGCGCAAGGTCGTCCACCGCACCATCGACGAGGTCACCAAGCTGCTCGACTCCTACCGCTTCAACGTGGCGGTGGCCCGCATGATGGAGCTGACCTCCGCCGCGCGCAAGGCCATCGACTCCGGCTGCGGCCCGGCCGACCCCGCCGTGCGCGAGGCGGCCGAGACGCTGGCCGTCATGCTGTCGCTGGTGGCCCCGTACACCGCCGAGGAGGGCTGGGAGCGGCTGGGCCGCACCGGCCCCGTGGCCTTCGCCGGCTGGCCGAAGGCCGACCCCGCGCTGCTGGTGCAGGAGTCGGTCACCTGCGTGGTGCAGGTGGCGGGCAAGGTCCGCGACCGCCTGGAGGTGCCGCCCGGCATCTCGGAGGAGGAGCTGCGGGCCCTGGCCCTGGCCTCGGAGAAGGTCTCGGCCTACCTGTCCGGCATGCCGCGCAAGGTGATCGTCCGGGCGCCGAAGCTGGTCAACATCGTTCCCTAGATCGACCGGAGCGCCGGCAGGAGCTCCTTCTCGGCCCAGTCGAAGAAGGGCTCCTGCTGGTCGTGGCCGACCTGCACCAGCGCCACGTGCGTGTAGCCGGCGTCGGCGAACTCCTTGACCGACTCGACGACGGCGTCCACGTCGCTGCCGCACGGCACGCTCTGCGCCACGTCGTCGGGCCGCACGGTGGTGGCCGCGGCGGCGAAGTTCACCGGGCCGGGCAGCTCGGCCATCACCTTCCAGCCGCCGACCGCCGACCAGCGCCACAGCTCGTGGGCGCGGCGCTTGGCGGCCTCGGCGTCGGTGTCGTAGGAGAGGGCGAGCTGGCCGTAGACCGGCTTGCCCTGCCCGCCGGCGGCGTTGAACTGCTGGACGACCTGCGGCATCGGCTCGTTGATCACGAGCACGTCGCCCAGCTCGGCGGCCAGCTCGGCCGAGCGGCCGCCGGAGGCGGCGATGCCGATGGGCACGGTCTCGTCGGGCAGGTCGTAGAGCTTGGCCGAGTCCACGTCGAAGAACTCGCCCTGGTAGGTGACGTAGTCGCCGCCGAACAGCTCCTTGATGATCCGGACGGCCTCGGCGAACATCCGGTGCCTGGTGTCGACCGAGGGCCAGCCCTCGCCGATGATGTGCTCGTTGAGGTTCTCGCCGGCGCCGAGGCCGAGGGTGAACCTGCCCTGGCTCAGCACACCCATCGTGGCCGCCTTCTGCGCCACCACGGCCGGGTGGTAACGCATGATGGGGCAGGTGACGTACGTCATCAGCGGGATGCGCTCGGTGGCCTGGGCCACGGCTCCGAGCACCGACCAGCAGTAGGGCGAATGTCCCATCTCCTCGACCCACGGGAAGTAGTGGTCGGAGATGACCGCGTAGTCGAAGCCGATGCGCTCGGCCGCTGCCGCGTACTCGACCAGCTCGCGGGCCGGCGTCTGTTCCGACATCAGAGTGTAGCCGATCTGTACCATGCGTCACGGCTACCCTCATATGTCCTATTTAGTGCCCGACGGCCGGAGATCCTCGCCTGCCCAGCTCCTCCAGCATCAGCCCCAGGCCGATGCCCAGCAGCCAGATGTCCTTCGACACGCCGAGCCCCTGCTGGGACGGCCGCAGGCTGCCCTCGCGGCGCATGCCGGGCGTCTTGAGATAGAGCCCGAGCAGCCCGCCCGCGAACCCGGTCAGGGCCGCCCCGGCCAGCAGCGACGGCACGAACGGCAGCGCCAGCGTGGCTCCCAGGGCCAGCTCGGCCCGCGACAGGAGCCTGGTGAACTCCACGGGCTCCATGTCGCCGAGGAACGGATAGGTGCCGGTGGCCATGCCGTGCAGGCCCTTCGCGGTCTCCTCGTCGGCGCCGGTCTTGTCCAGGCCCGAGTGCAGGATGATGGCGGCGGCCGCCAGCCGGGGCGGAAGCTGGTGAGCGCGAGCGAAGATCCTCATGTTTCCTCCTAGAACGGCTATTCGCCCCCCTTCCCCTTGCAAGTCCGGCACACCCCGTTCTTGGATATTCCGGGGGCGGGGCGGGTGCGCCAGGAGGAGAATTCTTGGGCTCCGCTTGGTGCCTCCCACTAATGTGCAGCTGTGATAAATGGCGCATACCTCAGATATCCGCACCTGCACGGTGACCTGGTCACCTTCGTCGCCGACGACGACGTCTGGATCGCTCCCCTCGACGGCGGAAGGGCCTGGCGCTTCACTGCCGACCGCGTCCCCGTGGCCCACCCGCGTTTCTCGCCCGACGGCACCCGCATCGCGTGGACCAGCGCCAGGGAAGGCGCCGCCGAGGTGTTCGCGGCCGAGGTGGACGGGCCGGAGGGCGAGCGGCTGACCTTCTGGGGCAACGCCACGACCGGGGTGCGCGGCTGGAGCGAGGACGGGCGCGTGCTGGCCGTCAGCGCGGCCGGGGAGAGCACCCGCACCCAGACCTGGGCCTACGCCGTGCCGCTCGACGCCGGGCCGGCCACGCGGCTGCCGTACGGCTGGGTCAGCGACGTCGCCGTCGCCGGCGACCGGGTCGCGACCGTCTCGCCCATGTGGCGCGAGCCCTCGCAGTGGAAGCGCTACCGGGGCGGCACCGCGGGCAAGATCTGGGTGGACGCCACCGGCGACGGCGAGTTCGCCCGGCTGTTCGCCGACAGCACCGCCCAGTACTGGTCGGTGAGCTGGATCGGCGACCGGCTGGTCTTCCTGGCCGACACCGACGGCACCGGCAACCTCTACTCCGTCCTGCCCGACGGCTCCGACCTGCGCCGGCACAGCGACCACCAGGAGTTCTACGCCCGGCACGCCACCGGCGACGGGCGGCGCGTCGTCTACAGCCACGCGGGCGACCTGTGGCTGCTGGAGAGCCTGGACGCCGAGCCGCGCCCGCTGGACATCCGGCTCGGCGGGCCGCGTCCGGGGCGGGCCAGGCGGCCGGCGCCGCCGCGGGTGGGGTCGTACGCGCCGGACGCCACCGGGCGGGCCAGCGCCGTCGAGATCCGCGGCACCGCCCACTGGCTCGCCCACCGCGACGGCCCCGCGGGGACGCTGCGCGCCGAGCCCGGCGTCCGCGTGCGGCTGCCGCGCGTGCTCGACGCCGACGGGCACGCCATCTGGGTCTCCGACGCCTCCGGCGAGGACGGCCTGGAGATCGGCACGCCCGGCGGCGAGGTACGCACGCTGGCGACCGGCCGGCTCGGGCGGGTGCTGGAGCTGGAGGCCGCGCCCGACGGCAAGCACGCCGCCGTCGCCACGCACGACGGCCGGCTGCTGGTCGTGGACCTGGAGTCGGGCAACCTGCGCGAGCTGGACCGCACCTCGCACGGCGACCTCAGCGGGCTGACGTTCTCGCCCGACTCGTCGTGGCTGGCCTGGGTCCACCCGCACCAGGAACCGCTGTCGCAGATCCGGATGGGACGGGTGGACGGCACCTCGGTCATCGAGGTGACCCCGGTGCGCTTCGCCGACTACGACCCCGTGTTCACCAGGGACGGCAAGCACCTGGCCTTCCTGTCGATGCGCACCTTCGACCCCGTGTACGACGCGCACGTCTTCGACATGTCCTTCCCGCAGGCGTGCAAGCCGTACCTGGTGCCGCTCAAGGCCGACACGCTCTCGCCGTTCGCCCCCTCCCTCCAGGGACGCGGCTTCAACGGCGAGGACGACAAGCCCGGCAAGGACGACAAGAAGGACGACACGCCGCCGCGTACCGAGGTGGACCCGGAGGGGATCGGCTCGCGCGTGGTGCCCGTCCCCGTGCCCGCCGGCCGGTACGGCAACCTGCGCACCGCCAAGGACGCCCTGCTGTGGCTGCGCCACCCGCTGGCCGGGCAGCTCGGCGACGGCAGCGACGCGCCGCACGAGATCGTGCTGGAGCGCTACGACCTCAAGAAGCGCGCCAGGAGCGAGCTGGGCAGGGAGATCCGCTCGTTCGAGGTCAGCGGCGACGGCACCCGCCTGGTCGTCAACGGCAAGAACGGCCTGCAGACCCGCGCCGCGAGCGAGGGCGACGAGGTCGTCACCATCGACCTCGACCGGATCGGCGTGCAGGTCGACCCGATCGCCGAGTGGCGGCAGAGCTTCCGCGAGGCCGGCCGGCTCATGCGCGACCACTACTGGCGCGAGGACATGAACGGCGTCGACTGGCAGGCCGTGCTCGACCGCTACGAGCCGCTCGTCGAGCGCATCGGCTCCCACACGGAGCTGATCGACCTGCTCTGGGAGGCGCAGGGCGAGCTCGGCACCTCGCACGCCTACGCCATCGCCCCCGCCGGCGCCGCCGACCCGCGCCGCCGCCAGGGCCTGCTCGGCGCCGACCTGGCCAGGGACGCCGACGGCGTGTGGCGCGTCGAGCGCGTCCTGGCCGGCGAGTCCTCCGACCACGCCGCCCGCTCGCCGCTGCTCGCCCCTGGCGTGGCCGTCCGCCCCGGTGACGCGATCGTCGCGGTGGCCGGCCGCCCGGTCGATCCGGTACGCGGCCCGCTCGCCCTGCTGGCCGGCACCGCCGACCAGCCCGTCGAGATGACCGTCCGGCCCGGGTCGGGCGGCGAGACGCGCCGGGTCGTGGTCACCCCGCTCGCCGACGAGACGGCGCTGCGCTACCACGACTGGGTGGAGAGCCGGCGGGCCCACGTCCGGGAGGTCTCCGGCGGGCGGCTCGGCTACCTGCACGTGCCCGACATGGTCGCCTCCGGGTGGGCGCAGTTCCACCGCGACCTGCGTACCGAGATGGCCCACGACGGGCTCGTAGTGGACCTGCGCGGCAACAGCGGCGGGCACCTGTCGGAGCTGGTGCTGGAGAAGCTGGGCCGCAAGGTCACCGGCTGGGTGCGGGCCCGCGGGTTCGAGCCGCGCCGCTACCCGGTCGACTCGCCGCGCGGGCCGGTCGTGGCCGTCACCGACGAGTTCGCCGGCTCCGACGGGGACATCGTGAGCGCCGGGATCAAGAACCGCGGCCTCGGGCCCCTCGTCGGCACCCGCACGTGGGGCGGCGTGATCGGCATCGACTCCCGCTACCAGCTCGTGGACGGGACCCGGGTGACCCAGCCGCGGTACTCGTTCTGGCTGGAAGGGCACGGCTGGGGCGTGGAGAACTACGGCGTCGAGCCCGACGTCGAGGTGGTCGTCACGCCCCAGGACCGGGTGGCGGGACGCGACCCGCAGCTCGATCGGGCGATCGAGCTGGCCCTGGCCGCCCTGGCGGAGAACCCGCCCGCCACGGCCCCGGCCCTCCCGCCCCTGGCCTGACCTCGCCCCTGACCGCCCGCCCGCGCCGACCCGGGGCGGGCGGTCAGGCGAGGCGGGACAGCCGGTCCAGGATCTCGCCGAGCACCGCCTCGGAGGTGGCGAAGTTCAGCCGGACGTACTCCGCGCCGCCGGGCCCGAACGGAGCCCCGTCGCTCAGCAGCACCTTGGCCTCCCGCTCGATGACCTCCGCCATCCCCGGCCGCCCCACGTGCAGCCAGGCCAGGTAGGTGGCCTGCGGCATCCGGTACCCGAACATCCCCGGCAGCCGCGCGGCGATGGTCCGCCGGTTACGGTCCAGCAGGGCACGGACCTCCTCCAGCCAGGCGTCCCCGTGCCGCCACGCGGCCACGGTCGCCTCGACGCCGAACAGGTGCGTCGAGCCGTACAGGAAGGGTGGCTGCGCCTCCAGGGCCCTGCGGACGCCCTCGTGCCCGACGTGGGCGACCGAGCAGCGGATGCCGCCCAGGTTGAACGCCTTGGTGGCGGAGGTGAGCGTCACCGTCCGCTCGGGGGCGATCGTGGCGAACGGGATGTGCCGGTGCGGCTCGTAGGTCAGGTCGGCGTGGATCTCGTCGGCGATGACGAGCAGGTCGTGGCGCTCGGCCAGCTCCGCCAGCTCGGTCAGCTCCTCGCGGGTGAGGACCCGGCCGGTCGGGTTGTGCGGGTTGACCAGCAGGAGCACCCGGCAGCCCGCCAGGTCGGGGGTGGTGAAACGCCACGAGTCGCCGTCCGGCTCGGCCTGGATCGGGTACAGGGGCCGCCGCATCACCTGGAGCGTGCCCAGGAACGGATGGTAGGCGGGGGTGTGCACGGCCACGCCGTCGCCGGGCCGCGTCCAGACGTGCAGCAGCACCTGCAGGGCGTGGTTGAGGTCGGAGAAGGTGCGCACGAGGGAGAGGTCGGGGGACCAGCCGTAGCGGGCGGCCATGCGCTCGCCGAACGCCTCCCCCAGCGGGCCCGCGCTGGGCTTGTCCAGCCAGGTCGGGTAGCCGAGGTCGCCCTCGGCCCGCCGGCGCAGGGCCTCGATCACGGGCGGGGCGGTGGGCAGGTCCATGTCGGCGATCCAGGCCGGAATGACGCCAGGCCCAGCTTTCGACCACTTGAATCCGTCATTTCGTGCCTTGAGGTCTTCTGGGCTGTATGTGTCATTCACCCGGCCATTCTAGGATTTCGGATTGTGACGAGGCGGTGGCACCACCTGTGGCAGGCTGAGCGGCGATGACCCCCCACCCGAAGATCGACGCGATCGTCGAGACGTACCTGTCGCTGGCCGACGCGGAGGCCCCCGGACTGGTCGAAGGGCTCTACCTGGAGGGCTCGGCGGCCCTCGACGACTACCACCCGGCCACGAGCGACGTGGACTTCGTGGCGGTGACCTCGGCCCTCCCTCCCGCCGGGACGCTGGCCCGCATCCACGCCAACCTCGGCGCGCACCCGTTCGAGGGCGTCTACCTCACCTGGGACGACCTCCGCCGCGACCCCAGCGGCCTCGGCCCCCGCCCCCGGGCGCACGAGGGCAGGCTCGACCCCCAGGGCGGCGTCAACCCGGTCACCCTGCACACCCTCGCCCGCCACGGCGTCGCGTGCCGGGGCCCCGAGCCGGGGGAGCTCGACATCTGGGCCGACCCGGCGGCCCTCGCCGCCTGGACGGACGACAACCTCGACCGCTACTGGCGGCGCCTGGTGAGGCAGGCCGCCAGCCTGGCCCGGCCGTGGGGCCTCGCGGCACTCGGCGGGTACGCGACGGTGTGGATCGTCACCGGCGTCTCCCGGTTGCACTACACGCTGGCGACCGGCGAGCTGACGTCCAAGACGGGCGCCGCGCGGCACGCGCTGGAGGCGTTCCCCGAGCGCTGGCACCGCGTCGTGCGCGAGGCGCTGCGCCTGCGCGAGGAGGACGACGCGCGGCCGTCGCTGGGCGGCCTGCTCTCGGGGCTCACCGAGCACTTCGCCGTGCCCCGGCGTTCGTTGTACCGCTCGCCGCTGGAACGGCGCCAGGACGTGCTGGGCTTCGCCGGCCAGGCCATCGAGGCCGCGCACGCGCTGTACACCGCCCGGTAGGGCAGCGGCCGGGCAGGCGGGCGAGGGCGTTCCCTCCGCCCGGGGAGAGACCCAGGTCCCGTCGGGCCGAACCGGGCCGAACCGGGCCGAACCGGGCCGGATGTGCGACGACCACAGGCGCGCCGGCCACGGGACGGGGGAGCCGGGAGGAGGGGCACAGGAGGAGCGGGGGCGGGACGCGGGCGGAGCGAGACGTCAGTAGCAAGTGAGGCGAGATCGGGGCGCGGGCGTTGGGCGAGATCGGGGCGCGCGGGCATTGGGCGGCATGCGGCGGGACGGGGCCGGCGGGCGGGGATGCCGTACCCGTTCCGTTGTCCGTCTGCCGTGCCCCGTTCGTCCTTCTGGCCTCGTTCGTCCTTCTTCTGGCTTCCGGCTTCCGGCTTCCGGCGCGCGCCGGAGCGCGGCGCGGCGAGGTGACGCGCGCCCTGCCCGCCGCCCCTCAGGTCAGAGCCGGCGCAGGACCGCCACGACCTTGCCCAGCACGCTGGCCTCGTCGCCCGGGATCGGCTCGTAGTTGGGGTTGTGGGGGACCAGCCAGACGTGACCGTCCTTGCGCTTGAACGTCTTGACCGTGGCCTCGCCGTCGATCATGGCGGCCACGATGTCGCCGCTCTCGGCCACCGGCTGCTGGCGTACGACCACCCAGTCGCCGTCGGCGATGGCGGCCTCGATCATCGAGTCACCGGCGACCTGCAGGAGGAACAGCGTGCCCTCGCCGACGAGCTGCTTGGGCAGCGCGAAGACGTCCTCGACGCTCTCCTCGGCGAGGATCGGCCCACCGGCGGCGATGCGGCCGACGAGCGGGACGTAGGCGGCGGTCGGGCGGTTGACCGTGGGCTCCTCGTCGGTGGTGGCCGCGTCGGGATCGACCCACATCACCGGCTCGCCGGGCAGGCGCACCTCCAGGGCGCGGGGGCGGTGCGGGTCGCGCCTGAGGTAGCCCTTGCGCTGGAGGGCCGTCAGCTGATGCGACACGCTGGAGGTGCTCGTCAGCTGGACGGCCTCGCCGATCTCCCGCATGGAGGGCGGATATCCGCGCCGCTGAACCGAGTCGCGGATCACTTCCAGGATCTTGCGCTGCCTGGGCGTCAGGCCCAGGGAGTCGCGCCTGCGCACCGCGAGGTCGCTGACCCCGCTCGCGCCGTCCCGCTCGGTCATGCTGCTCCTCCTCGCCCGGATGCCCGCCTCACCGGCGAACCTCCCGTTCTGTGGTCTTGATGTCGCACACCGCGAACGTATCTCGCTTGAAGATCATCTTCAAACAATTGTTCGAGTCTTCCTCGAATTTGTCGCCGGCGTGGTGTACAACATCGTACGGGAGTTCGATCGACACCGTGTTCGATTCGCTGATCTTATTCGGCCTTTCCTCGGGCCGCACGGCAGGAGGTCATCCATGCGAGCGACCACAAACACGGACATGACCAGCGAAGACGCCAAACACCTCACTCTCATCGCCGACGCCACGCAGAGCAAGGACCGACGGGGAGACGACGATACGCGGGCGGAAGCCGGCCCCCGCGGAAATTCCGGCAAGAGGTTGGGGTCCCGTTCGAGTGGCGGCCGGGGAACGCGTGGAAACCCACCGGGCAGCGGCGTCATGGGTGGCGTCATAGGCGGGGTCATCGATGGCGGCGCCGGGCCGCGTGCCGCTGGCGACACGCCGCCGGGCGCGGGCAACGGCACAGGGGCGGGCTCCGGCCGTGGCACGCGGCGGATGGCCGGTGGGCGGGAGTCCGGCGGTGGTGCGAGGGCGGGTGCCGGCGGCTCGGGTGCGGGGGCGGGGCAGGGGAGGCCCCACCTGCGTCTGGTCCCGCCGCCTCGGTCCGGCACAGGCGCCGACGGCGTTGGTGCGGGTGCGGGCGAGCCGGCTTCGGGCGGGCGTTCCGGTCGCGGCGGGGGGCCGGTGCCGGAGCGGCCGGGGGACGAGGGGGCCTCGGAGGCTCGCGGTGCCCTGGAGTCGGTCAGGCGAGGCCCGCCGGGGGGCCGCGCGTCCCGTCCGAGGCGTCCGACGGGCCGGCCCGCCATAGGCCCGAGCCCGGTGCGGGGCCGGGCGGGGGACGTCCCCGCGAGCGACCCGCCCCGGCGACCGCGGCCGGACGACCGCGACGGGAGCAAGGGCCGACGGGCTTCAGCCTCGGCAGCCGGTACGGGTCGGGGAGGGCCTGGCACCGGCGGCAGGCTCGGCCTGAGGCCGGCACGCCCGCGTCCCCGCGCGACGGACCCGGGACGGGACGCCGCCGTGGAACGGGACGGCATCCTGGGACGGAAGGGCACGGCAGGACGGGGCGACGCCATAGGACGCGGTGACGCCGTGGGACGGGGCGACGCCGTGGGACGCGGTGACGCCGTGGGACGGGGCGACGCCGTAGGACGCGGTGACGCCGTGGGACGGGGCGACGCCGTGGGACGGGGCGACGCCGTGGGACGCGGTGACGCCGTGGAGCGCGGCGGACCCCCCGCGCCCGGCCCGGCACCCGAGCGCGGCGGACCCCTCGCACCCGAGCGCGGCGCCCGTCCCGAGGGCCCCGGCGCGGACGGAAGGGCCGCACCCGGCACCGGACGCGACGCCGGGACCGGTCGATGGGGCCGGGGTGACGTTGGGGCCGGTTCATTGGGTCGGGGTGATGCCGGGGCCGGGCGGTCGGGTGAAGGTAGAAGGGGTGAGAGTGCTGGGCGTCGCCGGGGGTGGTGGCGCGGGCTGGGGCTGAGGAGGAGGAGCGGTCCTTCGGGGGTCGCGGTGCGTTCGAGCGTGTCGTCCGGCCGCCCGGCGTCCCCGTCCTCCCGCCCGGCGTCCCTGCCCTCCCGCCCGGCGTCCCCGTCCTCCCGCCCGGCGTCGTCGCCCTCCCGTCCGGCCGTGCGGGGCGGGCACCTGGCGGTGGTGGACGGGATGTCGGACGCGCGGGCCAGGCGTGGGTCCGTACGGAGGAAGGGGCGACCTGCCGCTCGGGGCGGGTGCGTGGGAGCGGGGCCCGTGCGGCTGACCCGGCGGGGGCGGGCCGTGGTGGTCGTGGCGGTGGCCCTGCTGTCGCTGGGCGGGTTCTGGCTCGGGACCCGCACCGCCGGTCACGCGGCGGTGAAGGTCGTGGTGCCGAGCCATGCCGGGTTGCCCTGGGTGGAGGTCCGTCAGGGGGACACGTTGGGGGCGATCGCCGACGTGCTCTCCGGGGGTGAGGACCCGGCGGCCGTGGCGGAGGAGATCGAGCGGCTGAACGGTCTGGCGGGCCCGGCGAACGGCTCGGCGGACCCGGTGATCCGTCCCGGCACCCGGCTGTTCGTGCCGAGGGACGTGGCGGCCGTGACCCGCTGATCACCACCCGCGCGGCCCGCCCTCAAGCCCGCCCGCCCTCGAACCCGCCCGCCTTCAGACCCGCCCGCCCTCAGACCCGCCCTCGAATCCGCTCTCAGGCCCGCCCTCCGAGGCGACGGGTGCGGGGGTCGCCGGGCTCTTCGCCCTCCGGTGCCCCCTTTGCGGCGCACGCCCTCCTAGCTGGGACGGAGGGAGCGGAGCGAGAGGCGTGAGGTGTCCGATACCGTTGTGAGGTTTGTTCACCACCGTGGCGGTCAGCAAGAGGTGTGACGTCGTCGCGGGCGACACGCCGCGCGCGCCCGAGGATGCCCACCCTGATCAGCGACTTCGGCCGGACGGCGTCGCTCAACTTGCGTTCATGGTCACGCGCTTCTACGGTTGGACCACAACATCTAGTAGTTACACCGATGTAGTTCACCACACCTTGTGTTTCCGTGACCGCTCCATGGTCAGCCGTGGAGTGTGCGCGAGCGTCCCTTCAGCACGGTCCGGCGCGCGTGGTGGTGGCCGCAGGTCTAGGAGGCGAGCGCGTGCACTGTCCGTTCTGTCGCCATCCCGACACCAGGGTCATCGACAGCCGCTCCACGGACGACGGCGCGGCCATCAGGCGGCGCCGCACCTGTCCCGAGTGCGGGCGCCGCTTCACCACGCAGGAGACCGTCCTGCTCATGGTGAGCAAGCGCAGCGGCGTGACGGAGCCGTTCTCGCGGGACAAGGTCGTCGCGGGCGTGCGGCGGGCGTGCCAGGGCCGGCCGGTCAGCGAGGACTCGCTGGCCCAGCTCGGGCAGCGGGTGGAGGAGGCCATCAGGGCCAAGGGCGCGGCCGAGATCCCGTCCAACGAGGTGGGCCTGGCCATCCTGGGCCCGCTGCGGGAGCTCGACGAGGTGGCCTACCTGCGGTTCGCATCGGTGTATCGCGGTTTCGAGAGCCTGGCGGACTTCGAGGCCGAGATCAGGCAGTTGAAGGCGGAGAAGGGGGAGTCATGACGGAGACGGCCAGCGGTTCAGTCGCGCGCGGGGGGAAGCGTCCGCGTAGAGGGCTGAAGATGAAGCGGATCTTCACCACGCCCGGCGTGCACCCGTATGACGAGATCCAGTGGGAGCGCCGCGACGTCGTCATGACCAACTGGCGCGACGGCTCGGTCAACTTCGAGCAGCGGGGCGTCGAGTTCCCCGAGTTCTGGTCGGTGAACGCGGCCAACATCGTGACGACCAAGTACTTCCGCGGCGCGGTGGGCACCCCCCAGCGCGAGTGGAGCCTGAAGCAGCTCATCGACCGGGTCGTCGGCGTCTACACGCGGACCGGCATCGAGCACGGCTACTTCGCCGGCGAGGAGGACGCCGAGATCTTCGACCATGAGCTGAAGTACGCGCTGGCGCACCAGGTGTTCGCGTTCAACTCGCCGGTCTGGTTCAACGTGGGCACGCAGTCGCCCCAGCAGGTGAGCGCGTGCTTCATCCTCTCCGTGGACGACACGATGGAGTCGATCCTGGAGTGGTACAAGGAAGAGGGCGTGATCTTCAAGGGCGGCTCGGGCTCCGGGGTCAACCTGTCCCGCATCCGCTCCTCCAAGGAGCTGCTGAGCAGCGGCGGCACCGCGAGCGGCCCGGTGAGCTTCATGCGCGGCGCCGACGCCTCCGCGGGTACGATCAAGTCGGGCGGCGCGACCCGCCGGGCGGCCAAGATGGTCGTCCTGGACGTGGACCACCCCGACATCGAGGAGTTCATCGAGACCAAGGCGCGCGAGGAGGACAAGATCCGCGCGCTGCGCGACGCCGGCTTCGACATGGACCTCGGCGGCAAGGACATCGTCTCCGTCCAGTACCAGAACGCCAACAACTCCGTGCGCGTCTCCGACGAGTTCATGCGCGCGGTGGAGAAGGGTGAGAAGTTCGGCCTGCGGGCCCGCCTCACCGGCGAGGTCATCGAGGAGATCGACGCCCAGGACCTGTTCCACAAGATGGCCAAGGCCGCCTGGGAGTGCGCCGACCCCGGTGTGCAGTACGACGACACGATCAACGACTGGCACACCACCCCCGAGACGGGCCGCATCACCGCCAGCAACCCGTGCAGCGAGTACGTCCACCTGGACAACTCCTCCTGCAACCTGGCCAGCATCAACCTGCTGAAGTTCCTGAAGGACGACAACTCCTTCAACGTCGCCGACTTCGTCAAGCTGACCGAGCTGATCATCACCGCGATGGACATCTCGATCTCGTTCGCCGACTTCCCGACCGAGAAGATCGGCGAGACCACGCGGGCCTACCGGCAGCTCGGCATCGGCTACGCCAACCTGGGCGCGCTGCTCATGGCCACCGGCCACGCCTACGACTCCGACGGCGGCCGGGCCGTGGCCGCGTCGATCACGTCCCTGATGACCGGCGTGTCCTACCGGCGCAGCGCCGAGCTGGCCGGCGTGGTGGGCGCGTACGAGGGGTACGCCAGGAACGCCGAGCCGCACAAGCGCGTCATGCGCAAGCACGCCGCGGCCAACGACGACCTGCGCACGGTCGGCACCATGGACGCCAAGATTCACGCCGAGGCGTCCCGCCAGTGGACGGAGTGCCTCAGGCTGGGCGACAAGCACGGCTACCGCAACGCCCAGGCCAGCCTCCTGGCCCCCACGGGCACGATCGGCCTGATGATGGACTGCGACACCACCGGCATCGAGCCGGACCTGGCGCTGGTCAAGTTCAAGAAGCTCGTCGGCGGCGGCTCCATGCAGATCGTCAACCAGACGATCCCGCGGGCGCTCAAGCTGCTCGGCTACCAGCAGGAGCAGATCGAGGCCATCGTCGAGTACATCGCCGAGCACGGCCACGTGGTCGACGCCCCCGGGCTGCGCACGGAGCATTACGAGGTGTTCGACTGCGCGATGGGCGAGCGGGCGATCGCCCCGATGGGGCACGTGCGGATGATGGCGGCCACGCAGCCGTTCCTGTCCGGCGCGATCTCCAAGACGGTCAACCTGCCCGAGTCGGCCACCGTCGAGGACATCGCGCAGGTCTACATGGAGGGCTGGAAGCTCGGCCTCAAGGCCCTGGCCGTCTACCGCGACAACTGCAAGGTCGGCCAGCCGCTCTCCGCCGGCAACGGCGCCAAGAAGGAGGAGCCGCAGGAGGCCGCCGCCGCGCCCGCCGAGCCCGAGGTCAAGGTCATCGAGGTCAACCGGCCGACCCGGCGGCGCATGCCCAACCAGCGGCCGAGCACCACCACCCGCTTCACCGTGGGCGGCGCCAAGGGCTACATGACCGCCTCGTCCTACCCCGACGACGGGCTCGGCGAGGTGTTCCTCAAGATGTCCAAGCAGGGCTCGACCCTGGCGGGCGTCATGGACGCGTTCTCGGTCGCGATCTCCATAGGGCTCCAGTACGGCGTGCCGCTGGAGACGTACGTCTCGAAGTTCGTCAACATGCGCTTCGAGCCGGCCGGCATGACCGACGACCCGGACATCCGCATGGCCGCCTCCGTCATGGACTACATCTTCCGCCGCCTGGCCCTCGACTACCTGCCGTACGAGGAGCGGGCCGCCCTCGGTCTGTTCTCGGCGGCGGAGCGGACGGCGCAGCAGCGCGGGGAGGACCCGGCGGCGCTGCAGGAGGCGGTCGACCGCGAGGCGCTGGCCCAGTCGGCGCCCATCGAGGAGAAGCAGCCCCAGCAGGCGGCCGTCGAGGGCGAGCCCCCGGCGGGCGGTGGCAGGGAGCTGACGCTGGAGAGCCACCAGCGCTTCACCGCCGACGCGCCGCTCTGCATGACCTGCGGCACCAAGATGCGTCCGGCCGGTAGCTGCTACGTCTGCGAGGGCTGCGGCTCGACCAGCGGTTGCAGCTGACAGCGGGCCGGGCTCCGTCGGCTCCCGGCCGCCTGAGGCCCACCGCGGCCGCCTGAGACGTGGCCGCCTGAGACGTGGCTGCCTGAGGCGTGGCTGCCTGAGGCGTGGCTGCCTGAGGCGTGGCTGCCTGAGGCGGGCCCGGCTGAGGCGGGCCCGGCTGAGACGTGCCCGCCTGAGAAGGCGATCCTTCTGGAGAAGGGGATCCGGACCTCGTTCCGGGTCCCCTTCGGCGTGTCCGGACCCGGTGGCGGCGCCCGCCAGGGCGGCCGGCGCGTCGCCTTACCTTTCGGGGCGCTGCGTTGTCGAACCGGTGAGGCGTCCTCCCCGGCCGCCCTGGCGTCGCCGGGGTCGCCTGCCTCGGACACCCGCTGAGATCGAGAAGGGAACTCCGCCATGCCCACGCCCGGACACCACGCGATCACCAAGGTCGTCGTCATCGGCGGCGGTTACGCCGGCACGCTCGCGGCCAACCGTCTGCGAGCGCGCGCCGGCGTCGACATCACTCTGGTCAACCCCCGCCCCGAGTTCGTCGAGCGCGTCCGGCTGCACCAGCTCGCGGCCGGCACCGGCGGGGCCACGACCGGCTACGGCACGCTGCTCGGCGCGGACGTCCGGCTGGTGGTGGACAGCGCCACGCGCATCGACACCGCCGCCCGCGCCGTGCGGCTGGCCTCGGGCCGCGCGCTGGACTACGACTACCTCGTCTACGCGGCCGGCAGCACCGGGGCGGTCCCGTCATCGGTGCCCGGCGCCGCCGGGTCGGCCTTCGGCGTCGCCGAGCTGGAGAGCGCGCGGCGGCTGCGGGCCCGGCTGGCGGAGCTGCCCCTCGACGCCCCGCTCACCGTGGTCGGCGGCGGGCTGACCGGCATCGAGACGGCCGCCGAGCTGGCCGAGCGGGGGCGGGCGGTCACGCTCGTGTGCGGCCGCGCCCTGGCGCCGGCGTTCGGCGAGCCGGCCCGCCGCGCCCTGGCCAGGTGGCTGTCCCGGCACGGTGTCACCGTGCTGGAGGGCGCGGTGGTGAGCGAGGTCCGGGCGGAGGCGGTCGTCCTCGCCGGTGGTGCGGTGCGGGCGAGCGCGCTGACCGTCTGGACGGGCGGTTTCGCGGTGCCGGGGCTGGCGGCGGCGAGCGGGCTGCGTACCGACGCGCTCGGCCGGCTGCTCACCGACGAGACGCTGACCAGCGTCGATGACGACCGCGTCGTCGCGGCGGGGGACGCCGCCGCGCCGTCGGGCCGCCCGCTGCGGATGAGCTGCTACGCCGCGGGGCCGCTCGGGGCGCAGGCCGCCGACACCGTGCTGAGCCGGATCGCGGGGGCCGCTCCGGCGGTGATCGACGTGGGCTTCACGGGGTCGTGCGTCAGCCTCGGCCGGCGCGCCGCCCTGCGGCAGTTCGCCCGCAAGGACGACACGGCGACGAACGTCTACTTCGGCGGCCGGGTGGCGGCGGCCTACAAGGAGCTGACCTGCACGTTCGCGATGGCGAGGATCCGCCGTGAGGCCCGCAGGCCCGGGTCCGTGATCTGGATCAAGGGCGGTCCGCGCTCCGGGCGTCCGGCCGCGACCGTCACGTGATCGGCTCGTCGGCCCGGAGGCGTTCCCGGGCGGATCAGGAGTGCAGGATCCTGCGGAGGACGTCCGGGCGGTTGGTGATGATGCCGTCCACATGCCGGCCCAGCGCGCGGCGCATCGCGCTCGGGCTGTCCACGGTCCAGGTCAGCAGGCGCATGCCGAGGGCGTGGACGCGGCGGACGTACGCGGCCGTCAGGGTGGCGTACGGCGGGTTGATGTAGTCGGCGAACGCCGCGAGCTGGGGGAGCTGCGCGGTGGACGGGGTGCCGAGCAGGCCGATCCGCACGCCCGGCAGGTGGCGGTGGAACGTCCGCATGGAGGTCCAGTCGAACGACTGCACCACCAGACGTCCCGGAGCCTGCCAGGCGGGGTGGCGGCGGAGCTCGCCGGCCACGCGCTCCTCGATGCCCGGGTAGAGCTGGGGGGACTTCACCTCCAGCAGGAGGCCCATCCCGGAGTCGGCCATCGTGGACAGGGCCTCGCCGAGCGTCGGCACGGGCTCGCCGGCGTACTCGGGGCCGGACCAGGAGCCGGCGTCGAGCTCGCGGATCTGGGCGAGGGTGAGGTCTCCCACCCGCCAGGGGGACAGGCCGGGGTGGACCCGCTCGACGTCGGTGGTGCGCGACAGGGTGGTGTCGTGCATCAGGACCAGCTTGTGGTCCTTGGTCTCCTGGACGTCGAGTTCGAACAGGTCGGCGCCCATGTCGGCGGCGAGCTCGAAGGCGGCGATCGTGTTCTCCGGCGCGTACGCCGAGGCGCCCCGGTGCGCGATGCCGACGACGCCGGACGCCGCCGAAGCCGGGGCCGGGGCCGAGGTCGAGGCCCGGGCCCGGGACGGGGCGGCCGGCGTGGCGAGGCAGAGCGCGGTGGCGAGGGCGAGCGCGGCGGCGGGGGTGAGGGCAAGGCGTCGGAACATGGGTCTCCTCCGTCGGGGAGAGGCCGGTGAACCGACGGTGACAAGTGTGCGTGACTAAAGGTTGAGTGCAGAGTAGACCAGGAGTGCCCAGGCGATGAGCATTCGACACGCCGTCGAGGTCTCAGGACGTGCCGGGCACGGGCAGCGGCCCGCCACGCCAGACCGGGAACGGCCGGGCGCCGGTCGCGGTGTCGAAGGCGGCCGCGGACAGCAGGCGGGTCGAGTCGAGGGTGGGCAGCGGCGAGTCGTCGGGAGTGATCAGGAGGGGGATCTCGGTGCAGGCCAGGGCGACGGCGTCGCAGCCGCGCCCGGCGGCGAGCCGTTCGATGATCTCGACGTAGGCGCGGCGCGAGCGGTCGGTGAACACGCCGTTGACCAGCTCGGTGAAGATGATCTCGTTGACGGTCCTGCGGTCCTCGGGGCCGGGCACCTCGGCGGCCAGGCCGCGGGCGGCGAGGGCGCGCGGGTAGAGGTCGCCCTCCATCGTGTAGGAGGTGCCGAGGACGGCGACGCGGGTGTGGCCGGCGCGGGCCGCCTGGTCGGCGACGACCTCGGCGATGTGCAGGCCGGGCAGCGCCAGGTCCTCGCCGGGGCGTTCGAGGGCGAGGTGCGCGGTGTTGTCGGGGCAGATGAAGAAGCGGGCTCCGGCGCGGGCCAGGCGGGTCACGCTCGCCGCCAGCGTCTTCCTGACCGTGTCGTGGTCGCCGGCGTCCCAGGCGGGCATGCTGCGGCCGAAGGGGATGTAGTCGAGGGTGAGGTCGGGATGGTCGTGGTGGCCGAGCCTGCGGAAGCCCTCCTGGCAGAAGGACAGGAAGCTCAGTGCGGCGCCCTCGGTGCTGTGGGCGAGGATGCCCAGGTGATGCCAGGCGGGGTGGTTCATGGGGTCTCCTGCGGGGGTTCGCCGACGCGATCGGCTCTGTTGATCGGTTCCATGATGCACGCCTGGCGCTCGTAGCCTGATACGCGTGAGATCCACCGGTATGTTGGCCGTCCTGCTGTCGGCGTGGTTCATGGCCCAGTTCGACTTCTTCGTGGTCAATGTCGCGGCTCCCTCCGTCGAGCGCGACCTGCACGCCGGCCCGGCCGCCCTGGAGCTGATCGTGGGCGGTTACGCCTTCACGTACGCGGCCGGGATGATCACCGGCGGCCGGCTGGGCGACCGTTACGGCTACCGGCGGGTGTTCGTCTGGGGCGTGGCCGCGTTCACGGTGGCGTCCGTGTTGTGCGGGATCGCGGCGAGCCCGGGGCAGCTCGTCGCCGCCTGCCTGCTCCAGGGCCTGGCGGGCGCCGTGATGGTGCCGCAGGTGCTGGCCACGATCTCGGCCGCCTACCCGCCGGGCGAGCGGGCCAGGGCCCTCGGCTGGTACGGCGCCGCCGGCGGCCTCGGCTCCATCGCCGGCCAGGTGCTGGGCGGCCTGCTGCTGACCGCCGACGTGCTGGGCCTCGGCTGGCGGGCGGCCTTCCTCGTCAACCTGCCCGTCGGCCTCGCCGTCGCGCCGCTGGCCGCCTGGCTCCTGCCCGAGGTCGAGACCGGCCGCCGGGCGCGGCTCGACGTGCCGGGAGCGGCGGGCCTGGCCGCCGGGCTGGCGCTGGTGCTGGTGCCGCTCGGCCTCGGCAACCACCTCGGCTGGCCCGCCTGGACGTGGGCGAGCATGGCGGCGAGCGTCCCGGTGCTCGTGCTGACCTGGCGCCGGCAGCGGGCGCTCGGGGCGCGCGGCGGGCAGCCGGTGCTGGACCTGGCGCTGCTCAAGGTCCACTCCTACCTGGCGGGTGTCGGCGCGATCGTGGCGTTCATGGCCTACTTCGCCTCGTTCATGTTCACGCTGACCCTGTTGCTGCAGGGCGGGGCGGGGCTGAGCGCGTTCCAGGCGGGGCTGGCCTTCGCGCCGATGGGGGTCATGTTCACGGTCACGTCGCTGCTGGGGAGGCGGCTGGTCGCCCGGTACGGGCTGGTCGTCGTCCTGGCCGGCGGCGTGGTCGCAGCGCTCGGGCTCGGCCTGCTGGTGGTCACGGCCGGGGCCGGCCTCCCGTACGTGATCGCCGCCGTGACGCTGGTCGGCGCGGGCAACGGGCTGGTCCTGCCGCAGCTCATCGGGGCGGCGCTGGTGGAGGTCGCCCCGCACCAGGCCGGCGTCGGCTCCGGCGTGCTGAGCACCGCGCAGCAGTTCGCGGGCGCGGGCGGGGTGGCCGTGATCGGCGCGGTGTTCTTCGCGGCCGAGCGGGGCGGCGGCCATGCGGCGGCCATGCGCTGGTCGGCCGCCATCGACCTGGGGCTGGTCCTCGTGGTGATCGCGACCGTGGCCTACAACCGGCGGCGGGCTACGCGGAGGGCGGGCTCAGCACCGTCCCGTACAGCCGTGACGTCCTGATCCTGATCACCAGCCGCCGGTCGGCGACCATCCGGCGCAGGAACGCCGCCTCGTCGGCCGGGTCGGCCAGGCCCGCCTGCATGGCGAGCAGTTCCTTGCCCACCTCGTCGCCCGGCTCGGCGGTCACCGGCGACAGCTCCGCCTCGCCCTCGGCGACCGCGTAGGACCAGAAGTCGTCGCTGGTGACGTACAGCGCGCAGCGCGGGTCCTGGTGGAGCCGGCGGGCCCTGGCGCGGTCGGCGATCGTCGAGATCCGCGCCACGCGCTGCTCGGGGTCCCAGCGGTACAGGACGGTGGACACGCGCGGAGGGCCGCCGGGCTCGTTCGTCGCCAGCGCGCCGAAGCGCTGCCGCGCCAGCAGCGCCGACAGCTCGGCGTCCGTGAGCGAGCGCATCGCCCCGCCACCCGCGCCCTGCTCCCCGGCGGGCGGCAGACCGGCGCCCTGCCCTCCAGCCGGCGACGTGCCGGCGCCCTGCCCCGCGGCCGGTGGCGGCGGTGCCGGATTCAGGTTCCGCCCGTACTGATCCGACACCTGCCAGCCCCCCGTCCGAATTGCGGAAATTTCACCCTATCTCTAGCTGCCGGTTGAATGTCTGGGCATCGGAGATCACCCAGTATTCGGCGAACCTGCCGTTCTCGGCCCGCAGGAGGTCGTGACCGCTGAAGGCCACCCTGGTCCCCGGCCGCGCGCCCGCGCCGGGCAGGCCGCCCCGGTACGTCCCGGCGAACGTCCACCGGGCCGCGACCCGGTCGCCGTCCACGATCGGCCCCACGTCCAGCGTGACCTTGACGTCCTCGAACGGCGCGTGCCCCTGCCGCAGCGCCTCGGCCAGCCCGTCGGGACCGTGCACGTCCATGCCGGGCCAGTGGCCGACGAAGCCGGGGGTGACCAGCTCGCGGGCGAGCGCGAAGTCGCCGTTCCACATCTCCAGCAGCCAGCGCTCGTACAGTTCGGCGATCATGCCGGCTCACTACCCCCGCGCCGGTAATTTACCAATCGTGAATCTTGCTATTACCGGCGGACATGTCGTACCGGTCGATGGCGATCCCATCGACGGCGGCACCGTGCTCATCACCGACGGGAAGATCGCCGAAGTCGGCGCGGACGTCGCGATCCCCGACGGCTGCACCGTCGTGGACGCCGCGGGCGCCTGGGTGCTGCCCGGCTTCGTCGAGGCCCACGGCCACCTCGGCGTGCACGAGGAGGCCGAGGGCTGGGCCGGCAGCGACACCAACGAGATGACCGACCCCAACGGCGCCCGCCTGCGCGCCCTCGACGCGATCAACCCCGCCGACCTGGCCTTCGCCGACGCCCTGTCCGGCGGCGTCACCACCGCCGTGATCAAGCCCGGCTCCGGCAACCCCATCGGCGGTCAGACGGTCGCCGTCAAGTGCTGGGGCCGGTCCGTGGACGAGATGGTGATCAAGGAGCCCGCCAGCGTCAAGAGCGCGCTCGGCGAGAACCCCAAGCGCGTCTACGGCGACCAGAAGAAGCTGCCCTCCACCCGCCAGGGCGTCGCCGCGGTGATCCGCGACGCGTTCATGAAGGCCCAGGACTACCGGGCCAGGAAGGCGGCGGCGGCCCGCGAGGACAAGCCGTTCGACCGCGACGGCACCCTGGAGGTGCTCGTCCGCGTGCTCGACGGCGAGCTGCCCTGGTGCCAGCACACCCACCGGGCCGACGACATCGCCACCGCGCTGCGCCTGGCCGACGAGTTCGGCTACCGGCTGATCATCAACCACGGCACCGAGGGGCACCTGCTGGCCGACGTCCTGGCCGAGCGGAACGTACCGGTGATCATGGGACCGCTCTTCACCAGCCGCTCCAAGGTCGAGCTGCGGCAGCGCTCGCTGCGCAACCCGGGCATCCTGGCCCGCGCCGGCGTCGAGCTGGCGATCACCACCGACCACCCCGTGGTGCCGATCCACTTCCTGGTCCACCAGGCCACGCTGGCGGTCAAGGAAGGGCTGGACGCGGCCGGGGCGCTGCGCTCGATCACCGTCAACCCGGCCCGGATCATGGGCCTGGACGACCGGGTCGGCGCGCTGCGCCCCGGGCTCGACGGTGACGTGGTGATCTGGTCCGGCGACCCGCTCGACGTGATGAGCAGGGCGCTGCGGGTGTTCGTCTCCGGCCGGGAGGTGTACACGTACGCGGACGGCGAGGGCGTGACGGCGGATCCGTACTACCGGGAGTCAAGCGAGCGTTAAGCGCCTGTAGCCCGGCGGGGCGCATAGTGGGTGGGCCAGCGGGAAGAAAGGCACCACCATGACAGCACCGCCGCTCGCCCAGCGTCCCAGCAAGGCACTGTTGATCGGGCTGGTCCTCTCGGGGCTCCTCGCGCTGCTGACCCTGGCGGTCATGCTGGTCGTGGGCGGCCCCGTCGGGTTCGGGCTGTCGATGCTGCTGGCGCTGGCGCCCCTGCCGGTGCTGCTCGCGGCGGTGCTCTCCCTCGACCGGCTGGAGCCCGAGCCGAAGCTCAACCTCGCCTTCGCCTTCGCGTGGGGCGCGGGGGTGGCGATCGTGCTGGGCATCGCGCTGACGTTCGTCGGGCAGGAGCTGTTCAAGGCCGGGTACGGCAGCGCGGTCGCCGAGAGCGTCGGCACGGTCTTCCTGGCCCCCGTGATCGAGGAGGCGCTCAAGGGCTCGGCGCTGCTGCTGCTCCTGCGCCGCCGCCAGGAGATCGACGGCCTGACCGACGGCATCGTCTACGCCTCCATGACCGGCCTCGGCTTCGCCGCCGTGGAGAACGTCGGCTACTACCTGATCGCCTTCGGCCAGTCCGGCCCGGACGCGGCGATCCAGCTCTTCGTGGTGCGCGGGCTGATCGACCCGCTCGGCCACCCGGTCTACACCTCGATGATCGGCCTCGGCGTCGCCTACGCGCTCACCCGGCGCACCGCCTACCGCTACGCCATGGTGCCGCTGGGCTACCTCGCCGCCGTGTTCCTGCACGCCCTGTGGAACGGCGCGGCCAGCACGGGGTCGCTGACCCTGCTGGGCGGCGCCTACCTGGTGATCATGACGACGCTGGTCCTGCTGGTCGCCGTGACGGTGAACGAGCGCCGTCAGCTCGTCGGCAAGATGGCCCTCTACCTGCCCGGCTACCGGCACACCGGGCTGGTCTCCGACGCCGACGTGCGGATGCTCACCACGCTCCCCGGGCGCAAGGCGGCCCGCAAGTGGGCCAGGCGGGCCGGGCTCGGCCGGGCCATGAGCGACTACCAGCAGGCCGCGACCGAGCTGATCATGCTCCACCTGCGGGCCGAGCGGCAGGAGCTGGACCCGACCAGGTTCGTGCTGGAGCGGGACGCCTACCTGGGGGCGATGGCCCAGGCCCGCCGCTGGTGAGTGGGGACACCCGGCCGGTCAGCGCCTGAACGCCCACACCGCCGCGGCCATCGCCGCGGCGAGCACGACGCAGGCGGCCATCGCCACTGCCGTCCCGCGCGCCGGCCCCAGCGCGCCGACGACCGCCGCCACGCCGGCCGCGCCCAGGGACGAGCCGACGTACCTGGCGGTGTTGTTGGCCCCGGAGCCCATGCTGACCCGGTGGGCGGGCACGCTCTCGACGGCCAGGTGGGTGATCGCCGAATTGATCAGCCCCGATCCGGCGCCGCTGACCGCCAGCCCGGCGACGGTCAGCGGCAGCCGGAGCTCGGCGCCCACGCCGAGCAGCGCGGCGAAGCCGGCGGCGGTCAGCCCGAGCCCCAGCGCCAGCCGGGCGGCCGATCCCAGCCGGACGCGGCCGCTCAGCATCGAGCCCGCGAACGACGTCCCCGACCACACGGCGATGAGCAGCGCCGTGTCCATCGGGGTCAGGCCGTGCGCGAGCTGCAGCACGGTCGGCAGGTAGTTGAGCAGCCCCACGATCGCCGCCCCCACGACCAGCGCCGCCCCCGTGGCCAGCAGGAACGCGGGCCGCCCGAACAACGTCAGGTCCAGCAGCGGCTCGGCCCGCCGCCGCTCCACCGCCACGAACGCCCCCACCAGCACTGCCGCCACCGCGAACGCGATCGGCACCACCGGCCGCGACCAGCCCGCCCGGCCCTCGGTCACCCCGGCGACCAGCGCCGCCAGGCCCAGGCTGAGCAGCACCACGCCGGGCACGTCGAACCGGCGCGGCACCGGCGAGCGCGACTCCTCCAGCATCCGGGCGGCCGTCGCGGCCAGCGCCGCCGCGCAGGCGGCCACCAGCGCGTACACCGCCCGCCAGCTCGTCATCGCGGCCAGCGCGCCGGAGACCAGCGGCCCGAGCAGCGTGCCCAGGCTGATCATGGCGCCGTACCGGCCGGTGGCCCGCACCCGACCGGCCCCCGCCGGGAAGGCGTGGCCGACGATGCCGAGGCTGGCCGCCAGCATCGCCGCGCTCGCCCCGCCCTGGGCCAGCCTGGCCGCGACGAACACCGGCACCGACGGGGCGGCCGCGGCCACCGCGCCGGCGGCGGCCAGCACCAGCGAGCCCGCGACCAGCACCCGCCTGCGCCCGCGGTCGTCGGCCAGCCCGCCGGAGACCAGCAGCAGCGACGCCAGGCCGAGCGCGATCGAGCCGAGCAGCCACACCGGCCCGCTCGGCCCGGCGCCCAGCGACCGTGCCATCTGCGGCAGCGTCACCATCGGCGCGGTGAAGTTCGCCAGCACCAGCAGCGGCGCCGCCGACGCCACGGCCAGGGTGCCGCGCCGCGCCACCCCTGTCGGTTCGGTCATTGAACTCATAGCGCCGGACGGTATCACGGTTCGATGAATGAACTAACATGGGGGGCATGGCGCTCGGCAAGAACTACGACGGTCAGGACTGCTCCTTCGCCAGGGCGCTGGAGGTGCTCGGCGAGCGCTGGACGCTGCTCGTGGTCCGCGACGCGATGTACGGCGTGCGCCGGTTCGGCGACTTCCAGGCCCACCTCGACATCCCCAAGGCCGTGCTGTCGCAGCGGCTGGGCGCCCTCGTCGCGGCCGGCGTGCTCGAACGGCGCCGCTACCAGGACGCCCCGCCCCGCGACGAGTACGTGCTGACCCCCGTGGGCCGCGAGTTGTGGGTGCCGGTGCTGGCCCTCGCGCAGTGGGGCGAGCGCCACCTGGCCGCGCCCGGCGGCCCCCGGCGGCTCTTCCACCACGTCACCTGCGGCACCCGGCTGGACCCCTGCTCCGTCTGCGGGGTCTGCGGCGGCGCCGTCCCGCTGGAGGAGGTCGAGGTGCGCCCGGGGCCGGGCCTGCGTGACGACACGCGTGGCGACCTGGTCAGTCTCGCCCTGCGGACGCCGCACCGGATGCTCGCGCCGATCCCTGACAAAATGGGGGCGACCCCCGAAGGGAGATCATATGAGCTGGGCGGAGATCCAGTCCGAGGCCGAGCTGCGCGAGCTGCTCGGTGAGGTGATGCCGAGGGCGGCGGCGAAGGAGCGCGTACGCCTGCACGAGCGTGACCGGCAGTGGCTGGCGGCCTCGCCGTTCTGCCTGGTCGCCACCTCGGACGAGCAGGGCAACTGTGACGTCTCGCCCAAGGGCGACCCGGCCGGATTCGTCCACGTCATCGACGACACCACGATCGCCATCCCCGAACGGCCCGGCAACCGGCGCGCCGACGGCTTCCGCAACATCCTGAGGAACCCGCACGTCGGCCTCATCTTCCTCATCCCCGGCCGCGGCGAGACGCTGCGCATCAACGGCAGGGCCCGGCTCGTCCGCGAGGCGCCGTTCTTCGACGAGCTGATCGTCAAGGGCCACCGTCCGCGGCTGGCGACCGTGGTCGAGATCGAGCAGATCTTCTTCCACTGCGCCAAGGCGCTGATGCGCTCGTCGTTGTGGAAGCCCGAGACCTGGGGCGACGACCTGCCCTCGCACGCGCGCATCACCGTGGAGGTGCAGAAGGTCGAGGAGTCCCTGGAGGAGCTGGAGAGCTACTACAGCGAGAAGACGTACAGCAAGAAGCTGTACGCCTCCTAGGCTCAGGCGGCGGGCGCCGGGCCGCCGGGGAAGCGCAGGACGTTCCTGCCGGTGTAGGCCCGCAGGTCGATGATCTTGGGATCTGCGGGTGGCCTGCGGCGGTCCGCCGAACGGATGTCACGGACCTTGTGCCTGGCGACATGTGGCGGCACTACCACAAGCCTCTTCATCGTACGCCCCCCGTGATGTTCCTGTTACCTCTGTTGTCTACCGATACGCCCGTAAGCTGGGTGTAAGGAACGGGTCAATAGGGTAGCGGGCGGCCCGCCGGCGACCGCAGGTCCACCTCCGGGACCCGCCGTGGGCGTCGCTTGCTCGTCTCCTTGGTGACTCTGACGCGTTTCATGGCTCCCCCTTCTCCGAACCGCGTCGTCCGCCGTCATGCGCGCCAACCTAGCCGGGGCGCCAGGCCCGCTCAACGTATTTCTGCGCCCTGGCGCCCCGGTCGCGTCGGTGAGGTGCCGGTCAGGCGCCAGGGGTGAGCCGGGTGGTGACCCCGATCCGGTTCCAGGCGTTGATCATGGCGATCGCCGCGACCAGCAGCGCGAGCTGCTTGTCGTCGTAGTGCTCGCGCGCCTGCTCCCACACCGCGTCCGGCACGGCCTCCCGGTCGGGCAGCCTGGTCGCCTCCTCCGTCAGTGCCAGGGCGGCCCGCTCGGCCGGGGTGAACACCGTGGCCTCGCGCCAGGCCGCCACCATCCACAGGCGCTCGTCGCTCTCGCCGGCCTTCTTCATGTCCCGGCTGTGCATGTCCACGCAGTAGGCGCAGCCGTTGATCTGGCTGGCCCGCAGCTTCACCAGTTCGAGGGTGCTCACGGGCAGCTCGCCCTCGTGCAGGATCTTCTCCACCCCCAGGAAGTGGCGGTAGACGTCGGGGATGTGCTTGGTGAGGTCGATCCGCTGGGTCATGACAGTCCCTCCCGTGGTCTTTTCCGTACTTACGGGAACTGGACGGGGCAGGCCGCCACGATGTGACAACTCCGGCGAAGAAATCTCAGCCCTTGCAGTTCCCCCAGCTCTGACGGCCGCCCCACGCCTCTACGCGGTTGTCGGGGTCGCGGGTCCAGCCGGCGTACCGCACGCACTTCCAGTCCCCGTCCAGGTGGCCGGTCTCGGCGTAGTAGCGGTACTTCTGCGCGTCCTCCGACCGGCCGCCGCCGCGCACCTCCAGGTACGCCCCCGTGACCGAGCGTACGCCCCGGAACGTGGTCTTGATCGCGGCGACGCAGTTCTCCCCGGCGCGCTTGTTGTACATGAGGTACACGTGCCCGAAGACGGCGCCGTCGCGCGTCTTCATCGCCCGGTGCCCGTCCTTGACGCGGTGGAAGCCTGGGCCGCAGACGCGCTCCGGCGTGTACGCGGCCGAGGCGGCGTACACGGAGGAGGGGAGGGCGGCGATCCCGGCGGCGGCCAGGGCGGCCGCGAGGACGGTTCGCGTGAGCACATTCATTCCTTCGAGAGAGGATACGGGACATCGATGATCTTTACTGTGGTCTGTTGGGGATGGCAAGGGGAATGAAGAATGCCGCTTATCGCGGTATGTGCGGCCTGGGCCGTGTTCTGGGGATCGTGGTCGGCCCTGCTACCCGCCGTCAAGCTGGAGCTGGGCGTCTCGGCGGCCGATCTCGGGCCGGCGCTCAGCGCGGTGCCGGTGGGGGCGATGCCCGCCATGGCGCTGACCGGCAGGCTGGCGCGCAGCCGGGAGCGGACCGCCCTGCTGGCGGTGACGGCGGCGTTCGCGCTCAGCGTGGCCGGCGTCGGACCGGCCGGCTCGCTCGGGGCCGACGTCAGGACCGTGCTCGCGGCCGTCGCGGCGATCATCCTGGTCACGTCCCTGTCGGTGCTGACGCTGCGGGTGGAACGCGGCCCCGTCGCCTCGCCCGAGCACGGCGACCGCGGCCGCGTGTGGCGCACCGCCGCCGTGCTGGGGGCGCTGGCCGCCTGCGCGCTCATCATCGAGAACGCGGTCGAGCAGTGGTCGGTGCTGCTGCTGGAGGAGCACCGCGGCGCGTCACCGCTGGTGGCGAGCGCCGCGCCGTCGGTCTCCATGGCGATGCTCACGGCCGGGCGGCTCGTGGCGCAGGCGCTGCCCCGGCTGTCGCTGCGGACGATGTACCTGGTGGCGGGGGCGGGCGGCGGCGCGGGCATGGCGCTGGCCGGCCTGGGCGGGCACGTCTGGACGTCGCCGGCCGGCTTCGCGGTGACCGGGCTCGCGCTCGGGCCGCTGGTGCCCGCCCTGCTGTCACGGGCCTCGGTCGACGACCCGAGCGGAACGCTGGTGTGGGGGGTCTCGACGATCTCGTACACGGCGTTCGTGGCCGGCCCGCTGCTCGTCGCCGCGCTCAACGGCGGCCTCGGGCTGCCCGCCGCGCTGGCCGTGCTCGGGCTGCTCGGCCTGCCGCTGGTCGCCCGGTTCGCCGCCGAACGGCCGTGACCCGGGCGAGCGGCCCGAATATGGTGGTCTCTTGGGAGGAACGCACCCCATGACCGGGTATCCCGACGGCGGATCGACTGCGTGAGGGGATCACCATGGCTGTCTGCGAGACCTGCGGCAACGACTACGACATGGCGTTCGAGGTGCATGCCCAGGGCGCGGTGCACACCTTCGACTGCTTCCAGTGCGCGATCGAGGCCATGGCGCCCATCTGCGAGCACTGCGGCACCAAGGTCATCGGGCACGGGGTGCAGTCGGGCGAGCACTGGTACTGCTGCGCCCACTGCGCCCGCGCCGAGGGCAACGACGGCATCGTGGACCGCGTGATGGCGAGCACCACCACCGTCTAATACCGACTGGCGCCGTCTAACGTTTCAGCAGGGCACGCATCCGGGCGACGGCCGCCGCCAGCGGCTCCGGCGGGACCGGGGCGGCGAGGTCGAGGACGATGTCGCCGTCGCGGTGCTCCCACACGCCCGCCACCCGGCCCTCGTGGATCACCACGGGGGAGATCCAGCCCGCCTGGCGGCTCACCCTGGCCTTGAGCGCCGGCGGCAGGAGCGGGGCCAGCGTGCGCGGAGCGCCCAGGATGTACTGGTCGAAGCCGGGCAGCAGGTGGACCTCCTCGGACGGGCGGGTGGCGGCCAGCTCGTCCACGTGCTCCGACAGCGCGAGCAGCGTGAGCCCGTCGTCGGTCTCGACCTCGGTCAGCTCGGGCGCCAGGTCGCCGAACCAGCCCTTCAGCACCGCCTTGCGCGCCGTGCCGCCGAACAGCCACGTGTCGAACATCTCCGGCGTCGCCGGCCCGTGCGCCCCCAGGTAGGCGCGGGCCACCCGCACGCCCGCCTCCTCGTGCGGGGGCAGCTCTCCCGGCCATCCGGGGATCCAGCCGGCGGGCGTGGTGAAGGTCACCCGGCCGTCGCGGGGCGGGCCGTAGCACAGCTCGCCCAGGCGGCTGAGCGGCTTGAGCAGCGCGCCCCAGCCGGACGTCAGCGCCTCGCGCAGGTGGACCTCACCGGTCACCGCCACCACGGCCTCGACCAGCTCCTCCCGGGTCAGCGGGGCGCCCTTCAACGCCTGGGGGACCGCCTCCATGATCGCGGCCAGCTCGCCGGCCGTCACCCCGTGGCCCCGCTGCCAGGAGCCCTTCTCCCAGAACCGCAACGTCGCCAGCGCGCTGCAGTAGACGGCCAGCTCGTCGGCGGGGACCAGGTGCAGGGTGCCGCCGCGCATGAGCCAGGTCTTGGCGAGCGTGCGCTCCTCCCACAAGGCACGCCCGACCTCCCCGCGATCGGGCCCCGCGTGACCGGCCTCCCCGCGATCGGGCGTTGCCCGCCTGACCGCCACCGCCAGCTCCGCCGACGAGGCCACCTGCGCCTGCACCCCGCACAACCGCCGCGCCACGCTCACGGCGTCGGGCGCGCCGGCCCCGCTCACGTACTGCCTGCGCAACCGCCACGCCAGGATCTGGCCCCAGCTCACCCGAATCGTCATCCGCCCTTTCTACACGCTCCCCCGGCCCGCCGGGAGGCACGCCCTCCCGGCGGCGGCGGGGGAAGGCACGCCCGGGTCAGCGCATGAAGCCGATGTTCTCGTAACGCAGGTCGTAGAAGCCGCGCGCTCCCACGTTGGCCAGCGTCTCCTTGACGGCCACGTTCTGCGGCCGCTGGTAGAGCGGCAGGACGTTCACCTCCTGCCACAGCAGCCGGTCGGCGGCGTTGGCGGCCGCCCGCCCCTCGGCCGGGTCGAGGGACTGCGCCGCCCGGCTCATCGCCTGGTCGACGGCGGCCGACCCGGTGCGCCCGAAGTTGGCGTTCCACGTCTTGCCGTCCACCGCGTTGGCGTAGATCCCGTAGCTGCTGGACACGGGGAAGGGCGTGCCGATGTACGCGAACGGCGTGATGTCGAAGTTGCCGGGGATGACGTAGTTGGTGAAGAAGTCGTCGCTGGGCACCGCCTTGATGGTCAGCTTCACCCCGATCTGGGCGAGCATGCTCTGCGCCAGCTCCCCTTCCTGCTTGCTGATCTGCACCCCGGACGGCACCACGAACCGCAGCTCCAGCGGCTTGCCGTCCTTCTGCCGGACCGCGCCGTTCAGCTTCCAGCCGGCCGCGTCCAGCAGCCGCCGGGCCCGCCCGGGGTCGTAGGTGCCGAGGTCGCCGGCGTTGGCCTGGTAGCCCTCCTGGGTGTTCATGAAGAAGTGGTTGTCGAGCAGCGCGATCGGCCAGTCGAGCCCCTGAAGGTCGGACTGCGCGATGGCCTGCCGGTTGATGCCGAGCTGGACGGCCTGGCGCACGGTGCGGTCGCGCAGCAGCTCGCTGGAGCCGTTGAAGGTGAAGTGCCGGAAGTCGGGGCCGGCCGCCTGCCGCACCTGCGCGCCCGAGGTGGCCTTGGCCCGCGCGTAGTCGGGCGCGGACGGCCCCACGTCGATGACGTCGAGCTCGCCGTTGCTGAACGCCCCGATCAGAGAGTCCTGCTCCGACGCCCGGAAAACGATCTTGTCCAGCTTGGCCCGCTCGCCCCACCAGGAGGGGTCGCGCACCAGGGTGATCGTCTTGGCCGTCTGGTCGAACCCGCCGAACGCGAACGGCCCGGCCGTCACCGGGATCCGGTTGAGCCAGCCGGTGTTGAACGCCTGCGGCGAGACGTTCGTGGCGGCCGGCAGCAGCGGCCCGAACAGCGCCTGCCAGTCGCCGAACGGCCGTGCGAACGTCACCACCACCTGGTGGTCGTCCTTGCCCCTGGTCACCTTCTCGATGTCCTGGTAGCCGGTGGCCGAGGCGATGCGGTAGGCGGGGTCCTTGCCGTTGAGCGCCCGCCACTGGGCCTGGTAGTCGGCCCACGTGATCGGCTTGCCGTCGGACCAGTGCGCCTTCGGGTTGAGCGTGTAGGTCACCACCTGCCGGGGCCGCTCGTCCGTGACCTCGGCGTCCAGCACGTAGTCGCGGTTGGGCGTGATCTCGGCCTTCTCGTCGGAGACGAACGGCGAGGGCAGCAGCGCGTTGCTGACCGCCGCCGCCACGGCCAGGTTGCCGTCGACGTGGTTGCGGTTCCACTGGGCGGGGAACTCGCCGATGCCCCACCGCAGTGTCCCGCCGTCCTTGACCTTGTCGCGCGGCTGGAGGTTGATGTCGAAGGCCTTGATCGTACGGTCGTCACCGGCGCCGCCGGCACCCCCCGTGCCGCTGCCGGGGCCGCCCCCGCAGCCCGCGAGGGCCAGCGGCGCGGCCACGGCCAGGGCCGCGACGAGACGTGCTGCTTCCATCGGACGATTCCTCCTGGTCATACGACGACACGCCTCTCGGCGTAATGGCAGGCCGCGCCCTGGTCCTCGGCCAGCGTCCGGACGTCGGGCTCGACCTGGACGCAGAGCCCGCGCTCGTCGTCGGTGAGCTCGGCCCGGAACTTGGGGCACCTGGTGCGGAAGCGGCAGCCCGTCGGAGGGTCGGCCGGGCTGGGCAGGTCGCCCTCCAGCAGGATCCGCCGCCGCGAGCGCTCACGCGCCGGGTCGGGCAGCGGGATCGCCGACAGGAGGGCCTGGGTGTAGGGGTGCATGGGGGTGTCGTAGACGGCGTCGACCTGGCCGATCTCGGCGATCCTGCCGAGGTACATCACCGCCACCCGGTCGGCCAGGTGGCGCACCACGGCCAGGTCGTGCGCCACGAACAGGTAGGACAGCCCCAGCCTGGCCTTCAGCGCGCCGAGCAGGTTGATCACCCCGGCCTGGATCGACACGTCCAGTGCCGAGACCGGCTCGTCCAGCACCAGCAGCCGAGGCTCCAGCGCCAGCGCCCGGGCGATGCCGATGCGCTGGCGCTGCCCGCCGGAGAAGTCCTGCGGATAGCGGGCGGCGTGCGAGGGGTCGAGCCCGACCAGCGACAGCAGCTCGGCCACCCGCAGCTCCGGCTGCGGCCGCCCGTGCGTGCGCAGCGGCTCGGCCAGGAGGTCGTGGACCGTCATGCGCGGATCGAGCGAGGCCAGCGGGTCCTGGAAGACCACCTGCATGTCGCGCCTGATCGCGGTGCGCTCGCCCCGGCCGAGCCTGGCGGTGTCGCGGCCGAGCACCACGAGGCGGCCGGCCTGGGGAGCGGCCAGCTCCAGGATCTCGGTCAGCGTCGTGGTCTTGCCGCTGCCCGACTCGCCGACCAGGCCCAGCGTCTCGCCCTCGCGGATGTCGAAGCCGACCCCGGCCACCGCGTGCACGGTGCCCACCCGGCGCTTGAACACCGCGCCCTTCAGCAACGGGTAGTCCTTGACCAGGCCGCTGACCTCCAGCACCGTCCGGGCCGCGCGCTCGGCCACGGGCGGCGGCGGCAGGCTCTCGGAGCCGTCGGAGCCGATCGGGCGCACCTCCTGCCAGCGGATGCAGGCCGCGCGGTGCCCCTCGCCGACCTCCAGCAGCGGCGGCTCGCGCTCGTCGCAGGCGGCCACGTGCAGCGGGCAGCGCGGCCCGAACGGGCAGCCCGGCGGCAGCGCGGCGGGGGAGGGCGGGCTGCCCTCGATGGGCACCAGCCGCCCGCCGTCGCGGTCGATGCGCGGCACCGAGCCCAGCAGGCCCACGGTGTAGGGCATGCGCGGCCGGTAGTAGACGTCGTCCACGGCCCCGACCTCGACCGGGCGGCCCGCGTACATGACCAGCACCCGGTCGGCGAAGCCGGCCACCACCCCGAGGTCGTGCGTGATCATGATGATCGCCGCGCCGGTCTCGCGCTGGGCCTTCTTCAGCACCTCCAGCACCTGCGCCTGGATGGTGACGTCGAGGGCGGTGGTCGGCTCGTCGCAGATGATCACGTCGGGGTCGTTGGCGATGGCCATCGCGATCATCACGCGCTGCCGCATGCCGCCGGAGAACTCGTGCGGGAAGGCCAGCGCCCGCTCGGCCGGCCGCGGGATGCCGACCAGCTCCAGCAGCTCGACGGCCTTGACCAGGGCGTTTTCCTTGCTCACACGCTGGTGCACGCGGACGGCCTCGGCGATCTGGTCGCCCACCCGGTAGACCGGCGTGAGCGCCGAGAGAGGGTCCTGGAAGACCATCGAGACCGTCTTGCCGCGCAGCGCGCCGAGCGCGCGCTCGGGCGCGCCGATCAGCTCCTGGCCGTGCAGCCGCACCGACCCGGTGACCCGCGCCCCGGGCGGCAGCAGCCCCATGACCGCCGCCGCGGTGACGGATTTGCCCGAGCCGGACTCGCCGACGATGGCCAGCACCTCGCCGGGCCGCACCGAGTAGCCGACCCCGCGCACGGCCGGCACGTCGCCGAACCTGACCCCTAGGCCGGTGACCTCCAGGACCGGTCTCATCGCGCCCTCTTCGCCGCCGGGTCGAACGCGTCGCGCAGCGCGTCGCCGACGAGGTTGACCGCCAGGACGGTGACCACCAGCAGCCCGGCCACGAACCAGAACGTCCACGGCGCGTACATGGCCGTCCTGGACCCGTCGGCGATCAGCGTGCCGAACGACACGTCGGGCGGCTGGATGCCGAACCCGAAGTACGACAGCGAGGTCTCGGTGAGGATGGCCGCGCTGACGTTGAGCGTGGCGTCCACGATGAGCAGCGACGACAGGTTGGGGATCACGTGCCGGAAGACGATGCGCACCGGCGGCACCCCCATGTAGCGGGCGGCCCGGATGAACTCCCGCTCCTTCAGCGAGATCGTCATCCCCCGGACGACCTTCGAGGTGACCATCCACAGGAACAGCGCCAGCACGACCACGAACAGCACCCACTGCCCGGCTCCGAACAGCGGCGACATGATCGCCAGGATGAGGAAGGCGGGCAGCACGAGCAGCAGGTCGGTGAGCCGGCTCAGCACCCGGTCGGTCCAGCCCAGGAAGTAGCCGGCGAACGCGCCCACCAGGGCCGCCAGCGCCGTGGAGATCAGCGCCGCCAGCAGGCCCACGACCAGCGACTTCTGCATGCCGCGCAACGTCAGCGCGTAGACGTCGGCGCCGGTCTGGAGCGTTCCGAACCAGTGGGCGGGGGAGGGCGGGCGCAGGAACGCGGTGAAGTCCTTGTCGATGTAGCTCCACCGGCTGACCAGCGGCCCCGCGAACGCCAGCAGGAACATCAGCGCCAGCACCGCGAAGCCCGCCAGGCCCTGCCGGGAGCGGAAGAACCGCCCGGCCACCGTGCGCAGCCGGGACGGGACGCGCGCCGGGACGCCGCCGGTCAGCTCCTCGGCCAGCTCCTCCTGTGACAGCGTCATCAGGCCCGCACCCTCGGATCGAGCGCCGCGTGCAGCAGGTCGGCGGCGAGCGAGGCGCACAGCACGGCCACGCCCGCCAGCAGCGAGACGGCCGCGACCGTGTTGACGTCGTTGGTGAAGATCGAGTTGATGAGCTGCTCGCCCAGCCCGTGCCAGCCGAAGATCTTCTCGGTGAACGTGGCCCCCGTCAGCAGCGCCCCGAACGTGAACGCGAAGTAGGTGGCCACGGGGATCAGCGCGGTGCGCAGCGCGTGCCTGACCAGCGCCCTGCGCCGGCTCAGCCCCTTGGCCACGGCCGTGCGCACGAAGTCGGCGCCCAGCACGTCGAGCATCATGTTGCGCTGGTAGCGGCTGAAGACGGCGGCCAGCCCGACCGACAGCGAGAGCGTCGGCAGGATCAGGTGCTGCAGCCGGTCGACCAGCCGGCCCCAGAGCCCGGTGGGCAGCCCCACGCTGTATTCGCCGCTGACCAGCAGCACCTGGTGACCGAAGACCCGCTCGTTGGCCCAGGAGGCCAGCAGGATCAGCATGTTGGCCAGCACGACCACCGGCACCGCCAGCACCGCGAACGACAGGCCGGTGGAGAGCCGGTCGAACCAGCCGTACTGCCGCACCGCCGCCAGCGCCCCGCCCAGCACCCCGATGAGGCTGCCGAAGAGCATGCCCAGGACGACCAGCCGGAACGTCACGCCCATGCGCCGCTTGAGGTCGGCCCCGACCGGCGAGCCGGTGACCGTCCGGCCGAGGTCGCCGCGCACCACGCCGCCCGCCCAGGTGGCGTAGCGCTCCAGCAGCGGCGTCTTGTCGTTGAGGTTGAGCGCGGTGAGCTGGGCGTCGACCACGGCCGGAGGCGGCTTGGGCGTGCGGTCGGCGTAGTTGGAGCGCGGGTCGAGGGCGACGGCGGCCAGCAGGTAGGAGAGGCTGGCGGCCAGCACGACGAGCGCGACGTAGCCGAGCAGCCTGCGGGCCAGGAAACCGGCCATCGCCCTCCCTCCGCCGTGACGCTATGCAGTCATATTGCTACACCATGCGGCCGGGAGGCGCACGCAGCCGGCAGAATCAGCAGCCGAAGTTCGCCCACGGGAGAAACGGACCGCCGGTGGCCGGAGGGGATCAGGGGAGGTCAGCGGCCCGAGATCTCGTCCACGGCGGCGGCGACGTCCTCGCTCGTGATCGTGGTCAGCTCGGCCGAGCTGGCCGGGACGCCCGCGCCGGCCTGCGCGGCCAGCCGCACGTCGCGGCGCATCGTGGCGCGCTCGAACAGGGAGCGGGCGAAGCGGCCGTTGCCGAGCCCGTCGATCAGCCGCTCCTCGCAGACCCAGGTGAAGACCTCGTCGAGGTTGCGCAGCGCGCCCTCGTCGAAGGTGTCGCCCGCCTTCTCCGCGAGCAGCACCGCGATCCGGGTCAGCTCGCGCGGCGAGTAGCTGGGGAAGGCCACGCGCTGGTTGAACCGGCTGGCCAGGCCGGGGTTGGTGGCCAGGAAGGCGTCCATCTCGCGCTCGTAGCCGGCCAGCACGACGACGAGCCGGTCGCGGTCGTCCTCGGCCCGCTTGAGCAGGGTCTGCACGGCCTCGGCGCCGAACGCGTCGCCGCCCTGATAGCCGGGGTTGATCAGGCTGTAGGCCTCGTCGATGAACAGCACGCCGCCGAGGGCCCGGTCGACCAGCTCGTTGGTCTTGATCGCGGTCGCGCCGAGATGCTGGCCGACCAGGTCGGCGCGGTGCGCCTCGACCACGTCGGGCCTGGCCAGCAGGCCCAGGGCGGCGAAGATGCGGCCCAGCACCCGGGCCACCGTGGTCTTGCCGGTGCCGGGCGGGCCGACGAAGACGAAGTGGCGCATCTGCGGCGGCGTGGGCAGCCCGCGCTCCTGCCGCATGCGGGCCACCTGGAGCTGGGCGGCGATGGCGTGGACCTGCCGCTTGACCGGGGCCAGGCCGGCCATCCCGTCGAGGTCGGCCAGCGCCTCCTCCAGCGTGGGGGTGGCGACGTAGCCGCGGAAGCGGGCGGTGAGGTCCTCGAACGCCTTGGTCACGTCGGCGGTCGTGGTGGTGACCAGGTCTTCGGTGGTGGGGGTGCCACCCGCGCCGACCACCCGCACGTCGCGGGCCTGCGCGGCGGCCTCGACGAGGCTGCGGGCGAAGCGGGCGTTGCCCAGCTCGTCGACCAGGCCGCGGCGGTGGACGTCGTCGTACAGGCCGAGCAGCACGCGCCGGGTCTCCTGGCTCATCTGGTCGCCGCGGCGCCGCTGGAGCAGCTCGGTGACCTCGACCAGCTCCTGGGGGGAGTAGCCGGGGAAGCGCACCCGGGTGGCGAAGCGGCTGGCCAGGCCGGGGTTGCTGGACAGGAAGCCGCTCATCTCCTGCTCGTAGCCGGCCAGGATGATGATGAGCCGGTCGCGGTCGTCCTCGGCCCGCTTGAGCAGGGTCTGCACGGCCTCGGCGCCGAACCGGTCGGGCTGGCCGTCGGCGGAGTTGATCAGCCCGTACGCCTCGTCGATGAACAGCACCCCGCCGAGGGCCCGGTCGACCAGCTCGTTGGTCTTGATCGCGGTCGCGCCCAGGAACTCGCCCACCAGGTCGGCCCGCTGCGCCTCGACCACGTAAGGGGTCTCCAGCAGGCCGAACGCGTAGAAGATCTTGGCGAGGGCGCGGGCCACCGAGGTCTTGCCGGTGCCGGGCGGGCCGACGAAGACGAAGTGGCGGGTGGGCCGCTCGCTGGTGTAGCCGGCCTCGGCCCGCAGCCGGTCGGCCTCGATGGAGGCGGCGATCGAGCGCACCTGCTCTTTGACCGGGGCCAGCCCGACCATGCTCTCCAGCTCGGCGAGCGCCTCCTCGACGGAGATCTGCGGAGGCGCGCCGGCCCGGTCGTGGAGGGCCTCGGGACGGCCCTCGCGGGCTCTGACCCTGACCTGCTCCTCGGCGGTGGCGCTCTCGGCCCTGACCCGGCGGGCGAGCAGGAGACGGTGGACGAGCACGGCGAGCGCGGCGGCGTACGCGACCCAGACCGAGACGGTGGCGGACACCAGCGCGACCGCCGCGCCGAGCAGGCCGGCGGGCACGAGCGCGGCCAGCGTGGTCACCCAGGGCGTCACCCAGCGGATGAGGTGCGCGGCGGCGGCGACGGGCAGGGCCAGCCCGACCATCAGGTGCACGGCCGCCGAGCCGGCCGGGTAGAGCCGCGCGAACACTTGCACGGCCAGCACCGCCCACCCCGCGACCACCAGCGTGGTGGCGGCGGCGCGGGGGAAGCGCATGGTCAGCGCGACGAAGGCGAGCGCCAGCAGGATGCGGGGGAAGGTGGTGAGCAGGTCCCAGCCCAGTGCCGCGCCCGCGCCCATGGTCGCGACGAGCACGACCACGTAGAGCACCCGGCGCACGGCGGGGGGAATCTGGTAGTAACGCTCTCGCACCTGTTCGAACAGATCCCGCGCTGCGGCCCGCCCCGCGGCCTGGGCCCTGCCGGACTCACGCATCACGCCTCCCCGGTCCGCCCCTGGTTATACCGCACCGGACGGACTATTGGGCGGTCCTGACACGCTGGACAGAGGTCACGAAAGCGGCGATCCGCCGGCCCAGCTCGGCGCCCGCGTCCTCCTGGAGGAAGTGCCCGGCGCCCTCGATCACGGGATGGTCCAGGCCGGCTGCCCCTGCCATCGCTTTCGTGAGGACCGGCCGCATACCTCCCGTGATCGGGTCCCCGTCGGAGAAGGCCACCAGGAACGGGCGCTCCAGCGTGGTGAGGACGCGCCAGGCAGCGCGGTTGGCGGGCGCGGCCGGGTCGTCGGGCGAGGTGGGCACGAGCCCCAGCATCGCGCGCGGGCCCGCCTTGTAGGACTCGTCCGGGAACGGCGCGTCGTAGGCCGCCCGCACCCGCGGCGGCAGCTCCTTCTTGCAGCCCGCCTGCACCAGCCGGGCGATGTCGAGCACGGGGGCCTTGCGCACCGCCTCCCTGAACCGGTGCCAGACCTCGGGCATGGGAATGTCACCGGTGGGCAAGCCCGTGTTGGCCGCCACGATCCTGGCGACCCGCTCCGGGTGCTCGGCCGCGATCCGCAGCCCGATGAGCCCGCCCCAGTCCTGGCCGACCACCGTCATGCCGCGCAGGCCGAGCGCGTCGAGCAGCAGGGCGCGGGTCCACTCGACGTGCCGGGCGTAGGTGTGGTCGGCGGGGTCGGCGGGCTTGTCGGAGCGGCCGAAGCCGACGAGGTCGGGCGCGACGGCGCGCAGCCCGGCCGCGGCCAGCTCGGGCATGACGTGACGGTAGAGGAACGACCAGCTCGGCTCGCCGTGCAGCAGCACGACCGGCTCGCCGTCGGCCGGCCCGGCCTCCACGTACGCCATGCGCAGCCCGTCGCCCACCTCGGCGTGGCGGGGCTCGTACGGGAAGTCGGGCAGGTCCGCGAAGCGGTCGTCGGGGGTGCGCAGGATCCGCATGGAACAAAACTCTAGTCACCGGCGCCGGCGCCGCCCAGGGCGTCCGCCGGCGCGGACCCGGCGGGGATCTGGCGCGGATTCGGCGCGGCCGGCGTCCGGCCTGGTCAGGGCCTCGACGTGTCACTCGCGCGAGGACATATCCTGATTGTCACCATTTATGGCACTTCGATCGGTCCCTGTGCACCCGTGGACCGGTACTGACATATGGCTGCATCTCGCCAGAGAGGTGCGCCAAATCCCCGATCAGGCGATACCGCTATGACAAGCGCCTGCCATGGCCTAAGCTGCCACGCAAGCCGGAGCGCACGAGCCGGGGCGTCACCGTCCGGAGGACGGCGGGCGCGGATCCGCGGCACGCGGACGGCCGACCATCAGCACGTGCGGGCCCTGTCAGCGGATCGGCCTGCAAGGAGGCCCATGACCGTCACACAGGCCGCACCCTTCGTCAAGACCCTCGCCCGCCGTCCCGGCGAGCGCCGCTGGTCCGTCCTGGCGCTGCTCTGCCTGGCGCTGCTGCTCATCACGGTGGACGCGACGGTCCTGCACATCGCGGTGCCCGCGCTCACCGCCGCGCTCGAACCCAGCGCGGTGCAGCTTCTGTGGATCATCGACGTCTACTCGCTCGTCGTCGCGCCGCTGCTGATCGTGTTCGGCACGCTCGGCGACAAGTACGGCCGCAAGCGCCTGGTCCTGGGCGGCTTCGTGCTGTTCGGGCTGGCCTCGGCCGGCGCCGCGTTCGCCCCGACGCCGCTGACGCTGATCCTGGCCAGGGCGCTGCTCGGCGTCGGCGGCGCGATGATCATGCCGGCCACGCTCTCGCTCATCCGCCAGGTCTTCACCGACCGGCGCGAGCGGGCCCTCGCCCTCGGCGTCTGGAGCGCGGTGGCCGCGGCCGGCGCGGCCGTCGGGCCGCTCGTCGGCGGGGTGCTGGTCGGCTGGTGGTGGGGCGCTGTCTTCCTGGTCAACGTGCCCATCCTGCTCGTGCTGCTGCCCGCCGCCGCCCGCCTGCTGCCGGACTCGCCCGTCCGCCGCGACCGGCCCTGGGACGGCCTCAGCGCCGCGCTGTCGATGCTCGGCCTCCTGGCGCTGGCCTTCGGGCTCAAGGAGGCGGGCTCGGGCACCCTCATGCCGCGCTGGGCGTCGGTGCTGGTGTTCCTGGCCGGGGCCGGGCTGCTGGCGGCCTTCGTCCGGCGGCAGCGGCGGCTGGCCGTGCCGCTGCTGGAGCTCGGGCTGTTCCGGCGGCGCGAGTTCGCCACCGGCGTGGCCGGGGTGCTGCTCGGGGTGTTCGCGCTGGTCGGGTTGCAGCTCATGCTGGCCCAGTACCTCCAGCTCGTGCTCGGCGACAGCCCGGTGCGCGCGGCGTTCCGCATGCTGCCGCTGGTGCTGTCGGCCATCTGCGGCGGGCTCGCGGCGGCGCACATCCTGCCGCGCGTCGGCCTGCGGGCCACGATGAGCGGCGGCCTCGGGCTGGTCGCGCTGGCCCTGAGCCCCACCCTGAGCTGGGGGGTGGAGGGCCATCCCGTGATGCTGGCCGTCTGCTTCGTCGGCATCGGGTTCGGGGTGCAGGTGGCGCTGCTGGCAGCCTCCGACACGATCATGTCCGCGGTCCCGGAGTCCCGGGCGGGCGGGGCCGCGGCCATCGAGGAGACCGCGTACGAGCTGGGCGCCGGCCTCGGCGTCGCCGTGCTCGGCACGATCACCGCCATCGCCTACGCCCCCGGCCTGCCCGCCGTGCCAGGGGTGCGGGCGGCCGACATGGACGAGGCCCGCCAGTCCCTGGCCTCGGCCGCGCACGTCGCCCAGGAGGTGGGCGGCAGCGCGGGCGGGGCGCTGCTGGACGCCGCCCGCTGGGCCTTCGTCAACGCCCTGCACACGACCGTGGTCGTGAGCGTCGTCCTGCTGAGCCTGACCGCCGTCGCGGTGGCCGTGCTGCTCAGCCGTGATTGAGGTGTCCCATGTCCCGATCAGGGCAGACCACTACCGTGAAACAGGTTCTCCGTGATGTCGCGGCCTTAGTCGCCCGCCTCGGCGTGGGCGGGATCTTCTTCGCCAACGGCTGGACCAAACTGGAGGACGGGCTCAAGATCACCGGCTCCAGGTTCCTGGAGCAGGGCGCGCCCGCGCCGCAGGCGTGGGCCACGGTCACGATGCTCGCCGAGCTCATCGGCGGGGCCCTGCTGATCGCCGGCCTGGCGGTCTCCGTCACGGGCCTGGTCCTCTTCGCCGAGGCGCTGTCGGTCTTCCTCGTCGCGCCGCCGCTCAACCCGATCACCATGAACGAGCTGATCCTGCTCGGCGCGGCCTCGCTGCTGCTGGCCGTGGTCGGGGCCGGGCGGGTGTCGGTCGACCACATGGTGGTGATCCGGCGGCGGGAGGCGGAGGCGGCCGACGAGTTCGCCGCCGACAAGGACGCCGAGCGGGTCATCGCGGCCTTCCGCGATCCGGACGCCCCTCCGCGCCCCACCCATGAGCCGGCGCCCGCCCCCGAGCCCGCGGGCCGCTCCACCGGCGAGCCGTCCAGGGGCTCCGAGCGCCCGGCCGGCGAGGAGCCCGCCGTCACGGAGCAAGCGCCCCCCGCGGCCCCGCCGGCCGCGCCGGCCTCGTCCGGCGAGGACACGGCGCCCCACCCGCGCCCCCGTGCCCAGCCCGCCAGGCGCACCGACGACCCGGCCCCGGCTCCCGCCGCTGGCGACACCCTGGTCGCGGGCCGCAAGAAGCCCGCTCCCCGCACCCGCCGCGGCACCTCCGAGTGACCGCCGGGCGCGGGGCGCGCCCCGCCCGCCAGCGCCTCACATGTCGGCGGTGAGCCGGGCCACCACCCGCATCTTGTTCATCGCGTCCAGCGCCGCCACCTTGTACGACTCCGCCAGCGTCGGATAGTTGAACACCGCGTTGACCAGGTAGTCCACGGTCCCGCCGCACCCCATGACGGTCTGCCCGATGTGCACCAGCTCCGTCGCCCCCGTGCCGAACACGTGCACGCCCAGCAGCCGCCGGTCCTCCGAGGACACCAGCAGCTTGAGCATCCCGTACGAGTCGCCGATGATCTGCCCCCTGGCCAGCTCCCGGTAGCGCGAGATGCCCACCTCGAACGGGACCTTCTCCCGGGTCAGCTCGTCCTCCGACTTCCCGACGAAGCTGATCTCCGGGATCGTGTAGATGCCGATGGGCGGCAGGTCGGCCAGCTCGTCCACCGGCTCGCCGCAGGCGTGCTGGGCGGCCAGCCGGCCCTGCTCCATCGAGGTGGCCGCGAGCGCGGGGAAGCCGATCACGTCGCCCACGGCGTAGATGTGCGGGACGGCGGTGGCGTAGTTGTCGTCCACCTGGATCCGGCCGCGCGCGTCGGCGGCCAGCCCCGCGGCCTCCAGGCACAGCTCGGAGGTCTTGCCCTGGCGGCCGGCGGAGTACATGACGCAGTCGGCGGGGATCTTCTTGCCGCTCTCCAGGATGGTCAGCGCGCCGTTGCCGCGCCGCTCCACGGCGGCCACGTGCTCGCCGAACCGGAAGGTCACCGCCAGGTCGCGCAGGTGGTACTTCAGCGCCTCGACGATCTCCAGGTCGCAGAACTCCAGCATGCGCTCGCGCCGCTCCACCACCGTCACCTTGGTGCCGAGGGCGGCGAACATGGAGGCGTACTCGATGCCGATCACCCCGGCGCCGACCACGACCAGCGTCTCGGGCACCCGGTCGAGGTGCAGGATCGCGTCGGAGTCGATCACCGTGCGGTCGTCGAACTGGACGCTGTCGGGGCGGGCGGGGGACGTGCCGGTGGCGATCACGATCCGGTCCGCGGTGATCTTCTTCTCGGCGCTCTCGTCCTCGCCGGACACGCCGATGGTGTGCGGGTCCAGGAACCGGCCGGTGCCGTGCAGGACCGTCACGTGGTTGCGGGCGAGCTGGCTGCGGATCACCTGGATCTCGCGGCCGATCACGTGCTGCGTGCGCATGCCGAGGTCGGTGACCGTGATCTCGTCCTTGACGCGGTAGCTGGCGCCGTACAGCTCGCGCTGGTTGAGGCCGGTCAGGTAGAGCACCGCCTCGCGCAGGGTCTTGGACGGGATCGTTCCCGTGTTGATGCACACCCCGCCGATCATGTGCCGTCTCTCGACCACGGCGACCCGCCGGCCGAGCTTCGCCGCGGCGATCGCCGCCTTCTGCCCACCAGGCCCCGAACCCAGGACCACAACGTCAAAGTCCGCCACGCCGTCCAGTCTGCGGGCCCCGCCCGCGCGGGGAAAGACCCGTCTGCCAGACTCCGGGTATGTCGCGTGCCTTCACCCAGGTCGATGTGTTCACCGCCACGCCCTATCACGGCAACGCGCTCGCGGTCGTGCTGGAGGGCAACGGCCTCGGCACGGAGGAGATGCGGCGCTTCGCCGCCTGGACGAACCTGTCCGAGACCACCTTCGTCCTGCCGCCCACCACCCCCGAGGCCGACTACCGCGTGCGCATCTTCACCCCCGCCCAGGAGCTGCCCTTCGCCGGACACCCCACCCTCGGCACCTGCCACGCCTGGCTGGAGGCCGGGGGAGCGCCGCGCGACCCGGACGAGATCGTCCAGGAGTGCGGGGCCGGGCTGGTGCGGGTGCGCAGGATCCCCGACGGCCTGGCGTTCCAGGCGCCGCCGCTGATCCGCTCGGGCCCGGTCGAGGAGCCGCTCCTGGCGCGCATCGCCGAGGCCCTCGGCATCGCCAGGGACGACGTCGTGGACGCGGAGTGGGCCGACAACGGCCCCGGCTGGGTGGCGGTGCTGCTGGCCGACGCCGCGTCGGTGCTCGCGCTGCGGCCCGGCACGGTGCCGTGCGACGTGGGCGTGGCGGGTCCGCACCCGGAGGGGGCGGAGTGCGCGTACGAGGTGCGTGCCTTCTTCCCCCACCAGGGCGCGACCGTCGAGGACCCGGTCACGGGCAGCCTGAACGCCTCCCTGGCGCAGTGGCTGCTGCGCACCGGCCGCGCCGAGGCCCCCTACGTCGCCGCCCAGGGCACCGCGATCGGCCGCGCCGGGCGGGTGCAGATCACCACCGGCGCCGACGGCGAGGTCTGGGTCGGCGGCTCGGTCGTCACCTGCGTCACGGGCCGCGTCGCGTTGTGAAGCGCACCTCGTCGCCCGGCCTGAGCTGGGCGGCGACCGCCAGGTCGGCGGTCCGCAGCACGCCGATCACCGGATAGCCGCCGGTCGGCGGGTGGTCGGCCAGGAACACGATCGGCTGCCCGCTCGGCGGCACCTGGACCGCTCCCGGCACCATGCCCTCGCTCGGCAGCTCGCCCTCCCTGGCGCGCGCCAGCCCGGGGCCGCGCAGCCGCACGCCGACCCGGTTGCTGTCCTGCGTCACCGTGTACGGCGCCGCGCACAGCTCCGCCAGCGCCCCCGGCGCGAACCAGTCGTCCCGCGGCCCCGGCAGCAGCCGCAGCACCGCGGGTCCCGGCTCCGGCAGCGGCGCCACGTCCACCGCGATCACGCCGGCCGCGCCGGGCGGCCCCACCGGCAGCAGGGCGCCGGCCCGCAGCGGCTCGGGCCCGAGCCCCGACAGCGAGTCGGTGGAGCGGCTGCCCAGCACCGGCTCCACCGCGATGCCGCCCCGCACCGCCAGATAGGTCCGCAGGCCCCGCGCGGGCGCCCCCAGGCGCAGCTCGGCCCCGGCGGGCACCCAGAACGGCGCCCCCATGCCCGCGCCCCGCACCGGCCCCGCCGGCACCGGCGCGCCCGCCAGCGCCGCCCACGCCCCCGCCAGGAAGCGCAGCCGCGCCCCGCCGAGGGTCAGCTCGACGCCCGCCAGGCCCTCGGGGTTGCCCACCAGCCGGTTGGCCAGCTTCAGGCTCGCCGCGTCCGCCGCCCCGGAGCGGGGCACCCCCAGGTGGGCGTGGCCCGGCCGGCCCAGGTCCTGGACGGTCGCGTACGGACCGGGCGCGATGACCTCGATCACGCCGGCCCCGCGGGCTCGAACCGCACCCGCGTGCCCGGCCGGAACAACGACGGCGGGTCGGCCGCCACGTCCCACACCCGCAGGGTGGTGTGCCCGAGCAGCCGCCACCCGCCCGGCGAGGCGGTGGGATAGACCGCCGAGTAGGGCCCCGCGACCGCCACGGAGCCGGCGGGCACCGACGTGCGCGGGACGTCCAGCCTGGGCACGTGCAGCACCGGGTCGAGCCCGGTCAGGTAGGCGAACCCCGGCGCGAACCCCAGCCAGCCCACCACCAGCTCGCGCCCCGCGTGCCGGGCGATCACCTCGGGCACGCCGACGCCCGCCAGCTCGGCCACCGACTCCAGGTCGGCGCCGTCGTAGACGACGGGGATCGTCACCACCGCCGCCCCGGCGGCCGGCCCGGCGGCGGGACCCTCGTCGCGCTCGCGGGCCAGCGTCCCGGCCAGGCGCGCCCGCAGCCGCTCCAGGTCGGCGCCCGGCGCCACCACCAGCACGGTCTCCGGCCCGGGGACGATCTCCGTGACCCGCGCGGGCCGCTCGCGCCGCAGGGCGGCGTCCAGCCGGTGCGACAGCTCCAGCGAGCCCGTCTCGACCAGCAGCGCGTCCTCCCCGGCCGGTCTGATCACGTGAACGCCTGGAGGACCACGCCGGCCGCCAGCAGCCCGTCGCGCACCTCCCGCGCCAGCCGGAGGGCGCCGGGGGTGTCGCCGTGGATGCAGATCGAGCGCGCCCCGACGGGCACGGAGGTGCCGTCCACCGCCGTCACCGAGCCCTCGATGGCCATCCGCAGGGCCCGCGAGGCCACCTCGCCCGCGTCGTGGATCACCGCGCCGGGCTCCCTGCGCGACACCAGCGTGCCCTCGGGCGTGTAGGCCCGGTCGGCGAACGCCTCGCACACCGTGGGCACGCCCGCGGCCGCCGCGATCTCGTGCACGACCGAGCCCGGCAGCGTGAGCACCGGCAGCGCGGCGTCGTAGTCGGCGACCGCGTCGATCACGGCCGTGGCCTGCTCGCGGTCGTGGCAGACGCGGTTGTAGAGCGCGCCGTGCGGTTTGACGTACGACACCCGGCCGCCCATCGCCCTGGCGATGCCGTCGACGGCGGCGAGCTGGTAGAGGACCTCCGCGCACAGCTCCTCGGGCTCGACGTCCATGGCCCGCCGGCCGAAGCCCGCCAGGTCGCGGTAGGAGACCTGGGCGCCGATCGCCACGCCCCGGTCGACGGCCGCCGCGCAGGTGCGCCGGATCGTCACCGGGTCGCCCGCGTGGAAGCCGCAGGCCACGTTGGCGCTCGTGACGATGTCGAGGAGCGCCGGGTCGTCGCCGAGCCGCCAGACCCCGAAGCTCTCGCCCAGGTCGGCGTTGAGGTCAATCACCATGGCACCATCATGCTCACTCGCGGCCCCCCTGGCGCGCGAACGCGGTCGTGGACGGGCCGGGCGTTCAGAACTCGTCCGGGATGTCGGCGATGTCGTCGAGGGCCGCGGCCAGCTCGTCGGGGTCGCCGCCGATCCGCTCGGCGATCTCGATGAGCACGTGCAGCACGTCGTGCCGGTCGTGGCCGAGGTCGAGCAGGCGCTGCGCCGCCTCCCAGAGCTGCGGCGGGTCGCCCTCCCACAGGCGGGTGGCGATCTCCTCGTGCCAGGCCAGGTGCTCCTGGTCGATGGCGCCGCCGTGGTCGATCTCCAATAAGGTGCGCCGGTCGGCCTCGTCGGCCGGGTTGAGCCGGTCGAGTTCGATGCCGTTGTGGGTGCCCTGGAGGTAGGGGAAGGCGAAGGCGCGCCTGGCCAGCGCCGACAGGTCGCCGTCGGGCAGCAGCCGCTCCAGCAGCGGACGGTCCAGCCCGAACGAGGTCGGGTCGCGGTAGGCCTCGGGGAACTTGCCCGTGGCCTCCCACACCGCGTCCAGGGTGGCCTTCAGCCCCTGCTCGGGCAGCCCGGTGCGGCGCGCGGCGAAGCGCACCCACGCCGACAGCACGTACGGCATCGCCTCCTGCTCGGTGACGCTCAGCATGACCTTGCGCGGCAGCCAGTCGAGCAGGAACGTCTCGCACTTGGTCGGGCTCACCCGCAGCGGCCGGTTGAAGTCCTGCTCGCAGCCGTAGTCGATGATGTGGTCGGCGCAGCGCGAGGCCGCCGACGGGTCGGACAGGTGCTCGGCCGCGTCGGAGGCCAGGAACTCGGCCGCCAGCATGGCCCGCCGCTCCCGGCTGTAGGGCGCCTCGATGTGCAGCGGGGCGGGGCGCTTGCGGCCCGGCGGCAGCGCCTTCAGCCGGGCGCGGGCGAAGGCGTGGTAGGCGCTGTAGCTGTCGCTCACCGGCGGCGGCGTCTTGGGCTCCCTGGTGGCCTTCATCGCCGACTCCAGCAGCGCCCTGGCCTGCTCGGGCTGGATCTCCTCGAACAGCAGCATCGGGTTGCCGGCCGCCTCGGCCCTGGCCTGCTCCAGCAACTTGTCGACCTGGGAGGACACCCAGGCGTCGCGGGCCATGCCGTTCATGTTGTAGTCGACGACCATGACCAGCGCGTGCCGGTCGGTGGGCTGCGACGCCTCGTCCCACCGGTAGGCGAAGGTGCAGATGACGGTGTCCTGGTCGCCGTAGGCGTCGCGGGAGACGTAGCAGCCGGCCGGCTTGACCGCGCCCACCTTGTCGGCCCAGCCCGGCCGGGCCACGCCGGACTCCATCATCGCCAGCGCCGCGCCCTCGGCCTTGGCGCCCTGGCGGGCCGTGCCGAGGTAGGCCAGGCAGACCAGCAGCGTGAGCGAGGCCGGGGTGCCGGCCTTGGCGGCGTAGTCGACCAGCCCCTCGCCGAGCACCTGCTCGACGTCACCGCCCCTGACCCGCTTGCCCCACCAGGCGCCGATCATGTCGGAGACCATCAGCTCCGCGTCGAGCGGCGTGCGCACGGCCAGCAGCTCGCGGGCCGCCGTCACCATCTCCTTGAACACGTCGTCGGGCGGGGTGCTCTCCCGGGGATCTCGTCGGTGTCGGCGCACACCCTCACTCTCTCGTATTCCAGGCACTGACGGTGCGGAGAACCCGGCCTGGTGACCCCGATGTTATCGGGGAATCCGCCGCCGGCGACGCGCTCAGCGCAGGGCGCGGGGCGGTGGCGCCGAGTTGACGATCGCGAGCAGGCGCTCGCGCGCGACGCGTTCCACGATCTCGGGCGTCGCCGAGATGCCCAGATGCTGCGCACACGCGCACACGTCGGCCACGCATCGGTCGATCGTGTCCACGGGTACGGTCAGGAACTCTTCGGCCAGTCTGAGACTGACCGGCTCCCGCAGGAACCGTGTGGCCAGAGCGAGCATAGATGTCAGATTCCTCTGAAGACCTGGGGGCAAACCCTCAGGAATGTGTGCTGGGCGACTTGCGCTCTCATTTCATCCTTTCATGGACGGGTGTCAAGCCTCCACGACGCCTGTGTTCCCTTCACCGACTGCCCATTCGTGCGAAGCTGTCTCCATGCGCATCCAGCAGATCCCCGAGGAGTGGGCGTTCGCGGGGCCGCACACCATCGCGCAGCGGCTGGGAGGCGGCCGCGCGGCCGAGCGCGCCGCCTCGTATGATCCTGAGGCGTTCGCCGGCCCCGGGTCGCTCGCGCACGGCGGGGAGCCGCTGGAACGACGCATGACCCTTCCGGGACACGGCGAGCGGAAGGCCCAGATTTTTTTGGCATTGCTGGGGAAGCAGTTGGGGGTTCAACCATCAGGCTGGCGTGAGGCAGCCGGAACCTATGGCGAGGAGGGGTCACACCGTTCGGTCGCCGACGTCGTCGACGCCGAGAGCCTGGTCCGCGTACGTGCCGCCGCACAAGGGGCCGAGCGCGCGGCCACGGCCGAGTAGCTGCGCTGTAACCTGATCTTGCTGCGCGACGTGGAGCGATTTTGACAGGATGCGTTGACCTTAGAGGCGACCGGGCCGCGGCGGGGGCTTCCGTCCGCACATGCCCATCGCCGATGATGTACTGCAGGATCCGGTCGCCCGGAGCCGCGCTGTACCTGTACACGACTATGGAGATGTGCCGCGTGGGAGACCCTGGCACGCGACGGAGGTGCGGACGATGAGCGCCGAGACCTCCGTGCCCCGTCCCCGGGAGTCGGATGTGGACATCTCAGACTCCGCCCTCTTCCAGGGCATGCTGTCCGAGGCCGAGTTCGCCTTCGCGTTCTTCGACGGCGAGGGCCGCATCCAGCGGGTCAACGACGTCTTCTGCGACGTCGTCGACGTGCCCGCTGAGCGCCTGACCGGCAGGCAGCCGGTCGAGGTGCTGACCGCCGACCTCAGCCAGATCATCACCCACGCCGTGCAGGCCGTCGCCGAGACCGACGCGCCGGTCACCGAGGGGCGCGTGCGGGTGCGGTCGGCCGAGGGCGACACCCGGCACTGGTCGCTGTCGTTCTCGCCGGTGCACGACGAGGCGGGCGAGCTGCGCGCCGTCGCGCTGGTCGGCATGGACGTCACCGAGAGCCGCCAGACCGAGGAGGCGCTGCGCCGCAGCGAGGAGCGCTACCGCTCGCTGGTGGAGGCGCAGTCCCAGCTCGTGTGGATCACCTCGCCCACGGGCGCCGTGCTGGAGGACGCCCCGCAGTGGCGCGCCATCACCGGCCAGGGCCTGGAGGAATACCTCGCCAACGGCTGGCTGGAGGTCGTCCACCCCGAGGAGCGCCAGCAGACCGAGGAGGCCTGGCGGGAGGCGCTGCGCGGGCGCACCATGTTCGAGTGGAACTACCGGGTGCGCACCCGGGCCAGCGGCTACCGGCACTTCGAGGTGCGGGCCGTGCCGATCATCCGCCACGGCAGGGTCGTGGAGTGGGTCGGCGCCAACACCGACGTCACCCCGCAGCGCGAGGCCGAGGAGATGCGCGGCCGGCTGACCGACCAGCTCGGCGCCGCCGCCCTGCGCACCGCCCGGCTGCAGGGCGCCACCGCCATGCTCGCCGAGGCGCTGACCGTCGAGCAGGTCATGCAGGTCATCATCGACGTGGGTCGCACCGCCCTGGCGGCCGACCGCTCGGCCGTGGCGCTGCTCGACACCGACCGCGCCGCGCTCAAGCTGATCAACGGCGAGGGCATCCCCGAGGCGTCCGGCGCCTCCGGCGAGGAGATCCCGCTGTCCAGCTCCAGCGTGATGACCATGGCGGTCAACAGCCGCCGGCCGGTCTTCGCCGAGTCGCCCGACAGCCTGCGGGCCCAGCTCCTGGAGGCCGGCGGCGACGAGGAGGTGCTGGCCAACTACCTCGCCCACAGCGACGAGCAGGCCTGGGTGGGCCTGCCGCTGCTGGCCGCGGGCCGCGCGCTGGGAGCGCTCCGGTTCTCCTTCACCCGCCCGCAGAAGATCTCCCAGGAGGACGGCGTCTTCCTGGAGGCGCTGGCCGGCCAGTGCGCGCTGGCGGTCGAGCGGGCCACCCTGTTCGAGCGCGAGCACCGCACCGCCGAGACGTTGCAGCGCAGCCTGCTGCCCGACCGCCTGCCCGTGGTCAAGGGCCTGGAGCTGGCCCAGCGCTTCCGCTCGGGCAGCCGCCACGTCCAGGTCGGCGGCGACTGGTACGACGCGTTCGTGCTGCAGGACGGGCGGGTCGCCGCGGTCGTCGGCGACGTCATGGGCAAGGGCGTCAAGGCCGCGGCCGGCATGGGCCGCATCCGCAACGCCATGCGCGCCCTGGCGCTGACCAACCCGCCGCCCGCGGCCGTGCTCACCGGGCTCGACCGCGTCTTCGAGGCCACCGAGGAGGAGGAGCAGGTCACGACCCTGGCCTACATGGTCGTCGAGCCCGTCACCGGCGAGGGCACGCTGGCCCTGGCCGGTCACCCGCCGCCCGTGCTGGTCTCTCCGCAGGGCACGGCGATCCTGTGCGACGCCGAGCCGGGCACGCCGCTGGGCTGGCCGACCAGCCGCCGGCAGTTCCGGTTCGTGGTGCCGCCGGGGCACACCGCCGTGCTCTACTCCGACGGGCTCGTGGAGAACAGGAAGCGCGGGCTGGACGCCGGACTCGCGGACCTTTGCAGTGTTGTGACCGAAGCGCCGCCTGAGGTGGTGAAGAGTCCGCACATGTTGCTGGACTTCCTGGTTGACCGGATGTTGTCTGGATATGAACAGGATGATGACGTTACCGCGCTCGCAATTCACGTCCCTCCGGCCACGAAGAGTGACTGAATGAAACAGTCATAACGGTTGCTTTCGGGTATCAGTGCCCCGCTTACGTACGCACTACTGCCTCGGTCGGCCTAGGGTGGAGGTCAACCGCCGGGAGGTGGCCGTATGGAGTGCGGGGTCGTGCCACAATGCTGTGCAGGTCCGTCGCGGTCCGCACGGCCTCACCGATCTCCGAGAGAGGCAACAGCCCCCCAGCGGGCATCTGGGTCCATTGTCGCCACGCGTTCGTTCGAGAGGTGTTCGTGTCGCCTGCAAGTTCGACTCGCTCGAAGCCACAAGAGCTGAACGAGCCCGTCATTCAGCGACTGCTCGAGCGTGGGCGCTCGCAGGGTTTCCTCGAGTCTGAGGATGTCCGTCAGGCCTTCGAGGAGGCGGACATCCCCATGTCGCACGCCGCCGCGTTCTTGCGGAACCTCAGCAAAGAGGGCGTGACCGTGGTGGTGACCGCCGCGGATTCGGCTGCGCCGAAGAAGTCTCGTGGTCCAGCAAAGCGTCGCACCGCCGCCCCCGTCAAGACCAAGACGGCTGCGGCCGCCAAAGAGCAGCAGCCCGAGACCGTGACCGCGGTCGTCGGCACCGCTGAAGCCGAGCCGGCCGCCAAGAAGGCGGCCCCCGCGAAGAAGGCCGCTCCGGCGGCGAAGAAGGCCGCGGCACCCGCCGCCGCCAAGAAGGCCGAGCCGAAGATCGCTGCTGGGCCTGCCGAGACCAAGCCGAAGGCGCCCGAGGCCCCGCGGGGCGAGACGGACGACGACGAGGACCTCGAGCTCGACGGCGACGTGGAGCTGGAGGACCTGGAAGACCTCGACGTCGACGACATCGTCGAGGTGGACTCCGACGCCGAGACCGAGGGCGACGACGGCGACGACGACGACGCCGAGGAGCCCAAGCCCGCCGAGGTCGTGGTCGCCGAGAAGAGCGAGGACGAGGTCCTCATCCTCTCCGACGACGACGATGACGCCCCGGTCGCGCAGGTCGCGGCCGCCGGCGCCACCGCCGACCCGGTCAAGGACTACCTCAAGCAGATCGGCAAGGTCCCCCTGCTCAACGCCGAGCAGGAGGTCGAGCTGGCCAAGCGCATCGAGGCGGGCCTGTTCGCCGAGGAGCAGCTGGGCAGCGGCGAGGCCGACGGCCTGCCGGTCGACGTCCGCGCCGAGCTGGAGTGGATCGCCGAGGACGGCCGCCGCGCCAAGAACCACCTGCTGGAGGCCAACCTCCGGCTCGTGGTCTCGCTGGCCAAGCGCTACACCGGCCGCGGCATGCTCTTCCTCGACCTCATCCAGGAAGGCAACCTCGGCCTGATCAGGGCCGTGGAGAAGTTCGACTACACCAAGGGCTACAAGTTCTCCACGTACGCCACGTGGTGGATCCGGCAGGCGATCACCCGGGCCATGGCCGACCAGGCGCGGACCATCCGCATCCCGGTCCACATGGTCGAGGTGATCAACAAGCTGGCCCGCGTCCAGCGGCAGATGCTGCAGGACCTCGGCCGCGAGCCCACGCCGGAAGAGCTCGCCCGTGAGCTGGACATGACGCCCGAGAAGGTCGTCGAGGTCCAGAAGTACGGGCGCGAGCCCATCTCCCTCCACACGCCGCTGGGCGAGGAGGGCGACAGCGAGTTCGGTGACCTCATCGAGGACTCCGAGGCCATCGTCCCGGCCGACGCCGTCAGCTTCACGCTGCTCCAGGAGCAGCTGCACTCCGTTCTCGACACGCTGTCGGAGCGGGAGGCGGGCGTCGTGTCGATGCGCTTCGGGCTCACCGACGGGCAGCCGAAGACGCTGGACGAGATCGGCAAGGTCTACGGGGTGACCCGCGAGCGCATCCGCCAGATCGAGTCCAAGACCATGTCCAAGCTGCGTCACCCGTCCCGGTCCCAGGTCCTGCGCGACTACCTCGACTGAGACGGCCGGTTCACCACGAGAAGGGCCCCGTCCCCGAGCCACCGCTCGGGGCGGGGCCCTTCTCCCGTTCCGGCGACGGGCCCGGGGTCAGGGCAGGTGGACGTCCAGCGTCCACGGGCGCGACGGGCGCGGCGGGGGAGTGAGGTCCACGGTGCGGCCGAGCTCGGTGAGGGTCTTGGCCAGCTCGTCCGGGGTGGACGGGACGCGGTCGTGGCGGAGCAGGGCGCGGGCGATCTCGCCCCGGGTGGCCTTGGCCATGTGGCTGACGACCTTGCCGGCCCGGAAGACCCGCACCGTCACCGACCGCTCGCCCGGCTGCCAGGCCCCCGCGTACGTGGCCGAGCGCATGTCCACCACCAGCCCAGGCACCGGGTCGAGGGCCTTGGCCAGCAGGGGCCGCCAGAAGGCCGCCAGCCCGCCCAGCGGCGGCAGACTGACCCCCATCGACAGCCGGTACGGCGGGATCCGGTCGGTGATCCGCAGCACGCCCCACAGCCCCGAGAAGATCAGCACGGACTCCTCGGCCCGCCGGCGCGCCGGCTCCTCCAGCGTGCCCAGCCCGAGGTTGTCGTACAGGACGCCGGTGTAGAGCTCGGCGGCGGGCAGCGTGGGGGCCGTCCGCAGCGCCACGTTCCTGGCCGGCTCGCCGGCCAGCCCGGGGGTCAGCCCGAGCACGTCGAGGGAGTCGCGGCGCTTGGAGGCGCGGATGAGCGCGCTCATCACCCGCTTGCGGGCCCGGTCGAGCGCGGGGAAGGACAGCTCGCCGACGGGCGGCCCGCTTCCCTCCTGGGCCTTCCCCTCCGACGGAGGCAGCAGTATCAACACAGGTCACTACCTTATGGGGGCCTGGCCCGGCTCTCGCCGTGACCTGTCGGCTACGCTGCGCGGGTGGATTTCGACCTTCTTGTCCATGAAGCGTGGCCTGCGTACGAGCAACGCGTCCACGACGGCTGGGTGCTGCGCTACGCGGGAGGCGTGACCAAGCGGGCCAACTCGGTGCTGCCCCTGGGCCGCCCGGCCGACCTGGACGCGGCGATCGGGGCCGCCGAGGCGTTCTACGGCGGGCGCGGGCAGCGGTGCGCCTTCTCGATGGGGCTCGGCGCCCCGCCCGGCCTGGACGAGGAGCTGGAGCGCAGGGGGTACGAGCGGGTGGATCCCACGCTCGTCATGACCGCCCCCGCCCCCGCCCCCGCCTCCGCCCCCGTCCTCGCCGCGCGGCCGGCGTCGGCGGCGGAGGAGAAGGTCAGGATCGAGGACCGGCCGTGGGCGGGCTGGCTCGACACCTGGTGGGCTGTGGACGGCCGGTACGACAGCGGCCTGGCCCGGGCCGCCCGCATCTGCGCCGGCGTCCCGGCCTGGTACGGGGCCTACGAGGAGAGCGGCGAGACGCTGGCCGTGGGCCGCGCCGTCCCGCAGGACGGCACGCTCGGCATCTACTGCATGGCCACCCTGCCACAGGCGCGGCGGCGCGGCCTGGCCAGGGCGGTGCTGCGGGCGCTGGTGCGGCACGCCGGCGCCACCTCCGCCTACCTGCTCACCACCGAGCCCAACCGGGCCGCGCAGGCGTTGTACCGCGGCGAGGGTTTCGAGGTCGCCTCCCGCTACCACTACCGCGTCCGGTGAGCGGCGGGGGCGGGGGCGCGCGGACATGGAACGGCGACCCCGGGCATGCCCAGGGTCGCCGTTCCGTATGTTTTATGTGGTTATCTCATCACGGCAGGCGCTGTGGATCAGCGCTCGTCGTTGGGGGCATTCGATGGGGTCTTGCTGAGGCGAGCCGACTCGTCCAGGATGTCGGCGCCCTTTTCGCGCAGCGCCGCGATGTGCTGACGCCCGTGGTGGGCGCAGAACAGCAGCTCCCCGCCTATGGGCAGGGTCGCGCGAATGTAGGCCTGAGCGCCGCAGCGGTCGCAGCGGTCGAGGGCCGTCAGCGGCTTAACGGGGGCGAGAGCTCCAGTCACGTATCGCCTTTCGGGTCACCCCCGCCGAAGCGAGGATCTGGCGTCAGTCACTTGGAACAACATCTAACCGGACGTGGGGCTTCCCAACCGCCTCCTCTGTACGCCCAGAGCGGAATGTGTCCGAAAGTAATGATGATCAGCCGGTTGGTAACGGCAAACATGCCGCCGTGGCAAGCTTGTACGCGTTCGCAAGGGAACAACGGTAAGCTACGCACACGTGTTCGATGCATAACACCAGGGGAGCTGGAGTGACTCTAGTGGAGACGGGTTACACGGCTCGTCACCTGTCGGTGCTTGAGGGCCTGGAAGCGGTCCGCAAGCGTCCCGGCATGTACATCGGGTCCACCGACAGCCGCGGGTTGATGCACTGTCTCTGGGAGATCGTCGACAACGGCGTCGACGAGGCACTGGCCGGCTACTGCGACCGCATCGAGGTCGAGCTCTACGCCGACGGCTCCATCGAGGTGCGCGACAACGGCCGCGGCATCCCCGTCGACATCGAGCCCAAGACCGGCCTGGCCGGCGTCGAGCTCGTCTACACCAAGCTGCACGCGGGCGGCAAGTTCGGCGGCGGCTCCTACGCCGCCTCGGGCGGCCTGCACGGCGTGGGCGCCTCCGTGGTCAACGCCCTGTCGGCGCGGCTCGACGTCGAGGTCGACCGCGACGGCCGGGTCCACGAGATCAGCTTCCGCCGCGGCGTCCCCGGCGTCTTCGACGGCGAGGGGCCCACGGCCAAGTTCCGCAAGAAGTCCGGCCTGCGCCTCGGCGACGAGCTCCCCGCCGCCTCCACCGGCACCCGGGTGCGCTTCTGGGCCGACCGGCAGATCTTCCTGCCCGACGCCGAGGTCTCGCTCGACGAGATCCACGTGCGGCTGCGGCAGACCGCGTTCCTGGTGCCCGGCCTGACCCTCGTGGTCTACGACAGCCGGCACGAGGAGCGCATCGAGGAGGAGTTCCGCTTCGAGGGCGGCATCTCCGAGTTCGTCGATTTCCTGGCCCGCGACGAGGCGGTCTGCGACGTGCTGCGGCTGCAGGGCGTCGGCCACTTCCACGAGACCGTGCCGGTCCTCGACGACCAGGGCCACATGACGCCCACCGAGGTCCAGCGCGAGCTGAGCGTCGACGTGGCGATCCGCTGGGGCAAGGGCTACGAGTCCACCGTGCGCTCGTTCGTCAACGTCATCGCCACCCCCAAGGGCGGCACCCACCTCACCGGCTTCGAGCGCGGCCTGGTCCGCACGATCAACGAGGTGCTGCGCGAGACCCGGCTGCTGAAGAACGGCGACGACCCGGTCACCAAGGACGACATCCAGGAGGGCCTGACCGGCGTGGTCACGGTCCGGGTGCCCGAGCCGCAGTTCGAGGGCCAGACCAAGGAGGTGCTCGGCACCTCGGCGGCCACCCGCATCGTCTCCCACGTGGTCTCCCGCGAGCTGAAGGAGATCTTCACCAATCCGCCGCGCGGCTACAAGCAGCCGCTGCGCGCCGTCCTGGAGAAGATCGTCGCCGCCGCCAAGGCCCGCATCGCGGCCCGCGAGCACCGCGAGAACCAACGCCGCAAGACCGCCCTGGAGAGCTCCGCGCTGCCGGCCAAGCTGGTCGACTGCCGCAGCGAGGGCCTCGACCGCAGCGAGCTGTTCATCGTCGAGGGCGACTCGGCGCTGGGCACGGCCAAGCTGGCCCGCGACTCGGAGTTCCAGGCGCTGCTGCCGATCCGGGGCAAGATCCTCAACGTGCAGAAGGCGTCGGTGAGCGACATGCTCAAGAACGCCGAGTGCGCCGCCATCATCCAGGTCGTCGGGGCGGGCTCGGGCCGCTCGTTCGACATCGAGGCCGCCCGCTACGGCAAGGTCATCCTCATGGCCGACGCCGACGTCGACGGCGCCCACATCCGCTGCCTGCTGCTCACCCTCTTCTACCGCTACATGCGGCCGATGGTGGAGGCCGGGCGGGTCTTCGCCGCGGTGCCGCCGCTGCACCGCATCGAGCTGACCAACCCCGGCCGCGGCAAGGACAAGTACATCTACTGCTACTCCGACGCCGAGCTGCAGAAGGTGCTGCGCGACCTGGGGCGGCGCGGCAAGCGCTGGAAGGACCCGGTGCAGCGTTACAAGGGCCTGGGCGAGATGGACGCCGACCAGCTCGCCGAGACCACGATGGACCCGCGCCACCGCATCCTGCGCCGGGTGCGCATCGAGGACGCCGAGGCCGCCGAGCACATCTTCAACCTCCTCATGGGCAGCGACGTCGCGCCGCGGCGGGAGTTCCTCGTCACCAGCGCCGCCGAGGTCGATCGCGACGCCATCGACGCCTGAAACCCCCTTCAGGACCGCCGAAACGTCACGGCCCCTCCCCGGGTATGGGGGAGGGGCCGTTCGCGCGTGCTGGGGCCCCTGGAGGCGTCTCCTGGGCCCCTGGCAGCGCGGTTTCCCCGGTCGTCCGCCGGCCCGGCCCTGCGGGCCGAGGAACGTTCGAGGCCGGCCGGGTATGTCAGATCACCGGGGAGAAGCCGGCGGAATCCTGGGCCGGGCCCGCGAGTTCCCTGCCGGGGCCCGGCCCTCCGGCGCGGCCGGGCCGGGGGTGAGGGCGATGGCCAGTTCGGCGAAGGCGGTGGCCGTCGGGAGCGGGTCGGCGGGCAAGGCGAGAAGGACGGTGCGCTCGGCGGCCGGGTCCAGCGGGATCGCGTGCACGCCCGGGCGATGGGCGGGCAGCGACAGCTCAGGGACGATGCTCACCCCGAGCCCCTCGGCGACCATGGCGAGAATGCTGTGGGTGTCGCGCACCCGGTAGTGGCACCTCAGGCTCGCCCCCGCCGCCCGCGCGAGTGCCGTGATCAGAGGCTCGCAGCCGCCCGTGGACATGATGAACGGCTGCCGGGACAGCTCGGCCACCGGTACCGAGTCGCGGACGCCCAGGGCGTGACCGCTGGGCAGGACGGCCAGCATGCGGTCGGTGGCGAGTGGCCGCGCCGTCAACCCCGCGGGGAGCGCGGCCGTGGGGGCCCGTGCGCCCGCCACCCCGGCCGACACGGTCGCGATGTCCGCCGCTCCCGTTGTGAGCCACTCCAGCACCTCGTCGTCCGAGCCCTCCATCACCGTGAGCCGCACCTGCGGATGCGCGTCCCCGAACCGCCGCAGGACCGGCGGCAGCAGCCGGACGTTGGCGCTGGGGATGACGCCGACGCGCAGGCTGCCACGCTCCTGCTCGCGGACCGCGGCCACCTCCTGCTCCAGCGCTTCCACCTGGGTGAGGATGAGCGCGGCGCGGCGGCACACGGCACGCCCAGCCGCCGTCAGGCTCACCCCGTGGTTGCCCCGCACCAGCAGCGCGACCCCCAGCTCGCTCTCCAGGGCGCGCAGCGCGTGGCTGACCGCGGACTGCGTGGTGGCCAGTTCCTCGGCGGCCCGGGTCATGTTGCCGGTGCGCGCGACCGCCTGCAGGATCCTCAGCTGGGTGAAGGTCACAGCGCCGCGCGCAGCAGGCCGACGACCAGCGGGTGCGGGGCCTCGGGACGCGAGCGGGTCTGCGGCACGAACAGGGTGGCCACGTAGTAGGGGTGGCCGGGGATCTCCAGCACCCGGGCCTCGCCGTCGCCGTCCACTCCTGTGACGGAGAAGCCACCGTCGTGCAGGGTCTCCTGCCGGCCGGGGTCGAGACCGAAGTTGCAGTAGTACTCCTCCTCGACCTCGGTCCGTCCGTACAGGGCGGCCGCTCGGGTACCGGGGACCAGGGTGACGGGCATGGTCTTGCCGGCCAGCGAGCAGGCCAGTTCCGACACGAAGAGGGTGGAGGCGTACGGGTCGTACTCCGCGTGTTGGGCGTCCTCGTGGCCGAGCACGTGGCGGGCGTACTCGATGACCATGTGCTGGCAGCCGCCGCACGTCCCGAGGGTGGGCACGCCGTGCTCGCGGCCGTGCCGAAGGGCGGCGAGGGCGCCGCGCAGGCTGCGGTACGGGCTGCCGGGCGCGCACCACAACACGTCGGCGGCCTTGACCTCGGTCAGGTCGGATTCGAGCGGTTCGGTGGCCAGCCAGCGGACGTCCACCCCGATGCCGAGGTGCGCGGCGGCGTGCCGCAGCGCGTCGCCGGTGGCCACGTGCGGAGGAAAGGTCGGGTCGCGGTCGCCAATGACCGCGACGCGCAGCGATCGGTTCATGGCCCCACTATGTGACGCTCCGGCCTGAGCACCAATACCGGACCAGGCGTGCGCCATGAGCGATCGCTCATGTCCAGGCGGGAAGCCCACTTCGCGTATCCGTGCGCACGGACCTCGGGAGCCGACAGCGGGAGTCCTGGGGGCGGTTCCGGGAGCTCCGGGACGTGTTCTCGGGGCCTCCGCCTCCCCCGCCCCGCCCGGACGGGGCGGCGGCCGGGAGCCGGAGGCCGGGATCGCGGACGGGTCAGAAGTCGATCGGGGAGAGCCGGCCGGAGTGGACGTCGTAGATCGCGCCGGCGACCGGCATGCCCTGCGGCAGGAACGGGCTGGTCCGGATGCGGGTCAGGTCGTGGCGCAGCGCCTCGTGCTGGTCGGGGACGGTGTGGAAGTCGAGGCTGCGGGTGTCCACCCCGCGGTCGGCGGTGAGCTTGTGGACGTCGGCGTCGGTGACCTTGGTCATGCCGCAGTCGGTGTGCGGCATGACCAGCACCCGTTCGACGCCCAGCACGTAGACGGCCAGCACCAGGGTGCGCAGCACGTCGTCGGTGACGCGGGCGCCGGCGTTACGGAGGATCTTGGCGTCACCCGGTTTGAGCCCGAGCAGGCCCAGGGGGTCGATCCGGGAGTCCATACAGGTCACCACGCCCAGCCCGCGGGCGGCCCGCCCGGTGAGGCCGGAGTCGGCGAAGTCTCGTGCGAACTCAGCGTTGGCGGCATACAGGTCGTCGAACGCGCTCATGGCACCGATGATCCCGCATGACGTAGGGCTCCGGGACACCGGGGGCGCCGCGACACGGGCCGGAGTTCGCAAACCTCCCCCGAAATCCGGTGACGATGCGTGATGATGACGTAGCCCTTCGTACGCCGTCAGAAGAAGGTGGGTCGTGAGTAGGTCCGAATCGCTCGCCGCGTTCCTCCGTGCCGAAGCCCGGCGCCGCCTCGACCGTGTGGAGGCCAACGACGGCGGCCGCAACGCCCGGTGCGCGCTGGCCCTCCTCGACACCGCCGCCTACGTCACCGGTCTGCCCGAGGACGATCCGTTCCTCCTGCTGCTGGACGAGGTGGGTTGCTTCGGGCCGCTGGGGTGCGAGGAGTTCGCGCCCGGCGAGGCCGGCGTCCGGCTGGTCCGGCGCTGGGAGGGCGGCGAGCCGCACGAGCTGCTGCGCGCCCTCCCGACCGCGATCGCGGCCTCACCGGCCGGCTGAGCCTCTGAACCCCGGCCGCCTGAGCCCCGGCCGCCTGAACGCCGGCCGCCTGAGCCCCTGAGCTGCCCGTGCCGCCTGTCCTGCCAGGTGTGCCGGATCGGCATCGGGGTAGTTCACGCCGTCGCCGTCGCCGATCGCGACGGCCGGCAGCCGGGCGCAGAACCCCCTTTCGACGTCTCAGAGGTGAATGATGAGTGGCATCGCCGAGTTCCGGACCGTCGTGCTCGACACACCCGACCCCAAGGGGCTGGCCGAGTTCTACTCCAAGCTGCTGGGCTGGCCGATCACGTCCGTCGAGGACGACTGGGTGGTGATCAGCGACGGCGGCGCGCCCAAGCGGCTGGCGTTCCAGCTCGCCACCGACCTGCGCCCCACGACCTGGCCCGACCCCGAGCGGCCCCAGCAGCTCCACCTGGACCTCCTGGTGAGCGACCTGGACGAGGCCGAGAAGCGGGTGCTGGAGATCGGCGCGGTCAAGCACGAGCACCAGCCGGACGAGGACGACGACGACTTCCGCGTCTTCCTCGATCCGGCCGGTCACCCGTTCTGCCTCTGCGTGAGCTGAGCGGCGAGCCCTAGCGGGCGGCCTGGGCCAGCAGGTCCACCGCCTTCCTGAGGTGGCCGGCCGCCAGCTCGTGGTCGGCCCGCGCCTGCAGGTCGGGCCGCCTGCCCACGCTCTGCGCCAGGTCCCTGGCCACCGAGACGACGGCGTCGCCCTGGGCGTAGGCGGCGCTCTTCGCGCGTTCGAGCAGCGTCGCGGCCACGCCCAGCGCGGCCAGGACCGTGCGCGCCTCGCGTACGGAGCCGTCGGCGTTCCAGTTGCGGCCGGCCAGGGCGAGCGTCAGCGCGGCCGCGGCGGCCCTGGCCGGGCCGTCACCGGCGGCCAGCTCGTCGCGGGCCGCCCTGAGCCGGTCGCGGGCCGGGTCGGTCCGCAGGCCCCACCCGTAGGGGAACAGCGGGTCGTAGGCGGCGTCGCCCACGTTGATCGGGAGCTGGTCCACGGTGCGGAACCAGGTGACCGGCAGCCGCCCGGTGTACGGCACCGCCCCGAACAGCGGATCGGCCACGCCCGCGCCCTCGGTGCCCGGCAGCCAGGCGGCCACCACGGCCTCGACGCCCGACAGGTCGCCCAGCGCCATCGGGCGGCCGGACACGACGACCACGACGCACTTCAGGGCACCGCACACCCTGTCCACGGCGGCCCGGTCGGCGGCCGACAGCTCCAGCGTGCGGCCCTGGCGGCCGACGTCGCCGAAGCCCTCCGCGTACGGGGTCTCGCCCACGACCACCACGCCCACGTCGTGCCCGGCGGGGTCGGCCGAGGCGTCGCGCGAGTAGGTCACCGAGGCGGCGCGGTCGCGGACGGCCTGGAGGATCGTCGTGCCGGGGGTGATCGGCCCGGACGAGCCCTGCCAGGTGATCGTCCAGCCGCCGCTCTGGTTGCCGATGTCGTCGGCGTTGGAGCCGGCCACGTACACCTTGGCGTCGCGGCTCAGCGGCAGCAGGCGGCCGTCGTTCTTGAGCAGCACCTGCGACTTCGCGGCGGCGGCGCGGGCCACCGCGCGGTGCGCGGGGGAGCCCACGTCGGCCTGGTGGGAGCGGTCGGCGTACGGGTGCTCGAACAGGCCGAGGCGGAACTTCTGCGTCAGGATGCGGGCGACCGCGTCGTCCACCCGGGACACCGGCACCCGTCCGGCCTCGACCTCGGCCTTCAGCGTGCTGGTGAACTCGGGGTAGGCGTACGGAACCATGATCATGTCGAGCCCGGCGTTGACCGAGGTGCGCACGTCGCTCGGGTAGTCGCCGGGGATCTGGTCGATGGCCTGCCAGTCGCTGATCACGAAGCCCTTGAAGCCGAGCCGGCCCTTGAGCACGTCGGTGATCAGCTCCTTGTGGGCGTGCATCTTCACCGGCCCGTCGCCGAAGTCGACGCTGGAGAACGACGGCATGACGCTGCCGACCCCCCGCCTGACCGCCGCGGCGAACGGCGCCAGGTGGATCGCCTCCAGCTCCTGCCTGCTGACCCTGGTGACGCCCTGGTCGATGGTGTAGTCGCCGGTGGTGGAGGAGCCGTAGGCGGTGCCGCCGTCGCCGACGTAGTGCTTGGCGGTGGCCAGCACGCCGTGGCCCTGGAGGCCGTCGATGACCGTGGTCATGCGGGTGACCAGGGCCGGGTCCTCGCTGAACGACTCGTACGCGCGGCCCCAGCGCTCGTCGCGCGACACGCACAGGCACGGCGCGAAGTCCCACGGCACGCCGGTGGCCCTGACCTCGTCCGCGGTGACCTCGCCGGCCCGCCGCACCAGGTCGGCGTCGCGGGTGGCGCCCATGCCGACGTTGTGCGGGAAGATCGTCGCGCCGGTCACGTTGTTGTGGCCGTGCACGGCGTCCACGCCGTAGATCAGCGGCACCTGCAGCCGGGTCGCGCGGGTCTGGAGCTGGAAGGCGTCGATCATGTCGGCCCAGCCGCGCGGCGTGTTGGGGGTGGGCGTGGAGCCGCCGCCGGACAGCAGCGAGCCGAGGCGGTAGGCGGCGATGTCGCTCTGCTTGGCCAGCGCCAGGCGCTCGGCCTGCGTCATCTGGCCGACCTTCTCCTCCAGCGTCATCCGGCCCAGCAGGTCGGCCACGCGCTCCCGTACGGGCCTGCGGGCGTCCAGGTACGGCAGCCCGTGCGCGTTGATCACGATGACCGGGGGCTCGGCGGGCGGCCTGGTGCCCGCGCCGGACAGCTCGACGGGCACGGTCTCGGCGACCTCGTTCCCGCCGTCCCCGAGGATCTTCACGGTGAACGACCTGGACGAGCCGGACGCCGTGCCGGCGGGGAAGGTCAGCGTGCCCTCGGCCGGCGTGTAGTCCCTGCCGGGGGTGGCGGTGCCGGTGCCGGTCCGGTACGCGACGGACAGCGCGGCCTCCAGGGGTGCGCCGGTGGCCGTGGTGACCGTGACGCTCACCCTGGCCTCGGAGCGCTCGTTCACCGGGTAGACCGGCTGGTCGGTGGTCAGGCGGGCGGGGCGCGGGGGAGCGGTGCCGTACAGCTCGACCTGGTCCCACTCCAGGGTGCCGGCGGCCGTGGGCAGGCGCATCGCGTAGCCCCACATGGCGACCAGATCCAGCTCGCCGTCTGTGGGCGCGCCGCCGGGCTGGTAGTCGGCGCGGCGGGTGAAGCTCGCGAAGGGCACCTTGACCTGCCGCCAGCCCGCCGCGTCGTCGGTGAACGAGGACTCGAACAGCTCCGCCGCGCCCGGGCCGGTGCCGCCGTCCTTCAGCTCGAAGAAGATCCGCCGGCCCGAGCCCTCGCCCTTCACCCAGAAGGAGAAGCCCTCGTACGGCGACCAGTCCTGGGTCGCGGCCAGGTCCTGCGACCAGCCGCCCCACTGGCTGATGGCGTAGCCGCTCCTGAGCACCTGGTTCCCGGAGGGGGCGCCGGGGCGGTCGGCGCCGGGCTCGATCGTCAGGGTGGGGGTGGAGGCGGTGTCGTTGCCCCAGGCGTACACGCCGGAGGGGATGCCGCCGGAGTCGAAGTCGACGAGGACGGGCGGATCGGCGGCGGCCCGGGCCGGGCCGGCCGGTACGGCGAGGAGCGGGACCAGTAAGGCCAGAGCCGCCGCCCATGACGGTGGTCTGCGTCGGAACACGGGTGTACCTCCCGATTCAGAGAGAGCGCTCTCCCAGTTAAGATCGGTGGCCGCCCGCCGTCCATAACTGTCCGGATCAGGCCAAGGTGAGGATCTTCCAGCCGTGCGCGGGGACGAAGCAGGGATCCGCGGCCGTGGCGCGCTCGTCGGAGGCGTCCGCGACGGCCAGCCCCGCGGCCTCCAGCGGGAACCGGTAGGGCTCGTCGTCCACGTTGAGCAGCGTCAGGACGCGGCCCGCCCCGGCCGACTCCAGCGCGACCGCCGTGTTGGTGAGATGGGGCACGCTCGTCCGGGCCCGCACCAGCCACGGATGGCGGCGGCGCAGCCCGATGAGCCGCTGGTGCAGCCGGTACACCGGCGACCCCGCCGGATCCAGCTCCTCCGGGCGGTCGGGATAGGCGGGCCGGATCGCGTCGTCGCCGCCGGGCCGGTCCTCCTTCACCCCGCGCAGCCCCTGCTCGTCGCCGTAGTAGACGCTCGGCAGCCCGGCCACCGTGAACAGCACGGCCAGCGCGTGGCCGAGGTGGCGCCCGTCGTCGAGGCGGGTGGCGAGCCTGGTGACGTCGTGGTTGCCGACGAAGGTCAGCGGCACGAACGTCTCCAGCAGCGCGTCGTGCCGCTTCAGCGCCCAGGCCAGCTCGAAGAAGTTGCCGTCGTTGAGCGAGCTCCACAGGGCCTTCCACAGCTCGTACTGGGTGACCGAGTCCAGGCCGCTGCCGGCCACGTAGGCGGCGTAGTCGCCGTGGATCACCTCGCCGCCGAACCACGCCTGCGGGTGCAGCGGGCGGACCCGGGCCAGGGCCTCACGCCAGAAGGCGGCGGGCATCGCGTACGCGGCGTCCAGCCGCCAGCCGGACGCGCCGCGCGCCAGCCAGTGGTCGAGGACGCGGACGACGTGGTCGAGCACGTCGGGATGGCCGTGGTTGAGCGTGACGAGGCCGTGGTGGCCCTCGAACGTGCGGTGGCCGCCGTCCCCGTCGGGCACGAACCAGTGCGCGTGCGCCGGATCGCCGAACAGCGGGTGCCCGCGGCCCACGTGGTTGAAGACGCCGTCCAGGACGATCCGCAGGCCGCGGGCGCCGGCGGCGGCCACCAGGTGGTCGAAGTCCGCGTCGTCGCCGAGGCGCGGATCGATGCGGAAGTGGTCGAGCGTGTCGTAGCCGTGGGTCTCGGCGGCGAAGATCGGGCCGAGCTGCAACCCCGAGCAGCCGAGCCGGACGGCGTAGTCGAGCCACGCCTCCAACCGGCGCAGGCGGTGGCGCACGGGCGCCCCCGGCGGCAGGGCGACCGGCTCGGCACCGGTGAAGCCCAGCGGGTAGATGTGCCACCAGATCGCGTGCTCTTGCCAGGACGTCACGCCGGCCAGCCTATGCCGTCGGGAGAACGCTCGATCCTCCCGGGCGGCCCCGGGCGGCCGTCGCCGCCCGATCGGGCCCCGGGCGGACTCCGCCGCCCGATCGGGCCCCGGGCGGACTCCGCCGCCCGATCGGGCCCCGGGCGGACTCCGCCGCCCGCCCCGTGCCCGGGCCGCCGTCGTCGTCGTGGGTGCGGGTCAGCCGTCCGCCGGGGTGGCGGGGGACGGCGGGACGGGCGGGACGGCGGCCAGGGCGCCGCCGATCGCCCCGATGGTGTGGGTCAGGCGTACGCCGGAGCCGTCGCGCCGCCCCAGCTCCTCCGGCACCGGGACCGGCTTGCCCACCGCCGAGACCGCCTTGACCGGCGCGGGGCCGGCCCAGGCCAGCAGCAGCTCGTCCTCGCCCTTGAGGAAACGTTGCGCCCGTACGCCGCCCGTGGCCCGCCCCTTGGCGGGGAACTCGGCGTAGTCGGACATCTTGCCGCCGCCCACCTGCGTGCCGGGCAGCGCCGTGGACGACCCGGCGACGGTGACCACCCGGGCGGGCCGCTCGGGATCGACCACCCCGAACCAGATCACCCGGGCCCCGTCGTCCAGCCGGATGCCCGTCATGCCGCCGGCCGGCCGGCCCTGCGGGCGCACGAGCGCGGCCTGGTAGCGCAGCAGCTGCGCGTTGGAGGTGATGAACACCAGGTCGTGCGACTCCGACTCCAGCTCGACCGCGCCCACCACGGTGTCGCCGTCCTTGAGGGTGATGACCTCGAAGTCGTCGCGGTTGGCCGGGTAGTCGGGGACCACCCGCTTGACCACGCCCTGCGTCGTGCCGAGCGCCAGCCCGGGCCCGTCGGGGTCGAGCGAGCCGAGCCCCACGACCTTCTCGTCGGGCTGCAGCGAGACGTACTCGGAGACCGGATGGCCCCCCGACAACGACGGCGGGGCGCCCGTGGCCGGCAGCGTCGGCAGGTCCACGACCTGGACGCGGATCAGCCGGCCCAGCGAGGTGACCACGCCGACCTCGCCACGTACGGACGTGCGCACCGCCGAGACCAGCACGTCGTGCGCCGACCGCTCGCCCTCGGCGGGCAGCGGCGAGGCGTCGGCGGTGCGGGCCAGCAGGCCGGTGGACGACAGCAGCGCCAGGCACGGGTCGTCGGCCACCTGCAGCTCCACCACCGCGGTACGGGAGACGCCCGCGGCGTCCAGCAGGACCGTGCGGCGCGGCGTGCCGTATTTCTTGGCCACGTCGGCCAGCTCGGCCGAGACGACCTGGCGCAGCCTGGCCTCCGAGGACAGGATCTCGGTCAGCTTGGCGATCTCGTCGCTCAGCGTCTCCTTTTCCTGGTCCAGCTCCAGCTTGTCGTAGCGGGTCAGGCGGCGCAGCGGCGTGTCGAGGATGTAGGCGGCCTGGATCTCGGTGAGGTCGAAGACGTCCATGAGGCGGGTGCGCGCCTGCGCGGAGTCGTCGGAGGAGCGGATGACCTGGATGACCTCGTCGATGTTGAGCAGCGCGACGATGAGGCCGTCGACCAGGTGCAGGCGCTCCTCGCGCCGCCGGCGGCGGTACTCGGAGCGGCGGCGCACGACCTCCAGCCGGTGGCCGATGTAGACCTGCAGCAGCTCGCGCAGGCCGAGCGTGCGCGGCTCGCCCTCGACGAGCGCGACGTTGTTGATGCCGAAGGACTCCTCCATCGGCGTCAGCCGGTAGAGCTCCTCCAGGACGGCCTCGGGGATGAAACCGTTCTTGATCTCGACGACCAGGCGCAGGCCCTTGTGCCGGTCGGTGAGGTCTTTGAGGTCGGCGATGCCCTGGAGCTTCTTGCTGTTGACCAGCTCCTTGATCTTGGTGACCACGCGCTCGGGGCCCACGTTGTAGGGCAGCTCGGTGACCACGATGCCCTTGCGGCGCGGCGTGATCTGCTCGATCGAGCACTTGGCCCGCATGCGGAATGTGCCGCGCCCGCTCTCGTACGCGTCGCGCACCCCCTGGAGCCCGATGATCGTGCCGCCGGTCGGCAGGTCGGGCCCCGGCACGAACTCCATGAGGTCGTCGAGGGTCGCGTCGGGCTTCTTGATCAGGTGGCGGGCGGCGGCGACGATCTCGACGAGGTTGTGCGGCGCCATGTTGGTGGCCATGCCGACCGCGATGCCGCTGGCGCCGTTGACCAGCAGGTTGGGGAAGGCCGACGGCATGACGGCCGGCTCGGTCTCCTGGCCGTCGTAGTTGGGCTTGAAGTCGACGGTCTCCTCGTCGATGGACTCGACCATGAGCATGGCCGCCGGGGCCAGCCGGGCCTCGGTGTAGCGCATGGCGGCCGGCAGGTCGTCGGGGGAGCCGAAGTTGCCGTGGCCGTCGACCAGCGGCAGCCGCATGGAGAACGGCTGGGCCAGGCGCACCAGGGCGTCGTAGATGGCGGAGTCGCCGTGGGGGTGCAGCTTGCCCATGACGTCGCCGACGACGCGCGAGGACTTGACGTGGCCGCGGTCGGGGCGCAGGCCCATCTCGGCCATCGAGTAGAGGATGCGCCGCTGCACGGGCTTGAGGCCGTCACGCGCGTCGGGCAGCGCCCGCTGGTAGATGACCGAGTAGGCGTACTCAAGGAAGCTCGTGCGCATCTCCGAGGAGACGTCGATGTCGACGATGCGCTCCTCGAAGTCCTCGGGCGGGGGCGTTGTCGTGCGTCGGGCCATGTCGAACATTGTGCCGAAGAAATTCGGGTGCCCGCGACCGGTGGCCGACATGTGCCTTCTCTTCCGGTATTGACCAAGCAATTGCTTGGGTCGTACGTTCGGGGCACCGCTCCCCTCTCCCCGGAGGCGTCATGATCGAGTTCCATCCCGTGACCAAGCACATCGGAGCCGAGGTCACCGGGGTCGACCTGCGCAAGCCGCTGTCGCAGGAGGAGGTCGCCACCCTGCGCGCGGGCTGGCTCAAGCACCTCGTGCTCTTCTTCCGCGACCAGCACATCGACGACGAGCAGCACCTGCAGTTCGCCCTGAACTTCGGCACCCTCAACCACCCCGCGTTCAAGAAGGACGCCGCCAGCCCCATCCACGTGCTCGACCAGACCTCGCCCAAGGGCGAGGGCGGCGACGAGTGGCACAGCGACAACACCTTCGAGCCGACCCCGCCCATGGGCTCGCTGCTGCGCTGCGTCCAGCTCCCCGGCGTGGGCGGCGACACCTGCTGGGCCAACACCTACCTGGCCTACGAGTCGCTCTCCAAGCCGCTGCGACGCCTGTGCGACGAGCTGACCGCCGTGCACGACATCACCATGTCGATGAAGAAGGCCATCTCCAAGGGGCACCCGTTCGACCTGGCCGAGGTGCAGGCCCAGTGGCCGCCGATCGAGCGGCCCGTGGTGCGCGTGCACGCCGAGACGGGCAGGAAGGCGCTGTTCGTCAACCGCTCGTCCACCACCCGCCTGGTCGGGCTGAGCGACCGGGAGAACGAGGCCCTGCTGCCGCTGCTGATCGACCACATCCGCTCGCCCGAGTTCCAGTGCCGCCTGCGCTGGCGGCCGGGCACGCTCGCCTTCTGGGACAACCGTCCCACCCAGCACTACGCGGTCGCCGACTACACCGAGCGCCGCCGCATGCACCGCGTCACCATCAACGCCTTCCCCGAGCACGCCGACCCGCGGCCCGTTCCCTGACCGAACGGGCGCGATTCGTCGGAGGGAGCTGGTAACAAAGAGGGCATGATTGATGCCCCCGACGCCGAGGTGCTGCGCGACGAGGCCGAGGAGCGCCTGCGGGCGCTGGCCGGCGAGCACGCCGTGCTCCGTGACGACCAGTGGGCCGCCATCGAGGCGCTGGTCCTCGACCGGCGCAGGGTGCTCGTGGTCCAGCGCACCGGCTGGGGCAAGTCGGCCGTCTACTTCGTGGCCACCGCGCTCCTCCGCGAGCTGGGCGAGGGCCCCACGGTCATCGTCTCGCCGCTGCTGGCGCTCATGCGCAACCAGATCGCCGCCGCCGAGCGCGCCGGCATCAGGGCCGTGACCATCAACTCCGCCAACCTCGAGGACTGGGAGGAGGTCTACGGCCAGGTCGCCGACGGCCTGGTCGACGTGCTGCTGGTCAGCCCCGAGCGGCTCAACAACCCCGACTTCCGCGACAACGTGCTGCCCGAGCTGGCCGAGAGCGCCGGGCTGGTCGTGGTGGACGAGGCCCACTGCATCTCCGACTGGGGCCACGACTTCCGCCCCGACTACCGCCGGCTGGCCCGGCTGTTCGAGGAGCTGCCGCCCGGCATCCCCGTCCTGGCCACCACCGCCACCGCCAACGCCCGCGTCACCCGCGACGTCGCCGAGCAGATGGGCGACGGCACGATGGTGCTGCGCGGCCCGCTGGAGCGCGAGAGCCTGCACCTGTCCGTGGTCCGCCTGCCCACCGCCGAGCAGCGCCTGGCCTGGCTCGCCCAGACCCTGCGCGAGCTGCCCGGCTCCGGCATCGTCTACACGCTCACCGTGGCCGCCGCCCACGAGGTCGCCGGCTACCTGCGCGAGCAGGGGCACGAGGTGGCCGCCTACTCCGGGCAGACCGACCCGGCCGAGCGGCTGGCGGCCGAGGAGGCGCTGCTCAACAACAAGATCAAGGCGCTGGTGGCGACGAGCGCGCTCGGCATGGGCTTCGACAAGCCCGACCTGGGGTTCGTCGTGCACGTGGGCGCGCCGCAGTCGCCGGTCGCCTACTACCAGCAGGTCGGCCGGGCCGGGCGCGGCGTCGAGCGGGCCGAGGTCATCCTGCTGCCGGGCCCCGAGGACCGCGACATCTGGGCCTACTTCGCCTCGCTGGCCTTCCCTCCGGAGCCCGTCGTCCGCGCCACCCTCCAGGCCCTGGAGGAGCGCGGCGTCATGTCCACCCCGGCCCTGGAGAGCGCCGTCGATCTCAGCCGCGGCCGGCTGGAGATGATGCTCAAGGTCCTCGACGTGGACGGCGCCGTCCGCCGGGTCAAGGGCGGCTGGGAGGCGACCGGCGAGCAGTGGGCCTACGACGCCGAGCGCTACACCCGCATCGCCGCCGAGCGCCGCGCCGAGCAGGAGGCCATGCTCGGCTACCTCACCACCACCGAGTGCCGCGAGCAATACCTCCGCAGGCACCTCGACGACGACGCCGCCCGCCCCTGCGGCCGCTGCGACAACTGCACCGGCAGGCACCGCTCGCCCGACATCGCCCCCCAGGCCGTCGAGCAGGCTCGCGAGCGGCTGAGCCGGCCCGGCGTCGAGCTGGAGGCCCGCAGGCAGTGGCCGACGGGCCTGCCCGACCTGTCCGGCCGGATCAAGCCCGAGCTGGGCGCCGAGCCAGGCCGCGCGCTCGGCCGGCTCACCGACATCGGCTGGGGCAACCGGCTGCGGGAGCTGTTCCAGGGCGGCGACGGGCCGATCCCCGACGACCTGCTCCGGGCCGTGGTGCAGGTTCTGGCCTCCTGGGACTGGCGCGAGCGGCCGGTGGCCGTGGTCAGCGTGCCGTCGGCGTCGCGGCCGCAGCTCGTGCGCTCGTTCGCCGAGCGGCTGGCGCAGATCGGGCGGCTGTCCTACCTGGGGGAGCTGGGCTACCGGGCCGGCTCCCCCGGGCAGCAGTTCAACAGCGCCAAGCGGGTGCGGGCGATCCGGGCCACGCTCGCCATGCCGAAGGACCTCGCCGGGCGCGTCGCCGGGTGCGGCGGCCCCGTCCTGCTCGTGGACGACCGCGTGGACACCGGCTGGACGATGACGCTGGCCGCCGCGCTGGTACGGCACGCGGGCGCCCCGGCGGTGCTGCCCCTGGCCCTGGCCACGGCGAGCTGACCGCCTGGGCCGCCGTCACCGGCTAGAAGGGCGGGCGGGCGCCCAGGTGCATGATCGCCTTGGCGGCCAGCCGGCAGCCCGAGGCCAGCGACTCGGCCGGCGGCTTGCCCTCCAGCCACGGCGGCAGGAAGCCGGCGCAGAACGCGTCACCCGCGCCCGTGCCGTCGACGATCTTCTCGACCGGCTCGGCGGCGGCCCGCACCGGGTCGGGGCGGCCGTTGCTGTACCACAGCGCGCCCTCCTTGTTCATCTTGATGACGACCTGCGGGAACCAGGCCGTCAGCACCTTGGCCGCCGCCTCGGGGTCGTCGCGCCCGGTGAGCACCTTGGCCTGCTCGATGTTGGCGAACAGCAGCTTGGCGCCGTTGGTCCATTCGAGGAACGGCTCGGCCCCGGTGCGTTCGAGCGGCGCCGCCGAGGCGCAGTCGACGGAGATCGACATGCCGGAGCGCCTGGCCATGTCGAGCGCGGCCAGGCCGGCCTCCCGCGAGCCCTCGTTGATCAGCGTGTAGCCGGACAGGTGGAGGTGGGCGCCCGAGGCGAACAGGTCGCGCGGCAGGTCCTCGGGGGACAGGGCGGCGTTGGCGCCGGGGTCGGAGAGCATGGTGCGCTCGCCCTTGTGCGTGACGAGCACCACGCAGGTGCCGGTGGGCCGCTCGGGGTCCATGACCAGCCGCGCGTCCACGCCGTAGCCCATGAGCTCCATGTCGCGGTTACGGCCGGTGATGTCGGCGCCCCTGCGGCCGATGAAGGCCACCTCGGCCCCCTCGACGGCCAGCCAGGACGAGATGTTGGCCCCCGACCCGCCGCCGTGCATGGTCACGATCGCCGGGGTGTCGCTCGCCCTGGCGAGCGCATAACGGGCACGCGCGACCGCGTCGGTCATGAGATCGCCCACCACGACGACCCGCGTCATGATGCCACCACCTTGCTGCCTACAGAACGACCCTGGCCAGGGCAAAACTAACAGCTTCCGGGCCGGTCGTGGGGCCGACCGGTCACGCCGGGCCGGAGTCGATGCACAAGCGTTGCCCAAAAGGGCCCCTGGTCTTGGCATTTGGGGTGCGGGTCTACGCTCGTTGCTGTGGAGGCACAGTATCCGGCCCACTGGGAAGCCGACGTCGTCCTGGCCGACGGCGGTACCGCGCACGTACGCCCCATCCGCCCCGCCGACGCGGACCGCCTTCGCGCCTTCTACTCGCGCCTGTCCGAGGAGTCGATCTACTTCCGCTTCTTCGGGCCGCGCCCGCGCCTGTCCGACCGCGACGTCGAGCGGTTCACCAACGTCGACTACGTCGCGCGGGTCGCCCTGATCGCCACGATCGGCACCGAGATGGTGGCCGTCATCCGCTACGACCGCACCGGCCCGGGCGAGGCCGAGGTCGCCTTCCTCGTCGAGGACGCCCACCAGGGCCGCGGCGTGGCCTCCGTGCTGCTGGAGCACCTGGCCGCCACCGCCCGCGAGAACGGCATCGAGACCTTCATCGCCGACGTGCTGCCCGCCAACATGCGCATGATGGGCGTGCTGCGCCAGGCCGGCTACACCGCGCAGAGCCGCTTCGCCGACGGCGTCGTCCGCATGACGCTCGACCTCACCCCCACCGAGACCTCCGCCGAGGTCACCACCGCCCGCGAGCACCGCGCCGAGTCCCGCTCGATCGCCCGCCTCCTGACGCCGGGCTCGGTCGCGGTGATCGGCGCCTCCCGCGAGCCGGGCGGCGTCGGCCAGACCGTGCTGCGCAACCTGCTGGCCGCCGACTTCACCGGCCCCGTCTACCCCGTGCACCGCGAGGTGCGGGCGGTGGCGGGCGTGCGCGCCTACCCCAGCGTGACCGCGATCGACGGCGACGTCGACCTGGCCGTGGTGGCCGTGCCCGCGGGCAGCGTCCTCGACGTGGTGAAGGAGTGCGCGGAGAAGGGCGTCCACGGGCTGGTCGTGGTGTCGTCGGGGTTCGGCGAGACGGGCGCGGAGGGCCGGGCGCGGCAGGACGAGCTGGCGCGCATCGCCCGCGCCTACGGGCTGCGCGTGGTCGGCCCCAACTGCCTCGGCATCGCCAACACCGACCGCGCCGTACGGCTCAACGCCACGCTCGCCGCGACCGTCCCCGGGCGGGGGAAGGTCGGCTTCTTCAGCCAGTCGGGCGCCCTCGGCACCGCGCTGCTGCAGCGGGTGGCCCAGCGCGGCATGGGCATCTCGTCGTTCGTGTCGGCGGGCAACCGGGCCGACGTGTCGGGCAACGACCTGCTCCAGTACTGGGAGGAGGACGACGCGACCGAGGTGATCCTGCTCTACCTGGAGTCGCTGGGCAACCCGCGCAAGTTCACCCGCCTGGCCCGGCGCATCGCGCGGCGCAAGCCCGTCGTGGTCGTCAAGAGCGGCGGCACGCCGGCCGGGCACTCGGCCGAGGAGCTGGGGCTCCCCGACTCGGCGATCAGCTCGATGTTCGCGCAGGCCGGGCTGATCCGGGTGGACGACCTCATCCAGCTCTTCGACGTGGGCCAGCTGCTGGCCTACCAGCCGCTGCCCGCCGGGCCGCGGGTCGCGCTCGTCACCAACTCCGACGCGCTCGGCCTGCTCGCCGCCAACGCCTGCCTCGCGGCCGGCCTCGAACCCCGGCCCCCGGTCAACCTGGGGGCCGCGGCGGGCGCCGCCGAGTTCGGCACGGCGCTCGCCGGCGAGCTGGCCTCCGCCGAGGTGGACGCGGCCGTCGTGATCTACATGCCGCCCATCCCCGGCGACACCGGGGCCGTGGCCGCCGAGCTGCTGCGGGTCTCCACCGGCGCCTCCACCGGCGCGGGCAAGCCGGTGCTGGCCACCTTCCAGGGGCATCTGGGCATGCACCCGGCGCTGTGCGTGGCCGACGAGGGGGGCTCACGGTCGCAGCCGACGCCCGGGCGGGGCTCCATCCCCTCGTACGCGGCGCCGGAGGAGGCGGTCAGGGCCCTCGCCCAGGTCGTCCGGTACGCCGCCTGGCGCGCCCAGCCCGCCGCCCCGCCGCCGAGCCTCGACGACCTCGACACCGCCCGCGCCCAGGCCCTCATCCACGCCGGCCTGAACTCCTGCCCGCCCCCTTCCGACGAGGGCGGGCAGGCGGGTGCGGCGGGCGAGCCGTCCGGGGCGCGCTCGGCCGCGTTCGCCGAGCCCGGCCCGCCCGTCGAGATTGACGCCACCGAGCTGCTGTCCTGCTACGGCCTCACCGTGTGGCCCGCTGAGGTCGTCCGCTCCCCGGAGGAGGCCGTGGCCGCCGCCGAGCGCCTCGGCTGGCCGGTCGTGCTCAAGGTCGCCGACCCGGGTGCCTCCCGCCGCGCCGGCACCGTGCGCCTCGGCCTCACCGGCCCCGAGATGGTCCGCCACGCCTACGCCGAGTTCGCCGACCAGCTCGGCGAGGAGGCGCCGCTGGCCGTGCAGCGCATGGCGCCCCAGCCCGCCGTGCCGACGGTGGTGGGCGTCGTCGAGGACCCCGCGTTCGGCCCGGTGGTGTCGTTCGGGCTCGGCGAGGTGACCGCGCGGCTGCTGCAGGACCAGGCGTTCCGCCTCGCCCCGCTGACGGCCGAGGACGCCGCCGCCCTGGTCAGGTCCGTCCGCGCGGCCCCGCTGCTCTTCGGCCAGTACGGCTACCCGCCCGTCGCCGTGGACGCCCTGGAGGAGCTGCTGGTCCGCGTCGGCCGCCTGGCCAACGACCTGCCCGAGGTGGCCCGCCTGGACCTCGACCAGGTGCTCGTCGGCGAGTCCGACGTCATGATCCTCGGTGCCCGCGCCACCCTGCGCACCCCCGCCGGCCCGCGGCTCGACGGCGGCCCGCGCCGCCTGGCCTGACCTCGACTCCCGCCGGGCGGGGGCACCGGGCCCGCCGCGGACCGCGTGGCCGGTGTGACCGCTGTTACCCGGCGGAAGACGTTATAGAGCGTTACATCCGGCGGGTGAGTGCACCGCGGACCCCTGGCAGGATGGAGTTATGAGGGAAACCCGAGTCTCAGCCGCGGGCCTGCGTGAAGCGATCGAGCGCAGCGGCTATTATCCCGACCTCGTCACCGATGCGGTCGAATCCGCGCTGGGCAAGGAGGCCGTGACCGCGTTCGTGGTCCATCACGAGGCCACATTCGATCCCGCGATGGAGGTACGCAGGCACGTCACGGTGCTGGTGCTGACGGCGAGCCGGCTGCTGGTGTGCCACACCGACGAGCACCCGGCGGTCGAGGGCGTCTCCGCCTCCCACGCCTCCACCACGACCGAGGCCGTCCGGCTGAGCCGCATCCAGTCGGTCGCGGTCACCCGCGTCGTCCCCGACCCCGCCTCGTACGTGCCGGGCGTCCCGCCCACGGAGGTCACGCTCACCATCGGCTGGGGCGCCATCTCCCACGTGGACCTCGAACCGGCCACCTGCGGCGACGAGAACTGCGAGGCCGACCACGGCTACACCGGCGCCATCACCGCCGACGACCTGTCCCTGCGGGTCAGCGAGGCGGCCGACGGCCCCGAGGCGGTCGCGCACGTCCTGTCCTTCGCCAAGGCCCTGTCCGAGGCCACCGCCCGCGCCGCCGCCTGACGCCCGCCGTCCGGCCCCGTCCGGCCCCCGCAGCCTGACGCCCGCCGTCCGGCCCCCCGTCCGGCCCCCGCCGCCTGGCCCCGCCCCGGCTCCCGCCGCCCGGCCCGCCCCGCCAGGGCCGGCCCGCGCGGGGCCCGTGCGCCGGAGCGGGGCGGTCACCCCCGGCCCGGCTAGGATGAGGGCATGCTGGTGCCCCGGTACGGCGGGGGGTCGCTGTCCGACCTGCCCGGCGCGCTGCTGGCCGCCCTGGGCGTGCCCGAGCCCGGCCGGCCCGGCGACGCGCTGACCCTGGAGCCCGCCGACCGCGTCTGCCTGTTCCTGGTCGACGGCCTGGGCGCCGACCTGCTGGAGGCCCACCCCGAGGCGGCCCCGTTCCTGTCCTCCCTGCCGGGCCGCACGCTCACCGCCGGTTTCCCCTCCACCACCGTCACCAGCCTCTGCTCGCTCGGCACCGGCCTGCCGCCGGGCGAGCACGGCATGCTGGGCATGACCCTGGCCGTCCCCGGCACCGGCCACCTGTTCAACTGCCTGCGCTGGACCCTCCCCGGCGGCCTGAGCATGGACCCCGAGCAGTGGCAGCCGGCCCCGACCGTCCACCAGCGGGCCGTCCTGGCCGGCGTGCGGCCCAGCTACGTGGCCCCCGCCGAGTTCGAGGGCACCGGCCTGACCAGGGCCGTCCACCGGGGCCTGCGCTACCTCGCGGCCGAGACCGTGGACGAGCGGATCGCCCGCGCCCACGAGGCCCTGCGCGAGCCGCGCGCCCACGTCACCGTCTACTACGGCGACCTCGACACCGCCGGGCACCTGACCGGCTGGGGGAGCGCCGGTTGGCTGAGCCGGCTCGCCGTCGTGGACGACATGGCCCGGCGGCTCGCCGAGGGCCTGCCGCCCGGCTCCGCCCTCTACGTCACCGCCGACCACGGCATGGTCAACGCCACCGCCAAGCTCGACGTCGAGCAGGAGCCCGAGCTGATGGCGGGCGTGGCGCTGATCGGCGGCGAGGCCAGGGCCAGGCACCTCTACACCGAGCCGGGCGCCGCCGCTGACGTGCTGGAGGCGTGGGCCGAGACCCTGCGCGGCAGGGCGTGGGTGGTGTCGCGGCAGGAGGCGGTCGAGTCCGGCTGGTTCGGGCCCCGGGTGCGCGACGCCTGGCTGGAGCGCATCGGCGACGTCGTGGCCGCCCCGCGCGACGGCCTGGTCCTCCTGGCGCCCTCGCGGCACCCGGTCGAGGCCCGGTTCATTGGCTACCATGGCTCGCTCACCCCCGCCGAGCAGAACGTCCCGCTTCTGGAGGTACGCCCGTGACGGGCCCGCTGATCACCGCCGCCGAACTCGCCGCCCTCGACACCGCCGTGACGCTCCTGGACGTCCGCTGGCGGCTCGGCGGCCCGCCGGGCCTCGACCTCTACCGCGAGGGCCACCTCCCCGGCGCCCTCCACTGCGACCTCGACCGCGACCTGGCCGCCCCGGCGGGCGACGGCGGGCGGCACCCGCTGCCGGAGGCGGCGGCGTTCCAGGCCGCCATGCGCCGCCTGGGCGTGCGTGACGGGCGGCCGGTCGTCGTGTACGACGACACCGGCGCCATGGCCGCCGCCCGCGCCTGGTGGACGCTGCGCTACTTCGGCCACCAGGACGTCCGGGTGCTCGACGGCGGCCTGCAGGCGTGGACCGCGGCCGGGCTGCCGGTCACGAAGGAGGTCCCCGGCGCCGCCGAGGGCGACTTCACCGCCCGCCCGGGCGGCATGCCGGTCCTGACCGCCGACGAGGCCGCGGCGCTGGCCGCCGACGGCGTGCTGCTCGACGCCCGGGCGGGGGAGCGGTACCGGGGCGAGGCCGAGCCGATCGATCCGGTGGCCGGGCACGTCCCGGGGGCCGTGAGCGCGCCCACCACCGACAACGTCGGCCCCGACGGCAGGTTCCTCGACCCCGCGGCGCTGCGGGCCAGGTTCGCCGCGCTGGGGGTGGGCGAGGGCGTGCGGGCCGGGGCGTACTGCGGCTCCGGGGTGACGGCCGCCCACGAGGTGCTGGCGATGGAGCTGGCCGGGCTGCCCGCCGCGCTCTACGCCGGCTCCTGGTCCCACTGGGTCACCGACCCCGACCGGCCGGTCGCCACCGGCGCGGACCGGTGGGGCGCCGCTCAGTAGAGCGGGCGGCCGCCGGCGCCGAAGCAGGCGAACTCGTGCACGCCGGTCCTGGTCGCGGCGGCGGCCAGGGCCGCGTCGGGCGGCTGCCCGGCCGCGACCAGCTCGTGGAAGGCGCCCATCACCGCCCGCGCCGCCTCGTCCCGCACCGGCACCATCCCGGCGATCACGCACGAGGACCCCTGGGCCAGGAACGTCCCGGGCAGCCCCAGCGGCGCGCCCTCGACCGGCGCGCGGGACATGCCCGAGTTGCACGCCGACAGCACCACCAGCTCCGGCGCCCGGGCCAGGGGCAGCAGGTCGTAGGCCATGAGCGGCCCGTCCTCCAGGGTGATCGAGGAGACCAGCGGGCTGCGGGCGTGGAAGACGCCGTGCGCGGCCAGGTGCAGCACGTCCGCACCCGCCAGCGCCTCCAGGACGGGCCCCGTACGGCCGGGCACCTCGCGGGCGTCGCGGTGGCAGGACAGCACGTGGGCGATCTCCGCCCGCGCGTGCGTCAGCGCGGGCCCGGCGGCCGCCACGACCCGGGGAGCGCGGTCACCGCGGAGGGCGTGCCGCGCCCGCGCCCGCATCCATCCGGCGGCGCTGGCCGCCACGCTCACCGGCCGCCCGCGCAGGAACGGCAGCGCGCCCCACGGCAGCGTGTGCAGGGCCCCGACGGGCACCACCACCAGCGGGCCGCCGCCCAGCTCCGCGGCGAGCGGCCGGAACAGCAGCCGCTCCACCTCCAGCGCCGCCGCGTCGAGCCCCGCCCCGCCACCCGGGCGGCCGCACTCCTCCCCGCCCCGTCCGTCCCGGCCGTGCTCGTCCCGGCCGCCCTCCTCCCCGTGCCGCCGCAGCGCGTAGCGCAGCCGGACGACCGCCTCCTCGACCGCCCGCATCGCGCCCAGCCACCGCAGCAGCACCCGCTCCCCGGCGATCAGCACCGCCAGCAGCGACTCCCCGTCCACCACGAACTCCACCAGGGCGCCCGCCCCCAGCTCCGCCCGCACCCGCTCGGGATCGGCCACCGGCCCGGCGTGCGCGGGCGCCGTGACGGCCCGCCACCGCTCGGCCCACGCGAAGACCTCTCCCGGCCAGCCGTCCCGCACCGCCAGCGACAGCCCGAACGCCGCCAGCCGCTCCCCGGCCCGCGCCGCGTGGGCACGCAGCGACGGGTCGTCGAAGGACTCCACCCCCTCGCCGACCTCGGCCAGCCCGGCCAGCACCGCCAGGAACGCGCCGGGCACGTCCTCCCGCAGCGCCGCCTCCAGCGCCAGCGCGTGCTGCCGCACCGGCGCGGGCACCTGCCACTCGCGGGCGAGCCGGCCGTCGGGGAAGATCTCGCCGCGCGGCTCGTCCACGGCCGCGTGCCGGGTCAGGCGGGCGAGCTGCGCCGAGGCCGCCGGGTGGTCGTCCACCGCCAGCGCCGCCTCGGCCGCCGTGAGCCGCAGCGCCGCCGCCCCCGCGAGCTGGGCGAAGCCGTCCTCCAGCTCGTCGGCGCAGGCGACCAGCCCGGCGACCAGCTCGGGCGTGACGGGCCCGAGGGCCAGGCGCGAGCGCAGCACCACCTCCCTGGCCAGCGGCAGCCACTCCGTCCGCTCCTGCCCGGACAGCTCCTCGACGGCCCGCTCGCCCACCCGCAGCGCCCGGTGGGGGTCGCCGGTCAGCAGCTCGACCTGGGCCAGCTTCAGCCGCGCCTCAGCCAGCGCCACCCGCGCCCCGCACGCCTCCAGGTCGGGCACGGCCAGGTCGAGCATGGCCCTGGCCTCGCCGGGCAGGTGCGCGGCCAGCAGCGCGCCGGCGAAGTCCGCCCGCATGGTGGCCAGCCGCTCCGGGTAGCCGAACAGGGTGTCCTCGGCCTCGCGGTAGTAGCGGAAGGCGCCCGCGACGTCGCCGCGCCGTACCGCGAGGAAGGGCAGGTTGGCGGCCGACAGGCGGGCCAGGTGGCGCAGCCCCGTGTGCTGGGAGATCTCCAGGCAGGCGGTGAGGTCGCGCATGGCGGCGTCCCACTCGCCCCGGCAGCAGCGCACCAGCCCGCGGTTGAGCAGCCCGCCCGCCAGGAACCTGCGGTCGTCGATGGTGCCCGGCGCGTGGACCAGGGTGGCCAGCGCCCGGTCGCTGGAGGCGACAGCCTCCTGGTGGCGGCCCAGGTGGGCGAGCGCGACCGCGCGCTGGGTGTCGAGCTTGGCGCGGTCGAGCGGCGACAGGTAGGCCCAGGCCAGGGCGGCCAGGCGGAGCGCCTGGAGCGGATGGCCGAGCTCGGTGCGTACGGTGACCAGCGACAGCCGCGCCTGGGCCACCCGCTCGCGCGGCGCGCCGGGGACGGCGACGGCCGCCCGCAGGTGGCGCTCGGCGCTGTCGAGGTCGCCCAGCTCGCGGGCGGCCAGCGCGAGGGCCCGCAGCGCCACGGCCTCGGCCTCCCTGTCACCGGTACGCCGGGCCGCCGCGAGCACGGCGTCCGCGGCCCGCATGGCGTGCTCAGGATCGACCAGCGAACGCAGCAGGGTGGCCTCGGCCGCCTCGACGAGCGGGCGGGCCCCGTCGTCCTGGGCGGGCGCGGGCGACCGGGGACGTGCGGGGGTCACGGGCGGATGCGCACCCAGCGGGTCTGCACGGCCGCGTGCCCCGGCCGGTGGCACACCACGCTGAGCCAGCCGGGCGGCAGCCCGGTGGCCGCGAAGTGGCCGCCGCCGGAGACGCGCCGGGTCAGCGTCAGGTGCGGGGTGCGGACGTCGACGAGCGCGTCGGCCCCCGGATACGGCGAGACCTGACCGGCGACGTCGATGAGCCCGTCGCCCACCGTCACCTCCAGGTCGAAGGTGAGCCCGTCGGCCACGAACCGCACCAGGTGCGAGCCGTCGTCGCCGCGCGTGCCCGAGCTGGTGCGGATGGCGGCGGCCTCGGCGACCGGGGCGGCGGTCACCGACCGGGTGATCCGCAGCCCGTAGACCTCGCGCGCGGCGACGGACACGTGCGCCGGCATCGGGTCGCCCCCGGCGGCCAGCCGGAGCGCCGCCAGGAAGTACTCGTCGTTGATCATTGCGCCATCTCCTGGGGTGAGATCAGAGTGCGCAGTTTCTCCAGGCAGCGGGCCCGGGTCGGGCCGACACCGCCGACCGGCAGCCCGAGCCGGGCCGCCGTCTGCCGGCTCCCGAGGTCGATCGCGACCAGTTGGAGCAGCGTGCGGCAGGGCTCGTGCAGGGCGGAGATCGCCCGCCAGAGCCGCTGCCGGTCGTCGGTCTCCAGCACGGTGGTGCCGGGATCGGGGTCGCCGACCGCCGCCGCGCAGTGGACGCCCGGCCGGCTCTCGCGCAGGAGCAGCAGCGACTCGCGGCGCACGGTGGTGGCCAGCCAGGCCCCCACCCGCGCCGGGTCCCTGAGGTCGTCCAGGTGTTGCAGCAGCCGCAGCCAGGAGCCCTGGACGACGTCCGCCGCGTCGGACGGGCTCAGGCCGCACGCGCGTGCCACCGCCCACATGAGCGGCCCGAACCTGGACTCCAGCGCGTCCCACGCCGACCGGTCACCACCGGCCGCGGCCAACACCAGCTCCGCCGGATCGCGGTGGGCGTGCACGCGGTCTCCTTCTCGTCGTCCTGGAGGCGATCATTCCTCCACGTGATGGACCGGGAACTGAGCGTAAACTCTACAGATTCACCGGAACGACAACGCCCAGATCGGGAATTTGCCGGGACCCGCCCCCGTCGAGCAGCCGCCTGACCACCTCCTTGGCGGGCTCCGCCGCCGCCGCGCCGGCGATCGTCCCCGACACCAGCGCGGCGGCGAACGACGTGCCGCTCCACGCCGCGAACCCGCCGAACTCGCCGGTGTCGAGGTAGCTGCTCTCCAGCCAGTCGCCGCGCGCGCAGGCGTCCACCCACGTGCCGTACCCGGAGTAGACCGCCCGCTCCCGCTGCGTGGGCTCCAGCGCCGCCACGCCCACCACGCAGGGCAGCGCCGCCGGCCAGAACGGGCGGTCGGAGGCGGTGTTGCCGGCGCAGGCCACCGTCACCGTGCCGGTCATCGCCGCGATCGCGTCGTTGAGCAGGGGCGGCGGCCGGTCGTCGAAGGTGTGGCCGCCGAAGGACAGGTTGAGCACGTCCGGGGGGCGCTCCCGCATGCGGTGCAGCGCGCGGATCACGCCCGCCTCGTCGCCGAGGCCGTCGCCGTCCAGGACCCGCCGCACGCGCAGCGACGCGCCGGGCGCCAGGCGCGCCAGCAGGCCCGCGATGAACGTCCCGTGCCCCGCCTGCGGCCCCTCGGCGGCGTCGGCGTCCTCGGGGGCCACGCGGGCGTACCACTCGGTGCCCGACCACCACGGGTGCTTGGCCACGCCCGTGTCGAGCACGGCCACCGTCGCCGCCGAGCGCGCCCGGCCCGGCCGGTAGGGGAGCGGCGGCACCGGGAACGGCCGCGACGCCGGCCCGCCGAAGAACAGGGGCTGGCCGCGCAGGACGTGGTTGGGCGAGGCCCGCAGCCCCTGGGCGCGCAGCTCGGTCGCCAGCTCGCAGGGATCGACGCCGGGCGCCAGATGGGCCACGACGACCCCGTCCGCCTCCGAGACCGCCTGGGTCCAGCGCGCGGCGGCGGGCAGGGCGCTGCGGTCGGTCAGGAGCTGGCCCGGCCGGACGAGCGCCGCGCCGACAGATTGGAAGTCCATGGCGGGGTATGTTTCCCCGCCTGCATCAGGTGTCACGCGACACTCCGGCACCAACTTGGTATGGCCCCCCTCTGGTGCCGGGTAACGACCGACGGTAGTCTCTCCCTAGTCACATGTGATCATCCTGGGATACGAGGCCGTTGGGGAAGGCGCACCTCGTACCGAACGGGAGGTCCGGTGTCTGCTCGTGGCGTCCTTTACGTCCACTCGGCTCAGCCCGCGCTGTGCCCTCATATCGAATGGGCGGTCGCGGGTGTCCTTGGCGTGCCCGTAGATCTGACGTGGACGCCGCAACCCGCCGCGCCCAACGTCGTGCGGGCGCAGGCCGAGTGGGAGGGCCGGCCCGGCATCGCGGCCGCCATCGCGTCCTCCCTGATGGGCTGGCAGCGCCTGCGGTTCGAGATCACCGAGGACGCCTCGCCGGGCGTGGACGGCTCCCGCCACGCCTACACCCCCACCCTGGGCGCCTTCACGGCGGTCATCGGGGCGAACGGCGACATCATGGTCCCCGAAGACCGCCTGCGGGCCGCCATGATGATGGCCGCGCAGGGCCGCTGCGTGCTGGAGGAGGAGCTGGACAAACTCCTCGGCCGCCCGTGGGACGAGGAGCTGGAGCCGTTCCGCTACGCCGGCGACGGCGCCCCCGTCCGCTGGCTCCACGCCGCCGTCTGACCACGCCCGCCACCTCCCGACGCGGAAGGCCCCCACCGACCATGCGGTGCGGGGCCTTCTGCCACCAGGACGGGCCCCTGCGACCGGGGTCACGATGACAATCTGGGAGCATGCTTCGTCACATCGCTCAGGTTCTTCACGGGCGCGTGCCTGATCCGCGGCAGCTCGCCGAGGAGGACGCCTGCGCCTACGGTGCCCAACTGCTGGCGGAGGCCCGGGAGGAACTGAACCGGGCGGACGGCAAGGCGCAGGTCCTCCTCGGCATCGTGGGCATCGGGCTCGGCGCCGTGGCCGGTGGCCTGCTCGCCGGAAGCTGGGCGCCCACCAGGCTGGCCGACGCCGTCGAGTGGTTGTGGTGGCTGGGGGCGGCCGCCGCGCTCGCCTCGGTGATCGTGCTCGCCTCGGCGGTGTATCCGCGCATGGACCGCAGGAAGCGCGGCACGGCCGTCATGTACTTCGCCGACGTGCTCCGCTTCGACACGGCCCAGGACCTGTCCGACGCCTTACTGGCATCGTCCACGCTGGACCTGGAGCGCATCGCCGATCAGCTGCAACGCATCAGCAGGATCATAGGACGGAAGTTCCGTCTCATCCGATGGGGGTTCTGGCTCCTGCTCGGTGCCCTGGCGAGCACCGTCGGGGCGGCTGTGATCAATCTGCTCCTCACCCGGACTCCTCCGTGAGCGCGAAGGGCGAATCGGGATCGGGCGGCGGCAGCGGTACGTCGAGCCGCTCGAAGGCGGCCCTGAGCGCGCTCTCGCTCGCCAGGACCAGCTCGAACGCGTTCGCGTGGCGCTGCGCGTCCACGATCCTGGTGAAGAGCTCGAACAACTTCTCGGCCTTCTCCTTGCGCTCGTCCAACATGCGGTCGGTGATGTCGGCGACCTGGTCGAGCGCCTGCGCGAGACGCACGGCATGGCGGGCGGTCGAGCTCTCCGTGGCCCCTCGGAGGAAGTCCTCGCAGATCGCCTTGGAGACCTTCAACCGCTCCATGTGCGCGACCACCTGTTCGGAGCGATTCCTGATCTTGTAGAGCGCGGTCTCGTGGGCGCAGCGCAGCCTGCCCACCTCGTCGGGGACCTCGACCTCGATCGCCGCGCGCCATCTTCCGGTGATCGACTCGGCGGGCGGGTCCGCCAGCCATCGCTGCACCGCCAGGTTCGCCGACTCCTCCGCCTGAGCGGGGTCGAAGATGCTGTGCTGCCGGAGCGAGCGCCGGACGATGTCCCGCACATAGTCCTTGACGAGGTGGTCCTTGTCCTCCTTCAACTCCTTCCAGGGACGGAAGACCAGTGAGCCCGTGGCGGAACGCCGCCAGAGCCACACGCTGACCTTGAACTTGTAACCGTCGCCCTGGGACGGCGCGCTGAAGACGTAGGAGGCCTCCTCCGGGGTGATGTCGGGGTCCTCGGCAGGCTTGGCCGGCTCGGCCGGTTTCACGACGACGGTTCCCTTCCTCGCCGGGCTGGTTCCCGTCACTGACTTCGCCGGCCAGCGGACGACGAGCCATCGGTGCAGCTTGAGAGCCATGTCATCGATCCTTCACGAGACGGATGTACCGGGTGAACTGCTCGGGGGTGATGATCGATCGCTTCTGCCACAGATGCAGATAGAACAGCCAGGGCTTCCTCAGCCTGTCCGTGGTTCTGGCCAGGACGTCCTCGATGATCAGATCGACGATGGCGTCGCCGGTCGCGCGTTGCGCCCAGTCGGCCATCAGCTCCCAGGAGCCGGGCGTGTACGCGGGATAGGTGTTCTTGCCGTACGTCCTCGACAGGCCGCAGTGCAAGGCGTTGATCCACAACGAGGCCAGGTCGGTCACCGGCTGATGGTCCCGGAGGGCGGGGAACGTGTCGTGCTCCTGCGGAAGGGAGGCCAGCCGGACGAAGGCGAGAGCCGCGGTGACCTGCTCGCTGAGCTTGTCGCCGTCAGCCCATCGGGCGAGCTCGCCCAGCACTCTGCCGGCGGTCGACGGCGTGTAGACCTCGGCCACCGACCTGGCCACGGCGTCGCAGGTCTCCAGGTAGGAGGCAGCGACGGCGATCGTGCGGAAGGCGCTGAGCGCGTCGCCGGGATTGCCGACGCCTATGGCGGACCCGTAGGCCAGCGCTGCCGCCATACGCTGGTTGTACGTGCCGGTCGCCCACGCGTTGAGCGTCCGTCCGACCAGGACGGCGACATCACGGTCGGCCAGAGCCGCGGCTTCCAGCGCCCAGGTGAGGGCGCGGGCTTTCTCCCGCTCCTTGCTCCAGGGCGTGAAGAACTTCTTGTCGATGATGTCGTAGTCGCAGGTCGCCAGGCGGCCGATCGCGTAAGCCGCCTTGACCTGGGCGCGCCAGTCGTCGCCGCCGGCGAGGTCGGACAGCCAGTCGTAGAGGGCCGGCCGTATCGCGGGAAGCTGGGTCCAGAGCGAGGGCAGCAGCCGGGTCGCGAGGCCGGGGCGTACGTCGATGCGCCGTCCCTCCCCGCCGCGGATACCCTCCGCCTCGCTCAGGCGCGAGTAGTCGATCCACTGGCTGAGGCGTTCCCAGACCTGGAGGCCACGCTCCTCCTCGGCATCCTCCTCCCGCTGCTCCTCCTGCCGGATCCTGTTCGCCAGTGCCAGCGCCGCCTCCGACACCACGGCCTCGGGCAGCCCGAAGAGCACGGAGCTACTGATCAGGAAGTGACGTGCCAGGCTGGGAGCGTCGTCCTTCTCAAGGTTCCTCTCCAGCTCCGTCAGAGCCGCGTACGGAAGATTGCTGATCATGTCGCTGAGCGCTCGTCCCTGGCGGAACCCCTCCGCGAACTGCTGGGCGACCTCCACGGCCTCGGCCGGCCGGCAGCCGATGACGTGGTCGTGCAGGCGGTGGAGGTGCGACTGGAGCTCCTCCTGGAGCTCCTCGGCCAGATACGTGACGTGCCTGCGGAGGACGTCCATCGCGGCAGGCGGCTCGTGCGTCACCACGGACTTCGTGATGACGCAGTCCACGGGCACGAGCGCGACGATCACCGCGTTGCTCTTCACCGCGACGGCGCGGAGCTGGTCGAGCACGGTCTCGGGATGACGCAGCCAGGTGGCGTCGTCCGCCCGTAGTAAGTAGCCGTGACCTCCGCGTAGGTGGGCCGGGCGGACCTTCTTGAGGTCCTTGGCGCCGAGGGTGTGGCACGTGCGGCCCAGCTCCAGGAGCGCGGACAGGGCGGTGGTCCACCTGCCGCTGCGCGGCTCGCCCCTCAGCAGGGCCACCGATCCGGCGGCCAGACGCGCCAGGAGCTCTCGTTGCGAGGCCGTCTCCACGATGCAGCCCCGGGCTCGGTCCACGCTGCCGGCGGGGATCGGGATGGTGAAGACGTCCTCTTCTGGGTGCTGGATGTAGAGGTCGCGTCCGGCGCCGAAGACGGTTCCGCCGTCCTCGGCCCGGTATTCGGAGCCTCCGTACCAGTTCCGTCCGACATCGATGATCTCGGCGCGAAGCCGGCGTTCCTTCTGCTCCCGCTCGATCTTCTCGGCCAGTGACTGCTCGGTGGCAGGGCTCGCGGCGTCGTCGGAAGGCGCGGAGCCGCTCTCTTCGGTCATCGCCGCGGCTTCCGCTCCGGCACCGTGAGATCGCGTCCGGCCACATAACTGACGCCGTCGCCCGACGTGGTCACCACGTTCCCGCCGTACCAGTCCCTGCCGACAGCAGTGCCGGAGGGACGTGGCTCATCGCCGGCCTCCTCCGGCTGGGTCTCCAGGTCGTCGAGCGCGTGCACGTCGTGCCCGGGGAGGTAGACGTACGCGATGTACTGCTGCTGCTTGACCCGCACTGTCACGCGGCGGAACCGGTCGGGTGGGGGCCCGCCGTAGCCCTGGCCGACGTAGTCGGCGTAGAAAGTGTCGGAGACGACGATGCCCAGGTGCGCTTCCGGCACGGCGCGGAGCGCCGCCCGCAACGGCCCGGCGTCCACCAGGCGGCCGCTCGTCACCGCGTGCCGCCCGGGCGAGCCCGCCGGGCCGTCCACGTGGATCGGTCCAGCGTGGATCGCCAGCCGCATCCGGAGCCTCGGGGTGGACGAGGCGTTGTAGTCGTGCAGGGCCCGGCACAGCGCATCGGTGAAGGCGCCGACGAGGAGGGCGGGCTGGACGGACGGAGGGAGCACGACGAACTCCCCGTCGCCCTGCGGCTGCCGCTTCCAGTCGAGCAGGCCGAGCCCCGTGGCGCCCGCCGCCAGGTCGAGCAGGCGGATCATGGCGGACTGCAACGCGTACTGGTCGGCGTTGTTCCGTGTGCTGTAACTCTCGATGTCGTAGGTCAACATCGCGCGGTACTCCGGTGTGTCGTTCATCTTGGCTCCTTCGCGTGCGTGCCTCTCCTGAGCAGGGTGGGCCACCCAGCGAACGGCGTCCGGGATTTTTACCGGTTGAGCGGGACGAGTTCCGCGAACTGGGCCAACCCGGGGAGGTCTGTGATGATCGCGCGCCGCTGACCACGGACGATCAGGCCGCGATCGGCGAGGGCCTTCATGGCCTTCTGCACGGTGGGCTCTTTGATACCGATCAACCCGCCGAGCTCCGCACGGGTCAGGGGCACGCCGGTGTCCCAGCCTCGCGGTGTCCGGAAGCCGTGCCGGGCGGCGAGCGCCAGGAGGATGCGCGCCAGGCAGACCTCGGCCGGGAACCCCGCGAACTCGAGGCGTCGCTGGTTGGCCCAGAGCAGGCGCTCGCTCAAGGTCCCGGAAAGAGCGAACGCCGCGGCGGCGTGACGCTGCAGATAGCCGAGGAAGGCGTTCCCGCGGATGGCGCAGGCCGTCACCGCCCCGCAGGCCGTCACGTCGGCGCTGCGGGTGCCGCGGCCCAGCACCGCCATCTCGCCGACGAGGTCGCCCCGCACCCGGATGGCCAGGAGCACGCGCTCCCCGTTCTCCGCGGACGCCGTGATCTTGACCGCTCCTTGCAGGATCAGATAGACGAGGGTCCCCGGCTCGCCTTGGCGCAGGAATGTGGTGCCGTGCTCGATCGAGCACGTGGTGCCGAGTTCCGTGAGATCGGCGGGCATGCCACGAGGCAGCCTGGCCAGGAACGTGTCAAGGGGCCACGGGTTCTCGCGGTGACTGACCAACGGCGCACCTCCACCTCTTCCGCACTATGACACCGAAGAGAGACCGGACCAACAGCTCCGGGAGAGGCGGGCACAGCAAAAGTCCTCCGTACCCACCGGCGTGGGTACGGAGGACTCCTTTGTCGCAGGCCCTACAGCGGGATGTTGCCGTGGGCGCCGCGGGCCGGGGTGGCCTGGGCGAGGAGCTTGGCGATGGCGCCGCGGGTCTCCTCGGGCTTGATCACCTCGTCGATGACCCCGAGCTGCTGGGCCCGCTCCAGCCCGCCGGCCAGCTTCTGGTGCTCCTCGGCCAGCCGCTGCTCCAGCTCGGCCCGCTCCTCCTCGGGGACGGCCGCCAGCTCGCGCCGCTTGAGCACGCGCACCGCCGCGACGGCCCCCATGACCGCCACCTCGGTGGTCGGCCAGGCGAAGACCTTGGTGGCGCCCAGCGCCCGCGAGTTCATCGCGATGTACGCCCCGCCGTACGCCTTGCGCGTCACCAGCGTGACCCGGGGCACCGACGCCTCGGCGAAGGCGTGCAGCAGCTTGGCGCCGCGCCGCACCACGCCGTCGTGCTCCTGCCCGACGCCCGGCAGATAACCGGGAACGTCCACCAGGACAACCAACGGCACTCCGAAGGCGTCACACATACGTACGAAGCGAGCGGCTTTCTCGGCGGACGTGGCGTCGAGGCAGCCGCCGAGCCGCATCGGGTTGTTGGCGATCACTCCGACCGTCCGGCCCCCGAGGCGGCCCAGCGACGTGACGATGTTCGGCGCCCACTTGGGGTGCAGCTCGATGCCCGGCTCATCGAGCAGGCCGTTGACGAGCGGCTTGACGTCGTAGGCCCGCCGCGCGGACTCCGGCAGCAGCGTGGAGAAGTCCACTTCCTCGATTTCTCCCGCGCGCACCCGTCCCTGGTGGCCGAGGAGCGTGGCGAGCTGGCGCGCCTTGACGTAGGCGTCGGTCTCGGTCTTGGTGACGACGTGGACCACGCCGCTGCGCTTGCTGTGCGGCTCGGGGCCGCCCAGGGCGGCGGCGTCGACGTCCTCGCCGGTGACGCTGCGGACCACGTCGGGGCCGGTGACGAAGATCCGGCCGGTGTCGGCCAGGATGACCAGGTCGGTGAGCGCGGGCCCGTACGCCGCGCCGCCCGCCGCCGGGCCGACGACCACGGAGATCTGCGGCACCACGCCGGACGCCTTGGTCATGGCGGCGAAGACCGTGCCGACGGCGTGCAGCGACTCGACGCCCTCGGGGATGCGCGCGCCGCCGGAGTGCCAGATCCCGATGATCGGCACCCGCTCGCGGACGGCCACGTCGTAGGCGTGCACGATGTGCTCGCAGCCCTCGCTGCCCATCGCGCCGCCCTGGTAGCGGGCGTCGCTGCAGAAGGCGGCGACGGGCACGCCCTCGATCCGGCCCATGGCGGCCAGGACGCCGCTCTTGTCCACGGGAGTGATCAGCCGCAGCGAGCCCTCGTCGAGCAGCGCGGACAGGCGGACGATGGGATCGCGGGGATCGGCGGGCTCCTGGTCGGAGTCGCGCGTCACCACCCCGTTGTCGAGCACGGTCATTTAAGCCCCCTTAAACACGACGGACACGTTGTGCCCGCCGAAGCCGAACGAGTTGTTGACCGCGGCGAGGTCGCCGTGCGGCAGCTCGCGGTTCGCGCCGTAGACGAGATCCACGTCGATGCCGTCGTCGAGGTTGTCGAGGTTGATGGTGGCCGGGACGACGCGCTCCTGCAGCGCCTTGATCGTGAAGACGGACTCGATGCCGCCCGCGCCGCCGAGCAGGTGCCCGGTCATCGACTTCGTCGAGGTGACCAGCGGGTGGGCGCCGATGGCCTTGGCGATCGCCTGCGCCTCGCCGACGTCTCCCGCGGGGGTGGAGGTGGCGTGCGCGTTGACGTGCTTGACGTCCAGCCCGGTGACGTCCGCGTCGTTGAGCGCCTGGGTCATCGCCATGATGATGCCCCGGCCCTCGGGCTCGGGCTGGGTGATGTGGTGGGCGTCGGCGGAGTAGCCGACGCCGGCGCAGTAGGCGTAGACGCGCGCGCCCCGCGCCCTGGCGTGCTCCTCGGACTCCAGCACCACGATGCCGGCGCCCTCGCCGAGCACGAACCCGTCGCGGTCGCGGTCCCACGGGCGGGAGGCGCCGGCCGGGTCGTCGTTGCGGGTGGACATGGCCCGCGCGGCGGCGAAGGCCGCCACGTTGAGCCCGTGGATGGCGGCCTCGGTGCCGCCGGCCACCACGACGTCGGCGCGGCCGGCCCTGATCATGTCCATGGCGCTGCCGATGGCCTCGGCGCCGGACGCGCACGCCGACACCGTGGCGTGCACGCCGGCCTGGGCGCCCAGGTCGAGGCCGATCCAGGCGGCCGGGCCGTTGGGCATGAGCATGGGCACGGTGAACGGCGACAGCCGGTTCCAGCCCCGCTCGCGGTAGGTGTCGTAGGCGTTGAGCGTGGTGATGATGCCGCCGATGCCGCTGGAGACCACGACGCCGAGCCGCTCGGGCGCCACCTCGGGGGCGCCGGCGTCCTGCCAGGCCTCCCTGGCGGCCACCAGGGCGAACTGCTCGCTGCGGTCGAGCCTGCGGGCCTCGGGCCGCGGCAGCACCTCGGCGGGATCGACCGCGGCCGTCCCCGCGAACTTCACGGGGACGGTGTCGATCCAGTCCGTGGTCAGGGTCTCGACACCCGACTGACCGGCGAGGAGCGCCGCCCAGGTCGAGGTGACGTCCCCACCGAGGGGCGTCGTCGCGCCGAGCCCGGTGACGACGACACGTACCCGGTTCGCACTCACTTTTCGCGCTCCTTGCTGATCAGTTCCGGTGTGCAGTGTGCTCAGCCCTGAATGAAGTTGAGGACGTCCTTGACCGTCTTCAGGTTCTTCAGCTGGTCGTCGGGGATCTCGACGCCGAACTCGTCCTGGGCGGCCACGGCGATCTCGACCATGGACAGGGAGTCGATGTCGAGGTCGTCCACGAAGCTCTTCTCGGGCGTCACGTCGGAGGCCGGAATGCCGGTGATCTCGTTGATGATCTTGCCGAGGCCCGCGAGGATGTCCTGCTCGGTGGCAGCCATGGTGGTGGTTCTCCTTTGGTTTTCCTGGAAACCGTGCGGTCGTGGACCGCACGAGCCGAGTGGTACGGGCAGCGATCCTACGGAATCTCGATCACTTGACCCGCGTACGTGAGCCCCGCGCCGAAACCCAGCACGAGGGCGAGACCGCCGGACCGCACCTCGCCGCGCTCCAGCATGCGCGACAGCGCGAGCGGGATCGAGGCGGCGGAGGTGTTGCCGGCGTTGACGATGTCGCGCGCGACGACGGCCTTGTCGGCGCCCAGCTTACGGGCGATGGCCTCGACGATGCGCAGGTTGGCCTGATGGGGGACGAAGGCCGACAGCTCGGACGGATCGACGCCCGCCCGCTCGCAGGCCTCCAGCGCCACGGGGTGCAGCGCGGTGGTGGCCCAGCGGAAGACCGTCTGGCCCTCCTGGTGGAGGAAGGTCGTGCGGTCCTGGATCCGGATGGCCTCGGACTTGTCGCCGGCGCTGCCCCACACGACGGGGCCGATGCCGGGCGTCTCGGCGGGGCCGACGACCGCGGCGCCGGCGCCGTCGGCGAAGATCACGGCGGTCGAGCGGTCGGTCCAGTCGACCCACTGCGACAGCTTCTCGCTCCCGATGACCAGCACGTTCCTGGCCGACCCGCCGCGCACGGCGGCGCTGGCGGTGGCGAGCGCGTAGCAGAAGCCCGCGCAGGCGGCGTTGACGTCGAACGCGCCGGGAGCCCTGATGCCGAGGCGGTGCGCCACGACGGCGGAGGCGTTGGGGATCTGCGTCTCCAGCGTGCAGGTGGCGACGATCACCAGATCGACGTCGTCGGGCGTCAGGCCGCTCGCGGCCAGCGCCTTGCCGCCGGCGATGGCCGCCATGTCCTCGACCGACTCGCCGTCGGCGGCGACCCTGCGCTCCTTGATGCCGACGCGCGACTGGATCCACTCGTCGCTGGTGTCCATGTTCCTGGCCAGGTCGTCGTTGGTGACGACATTGGCCGGCTGGTAGTGGCCGAACGCCAGCACCCGGGCACCGGGGGCGATGTCGGGAATCCTCACTTGATCAGCTCCCTGGCCGCGTCGAGGTCGTCGGGGGTCTTCAGTGCCACCGTCCGCACCTCGCGCAGGGCGCGCTTGGCGAGGCCGGTGAGTGTGCCGCCGGGCAGCAGCTCGATCATCCGGGTGACGCCGAGCCCGGCCATGGTCTCCATGCAGGAGCCCCATCTGACGGGGTTGCTGACCTGGCTGACCAGGCGCTCGACGAACTCGGCGCCGCCGGCCACCGCCTGGCCGTCGGAGTTGGACAGCAGCGTGACCCGCGGGTCGGCGGGGGTGACGGCCGCGGCCGCCGCGCGCAGGCTCTCGACCGCCGGAGCCATGTGCCGGGTGTGGAAGGCGCCCGCCACGGACAGCGGGCGCAGCCGGGCGCGGGCCGGGGCGTCCTCGGCGAAGGCCGCGAGCTGCTCCAGCGTGCCCCCGGCGACGATCTGGCCGGCGCCGTTGATGTTGGCGGGGGTGAGCCCGTGCTTGTCGATGGCGGCCAGCACCTCGTCCTCGGCGCCGCCGAGCACCGCCGTCATGCCGGTCTCGGTGACCGCGGCGGCCTTGGCCATGGCCTGGGCCCGCTCGCGGACGAGCGTGAGCGCCTGCTCGGGGGTGAGCACCCCGGCCAGCGCGGCCGCGGCGAACTCGCCCACGCTGTGGCCGGCCAGCACGTCCGGCCGGGCGCCCAGGGCCTCGGCGGAGGCCAGCGCGGCGGCCACCAGCAGCGGCTGGGCGACGGCCGTGTCACGGATCTCGTCGGCGCCGGCGGTCGTGCCGTAGGCGATGAGGTCGATCCCGGCCACCTCGGACCAGGCGCCGAGCCGGTCGGCCAGGCCGGGCAGCTCGAGCCAGGGTGTGAGGAAGCCTGGAGTTTGGGCGCCTTGGCCCGGAGCGACGAGTACAAGCACGCATTCCACCTTGCCCTGTAGAAGTCCGACACGCGGCTGGAGATCCGTACGAACTTTGTCCGGGCCGATTTGTAGGAAACCCACAATGGGGATTTCGGTCGGATTACGTTAGGGCCCGCCAGGTTACGGCGGTCTCGGCGAGCCTGCCGAGGATCAGCCCGACCTGGAGCGTGAAGGCCGAGCGGCCCTCCGTCGGCTGGTAGCCGGTCAGCTCGGTGATCTTCTTCAGCCGGTAGCGGACGGTGTTGGGGTGGACGAACAGCAGCCGCGCGGTGGCCTCCAGCGAGGTGCCCTGCTCCAGGTAGGTGGCCAGCGTGTCGAGCAGCGGCGTGCCGGCCAGCGGCAGGTAGACGTTCTCGATGAGCTGCTCCCTGGCGTCCTCGTCGCCGTCGAGCGCCCGCTCGGCCAGGAGGTCCTCGGCGTGCACCGGCCGGGGCGCGTCCGGCCAGCCGGCGGAGGCCTTCAGGCCGGCCAGCGCGGCCCGCGCCGAGCGGGGGGCGGAGTGCAGGTCGGGCACCTCGGGGCCGATCACGATGGGGCCCATGCCGAAGCGGGAGACGACCTGCCTGGCCGCGTCGTTGACGCTGCCCGCCCCGCCGACGATCACGATGAGCCGGTCGGCCTGGACGCCGGCCAGCAGGTCCATGCCGATGCGGCGGCCCCGCTCGCGCAGGCCGTCGACGACCGCGCGCTGGTCGCCCTCGGGCGCGTGGCCGGCGATGACGACCACGGGGGAGGAGGTCCAGCCGAGCGCGGCCGCCCAGGAGTGGAGGCCGTCGTCCACCTCGCCGCGGACCAGGGCGTCCACGATCAGCGCCTCCAGCCGGGCGTCCCAGGAGCCCCTGGCCTCGGCCTCGCGGGCGTAGACGTGGGCGGCGGCGAAGGCCACGTCGCGGGTGTAGCGCAGCATGGCCTGCTGGAGCTGGTCCTCGCCGCCGGGGGCGGCCAGCTCGTCGGTCTGCGCCTCCACGACCTCGACCACGACGCGCACGATGTCGACGGTCTGCTGCAGCGAGATCGAGCGCTTGAGCTCGCGCGGCGCGGTGCCGAAGAACTCGATGCTGGGCGTGGGCCGGTCTTCCCCGGCGGTCGAGAACCACTCGACGAACGCCGCGATGCCGGCCTGCGCCACCAGCCCCACCCACGAGCGGTCCTCGGCGCTGAGCGCGCGGAACCAGGGAAGCTGCTCGTCCATGCGGGCCATCGCCGCGGTGCCGAGCGAGCCCATGGCCCGCTCGAGCCTGCGCGTGGTGTCCTCCCGGGTCCGGTCTGTCACGCCTCTAGAGTGCCAGGTGGCTCCCCGTGGCCGCGACGCCGGTCGGACCCGCCCGCCTCCCGTCCGCCGGTCGGACGACGCTCAGATGACGGCGACCGCGGTGATCAGGCCGATCGCGACGTGCGTCACCGCCAGCAGGCGCGCGCCGGGTTGCAGCTCGGTCTCCTTGACCAGCTCGCGTACGGAGATGCCGACGATCCGGTCGAAGACCAGCATGGCCACGGTCTGCACCACGATGCCGACCAGGCCGAACACCGCCGTGGCCGCCAGGCCCTCGGCCAGCCGGCCGCCGGAGGCCCAGATGGAGGCGGCCACGATCAGGCCGACCGCGGCCAGGGCGGAGGTGGCCAGCAGGGTGGCGTTCGGGTTGCGCTCGGAGCGGATGACCTCGCTGAGCTTGCCGGGCGTGGCCCAGTCGATCACGTAGAAGCCCACGATCATGAGCAGCACGCCGACGGCGGCGTAGGAGGCGATGGCGCCCGCGCCGCGGGCGAGGGTTTCCAGAAGGGTCACGTCTGTTCCTTGACTCGGATGGATGCCGCCCGGCGGGTCAGCCGGCGATGCGATGGGGGACGAAGGAGGAGGTGTCATCGGTGATCAGGCCGGTCGTCTCCCTGATGCCGAGCCCGGCGGCCTCGTCGGCGACCATCCAGGCCCCGAGCACCGGCCGCTGGCCCTCGAAGTCCGGCAGCGCCTCGAAGCCCTGGTGGACGTAGCCCTCGCGGCCGTACCCGCCGGGCGTCTCCAGCGTGCCCTCCGGGGTGACGATCCGCATGGAGGCGCCCTCCCTGCCGAGCAGCGGCTTGGCGATGTAGGAGGTCAGCTCGCGCGGCCCGTCGAGGTAGGCGGGCAGCAGCGAGGGATGCCCGGGATAGAGCTCCCACAACACCGCGAGCAGCGCCTTGTTCGACAGCAGCGACTTCCACAGCGGCTCGATCCAGGTCGCGTGGCGCACGGCGTGCCGGCCGAAGTCGTCCGAGAGCATCCACTCCCACGGGTACAGCTTGAACGCCGCGCGGATCACCTCGTCACCGGCGTCCACGAAGCGGCGGTTGAGCTCGTCCCAGCCGATGTCCTCCATGGCGACCGAGATCGTGCGCAGGCCCGCCTGCTCGGCGGTCTCCTGGAGGTAGGCCACCGTCATGGCCTCCTCGCCGGTCTCGTCGGCGTTGGTGAAGGCGAAGTGCAGCGGGCCCGGCGGCAGCCGCAGCTCGCGCCAGCGGTCGATGAGCCGCTCGTGCAGCGAGTTCCACTGGTCGTCGCCGGGGTGGCGGTCCTGCAGCCAGAACCACTGCACCACCGACGACTCCACCAGCGAGGTGGGCGTGTCGGCGTTGTACTCCAGCAGCCTGGCCGGGCCGGTGCCGTCGTAGCGCAGGTCGAAGCGGCCGTACAGGTGCGGGTCGCGCCGCTCCCACGAGCGGGCGACCTCCTCCCACGCCCACTCGGGGACGGCGAAGTCGGCGAAGCGGCCGGTCGTCACCACGTGCTCGACGGCGCGCAGGCACATGCCGTGCAGCTCCTCGACCTGCTCCTCCAGCGCCTCGATCTCCTCCATCGAGAAGACGTAGTGCACCGACTCGTCCCAGTAGGGCCTGCCGAGGCCCGCGGGGTGGGCGGCGCGGTGGTAGGCCAGGCCCTGCCCCTCGATCGTCTTCTCCCAGCCGTCCCTGGGAGTGCCATGTTCGCGGCGCACGTCTCAGCTCCCGCCGCCCCAGCTCTTGCCGAACCCGCCCCGCTGGATGGACTTGCCGCTGCGGGAGGTGACGTCGGTGTTGGAGGGCCGGATGGTGGTGCCGCCCTGGATCTTGTTGCCGACCCTGCGGCCGCCGTAGTACCACATGTACGCCCCGCGCGAGCCGCCGTAGTAGTGCGTGGAGTGGCCGCTGCCGTTGCCGTCGTCGTCGCAGTAGTCGTCGTCCACGACCTGGTAGGTGCCGTCGTCGAGCTGGACCACGCAGTCGGCGGTGACGTCGTCGTCGTCCGCCGTGGCGGCGCAGTAGCCGACGAGCATCACCGAGAGGACGCCGAGAACGGTCAATTGGATAGCCTTGGACGACTTACGACCCTGGGGCGGCTTCGACTGGTTTTGGGGCGGTTTTGCCATCTAGCTCCTGCTTTCAGAGGCCGATCAGCCTATCGGTGGCCGTCGTCCGTGTTCAATCCGTCAGCGCTGCTCGCACGGCGTGTCGGGGTAGGAGGAAGGCATGAACCCGGTCGAGGCGCTGCGCGAGATCGCCTTCCTGCTGGAGCGCGCCGGCGAGCCGACGTACCGGGTGCGTGCCTTCCGCCGCGCCGCCGCGGTCGTCGCCGAGCTGCCCGAGGACGAGCTCGCCCGGCTGGCCCGCGACGGCCGCCTCGGCGACCTGCCGGGCATCGGCAAGGTCACCGCCCTTGTGGTGAACGAAAGTCTCGATGGCCAGGTTCCGACATATCTGCGACGTATGCGGGCCACCGAAGGGGTGGAGCTGGACGCCGGGACCGCCGAGCTGCGCGCCGCGCTCAAAGGCGACCTGCACAGCCACTCCGACTGGTCGGACGGCGGCTCGCCGATCGAGGAGATGGCCGAGGCGGCGCGGGCGCTCGGGCACGAGTACTGGGCGCTGACCGACCACTCGCCGCGCCTGACCGTCGCCCACGGGCTGTCGGCCGACCGGCTCAGGCGCCAGCTCGACGTGGTGGCCGGGCTCAACGAGCGGCTGGCGCCGTTCCGCGTCCTCACCGGCATCGAGGTGGACATCAACCGCGACGGCTCGCTCGACCAGGATCCCGAGCTGCTGGAACGGCTCGACGTGGTGGTCGCCAGCGTCCACTCCGAGCTGCGCATGGACGGCGAGACCATGACCCGCCGCATGGTCACCGCCATCGCCGACCCGCGCGTGGACGTGCTCGGGCACTGCACGGGGCGGGTGGTCCAGGGCGGCGGCAAGCGAGGGGCCAGGCGGCCCGAGTCGGAGTTCGAGGCGGAGCTGGTCTTCGAGGCGTGCCGGAGGTTCGGGGTGGCGGTCGAGATCAACTCCCGGCCCGACCGGCTCGACCCGCCCAAGCGGCTGATGCGGCTGGCGTACGAGATGGGCTGCGTGTTCGCGATCGACTCCGACGCGCACGCGCCCGGCCAGCTCGACTGGCAGCGGTACGGCTGCGAGCGGGCGGCGCGGTGCGGGATCGAGGCGGAGCGCGTGGTCAACACCTGGCCGCTGGACCGGCTGCTCGACTGGACCCGGAGCTGACCGGCCGGCTCAGCAGGTCACGGTGCGGTTGTAGGAGCCCGTCCGGTATGTCCATTCCTTCGCGACCGAGGGGGAGGCCGGCGCGAGCACCGCGCCGCAAGCGGTGACGAGGGGGGTGATCGTCGTTCGTGCGCGCATGCCCTGAACGCTACTACCGTGCGTGCACGATCTGTAACTCCTGGTCATAGGGGTGTCACTCCGCGGCCACGGACGGGTGGGGCGGCGAAAAGGCGGCGGGGTTTTGCGCGGAGGGAAAGCCGGCCGCCGGGAGAAGGCCGCCCGGAGGGCCGCGGATGTGGCCAGCGAGGTAACAGTCATGTGGCGGAAGAGGAAGGGGGATCTGGCGGTGGCGGCCGGCGTGCCGCGATTGTCGGTGGTGGCGCGTAGCGTCACGGCTGTGAACCGTACCGACCGGCTCTACGCGCTCGTCGAGGACCTGCGCGCCATCTCGCCCCGCCGCCGATCCGCCCGCGAGCTCGCCGAGCGGTTCGAGGTGAGCGTGCGCACGATCGAGCGCGACATCACCGCGCTCCAGGAGTCGGGTGTCCCCATATACGCCGAGACGGGCCGCAGGGGCGGCTACGCCATCGACAAGAAGATGTCCCTGCCCCCGCTCAACTTCAGCCCGGCCGAGACCGTGGCCATCGCGGTGGCGCTCAGCCGGGCCGGCGACCAGCCGTTCGCCCGCCACGCGCGCAGCGCGCTGCGCAAGGTGGTCGCCGCCATGCCGGGCCCGGAGGGCGAGGCGGCCAGGGAGCTGGCCCGGCGGGTGCGGCTCGTGCGCGAGCCTGGCGAGGGCGGCGGCGAGGTCAGGCCGCCCGGCTCCGAGCGGGTCTCGCGCGCCATCGAGGAGGCGCTGCTGCGCCGGCGCGTGCTCCGGCTGGAGTACGCCGACGCCAAGGGCGCCCTCACCGCGCGCGACGTCGAGCCGGGGCTGTTCCTCGGCGGGCGCGGCGGGTTCTGGTATCTCGTGGGCTGGTGCCGGCTCCGCGACGACGTGCGGGTCTTCCGCCTCGACCGCATCGAGGCCGCCGGCCTGACCGCCGAGCGCTGCCCCGACCGGCCGCTGGAGGGCTTCGCGCCCGACATTCCCGAGCTGATCGTGCACGGAACGGTTCTCGACTAGATGTATGTTCGAAAAGTCAAGCGGAAACACCGACATAGGGTTGTCGCTTCCGCGTCAGATCGTTGTCCTGTTCGAGAAACGAGGAGACGACGATGGACAACACGGTGACCTGGTTCGAGGTCGCGACCGACGACCCCGAGGGTGCCCAGCGGTTCTACGGTGGCCTGTTCGGCTGGACGTTCACCCGTGACGACGGCCCGATCGACTACCGCATGATCGGCTACCCGGGTGGCGAGCAGCCGGCCGGCGGCCTCTTCAACACCAAGGGCGAGTTCCCCGGCCACGCGGTCTTCCACGTCCAGGTGGCCGACGTCGAGGAGACCTGCGCCAGGAGCGAGGCGCTCGGCGGCAAGGTGGTCACCAAGGTCATCGACGACGGGGCCGGCACCGACTTCGCCTACATCCACGACGTCTCCGGCAGCCTCTTCGGGGTCTTCCACCGCAGGTGATGCCCCGTGCGCGGGCCGGGAGAAGCGCCTTCCCCGCAGACCCCGGCCCCCACGGGCCGCCCGCGCCGCCCGCTCCCAGGGCTCACACTCCGGAGCGGCGGGCGCGGAGCGGTTCACCTCCTGCCCTGGACACGCCGCCGATCGCCGAGCGGCGGCGCGTCCAGGGCCTTGGCTTCATCCCGGCCAGAAAGATCCAGCCAGAAAGATTCAGCCAGAAAGATCCGGCCAGGAAGAACCGGTCAGAAGGCGGCGGCGGCCAGCCAGCGGGCGAGCAGGTCCCGGTCGCCGAAGACCGTGAGCGTGTCCGGCGAGCGCCGGCCGTAGAGCAGCAGGAGCAGGTCCGCCACCGGCCCTCGCACGGCGAGGTCGCCCTTGGCGTGGCCACGCGCCCACGTGATCCTCCCGGCGGGGCCCTGCGTGATCGTCCATTCACCGGCGCCAGTGGTGCCGGTGGTGGCGTCGGTGGCGTGGAGGTGGATCGTGGCCCCCTCCATGCCCAGCTCCGCCAGCGAGCGGGTGACCCAGGTCGCGGACGGGAGGTTGTGCAGGAACTCCTCGACGCCGTCCGCGGCGAGCGCCGCCGGGATCACCGGGTCGATGCCCAGCGCCAGCTCGGCGTCGGCCCGGTGGACCACCAGCTCGAACACCATCCGCCGCGGCCACCAGGCCGCCCGCCGGTCCGGGCCCCAGGTCCACACCTCCATGCCGGGATCGGTCTCGCGCAGGGTGCGCACCAGCTCGGCCGCCCCGGCGCGCAGCCACTCCGCGTCGCCGGCGCGCCCCTCGGGCAGCCCGCTGGGCACCTGGCGCGACCACAGCCGCTCCTGCACCCGGTTACGCACCATGTGCACCGCCCACCGGTGCGTCTGGCCGACGTGCGTGACCAGCTCGGCCATCGTCCATCCCGGGCAGGACGGCACCGGCACCGACAGGTCGCCCGCCAGCCCGGCGAGGCGCTCGGTCTCCCGCTCGATGTGCGGCCCGTAATCCACCGGCCCGTAACCCATCGGCCCGGAACCTATCGGCCCGTGATCCGCCGGCCCGCCGTCCACCAGTTCGTCATCCATCCGGCACAGCTTAGGCGCCCCCGGAACGGCTCAGGCGGCCGGGCAGGTGGCGCCCTTCCGCGGCACCTTGCCCTCGATGAGGTAGCCGTCCACCAGCCCCTGGACGCACTTGCTGCCCGACAGGTACGCGCCGTGCCCCTCGCCCTCGTACGTCACCAGCGTCGCGGTCCTGAGCTGGGCCGTCAGCTTGGGCGCCCACTCGTACGGCGTGGCCGGGTCACCCTTGCCGCCGACCACCACGATCGGCGCGGAGCCGGTCGCGTTCACGCGCCGCGCCTGGTCGCTGCCCTTGGCCGGCCACACCCGGCACAGCCCGCCCGAGCCCTCGCTGCCGAACAGCGGCGAGATCTTCAACGACTGCTCCTCGGTACGCCGCAGCTCGGCCTCGCTCGGCCGCTCGGCGGTGTCCACGCAGGTGATCGCGGGGAAGCTGGTCATCTGGGTCGAGTACGTGCCGTCCTCGGCCCGCCCGGTGTAGGAGTCGGCCAGGTACAGCAGCGCCTCGCCGTGCCCCTTGAGCGCGTCGCCCAGCGCCTGCTCCAGGAACGGCCAGGTCAGCTCCGAGTACAGCGCCGCCGCCACGCCCGTGGAGGCCAGCCCCTGCGTGAGCTCGCGGTTGCCGACCTTGAGCGGCTTGGCGGTCAGCTCGTTCATCAGGTTCTCGACGTTGGCGTCGGCCGTGGCCGCGTCCTTGCCGACCGCGCACTTGCCGTCCTTGACGCAGGACTTGAGGAAGCTCTCGTAGGCGTGCTGGAAGCCGCGCGTCTGGGCCAGCGTGCGCTGCTCGAAGCTCACCGTCGGGTCCAGCGGCGCGTCCAGCACCATCCGGCCCACGTTCCTGGGGAACAGCGTGGCGTAGACGGCGCCGAGCTGGGTGCCGTACGACATGCCGACGTAGTTGAGCTTCGGGTCGCCGACGGCGGCGCGGATGCGGTCCATGTCGCGGGCGGCGTTCACGGTGCCGACGTACGGCAGGACCTTGCCGGCGTTCTTCTGGCACAGCGCGGCGAACTGCTTGTTCATCCGCTCGCTCTCGCGGTGCGTCTCGTCGTCGGGCGGCAGGGTGTCCAGGGCGGTGAAGCGGTCCATCTCGGCGCCGCTGCCGCAGCGCACCCCGGAGCTGCGCTCGACGCCGCGCGGGTCGAAGCTGACCAGGTCGTAGCGGGTGCGCAGCGCGGTGAGCGCCCTGGCCGCCTGGTCCAGGGTGTCCACGCCTGAGGCTCCGGGGCCGCCGAAGTTGAAGACCATCGAGCCGAGCTTGCGCGCCTTGCCGGTGGCCGGGAGCTTGATGAGCGCCAGCTCGATGCGCTCGCCGTCCGGCTTGGCGTAGTCGAGCGGCACCGCGAGCTTCCCGCACCGCACCGAGGCGTCCTGGCGGGCCGGCGGCTCGCCGTCCGGGCGCTTGATGTCGGTGCACGGGCCCCACTCGACCTGGTCGGCGCCCCTGGCCTGCTCTCCGGCGGACGGCGCGGCCGGCGCGGACCCGGTGGCCGGTTCGGCGGGAACGGTGGAACAGCCTGCGGCCCCGACGAGCAGCGCGGCGGCTAGGACGCGTCGCATAGCACAACTTCCCCTCGGTCTACTCGGGGGGAAGAGTGCCCACAATACGCGGCTGCGCACCAAATGTGGGTGAGGCGGCCCGTACCCCTCCTGACGTGCCGCCTCACCCGCCCCCCGCACACGAGGGCGCTCCCGCGAGAACATTCGCGGGAGCGCCCTTCATGGATGAGATCAGACGCCCATCGACTGCGTGTCGTTGCTCTCCGCGCCGCCGGCCTCGGTGACGCCGTTCTTGAGGTGGTAGCGGGCGATGGCCTCCCGCAGCACCTCGCCGTCGAGCTCCTTGCGCCGGACGAGCTGGGTCAGCACCGCCAGCGTGATCGAGGCCGCGTCCACGTGGAAGTGGCGGCGCAGCGCCGAGCGCGTGTCGGACAGGCCGAACCCGTCGGTGCCCAGCGAGGACCAGTCACCCGGCACCCACTGCGCGATCTGGTCCTGGACGGCCTTCATGTAGTCGCTGACGCCCACGAACGGCCCCTGGGCCCCCGACAGCACCTGCGTGACGTACGGGACGCGCTGCTCGGCCTCGGGGTTGAGCAGGTTGTGCTCCTCGCAGGCCAGGGCCTCGCGGCGCAGCTCGGACCACGACGTGGCCGACCACACGTCGGCCGACACGCCCCAGTCCTCGGCGAGGATCCGCTGCGCCTCCATCGCCCACGGGCCCGCCACGCCCGAGACCAGGATGTTGGCCTTCGGGCCCTGCGTCTGCGGCCCGTCGGCGAACTTGTAGAGGCCCTTGAGCAGCCCCTGCACGTCGAGGCCGGCCGGCTCGGCGGGCTGCAGGTAGGGCTCGTTGTAGACGGTCAGGTAGTAGAAGATGTCCTCCGGCTGGTCGCCGTACATGCGCCGGAGGCCGTCCTTGACGATGTGGGCCACCTCGAACGCCCAGGACGGGTCGTAGGAGACCGCGGCCGGGTTGGTGGAGGCGATGAGCGGCGTGTGGCCGTCCTCGTGCTGCAGGCCCTCGCCGTTGAGCGTGGTGCGGCCGGCCGTGGCGCCGAGCAGGAAGCCGCGGCCCATCTGGTCGCCCATCTGCCACATCTGGTCGCCGGTGCGCTGCCAGCCGAACATCGAGTAGAAGATGTAGATCGGGATCATGTGCTCGCCGTGCGTGGCGTACGCGGTGCCGGCGGCGATCGCCGAGGCCATCGAGCCCGACTCGCTGATGCCCTCGTGCAGGATCTGGCCCTGCACGGCCTCCTTGTACGACAGCAGCAGCTCCCGGTCCACGGCCTCGTACGTCTGGCCGTGCGGCGAGTAGATCTTCGCCGACGGGAACATGGCGTCCATGCCGAACGTGCGCGCCTCGTCGGGGATGATCGGCACGAACCGGTGGCCGATCTCCTTGTCGCGCATGAGGTCCTTCAGCAGCCGCACGAACGCCATCGTCGTGGCGACCTGCTGCTTGCCGGAGCCCTTGCCGAAGGTCTTGTAGACCTCGTCGCCCGGCAGCTTGATCGGCTTGGCGCGCAGGACCCGCTTGGGCAGCACGCCGCCGAGCGCCGCGCGGCGCTCCTTCATGTACTGGATCTCGGGGTCGTTCTCGCCCGGGTGGAAGTAGGGCGGCAGCTCGCCTTCCAGCGCGGAGTCGGGGATCGGCAGGTAGAGCCGGTCGCGGAACTCCTTGAGCTCGGCCTTGGTGAGCTTCTTCATCTGGTGGGTGGCGTTGCGCGCCTCGAAGTCCTTGCCCAGGGTCCAGCCCTTGATGGTCTGGGCGAGGATCACCGTCGGCTGGCCGACGTGCTCGCGGGCCGCCTTGAAGGCCGCGTAGACCTTGCGGTAGTCGTGGCCGCCGCGCGACAGCTTGCGGATGTCGTCGTCGGACAGGTGCTCGACCATCTTGCGCAGGCGCGGGTCGGAGCCGAAGAAGTTGTCGCGGATGTAGGCGCCCGACTCGACCGAGTAGGTCTGGAACTGGCCGTCGGGGGTGGTGTTCATCTGGTTGACCAGCACGCCGTCGACGTCGGCGGCGAGCAGCGGGTCCCAGTCGCGGCCCCACACGACCTTGATCACGTTCCAGCCGGCGCCGCGGAAGTACGACTCCAGCTCCTGGATGATCTTGCCGTTGCCGCGTACCGGGCCGTCGAGCCGCTGCAGGTTGCAGTTGATGACGAACGTGAGGTTGTCGAGCTCCTCGCGGGCGGCCAGGCCGATCGCGCCGAGCGACTCGGGCTCGTCCATCTCGCCGTCGCCGAGGAAGGCCCATACGTGGCTGCGGCTGGTGTCCTTGATCTGGCGGTTGAGCAGGTAGCGGTTGAACCGCGCCTGGTAGATCGCGCCGATCGGGCCCAGACCCATGGAGACCGTCGGGAACTCCCAGAAGTCGGGCATGAGCCGCGGGTGCGGGTAGGACGGCAGGCCGCGGAAGCCGTGGGACAGCTCCTGGCGGAACGCGTCGAGCTGGGACTCGTTGAGCCGGCCTTCGAGGAAGGCGCGGGCGTAGATGCCCGGCGCGGCGTGCCCCTGGAAGAAGACCTGGTCGCCCGACTCGCCGTGGTCCTTGCCCCGGAAGAAGTGGTTGAAGCCCACCTCGTAGAGCGACGCGGCGGAGGCGTAGGTGGCGATGTGGCCGCCCACGTTGGTGCGGGCGTTGGCCCGGGACACCATGACCGCGGCGTTCCAGCGGATGTAGGCGCGGATGCGGCGCTCGACGTGCTCGTCACCCGGGAACCAGGGCTCGCGCTCCGGCGGGATCGTGTTGATGTAGTCGGTGCTGCGCAGGCCCGGCACGCCGACCTGGTGCTCGCGGGCCCGCTCCAGCATGCGCAGCATCAGGTAGCGGGCTCTGGTGCGGCCTTCGGTCTTGACGACGTTGTCGAGAGACTCGAGCCACTCGTTGGTCTCACTGGGGTCGACATCAGGCAGCTGGCTGGGTAGGCCGTCGCTGATGATCGAGAATCGCTGGCGTCCGGAAGCCACTGGGTCTCGCCTTCCGAGAATGACTGATGTCTGGTCTGGGTCGTCTTCCATCCTGGTCGCTAGCCGTAGAAAACGCATCTCTACTGGCCGGTAACCAGAGTGTCCCTGCTGGCAGGGCCGTCTCCGATGGCCTAGACCACCGATGGTAGGACGAATCGCCATCACAGGTTACAGCCCGCGACCATTTTAACAAGACAGGAAAATGGACGAAATTTCCCCCGAATGTCCGACCTCTGCCGCGTGCCGCCGCCGCTGCCGCGCGGGGCCGGGCGGAGGGCGGGCGGGGGTCGGGCGGGACCGGCGCCGGCCGAGTCTAGCGGCCGTCCCTGGAGGAGTCCGTACAGGGCCCGCCGCGCCGGTCGAGGGGCCCGGCTGCAAAGCTGCCACAGGTCCGCTACCGGGCTGCTACCGAGCTGCTACAGGGCCTCCTCCAGCGGGACGAGGCCCTGCTGGAGGGCGTAGATGGCGGCCTGGGTGCGGTCGGACACCCCCAGTTTGGCCAGGATGCTGCTGACATGTGACTTGACCGTCTCCCTGCCCATGCGCAGGTCCCGGGCGATCTCGGCGTTGGAGCGGCCCCGGGCCAGCGCCGACAGCACATCCCGCTCCCGGGGGGTCAGCGTGTCGAGCGGGCGCGGGCGCTCGGCCCGCCGTACCTGCCTGACCAGCAGCGCCGCGATCCCCGGCTCCAGCACGCTGCCGCCCCGCGCGGCCGCCCTGACCGCCTCGACCACCCGGTCCACGGCGCTCGTCTTCGACAGGTACGACAGGGCGCCCAGGCGGACCGCCTCCACCACGCGGTCCTCGTCCTGGAAGGAGGTCAGCACGATGACGGCCGGCCGCTCCCCGCCGTCGCCGCCGGCCTCGTCATCGCCGGTCCTGTCACCGCCGGCTCCGTCGGCGCCCGCCTCCCTGAGGGCCTGCAGCACCTGCAGGCCGTCCGTGCCGGGCATGACGAGGTCGAGGAGCATCACGTCCGGCCTCAGGGCCCGTACGGCCCGCAGGGCGGCGGCGCCGTCGCCGGCCTCGCCCGCGACCTCGATCCCGTCCTCCTGCTCCAGCACGAAGCGCAGCCCCTGCCGCACGACCTCGTGATCGTCCACGATCAGCACCCGGATGGCCGCCCCACCTCCGCCACCGGATCGTCCCGCCGTCCCGCCGGCTCCGCCACCGGATCGTCCTGCCGTCCCGCCGGCCCCACCGTCGGATCGTCCCGCCGTCACGCCGGCCTCGCCGTCACGTCAACCTCGCCGTCACGATCGTCCCGCCCTCGCCGCTGTCGATGCTGAGCCGGCCGCCCAGCTCCGCCACGCGCTCGCGCATCAGCGCCAGCCCCATGCCGTGCCGCCCGGCCACGCCCGCCGGGTCGAAGCCGGTCCCGTCGTCGGAGACCGAGACGGTGACCCCGCCGTCCGCGCCGCGGCCGAGCCGTACGGACACCGTGGTCGGGGCGGCGTGCTTGACCGCGTTGCCCAGCGCCTCCTGGACCAGCCGCAGCACCGCGTGCTCGGCCGCCGCCTCCAGCGCGACCTCCTCCAGCGCCGCCTCGACCCGGACGCCGAGCCGGGTCTCGTACGCCCGGCACAGCTCCTCCAGCGCCGGCACCAGCCCCGCGTCCTCCAGCGCCACCGGCCGCAGCTCCAGCAGCAGCGCCTGCATCTCGCGCATCGCCCGCGCCGACGTGCGTTCCATCGCCTCCGCCTGCCCGCGCAGCTCCGCCGGCGCCGCCCGGCGCATGCCCGCCGCCAGCAGGCTCAGCGAGAACAGGTCCTGGGAGATGGAATCGTGCAGCTCCCTGGCGATCCGGCCGCGCTCGGCCTGCCTGGCCTCGGTACGCGCGATGAGGCTCGCCGACTCGACCGCCGCGCCCAGCCGGTCGGTCATGACGTTGAACGAGTGCTCCAGCGTGCTCACCTCGTCCGATCCCGACACCCGCACCCGGGGCCGGAAGTCGCCCGCCGCCACCGCCGTCGTGACGCCGGCCAGCCGGCGCACCCTGCCGATCAGCCGCCGCGTGCTCAGCAGCCCGAACACCAGCCCCACCGGCACCACCAGCGCCAGCACCACCAGCGTCAGGACGACCATGGGCGTGAGGTCGGGCAGGTCCGTCACGGCGGCGTCGGCCGGGGCCTGCGCGTGCACGAACCCGATCGCCCCGAACCCGCCCGGCTCGCCCGCGTCCTTGACCAGGATCGGGCTGAAGTGCCAGATCGCCGGTCCGGCCCTGGTGGGACCGTTGCCCCCGCCCTCGCGGATCGGCATCGGCAGCTCCAGCCGGAGCTCCGGCTCCAGGGCTCCCATGGGCGGCCGGGCCGGGCGGCCGCGAACGGCGCCGGCCGGCAGCGGGAGCTCCAGGGTGGTGCCCGGCCGGTAGACGCCGGGGGCGGAGCTGGCCACGATCACGCCGTCCATGTCGACGATCGTCTCCACCACCGCGAAGCCCGGCTCGGCGTGCGGCCGGGCCCCGCCCGCGACCGTGCGGCCCGCGGCCCCCGCCGCCGCCTCGCGCAGCAGCTCGCGGTCGCCGCGGCCGGGATCGGCCGCCGCCAGCCTGGCCACCTCCAGGCTCAGCACCTTCGTGTCGCCGGCGGCCTGCTCCTGCAAGGCCGACGCCAGATCGGAGGCGTTGGCCTGCGGGATCAGGAACGTCGCCGCGATGACGGCCTCGACCAGGAGCACGGCGGTGGTCGTGACCAGCACGTACGAGGCCGCCATCCGCCCGCGCAGCCCGAAACCCCACACCCGCGCAGCGTAACGTTCCGGCCATGCCGGGTCCTCCCCCATGAGGGGGAGGTAAAAATCGTCCGATCTCGGGATCTGGTCTTTTCGTCCGGCTTTCTACGTACCAATGTGGGAGGTATGAATGCGACGGCAGGAGACCGTCTCCTGGTACGACAGGAATACCGGCGGAGAAAGGGACGGGAGCGGCGTCATCGCAGAGGTCCAGGGCTCGCGCTGCGGGCCCCCCAGCACGATGTGGCCCGGCGGCGGGCGTACCGGGCCGGAGTTCGCGGCCAGGGTGCCGGCGTCGCGCCTCAGTAAGATTACTTCGTGAGATCAGAAATCATCTCCGTGGCCACGGGTTCACGTGAGACCGTGCACGACATCACCGACGAATGCGCCGAGTTCGTACGCGGTCAGGGTGAAGACGGCTTGCTGCATATATTCGTGCCGCACGCCACCGCCGGCGTCGCCCTGCTGGAGCTGGGCTCCGGCAGCGACGACGACCTGCTGGCCGCGTTGCGCGAGCTGCTGCCGGCCGACGACCGGTGGCGCCATCGCCACGGTTCGCGCGGCCACGGCAGATCGCACGTCATGCCCGCGCTGATCCCGCCGTACGCCACCGTTCCGGTGCTCGGCGGGCGGCTGGCGCTGGGCACGTGGCAGTCCATCGCCGTTGTGGACCTCAATGTCGACAACACGCAACGCCAGGTTCGCCTGTCGTTCTTGTCGGATTGATTCTGACCGAGTACGGCCGTACCCGTGGCGACCGTTGACGACCGAGGGTCACAGCGTGTGGACTGTGCCGAAGCGATAAACCGCATAAGCGGGGCCACTCAAGCAGGAGGGATAAACGTGAGCGCGACCGCGGGTCAGGCGCAGGGCGAGCGCGGCCTGGCCGAACGACTCGGCCTCAAGCCGGGTCAGGTGGTGCAGGAGATCGGCTGGGACGAGGACGTCGACGACGATCTTCGCGACTCCATCGAGAACCTGACCGGCACCGAGCTGCTGGACGAGGAGAGCGACGAGGTCGTCGACGTGGTGCTGCTGTGGTGGCGCGACGGCGACGGCGACCTGTTCGACACGCTGACCAGCGCCATGCGTGCACTCGCCGAGGGTGGCCAGATCTGGCTGCTCACCCCCAAGGCCGGGCGCGAGGGCCACGTGGAGCCGAGTGACATCGGTGAGGACGCCGCCACCGCGGGTCTCTCGCAGACCAGCAGCATCTCCGCAGCCCCCGACTGGTCGGGGACCCGGCTCGTGACGCCCAAGGGCCGACGGTAGGAGCCCGCCGGAGACTGCCACGAAGACTGCCACACGGGGAGCTCCGGCGCCCGGCATGCGGCAGGATGAAGGCGTGAACGCACATCCTGCCGAGGTCGGCGCCCCGGCTCCGGACTTCGAGCTACAGGACCAGCACGGCGCCCCGGTGCGCCTGTCCCGGCTCAGGGGCGGAAGGGTCGTGCTGGTCTTCTATCCGCTCGCCTTCAGCGGCATCTGCGGCGGCGAGCTCGACGCGCTGCGCGACACCCCTCTCGGCGACGACGTCCGGCTGCTGACGGTTTCGGTGGACTCCGTCTTCGCCCACCGCGCCTGGGCGGATCGCGAGGGTTACACCTTTTCGTTGCTCTCTGATTTCTGGCCACACGGACAGGTCGCTCAGGCGTACGGTGTGTTCGATGAGGCGAAGGGGCTCGCACTGAGAGGGACCTTCGTCATCGACGGCGAGGGCGTGATCCGGTGGTCGGTGGTCAATCCGATCTCCTCCGCGCGCGACGTCGCCGACTACGTCAAGGCGCTCGCCGTCATTCACTGACACCGGCACAGACTTCGGAGGGAACGATGCCCTGCTACCGCTGCGGGGCCCGGCAGACGGACCCGGTCCGTGGCGCGAGCCCGTGGCAGCGCGGGGTGCGCCACGAGGCCCAGGTGCTGATCTGCCCGGACTGTCAGCGCCTGCACGACCTCGATCTCGACAGCTGCGGCACCTGCGGGTCCACGGCGCTGATCTGCCGCCTGGGCGAGGTGGAGTGCCGCTCCTGCGGGGCCGTGTGGCTGGCGCGGGCGGCGGACGAGGCGCTCGCCTGCTCGTCCGTGCAGACGCCGCCGGGGCTGGCGGCGGAGGTCGAGGCGGCACTCAACCGCGTCCTCGGCCGCGCCTGAGCCCGGCACTCGGCCTGCGCGGCGTGGGGCCATCGCCCCTGGGCGGTGACGGCTGCCCACGACGACCGGGAAGCCCCGGGAACGGCCATCCCGGGCGGAGGCCCTTTCCAGACATCGGCTGAGCTGCGCTATCGTCTCCTTCCGTGTCCGCATTGAGCAGTACGTCGAGCCGTCGTCCGCCCGGTCGTTCGTCGTTCGTCGTCGCACTCGACGTCGGTGGCACGTCCATGAAGGGCGGCCTGGTCAGCGACTCCGGCAAGGTGCTGCTGAGCGAGCGCCGCCCCACCCCGCGGGCCGAGGGCCCCGAAGCGGTCGTGGCCGCCATCTCCGACTTCATCGGCCACCTCGCCGCCGCGGGCGACGGCGACCCGGCGGGCGTGGGCCTGGCCGTCCCCGGCCTGGTCTCCGACAACGCCGCCCTCTACGCGGCCAACCTCGGTTGGCGCGACGTCCCCGCCTCGGCGTTCACCACCCTGGACATCCCGGTCATGCTGGGCCACGACGTCCGCACGGGCGGCCTCGCCGAGAGCATCCTGGGCGCCGGCCGCGGCGTGTCCGACTTCCTCTTCCTGCCCATCGGCACCGGCATCGCCGGCGCCTCCATCATCCGCGGCGAGCCGTACGGCGGCTCCGCGGGCTGGGCGGGCGAGATCGGCCACACCCCGGTCTTCCCGGATGGCGAGCAGTGCGCCTGCGGCCAGTTCGGCTGCCTGGAGACGTACGCCTCGGCCGCCTCGGTGGGCCGCCGCTACAGCCAGCGGGCCGGCGTCGAGGGTGTCAGGGCCGAGCAGGTCGTCACCTCCGACGACCCGATCGCCATCGAGGTCTGGGACGAGGCCGTTGAGGCGCTGTCGCTGGCCCTGGCCACGTACACGCTGCTCCTGGACCCCTCGGTCATCGTCCTGGGCGGCGGCCTCGCCGAAGCCGGCCCGGCCCTGTTCGACCCCGTCCGCACGCGCCTGGTCAAGCGCCTGGCCTTCCGCGACGCCCCGCCACTGATCCCGGCCGCCCTGGGAATGGACGCCGGCATGCTCGGCGCCGCCCTGCTCGGCTGGCGCGCCGCCGGCCACCCGGAACTGGGCCCCGGCTGGAAAGTGGATGTGCGATCGGCCCCCTTGGTGTCGTAAGGTGTAGTGCCGATCAGGGGCGGTTAGCTCAGCGGTAGAGCACTCGCCTTACAAGCGAGGGGTCACTGGTTCGAACCCAGTACCGCCCACCTGCGAAAACTCTTGATCTTCAATCTTGAAAACGGCGACTAGGTGAGTGACCAACTCCCGAAGATCATGTCTATCGCCGTGGCTCCCTGCATGATCACGGGCCTGATCTGGTGCCGGTAGACCGTCTCGGTGACCGCTCCCGTCCGGTGAGCCCCATCGCCTCGACGACCTTGCGGAAGTCGCGCCGTACGTTGTGGGCCGTGACGGTCGTTCCCCTTCGCGTGCAGCACACGAGGTCCGTGTGGTGGTACGGCTCCGCGCCCACGCGCCGCCCGGGCGTGCGGCCAGAGGGCCGGTCCCGGGCGGCAGCGGCTCGGGCCGTGCCACCGCGCGGACGCCGCGCCGCCGTACACCTTCGGTGGCCGACCTTCGCGCCGTTGCCGTCATTCCGCCGCCGGCCCCCACCGCTTCACGGCCCTTCGGATGCTCCACATGGGCACCGGCCGCTCCACTCACCAGGAACGGGGGGCTTTTCAACCCTCATGCCTCCGGCGGGAGCGCTCCGTCCCCGGCCCGCTGCCGCTACGCGGTGAGTCGACGGCGTACGAGGTGGGAGGGGACGCAACCTGGTCAGCGGGACGGTAGAGGCGGTGCGGCGGGTGCCATTCCTTCCTCTGCTCCGGATTCCACCAGGCGGACACAGGCCGGGCAGGCTCGCGTGGTCGTGGGCAGGAAGGGCAGGCTCCATCCCAGCGTCGGCAGGGGGCGCACCGCCGCGCCGCACAGGCCGATCTCGTGTTCGGTGCGTACCGCGTGCTGGACGGCTTTTCCTTGCCGGTCGGACAGGCCCAGGCGGTAGCCGACACACGGCTGGAGGGGTGGTGTCTCGTCATCTTGGATCAGCAGGTCATCCCAGTGGACCGCCCAGCGCTTCATGTTGCCGGGCATCTCGTGTGCCGCTCCGTCCAGGGCGAGCAGGGCCAGGATGCCGTTGCGCAGCTCCGCTGTCACGGTCCCGTGGCGTCCGATGAGACAGGAGGCCCACGCTTGTGTCGATGCCGGGCTGTGGAGCATCCCCGTGATCTCGGCGCGACGGCCGATTCTGCTGGAAAAGGCGGTCACAGCGTCCGCTCCGCTGCTTCCTGCTCCTTCAGGCGCTCGGCGAGCTGGGCGATGTCGTCCGCGTCGATCGTCTGGGACAGGCCGTGATCCATCTCGCGCGGGGACAGGCGACGACCGTTCCGGGTGGCCCAGAGACGGCCCGCAGAACTACGCCAGATACACCAACCGGGAAAAGCCGCCTGGAGGTCTTCGAGAATTACCGGAGTGGTCATGGGGTCAGCGTGCTTACCTGAGCGTGACAAACCCACCGCGTTATCAAGACGTCCAGGACGTTATGGCGTTACGCTCCAGACGTCCCTGGCGTCCCCCGTTCGAGGTGTACCGTGGCCAACGTCCCCCTACGCAGCGCCATGCTGAAAGCCCAGGTCACGAACCAGAGCTTGGCCGATCGTTGTGGCGTGGACGTCAAGACCGTGGAACGCTGGCTGCAAGACGAAACGCGCGTTCCGCACATGCGACACCAATGGGCCGCCGCAGAGGCGCTAGGAGTTGAGACAGCCGTGCTATGGCCAGACGCAATTCGCAATACGGTGAAGACCGGGCCGGACAAGGAAGTCTTGACTGTTTATCCGTATCGCTCCGCCTGCCCGAAATCAATCTGGCGCAATCTCATCAATTCGGCGCGCAACGAGATCGTGTTCGCCGGTTACACGAACTACTTCCTGTGGCTGGAACACCCCAACCTCGCGAAGGTGCTCAAGAGGAAGGCCCAGCAGGGCGTCAAGGTCCGGTTCCTCGTCGGTGACCCGGAGAGCGAGGTCACGCGCCGCCGTGAGGAGGTGGAGAACGTCCCGCTGACCGTCTCCACCCGCATTCGGATCACGTTGTCGGAGGTCGAGCAGCTACGCGGCGTTCCCGGTGTCGAAGCCCGGTTCGGGGACGAGCACATCGCCATGAGCGTGTTCCGGTTCGACGCGGAGATGCTCGTCACGCCTCATCTGGCGAAGCTCGTCGGTCACGACTCGCCGATGCTGCACCTGCGGCGGTATCAGGACGACGGTTTGTTCGACCGGTTCGCGTACCACGCCTGCGAGCTGTGGAGCAACGGCCGGGACGTCTGGCAGCAGTCCCAGCCCGCAGGTCGGATCCCGGATGACTGACTGAGTGACAACCGGCTCGGACGGCCCTGGATCCGAGGGGATCGCGCGGGATTGTAATCCCCGGTGGGGCGGGGGTCGGCCGTGATCCCGTCGCCTGGTGGTGTGCCTTGCAAGTGAGAGGTCACTGGTTCGAACTCAGGGCGAGCTCGTATCCGATGGGGTGTCTGCCTGGATGCCACCCTCGTTTCTGAGGACTTCGCGCAAGACCCCTGCCTACGGGTGGTGTTGCAGCACCATTTGTCCTGTAGGTGGGGTCTGCTCTAGGACCCTGATTTAGGGGGCTAAAGTGCGCCGCATGTCGGTCGTTGAGGAGGCGGCACACGGATGGACTTGGACGCTGAGAGAAGTCGCGCAGGTCAGTGATCCCGTGGAACGAGCCCGTATCCTCAGCCGACTCATGGCCGAGGAGCAGGGACTGGTGACCGAGGCCGCCAAGATGCGGCGGCAGGCCATCGCCGAGGCGCGGGAGTCCGGCATGAGCCTGGAGGAGATCGCCGGGCGGCTGGGCGTCTCACCGGGTCGCATCTCTCAGATGCGGAAGGGGCCGGCGGTTCGTGCGCCGGAGGGCCCTGCCTCGTCGGCCCCTCGGGTGCTGGTGCAGCGCGCGTTGCCGACGGAACCGGCCGTCCGGGGCTCGAAATCGCTCTTCCTGGCCGAAGCGGAACGGCAGGGGCTCAAGGCGGATCGCCGCATGTTGTACGTCGGGTTGGAGCCCGCCAGCGGGCATGTGGCCGCCTGCTGAGCTTGCTCCGCTTCGACGGACACCATTGTTGTGGTGGTCAGGCCACTGCGGCGGCCTCGTAGTCGGCAGGGCTACGGTAGCCCAGGCTGCTG